>NZ_JADCLR010000002.1:0-159067 GCF_015233815.1 Dysgonomonas sp. GY617
GGGGATCCACCTCTTCCCATTCCGAACAGAGAAGTTAAGCCCAACCACGTCGATGGTACTGCCGTTAGGTGGGAGAGTAGATAGCCGCCCTCTTTTTAAAAGACTCTGATTAGTGCAAACTAGTCAGAGTCTTTTTTTTTGTTTTTAAACATATCAAATACGAATAGAAAGATAGCATTAGCAAAAGAAGAAATCAGTAAGGTTCCCGAATTGGGCAAAAGTAAATATAATGTAGGATTGTATTGAGACTATTTTAAGTGATTTAAGAAATAACCTTACTCTAATTTCCTGGTTGATATAATATTATTAGATATTTATATTATCTTAGATTAATCAAATTTTCAGATATGACTAATCATGTACCTTTGATATCTATAGCATTATGTACCTATAATGGAGAGGCTTTTATACGAGAGCAGCTAGACTCCATAATTAATCAGTCATATACTAATTTAGAAATTATTATTGTTGATGATTGTTCTTCGGATAGTACAGTTGATATCTTGAGAGTTTATGAGGCTAAATACTCTAATATCTCTATATTCATAAATGACATCAATAGAGGGATTAATAGTAGTTTTTCCAAGGCCATTAGTTTATGCAATGGAGAGCTAATTGCTATTTCGGATCAAGATGATATTTGGTTGCTTAATAAAATCGAAGAAGCTTGTCAATATATAGGAAATAATATAATGCTATATTCCAACTCAATGTTAATTGATGAGAATGGCGTTGATTTGCATAGAAGAAAGTTTAAAAGCAAAAAACTATATTCGGGTTGTGATTCGCGAGCTTTGTCTTTCTTTAATGAAGTTGCTGGTCATACTATGATTTTTAAATCCTCCATTAAAAGAGATATATTATCGATTCCTAAATGTAGCCATTATGATTGGTGGATTGCTTTTGTCTCTGCTAATTTAGGAAGTATAGTTTCTTTGAATACTCCTTCTGCGATGCATCGTGTTCATACGTGTAATGTTTCAAGGCATTTGAGTTCGATTAAACAAGATTGTTATAAAGCTATGTTAAGATGGACAGAGGTGATGCTTTCTACTCAGAAATTGAAAAATAGAGTGTTTTTTGATGAATTATACTCTATTTTGAGCATGGACAATATAAAGAAGAAAAAACTTAAGTTATTATTATTTCAACTTAAGTATAGAAATCTCATTTTTACTAATAAAGGTTTTTTTTCAACAATAAATCGTGCACGAAAGCTTAGATTTGCATATATTCCAGAAGATAAATAAGGAGAGTAGTTTTTCTATTTTTTGAATGATATAATTGGGGAATATATGAATAGCTTTATATTTGCATTAAAATATATAACATGAAGATAGTATATGTAGTGCATGGTTATACTAATTCTGCTGGAACTGAAAGGGTTTTAGCATTGAAAGCAAATTATTTAGTAGATTATGGTTACAATGTTTCTATTATATCTCTAGCAGGACCTTCAGAGCCTTTTTTTTATTTTAATCCTAAAATAGAGCTATATCATTTAGATATAGCTAATAAGGAAAAGAATAAATTGGTCTTTGTAGAGAAGGTGGAGAAAATATTAGAAGAGATAAAGCCTGATATTTCAATATCAACAGGTATTGGAATATCAAGATATTTATATTTGGCTAAAGATTCAAGTAAAAAGATATTAGAAATGCATTTTGCTAAATATCGGAGGAAGTTTGAATTAGCACGAATTGAGCATACATTCTTTGGTCGGTTGGTTGCTGACTTATATTGTTTGAAAAAGAATCGTATAGTAAAGCAATATGACCGCTTTGTTGTTCTGACAGAAGAAGATAAAGAATCGTGGCGAAATATACAGAATCTTCGAGTTATACCAAATCCAATAACACTACTTACAAAAGAATATTCAAGCCTTGAGGCTAAGCGTATTATTGTGGTGGGTAGGTTCACTTACCAAAAAGGAATGGATCTGTTAATCCCTATTTGGGCAAAAGTAGCATTAGAGTTCCCTGACTGGGTATTGTCAATATATGGCTCAGGAGATAATAAGATAAAGAGAAAAGTTGAACAGGAGATCCAATCGTATAATCTTTCGGATCAAGTAATCATAAATGAACCGATAAAAAAAATTGAGACTGAGTTCGTAAAAAGTTCTATCTTTCTATTAACTTCCCGATATGAAGGTATGCCTTTAGTTTTGTTAGAAGCTATGAGTTGTGGTCTTCCGGTTATATCATACGCATGCAAATGTGGTCCACGAGATATTATAACTAATGGAGAAGATGGTTTCCTTATCAATAATGGCGATTCAGATGAATTTGCTGCTCGATTGAGAAAGTTAATGAAAGATGAGAATCTAAGAAAAAAAATGGGTTCGAATGCCAGAGAAAATGTAAAGCGATTTGATAAAGATATTATTATGAAAAAATGGATAAGTCTTTTTGAAGAATTGATAGTAGAATAGCTCTTTTCTGTTATCTTGAAATATATTTCTCGAGCATTTTATCAAGTTCTTTCCACACAGAATTTATATCTATAAGAGCAAGCTTCTGTTCGAATGTAAGGTTTTTATCTAAAGCCGACATTGGGTCTATATTAGGTAATTCTATTCCTTGGTTGCTTGGTGAAGGGTTAGGTAGCCATTCGATCATTTTTACACAAGGAGGAAAAATAGCGAAAGAAGGAATACCGAAAGCCTGGGCTATATGGCGAGGGCCTCCCTCATTTCCAAAGAAAAAATTCACATTTGATATCATTGCTGATAATTCTCTCAGATTAACAGCTTCTATATTAATAAAAACTCGAGGATGATGACTTCCTGCTTTATGTATTTCCTCTGCTACTTCTTTTTCTTTATAGCCTGCGTAATTAAATATTAGTTGTGCATCTTGGTATTTATCTAATATTCGATCTATTATCTCTTTCATTTTGATCTTTTCCCAAGCCTTAAACTCTAGTCGTGCAGTTATTGCACACAATATTATAGGCTTAGATAAATCAATGTCTTTTGATTCCATATAATGAGCAAAAGCCTCTTTTTCCTCTTTTGTTACAAAAAGCTTGAAGTAAGGATCTGTATATATATTGAAGTCTTTTTCTAAGGGATTGAGCAAGTCTAAGTTTAATTGGACGTTATCTCTAGTTCCATCAGGGAAATTATCAACTCTATAATTGTGTATGAATCTGTTATATGCCTTCCTTCGTCCTATTCTATATGGTGTTTTTAGTGAAAATAAGGAGAATAGCATAGTTCTAATAGTTGACCGAGTATCTATTATAATATCATAATCTACATTGCTTACAACTGATTTCACTTTGGATATGTATCGTTTGGTTGAAGACATATCATAGTCACTAAAAGTAACTATTTTGTCTATATCAGGGTGGTGTTCGAAAAGTGTTGCAATATTTTCATTTAAGACGTAATGTATCTTGGCATTAGGGAATGACTTCTTTAAGGAGGTACATAGTACCGTAGACAAAGTTGCATCACCCACTCGTCTAAAGCGAATAATCAGTATATTACGTATTTGCATGTCTCAGTTTCAGTTGTTTCTATTCTGGAAACAAAAGTAGTGCTTTTATGAAGATATAGTGTAATATAAATCTAATATTTGTTGAGCCTGCTTTTTATTTAGCATAATATTATAGAAGCTATGTTTAAGTATTAGACTTCTAAAAATGAGTGTCTAATTTTTTATATTTTTACAATTGGATCATATAAAATAAAAAAAGCTGAAGGATATACTGCATATTATAATCCGTTTGATAGATATATTCAATATATTTGCTATTATTTACATTTTTTGAAGATGAAGATTTCGGTTGTAATACATACATATAATGCTGAAGAATTCTTAGACAGGGTCTTGGAATCGGTAAAAGGCTTTGATGAAATTGTGATTTGTGACATGTACAGTACTGACAGAACTCTTGAAATAGCAAATAAGCATCATTGTAAAGTTGTGTTTCATGAGAATGTAGGTTTTGCTGATCCAGCTCGTACATATTCTATTTCTCAGGCTTCTCATGAATGGGTTTTCATGGTTGATGCAGATGAACTTGTTCCTACTGTATTAAGAGAGTATCTATATTATACTATCCAGAGAAGACCTGATATAGGAGGTTTGAGAATACCTCGTAAGAACTATCAAATGGGACGCTTTATGCATAGTGCCTATCCTGACTATATATTACGATTCTTCAAGAAAGAGAATACAATATGGCCTGCAACAGTACACTCTCAACCTATAATTGAAGGAGGAAAAATATTTGATATTCCTTCGAAGCGTAAAGATCTAGCTTTTATTCATTTGTCTAATGAGACGATTCGTCAGACTATCAATAAGATGAATACATATACTGATTTTGAGACTGAGCGTAGACGACACAAAAACTATGGAGTACTTTCTCTTATATTTGAACCTTTACTCAGATTCCTCAGGTTTTATGTTTTCAAGGGAGGCTTTAGAGATGGGATTCCAGGCTTGATCTGGGCTTCTGAATATGCTTACTATAAATTTATTACAATTGCTAAAGTAATAGAGTCTAAGGTAACTAAGGAGGATTGGGATAAGGATTTAAAAGAATAAAGGATAATTTATTTTATTTTTTACCTAAAAAGAGTTTCATACGTTTTTTTCTCTCTTTCTTTTTCTCAAATTGATGTTTGTACTTTAGCATCAATTGATGGCAGATATCACTGTCCAGATTACGAATCTTGGCATATATTGGAGCTATAAATTCAATTGCTTCATCATATTCGAACAGACGACAAAAGTTTTCACATCCTTTGTTTATATCTACGTTTTTAAATTGCATTCGGTTAATATCTACCAATGAAAATTGATATTGGTTATTATTCTCAGAAATTAAAATATTTCCGGGTGAATAATCTAAATGTAAAATACCGGCATTATGTAATTCTGCAGTATATTGTGCAAAAGCTGCTAATAATTCTTTGTCTTCGTTTGCCTTGGAAAAGTAGTGTTCTCTTATCTCTCTGGCATTTTCTATTTGTGTACTTACAAAATATGAAAGGGAAAGTAATCTCGCTTTCTTTAGTTCTATGTATGCAATAGCCTTTGGGGTATGGAAGCCTCTTTTTGTAACCTCTAATGCGTTGTAATATGCTTTATATGCTTTAGGTTTCCGAAAGAAGGAATAGACTATTCTATTGATAAATATAGGCTTCCTAAACAGTTTAATGTTTAGTTTAAGACCATCAACATTTATTGACTTTATTATATTACGTCTTTTCTGAATTATATCCCCTTGTGTTTCAAAAGTTAGAGGCAAATTATGAATAAACTCTTTTAGATATTCATATTCTGGATTTATGACAATATTTGTTTTCAAAATGAAGGTATATAATTCTTGTGACTTTATATTTGGTTGATACAAAGGTAATATATAAAATATAAAAGCAGTGAATAATTTATTCACTGCTTTTATGTTATTCTTTTATTGAAAGACAATTTAAAGTGTTGTACTTTATTTTACGTCTTTTACAAATGTAAGGATTACTTTTCCATCTTTAGAGAAAGTAATTTTATTTAAGCCTGCTTCAATACTAGATGTTCCTGTGATAATTTGTGTGAATTTACCTTCACCTTCCATATTAGGACAAGCCATTCTTGTTGACATTACTGGACCTACTGTTATTGTTGTACCTTCTATTTTGTAGGTTGCATTATAACGGTTGCATCCTGCATTTCCTCCAAATCTGCTTTCAGCAAGATCAAATGAAATAGTAGGAATATTGTCTGCAAATAGGGTTGCTACGTCACCGTCAGCAATAGTTTCTAATTTCCATTCTCCTATAAGAAGAGATGTGTCTATGCCTTTTTCGAACTCTGCAACAACTTTGCCGTTATTGCTTAGTTGAAGTAGTACTCCATCTCTAATGGAAACTTTGTTTGGTTGACCTAGAACTTGGTGGAATTGATGTTCTTGATTTTCATCAGGACACATCATCATAGTCGATGCTAAATTAGGAGCTGAAAGGATTCCTTTTTCGTAAGTGAAAGAACCTGTATAGCCGTTACAGCCACCGTTTCCAAATATTCTTTTCTCTACAACATCTATATTCATTGTTGGAGTTTTTCCTTTAAAAATGCTCGCTGTTGGCTGTCCATTCAATGACTTCAAAACCCAAGTTCCTGTTATATTGGGAGTGTTTTCACCTGGATAGTCATTTTTAGATGATTGTTTACTTGTTTTACAACTTTGTGCCATAATTCCTAGCGATAGTATCATTGCCAACGCAAATGATAATTTTACTAATTTCTTCATTGTTTACTCTATTTAGTATTACTTAATTATATAACAAACATCTATTGATCTTGTTTACTTAGATTAAAAAGACATTTGACCTATAAAGTTTCAGTATGCTTTTATTTCTACTGTGTTATTAATAGAGAGTAAATTTATCTGCATCTTTCCACACAGGGAATTTATTTCTAAATAAATTTAACTCTTCTTTTGAGATTTCAACAGTTGCAGTCTGTTCAGTAGCAGTATCCAGATATACCCTTTTATTGCCTTTGTAATCAATTAGAGCCGATTGTCCTGTATAAGTAAGACCTATATCGTCTTTACCTACTCTATTTACTCCACAAACATAAGATTGATTTTCTAATGCGCGTGCTTCTAGCAATGTATTCCATACTTTTATTCTTGCTTCTGGCCAATTAGCTACATACAAAAGCAGGTCGTATTTGTTATCTACATTACGTGCCCAGATTGGAAAGCGCAAATCGTAGCAAATCAGCAAGCAAATATTGAAGCCTTTGTACTGAATGATACATTGTTTGTCTCCTGCCGAAAAGTGTTTAGATTCGTCTCCCATTCTGAAGAGATGTCTTTTGTCGTAAAAGGTAGCTTCGGTTGGAGTTATAAAAAATCCTCTGTTATAATATTCGCCATTATCTCTAGCAATAAAGCTGCCTGATAGTGCTACATTATATTGAGTAGACCATTTTTGTAGTGTTGTGATTGTCTTTTCGTCCACTCCCTCTGCCAAGGTATGACTGTTCATGGAGAAACCAGTAGAAAACATTTCCGGAAGGACAATTAGGTCTGTCTTTCCGGTTAGTTCTAAAATATATCTTTCAAGAGTTGTCAGATTGTACTCTTTGTCTTCCCATTTAATATCTGTTTGGAGAAGACTTACTCTTAGATTGGTATCTTCATTCTGCATTTCCTGATGAGAACTTTTCTTGGTGTTTACCATTTGCGTTCTTATAACGATCTTGTATTGCAGCTATATCTTTTTCGGCATCTCCTGTGGGAGTGAAAACAGAATCAAAATATGCTGTTTTATCTTTATAGTCAAGTATTGCAATTACAATAGGAACATTTGCTGTTGTTGCAATATAATAAAAGCCACGTTTCCATTCTGTATTTTTACTACGTGTACCTTCAGGGGTAATTGCTAATTGAAAATCATCGCGACTGGCAAACTGCGAAGCCATTTGTTCTGTCAATGATGTTTTTTTCGATCTGTCAACCGGTATTCCTCCCATTGCATTAAATAATAAATTCATAGGGAAGAAGAACCAGGTTTTCTTTATAAGAAAATAAGATTTTCTACCTAATGATAAATATATTAATTTGCCTAAAAGTAAATCCCAATTACTGGTATGTGGTGCAACACATATTATACATTTGGAGGGTAAATCGGTTGTACCGACAATTTTCCATCCTATTTTTTTTAGGATGAAGCTACTAAGCTTTTGCATGTGCGGGGATCAGTCTAATTTTTGAATTTCTAATCCAAATTTATCAAGCTGAGTTTTCAAGTCTTCTTTTACTTTTTTGTAATAAGCTTTAGTTCTGCTTTTAATTTCTTTGCCTTCTGATGTGCTTAAACGATTTATTAAATCGGTATGTACATCTGCTATTTGAAGAATAATTTCATTCGCCTTTTCTACGTTTGGGCTATGAGTGAATACTTTGTAAAATATACAGTCATTGTATAATAACCCCATTGAGTTATTAATTAGTTTTTTCAGATCTTTTCTGCTGCTCATTTTGATGTTTTTTTATTGCCGGTTTGTTTGTCTCGGGCTTTTTATTATTGGTTGCAAAGGTAGCTAAAATAGACCAAGCTCTAGAAGTATTTATATTATTATTCCTTAATCAAGAGTTTATATCACTCATAAATTGGACGTAATGGTTAGAACCTTTAGGAGAAAAAAGCGAAAAATAGTCTTCAATCTGGTTTATTCTTAAAAAATATCACCTGTATTTTGTAATCTCAATAAAAAATGTTTCATTTGTATATATTTCTTACTAGCAAATATGTTTAATGGAATCAATCTGTAAATTAAAAGATATATATAAAGCTCTCTACAACTTCGAAAAGGAGTTTGCAGAGAAGAATGGTATTACTATTAATGAAGGGATGATACTTTGTTGCTTGAAAGAAGGCAAACCCAAGTCAGCTAATGAATTGTGTGATTTTGTAGGGTTGTCTAATTCTCGTGTATCTCGAGTGATAAATACGGTCGAGACAAAAGGATTTATAGTTCGTGAAATGGGTTTGACTGATAAGCGTCAAATGATATTTACACTCAGTGAATCTGGGAAAGCTAAAGTTAAAGAAATGTTGAAACAGGATATGGATTTTAAAGAGTTGGGTTCTCACTTTTTTAAATTAATGGAATAGTTTCCATTTTTATTTAATAATATTGTTGCTAATAGCAAATATGTTTAATGGTAAATTAATAGATGATGAAAGTACTTATTATAGGAGGAGTTGCAGGAGGAGCCACAGCGGCTGTACGAATGCGAAGAGAGAGTGAAGATGCTCAAATTATTTTATTTGAGCGAGGAGAATATGTGTCGTATGCTAATTGTGGTTTGCCCTATTATATTGGAGGAACAATTAATGATAGAGACAGACTATTCGTGCAAACCGTAGAGGGATTTGTAAATAGCTTTAATATTGATATACGGATTAAGTCGGAAGTGACAGCTATTGATGTGCAAAGTAAAACTATTACTGTGCAGAATCGCTCAACTAACGAAAGTTATACCGAGAGCTATGATAAGTTAATTATTTCTACTGGTGCGGAACCTATAAAACCTGCGATGCCCGGAATAGATGATTCGAGGATATTTTCTTTGAGGAATGTTCCGGATATGGATAATATAAAAGCATATATAGACCAGCATAAACCCAAAAGGGCAGTTGTGATAGGAGGTGGATTTATTGGTCTCGAAATGGTTGAGAATTTGCAGGATGCAGGTGTAGAAGTCTGTGTGGTAGAAAGAGCAAATCAGGTGATGGCTCCTATCGATTTTTCGATGGCTAGTTTGGTACATCAACATTTGAAGAGTAAGAATGTTGGTTTGCTTTTAGGTGAAGTTGTAGAAAGTTTTGAATCGGATAACGATGAAATAAAAGTATTACTCGAAAGCAAGAAAAATGTTTCGGCTGATATGGTAATACTTAGTATAGGCGTACGTCCCGAAGTTTATTTGGCTAAAACCGCCGGTTTAGAATTGGGTTCGTTAGGAGGTATAAAGGTTAACGATTATATGCAAACTTCCGATCCTGATGTTTATGCTTTGGGCGATGCTGTAGAAGTGTTTAATCCTGTGATAGGCAAACATTCATTGATTCCTTTAGCAGGACCAGCCAATAAACAAGCACGTATTGTTGCAGATAATATATTGGAAGGAAATATCTATAAATATAGCGGAACGATAGGTACTTCTATTGCCAAGGTGTTTGATATAACCGTTGCTGCAACGGGTGCTTCTTCAAAATTATTGGATAGGGAAAATATCTCTCATTTATCTTCATTTATACATGGAAATTCGCATGCAGGATATTATCCGAATGCTCTGCCCTTATCCATAAAAATAAATTTCTCACCTATTGATGGGAAATTATTAGGTGCACAAATCGTAGGTTTTGATGGTGTAGATAAGAGAATCGATTTATTTGCTCAGATTATCAAAAAAGGGGGAACTATTTATGACCTGATGGAAGTAGAACATGCCTATGCACCCCCATATTCATCAGCAAAAGATCCCGTAAATATGGCTGGATTTGTTGCCGATAATATTCTTAAGAACAAAGTAAATATTATTCATTGGAGAGAGGTTCGTAAACTTGATAAGAATGAAATACTATTGATTGATGTTCGTACAAGTGGAGAATTCCAGTTTGCACATATTGATGGTGCTATAAATATTCCCGTTGATGATATTCGTTCTCGTTTATCGGAGATACCAAAAGATAAAAATATTGTAGTTTACTGTGCTGTAGGATTGCGCGGATATTTAGGCTCACGTATTTTATTACAGAATGGGTATTCTAATGTATATAATCTTTCAGGAGGATATAAAACATATTCGGCTGCAACTGACATTCAATCAACAGATGTAGCTTTCAAAGATGCGTTGCCATTGGTCAACAATAATATTAAATCAGAAATGAAAACAATAACAATAGATGCCTGCGGATTGCAATGTCCGGGTCCGATAATGCAATTGAAAAAGAATTATGACCAAATAGAGAATGGTGATAGATTAGAAATAAAAGTGACCGATCAAGCATTTGGTGAAGACTTAAGTGGATGGTGTCGAATGGTAGGTGCAAATTTGATAAGCATAAATAATTTGGGAGGGGTAGTGACAGCTTGTGTTGAGAAAACAGAAAAGGCTCAGTCTTGCGAAATGGTTTCTAAACCAAAGGACAATAAGACTTTGATTGTTTTTAGTGACGATCTGGATAAAGCTTTGGCTTCTTTCGTTATTGCAAATGGAGCACTGGCATCGGGTAAAAAAGTAAGTATGTTTTTTACTTTCTGGGGATTGAACGTGATTAAGAAAGTTTCGAAACCAGCTGTGAAGAAAGACTTCTTAGGGAAGATGTTTGGTATGATGCTTCCTTCGAGTAGTAAGACATTGGGATTGTCTAAAATGAATATGGGAGGCTTAGGTGGAAAAATGATGCGCTATATAATGAAAGAGAAAAAAGTAGATACACTCGAAAGTCTTATGCAGCAGGCAATAGATAATGGTGTAGAGTTTATAGCTTGCTCGATGTCGATGGATGTAATGGGTATAAAACAAGAAGAATTGATGGATCATGCTACAATTGGAGGAGTAGCTGCTTATCTGGATAGAGCTGAGAATGCTAATGTGAATTTATTCATCTGATAGTGAGTGAACAAGGATTCTATTAAAATGTGTCTTTTTGAAAAATAGGGAGAGATTTTTAACTGTAGTTTAGATCTATTATTTACTTTTACGCTTAATTTAGGTAACTATCATTTAATATTCAATTTCTATGAAATCTATCTCATTCTATTCCTCTATGGGGATGATGCTAGCTATGCTTGTGTGCAGTAGTATAGCCGTTTCTCAGAATTCAGCTTTTCATCCTGATCGTAAAGTTGAAATGATTGTAGAAAAGCCTTCATCTAAAGCAATCGAATCTCTACAGATTTTAAAAGAGGGTAATAAGCGATTTCTTTCGGGAGCATCTACGCATGAACGCCAAGATCCGGAGAGAATAAAAGATTTAGCCAAGGGTCAAAATCCAAAATGTGTTATTGTAGGCTGTTCTGATTCGCGTGTTCCACCCGAAATTGTATTCGACCAAGGTTTAGGAGATGTATTCTCTATACGTACAGCGGGTAATGTAATGGCTGATTTTGAAATAGGTAGTATAGAATATGCAATAGACCATTTGCATACCCCTCTAGTTGTTGTTATGGGACATCAGGGATGTGGAGCGATTAAAGCATTATTAGATCATGTGGATAATGTGGATGCGGGTGGATGCATCGGAAAGAGAAGATCATGTATCTAAGATTATCGAGAAATTGAAAAGTGAAGAAGAGGAGCAAGAGGTGCTTAGAACTGCCGGAAAGAATTTTAATTTAGCTGTAGTCGCTAATGTGGTGCACGGTGTAAAGCAACTACGTAACTCTGATCCACATTTAAAAAAGGCATACCTTAACGGTGAAATTAATATTGTAGGAGCAATTTATCATATTGAATCGGGAGAAGTTGAGTTTCTAGATTTCTAATCAAACAATCAATTCCGAAATAAATAAAAAAGAGTTACCCTTTATGGATAACTCTTTTTTATTTATAGAGAGATTCTTCTTAATTGATGTCACGCATATCGCTAAGAGCTTTATTTTGATATTTTATTTCAGAGAAAATTCCTGTAAAACCAGTACCTCGTGATCCATGTGCCGCAAAACCAACTTTAAGGTCTGCTGTTGTATCAAGATGAAAGTTTCGGATCATTTTCCAGCTCTTGTTATCTTCGGAATAAAAGAATGAAAATTCATTGTCCTTTTTCACAATTGAAAGGTAGGCAAACGATCTAGCCTTTTCTGAATTACAATCGTCAGATAATGATCTTGTAACTACCGATACAATTGTGGGTTCTTTAAGTACCGAATTCTCATAACAAAATTTCGCCCAAGTGTATTCATCTTGATATATAACCAATGCTGCAACGTCATATATAAATTTCAGATCACCTGTCACTTTTGCACTTAATGTAAAATCAGTGTCAGGCTTAAACAACAACATCGGTGCATTATGAATATTTGATTTTCCGTTTGGATTATTGAAGAGATTTGTCTTCTCTCCCGATGTAATTTTAATCTCAGAATCATTTATTACATAGCTAATCGGATTGTTATAAACCTCTAACTTATAAGGAATACTCTTTACTCGTTGCTCCGACTGCTGAGCGAATAGACTTCCCGCTATAAGAATAAATGTAAATAGAATGCCTATACGGCTCGAGGTTAATGCTGTTTTCATAATAGGTTAATTTAAATGATCTAAGATCTTGTATTGATTAGGTTCTTATGGTTTAACAGATAATCATATTATACAAATAGGGACGTATATAATACGCCCCTAAATTTAAATAAAATAATGTATGTTTATCAACGATTTGAATTTGCTTCTATACTTTATATCAATTCACTAAGTTCTATCCAGCGAAAAGTCTTTTCTTCTATTTCAGTAATCAATTCGCTTATACGATTTGATTTTGATAAAAGAGCTTCTGGTGATAAATTGCTGTCAGATAATTCGTTCTCTAATTTTACTTTTTCAGCTTCTAATTTGGGAATCAGAGCATCCAATTCTTCAAACTCACGTTTGTCTTTGTAAGATACCTTTTTCTTTTCTTCCTTTCTGGGAGCTTCAACTTTAGGTTTTTCCTCTTTAATTTCTTTTGCTTTTTCAGTTTGGGCAGCTTCTTTTGCTATTAATTCCTGTACCTCTTTCCACTCGCGATATAGCGTGTAGTTACCTGGGAAATCTTTTATCTGAGCGTTACCCGAGAATGCCAATAGATGATCTACAACCTTATCTATAAAGTAACGGTCGTGCGATACTACAATAACACATCCTTTGAAACTTTGAAGATATTCTTCGAGAATATTTAAAGTCATAATATCCAAATCGTTCGTAGGCTCATCGAGAACGAGGAAGTTTGGATTTTTAATCAATACTGTACATAAATACAAACGGCGTTTTTCACCTCCTGATAGTTTATATACGAAGTTGTGTTGTTTTTCGGGTGGAAACAAAAAGTGTTGCAGAAATTGCGATGCAGTAAGACGATTACCATTACCCAAGTCAATCACTTCGGCTATGTTCTGAACTACATCTAATACTTTCATCTGATCATCAAACTGTAAACCATCTTGACTATAATAGCCGAAGTTTACTGTTTCGCCCACATCAAATTCGCCTTTGTCGGGTAGGGCATCTCCAATCAACATTTTGATGAAAGTTGATTTTCCTGTCCCGTTATTTCCCACGATACCCATTTTTTCGTATCGGGCAAATACGTAATTGAAATCTTCAAGAATCTTTAAATCTCCAAATGATTTATATATATGCTTTGCTTCGAATATTTTATTACCAATATACGAGCCCTTCATTTGTAGTTGTACATTACCCAAATCACGTTCCTTTTCTGCCTTCTTCTCCAGATCATAATAGGCATCTATACGTGATTTTGCTTTTGTACCCCTTGCTCTGGGTTGCTTACGCATCCATTCCAGTTCTTTACGAAGAAGATTATTAGCTCTGTCAATTTCTGCATTTTGACCGCTTACTCTCTCTTGTCTTTTTTCTAAGTAGTAAGAGTAATTACCCTTGTACTGAAACAATTGTTTTTGATCGATCTCAATGATTTCCGAACAAACTCTGTCTAAGAAATAACGGTCGTGCGTTACCATCAATAAACTTAATCGTGAGCGTTGAAGGTATTCCTCCAACCATTCGGTCATATCTAAGTCAAGGTGATTGGTAGGCTCATCCAGAATAATAAGTTCGGGTTCGGTAATCAATACGTTTGCTAATGCAACACGTTTTAATTGTCCCCCAGATAATTCGGATATTTTTTGATCGAAATTTCGAATCTTTAATTGCGATAGAATTTGTTTGGCTCTTTGCTCATAATCCCAAGCTTTCAGCATATCCATACGTTGAAGTATGTCATCCAGATTCGAGTGATCTCCCAATTCCATTGCCTTTTCGTATTCTGCAATTACATCGGTTACATCGGTTCCTGATAGGAAACAAGCATCAAGAACTGTTATATCGCCCGGATATTGAGGATCTTGTTCTAAATAGGCAACTCTCAAGTCACGACGAAATACCACAGAACCTGAATCGTATGACTCTTTACCTGTTAATATATTGAGTAGGGTTGTTTTTCCTGTACCGTTTTTGGCAAGTAAGCCAATGCGTTGCCCTTCGGCAATGCCAAATGACATATTGCTGAATAATATTAAATCACCAAAGCTTTTGGTGAGCTGATCTACCTGAAGATAGGATATAGCCATTATTTTGTTATTTCTATTTTTAAGGTCGAAGACCTGTTTCTTGTATCGCTAAAGACTATATATATCTGATTGTCTTTAGATAATTGGTGTAAATACCATATAGTATTTATATGTAGCAAAGGTAGAAAAAATATAAGCTATTCTTCCTTTTTTTCTATGGGCTCTATAGAAAACTTATAACGAAGTAAAAGTTTAGGAAAAGCATCATTGGTCATTCTGCATACGAGATCTACTCCTGCAAACGATTCGGGGACTATATATTTGCCTCCCGATCCATCAAATACTATTTCATCCCCACTTTCGAACCAACGGTATCGGGTTTCTTTTCCATTTTTCATAAACTCAGAACTGAGATCTATGGTATCACCACATTGAGCTATGCCTCCATCTATAATAGTTTGTGGAGAATAAGTATAATTTCTGATGAAAGTATAGTCCGATAAATTGATTGAGGAAAAGCTTAAGGAGTTGTGCGAACAATTCATTTTAAAGAAGAAGCTTTTGTCGATATCTAAATTGGTTATATTATTGCTCGAACAATCTAAATAGAGTAGAGGAAGGTTGCGAGGCAACTCCAGATTATCTAGCGAATTGTTAGAGCAGTCAAGCTTACTCAATACTTGATTATTACTGAAATCTATTTCTGTCAATTTATTTGCCGAGCAAGTAAGTTCCGTTAGTCTATGATTGTTACTTATGTTGAGATTGCTAAGCTCGTTGTCGTCACAATATAAAATGCTTAAGTGTTCACATTTAGTAATGTTGAGCGAATCGATGGTATTTATAGAGCAATTTAAAGTTTTTAAGAGTGTATTGTATTCTAAGTTCAAATCTTTTAATTGATTATCCGCACAGAATAAATCTGTTAGTTTCTTGTTCTTTGAAGTGTCAAGTTTACTAAGCTTGTTTACTGAACAACTAAGCTTTTCTAATTTGATAAGGGGAGTTATATCCAGATTCTTTATACTGTTAGAATCGCAGTTTAAAGAAATAATATCTTGATTGTTTTGTAGATCTAGCGAGGTTAGTTTGTTAGATATACAATCTAGTTTTGAGAGATATTTATTAGCGGAAATGTCAAGTTGTGTAAGCGCATTTGACGAACAGTCTAAAGTAAGCAACTCTAGATTGTTTTTTATATCAATATCTGCCAATCCATTACTTGAGCAATATAATTCCATCAACATGCTGTTTTGATCAATGTCTAGTTTTGCAATGGGGTTGTCCGATATTTTCAATAATTGGAGGTTTGGATTTTTAGAAAAATCGAAAACCATGATAGAGTTTTTCGAACAGTCAAAAATATTGAGATCATGCAGAGTAATTAAATTGAGGTTACGAAGTTTATTGTCCGAGCAAGAGAATATAGATAAAACAGAAGTTTCACCAAAAGTTATATCTTCGAGTTGATTTTTGTCGCAAGCCAGATGAAAGAGTTTTATATTTGATCGTAGATCCAGACTTTGCAACTTATTTTCGGTACAGTCTAGGTTCTCAAGTAAAGTGTTTTTCGAGAGATTAATAGAAACGAGATAGTTTGCATAGCAACTCAAATCTACTAATTGCTTATTGCCCGATAAGTCTAAGGTGGTGAGTTGGTTCCAATAAATATCTAACGACTTAAGTGCTGAGTTTTTAGATAAGTCGATATCTTTTAGTCCATTATAACTGCAATTGAGATGTTCTAGTTGTTTGTTGTTTTTCAGATTAATAGAAGTTAACCCATTCCCCGATACATTTAGATACGAGAGTAACTTATTATTCAATAGATATATACTGTCTATTTCATTTTGAGAAATGTTCAGGTGAAGTAGCTGCTTATTTTTCTGAATATCTATTTTAGAGATGTGGTTATTGGCACAAATAACTGATTGTAGCTCGTGAAAATATCCAAAGTCAAAGCTTCCCGATAAATTAACACTTGTCCAGTCTATACTTGTAATTCGTTTGGGTAGCTTGTCGTTCCACTCTATTCCTTTTAATTTAGTGATCCATGCGTCAGATGTTTCCCAATTTGTGGTATCGCTCTCACTGAGACCCAATTGTTCCAGATTTAAACTGTCTCGGTTCATCGATTCTTGTCTGAGTATCTGCATCAATCCTGCTTTATCATCTTTATGATAATTTTGGGCATGAGTGAATATGCAAACCAACGAGAGTAAGACGAGAGTAAATATTTTTTTCATGTATGTAGTGAGTCGCTATCGTGTGAGCGGTATATTAAAGACAAAAGGTTGTAGACCTTTTGTTTATACTTTGGAAAGAATAATAGCTACAGCTTGTTCTGTCTCAAAAGTATATCATTAATAATACCTTCACTTTCTTATTTTTATAAGATACCTATTTTTACACAAAAGTAACAACAAAACTTTAATATACTAAATAAGCCCTATGCTTTAATTATTTTACTGATTTAGAGAATTAGAGAACCAATCTGTCGATTTATTTCTAATTTTGTTTTGTAATTAAGTTTAAGATCGAATTATCGTTATTATGATAGAAGTACAGAATATAACCAAGAGTTACGGACAACTGCAAGTCCTTAAAGATGTCAATCTACATGTCAATCAAAGTGAGATTGTATCTATTGTTGGCGCTAGTGGTGCGGGTAAAACAACTCTACTCCAAATAATGGGAACTCTGGATAAACCCGATTCGGGAACGGTTATAATCAATGGTCAGAGAGTGACAGGACTGAATGATACGAATGTTTCAGATTTTAGAAATCGTAATATAGGATTCGTTTTTCAATTCCATCAATTATTGCCCGAATTTACGGCTCTTGAAAATGTAATGATTCCTGCTTTGATTGGTAGAGCTAAGGAATGGGAAGCTAAGAAGAAAGCTAAAGAATTACTCGAATTATTGGGGTTGTCTTCGAGGCTTGAACATAAACCGAACGAATTGTCGGGAGGAGAAAAGCAGCGTGTAGCGGTAGCTCGTGCTTTGATCAATAATCCAGCAGTGATATTAGCTGATGAGCCATCGGGTAGTCTTGATACCGAAAATAAAATAGAATTACATAAGCTCTTTTTCGATCTTAGAGATCAGTTTGGTCAAACATTTGTGATTGTAACTCACGATGAGGAACTAGCCAAAATTACAGATCGTACTATATATATGAAAGATGGCTTTATCTTATAAGACCTCAAACCTTTTTATTATTTGGGTAAGCGATAGTTGCAATTGGTTATTATGCCTTTCAAAGTGCAACCTTCTACTTATATTGAGAGGGAGCCGTCTAATTTTATATTACTTAACGCTTATTTTAAACTTCTATTAATATTTATAGTATATCTTTGTTACGAGTTTAAAAAGTCTGCTTAGACTTTAGGGTATCTTTAATCGTTAGAACAAATTGAAAGTGCAAATGACAAATAGGCAAAAAATAGCCTCGTTATTTATTATCGTCTTTTTCGGTGTAATACTGATGAAGCCGGTTCACTTCTTCTTTGTAGATCACGGTTCTCATTACGATACACATTGTCATTCGGCAGGAAAATCAGCAGCCATTCATCAGGATTGCGATATCTGTCTTTTTATGCTTCAGGCATTCACTCCACAACAGTTTGCCGAATTACAACAACATTTTGATATTTACTTTGCTGAAATTATACAAGCTGAGATCCAAACTCAGACTTATCAACCTATTCTTCATGTTTCGCTGAGAGCACCTCCTGCACTCGGTCTTTTCTAAAATAAATACCAAGGTCTAGGACCTTGCTTCTACTTTGGCTAAGAGTAACAACAATAGATTGTTATGTCTCTAAAGTGTCATTAGAAATAGCTAAATTATTCAAAATCTATTTATTGTGCGAATTGTAGACTGAATTTATTCAATCTATGCGATTCGGGTGTATATCATTCCGTTAATCATAATCGTACGATAAATGTAGTATCCAAGTCTACCTGTTTTTAAGTAACAGCCACTTATTTAGTGTGTTGTTTCTAGGTGGCAACTGGTAGTTGCGCTTATACTTATAAAATAATAAGGTTTTAGACTGTAAAGGGTTGAAATTCAAAACATCAAAAAAGAACATGAAAGTAATATACACAATCATCATATGCCTACTCTCTTTGGCAACACTATCTGCTAATAATGCGCCTACCGATAACAGGTCGCTACAAGGAGTTATTACAGACGAAAAAGATGGAGAAGCTCTTATGGGAGTAAATGTTTATCTCCCCGATCTGAAAAAAGGAGCCATTACTAATGAGAAAGGACAGTATCGAATTGACAATCTGCCTTTAGTTAGAACTACTGTACAAGTAACTTATTTAGGTCATCAAACACTTGTTCAGACAGTTGATTTAAGATCTGTAAATGATCTGAATTTTGCTTTGAAAGAATCGAGTGCCGAAATTAATGAAGTAGTGGTTACCTCATTAACGGGTAGCTCGCTTATAAAACGGACGCCATCTCCTATATCATTCATTGCACGTAAAGAATTGCTTCAACAGTCATCCTCTAATATAATTGATGCTATATCGCGTCAACCGGGAGTTTCTCAGATAACAACAGGTTCGGGGATATCTAAACCCGTTATTCGTGGTTTAGGATACAACAGAGTTGTGGTTGTTAATGACGGAGTGCGTCAAGAAGGGCAACAATGGGGAGATGAGCATGGTGTGGAGATCGATCCTCAATCGGTAAATTCGGTAGAAATACTTAAAGGTCCTGCAAGTTTAATGTACGGATCGGATGCCATGGCAGGGGTTATTAATTTTCAATCAGATCCAATCTTACCCGACGGAACAATCAATGCAAATGTTTTGACTGAGTACCAAACTAATAATGGTTTGATTAATTATTCAGTCAATACAGCAGGTAATAAAGGAGGTATTGTTTGGAATGCAAGATATAGCGACAAATGGGCTCATTCGTATAAGAATAAATACGATGGATATGTGTTTAACTCAGGGTTTCAAGAAAGGGCTGTTTCGGGGCTTATAGGTCTTAATAAAAATTGGGGTTATTCTCATTTGACCTTAGATTACTATAATATTACACCTGGTATTGTTGAGGGTGAAAGAGATGAGAAAACAGGAGGCTTTCTTAAGCCTGTAGTTGTGGATGGAGAACAGGGTACAGCTATTGCTACTGATAGAGATGGTAGGTCGTATAGACCATTTGTGCCTTATCAACAAGTGTATCACTACAAAGCAGTATCAAGTAGTAATATAATATTGGGTGATGGGAGTTTACGTACCATCTTTGGGTATCAACAAAATCGACGTCAGGAATTTGAGAATGTGATGGATCGCAATGAGTATGCTTTGTATTTTCAGTTACATACAGCAACCTATGATGTACGTTATAGCTTACCTGAGATAAATGGATATAAGTTGGTGACTGGTGTAAACGGAATGTATCAATCCTCATTAAATAGAGGACATGAAACGCTTTTGCCAGAATATAAATTGTTTGATATGGGGGTATTTGCCATTGCTTCTAAGAACTTTGGTAAATTAGATGTTAGTGGGGGATTGCGTTTCGATCGCCGCCATCAGAGTGTGAAAGAGTTTGAACCTCATACACACGACCATGGAAGTGGTGGACACGAAGACCATGAGGACGGTGATGATCACGACCACGACCATGATGCAGAAATATTTCCGGCATATACCCGAAATTTTCAAGGGCTTAGTGGAAGTTTAGGTTTTACCTATCAGCTATCGGATGGTTGGTATACAAAATTAAATTTATCGCATGGTTTCCGTGCTCCCAATATTAGTGAACTAGCTTCTAATGGAGCGCATGGAGGTGCTGTTCGTTACGAAATAGGAAACCCTAATCTTAAAGCTGAAAATAGCTGGCAGGCAGATTTAGGTTTTGGTTACTCATCACCTATCATTTCGGGGGAAGTTTCTTTGTTTGCCAATCGTATCAATAATTATATCTTCTCTCATAAATTATTAGATGAGGATGGGCATGATTTATTGACCGATGGTTATAAAACATTTCAATTCGTATCGGGAAATGCACGTATTCTTGGAGGCGAAATAAGTATTGATATACATCCTATTGAAAGATTACATTTTCAAAACTCATTCTCGTATGTAAATTCGGTACAGTTGAATCAGCCCGATTCTACTAAAAACTTACCATTTACGCCAGCTCCTAAGTTAATTTCAGACTTACGCTTCGATTTGATTCGTCATGGAAAAAACTTGAATAATACTTACGTTTCGGTAGGTATAGAGAGTAATTTGAAACAAGATCGAATATTTTCGGCTTTTGATACTGAAACAGTGACACCTGCCTATACATTATTGAATGCTTCTTTTGGAACGGATTTTGTACATAAAGGACGTACATGGGCTTCGCTTTATTTTATGGCGAATAATTTAACGAATAAGGCTTATCAAAATCACTTGAGCCGTTTGAAATATACCGATGTAAATCAAGTAACAGGTAGAGAAGGAGTTTTTAATATGGGGCGTAATTTTGGCATAAAGTTGCTTGTTCCGCTCAATTTCTAAATATGATAAAGTAATATTAAGTTCTTAGAATTTAATGTTATATTTTCTTTTTTAATCAAAGTTTATATAGTGATAAAGGAGTTGCTTTAATTAGTAGCTCCTTTGTTTTTGTGGTAATGTTTTTCTATTTTTAGATTCAAAATAAAATACTATGAAGAAGATTATACTGTGTTTAATTTCCATTATACTATATACAACAAGTTCTTTTTCTCAAGAGAATCAATCGGTAGAGAAAAAGTATTATACATATTGTATGGTGTATTTGCATGACGCGGAATTAGTCTTGGGTTTGTCAGAGAACTATTGGCTGGAAAAAGAACCTCGCCTTAGAAATGCGAAAGGTAAATTGGTGAAGTTTCGCGAGTTTATCGATGCAATGAATTATATGGAAGCTTTAGGATGGGAAGTTATGCAGATATATCCTGATAATAGGGGATTTTCTATTAGTTCAGACGGGAATATGGAAGAATTGTCTATTTCTCGTGCAGGTTATAGAGTAAAGCTATTCCGTAAAGAAGTTACAAAAGAAGAGTTGGAGCAGATAGGTGCTGCAATTCAGCAAAGACTGTAACTTGGGTTAAAAATAATAATAAAAGACACAATGAGTAGCTTAGATGAATCTGCCTATTGTGCCTTTTCTAGTTGAAGGTTTTAGCTAATATCTTTCTTTTGTTGTTTTGGCTTCATTGATTAGTTATAGATTCAGGGCAAACTGAATATAGTCTTCTGCACTTTTTTCTAAAGTTTCAGTGTGAAGTGCATCATGTGAATTGTATAAAACGAAATGTCCTCTAAAGTCAGACTTAGTATAAAGTGCTGTTGTTTTAAAAGGTAAGATCAGTTGTTCTATTGTAACTTTCCATGTTCCATTTTCTTGAAAATCTACTTCTTCAATTCCTGCAGATATAGCTAATGCTATTTTTTTGTCTTTCATCTTATCTCCAGTAGAACCATAAGCCCATCCATAAGTGAAAACATCATCTAACCATTGTTTTAAAAGGGGAGGGCAGTTGAACCAATATAAAGGATACTGAAGAATCAGAGTCTCGTGTGCTTCAATTAGTCTTTGCTCTCTCTCAATATCTATTTTGCCATCGGGGTAGGTGTTGTATATATTGTGTACAGTAAACTGTTCGGGATGTTTCTCCAATTCTTTTACCCAACGTTTATTTATTACTGAATCTTGGATATTCGGATGACTGACAATGATAAGTTTCTCCATCTGTTTTTTTCTTTTACGTTTATTGAAATACAAAGTTAGTATCACTGAGTATGAATCACAATAAGGGATTTTTTTATCTCTAAGTGATAATTTTGTCACTAACTTTGTATCTAAATTATATTCTAAGAAATTCAACAGACGGTGTATGTATGAACGAAAAATACCTTTAGATTTTGAGTGCGGAATCACTATTGCTACGGAAGTTATTTTCTCGAAGTGGAAATTTTGCATACTTATGGAGATTGATAAGGGGGTAACACGACCTAAAGATTTGGTTGAGGCTGTAACGGGTATTACCAAGCGAGTATTACATCAACAATTGAAGCAGTTGGAGTTTTATAAAATAATAGATCGAACTACTTACCCTGAAATACCACCAAGAGTAGAGTACTCGCTTACTGAGGATGGTAAAAAGATATTGCCTATTCTGAATGATATTAATAAATGGGGTTTAAATTATGCTCCTAAGTTTAAAGAGATAACGGAATCTGAGAATCTATGATTATTTAGGCATTGTTTAAATAGTTATGTACTCTAAAATCAGAACGGGAGAAATTCAACTTATTGAATTTCTCCCGTTCTGATTTATATTTTTACTTTTTATTTAATCCAAACGTTAAGTATTTCTCCCATATACATTTTGTGTAATGCTTTTCCATTCCACTTCTTAGCAGCATCTGAAGTTGTGTCTGCTATTGCATCTTGTGATAAAGGTTGTGCAATCATTTTTTTGCACTCGAATATCATCCACGCCTCGGCAAATGCTGTTGCTCCCGAAGGTGTTTTGATTGGAGTTAATCCCGAACCTTTTATCTTATCCTCGTTACGTCCGCTTGTCGATCCACAGTATTGAATAGCATCATTATAGGCTTCAGTGTAGAAAGATATAGTGTAGGTCTCCCCTTTATCCATCGTTGAGATAGAATAACGTTGAGGATTCAAGAAGCAGAATGACACAGGTTTTTCCCAGAAAACACCCAATCCACCCCACGAAGCAGCCATTACATTTACATCATCGCCCGATCCCGAAGTTATCAGAGTAGCATTGTTCAGTAGTTTAATTATATTTCCGGGGATTTTATCAGCCGAAATTTGTCTAAATCCAGCAAGTGTAGCTCCCGATGTTGTATTGGTTGCCGGTGCCGATTCGCCTGCAGGAGAGCTAGCTACCAATGGAATCATCGGTATAGATTGAGATTGTGTGGGCTCTGTTAAAGCAGTCATCGGTACTGTTTTCTGAACTTCAGTTTCTGCAGCTCCCTCTCGTCTTTTTACTCCATTTAAATACACATCAATAGAATTAAATATTCCGTTTATACTATCTACTGTGTGAGTTCTGAATTTATCGTAATATCTGTTTAGTTTCTGACCATTAAGAGCCACTTTGTCACTAATCAATTCTTCCGCAGTATAATAATCTTTATTGCCTTTGTCGTAATAATCGTATTTTATATTTTTTACGGTTGCCTGACATTCGCCCGATTCAATCTTAAGAATAAGTTGATATGTTATTACGGTTTTATCAAGTGAAAGAGCCGATTTACTGAATATAATATCCTTTTCGCCTCTGCAAGCAATCGTTTTATCCGCAGGGTTTGATAATAATATTCGTTGTGTTGAATTGGCTGATGAAGAATAATTATCCTGTGCCCATTTATTCATCAGATCAAATATTTTTTCGTCCGATATACTATTATTTACTTTTATGGCTCTGGAGAATATTACTTTTCCGTCCACCTCAGGTACTGCTCCTTTAAGGTATTTAGAGTCAACTTGTGCATAGGTACTCAACGAGATTATTGCAAAGAGTATAAATAAGATATGCTTGTTCATGATACTTAGATAAAGTGAGATTTCTATTGTTATCTTGTTTTATTATAGTGAATTATACTAAATAGAGTTGCCTTACAATAAAATGTATGTGGCTTAAACATCTAAGATGTATTTTATTCAAAGATAGGAAAATCTGATAAAAACTTGGGTAGACATTTCGAAAAGACTTTTAATGATGTAAAGATTATTAATGGAAGCAGAAAACTTAAACAAAGTCAGGCTTTTACAGTATTGTAAAAATGAATAACTTTGAGGGCGAAATTTGGAAATAAATTATCAATCTATATAACGAATGAAATACAAATCTATTATGGCGATTGCTTTGAGTGCCGGAATGTTAGCTTGTGGCTCTGGAAAAGAGAAAGCCGAAGATGCTAACGAAGCTCCTTTGATCGGAAAATCTGCAATAAAAATTACAGATGGCGTAATGACTCCAGAAGCTCTGTATAGCTTTGGGCGTGTGAGTGATGTGCAGGTCTCTCCTGATAATGCCAAAGTGTTGTACGGTGTTACGTATGTGAGCGTTGAGCAGAATAAAACTAACCGTGAACTGTTTACCATGAATGTGGATGGAACAGATAATAAGCAGATTACTAAAACACCAAAGAGCGAGAATAATGCGGTTTGGGTAAAGAATGGTTCTAAAATTGCATTTTTGAGTAGCGAAGGCGGGTCATCTCAAATATGGGAAATGAATGCTGATGGAACAGATCGTATTCAGATTAGTGATGTAAATGGAGGTGTTAATGGTTTTGCTTATTCTCCTAATGGGCAAAAGGTGCTTTATATCAAAAATGTAAAATACGGAGAGCGTGCGGTTGATAAATACCCTGATTTGCCTAAAGCTTCGGGGCGTATCATTGACGATTTGATGTATAAGCATTGGGATGCTTGGGTGGAAGAAGTTCCGCATCCTTTTATTGCAGACTTCGATGGTGAAAAATTAGTAAACGATCTTGATCTTTTAGAGGGTGAACCTTATGAATCGCCAATGCTTCCTTCGGGCGGTATAGAACAGCTTGCTTGGAGTCCCGATAGTAAAACGGTAGCTTATACTTGCCGTAAGAAAAAAGGGCTGGAATATGCTTTATCAACAAATTCGGATATTTATTTCTATAATCTCGACACTAAAGAGACTCGTAATATTACCGAAGGGATGATGGGATACGATATTAACCCAACGTTTTCATCTGATGGTAAGTATGTTGCTTGGCAAAGTATGGAGCGTGACGGTTACGAATCGGACAAGAACAGATTGTTTGTAATGGATTTGTCGTCGGGCGAAAAAATATATGTAACTGAAGATTTTGATTATAATACCGATTTTGCAGTTTGGAGCAAGGATAATCAAAGTATGTATATTGTGTCATGCGTTGAGGCTAAGACTCAAATATTTCAAGCTTATATCCATACAAAAGAGATAAAAGCTTTGACTAAAGGTGTACATGATTACGAATCCTTCGCAATTGCAGGTGATAAATTGATTGCTCTTCGTCATTCTATGTCTCAGCCAAATGAAATTTATTCGGTGAATACTTCAACAGGAGAGGCTGCTCAAATAACACATGAGAATAAAGAAATACTTGACCAAATAACAATGGGTAAAGTAGAGGAGAGATGGATTGCTACTACCGATGGTAAGAAAATGTTGACATGGGTAGTATATCCACCAAATTTTGATGCAAATAAAAAATATCCAACATTGCTTTATTGTCAAGGAGGTCCTCAAAGTACAGTAAGTCAGTTCTGGTCATATCGTTGGAATTTGCAAATGATGGCTGCTAATGGTTATATTATAGTTGCGCCTAATCGTCGTGGTCTTCCTAGCTTTGGCAAAGAGTGGAACGAGCAGATTAGTGGAGATTATGGTGGTCAGAACATGAAAGATTACCTTTCAGCAATAGATGAGCTGGCTAAAGAGCCATTTGTTGATAAAGATCATTTAGGATGTACTGGTGCCAGTTATGGTGGGTTCTCTGCATATTGGTTAGCAGGTAATCATAATAAGCGTTTTAAAGCATTCTTAGCTCATGCAGGTATCTTCAATCTGGAGGCTCAATACTTGGAAACAGAAGAGATGTGGTTTGCCAATTGGGATTTAGGAGGATCATTCTGGGATCGAAGTAATTCTATTGCTCAACGTTCATATGCTAACTCACCTCATCGTTTTATTGAAAAATGGGATACTCCAATCATGATTACTCATGGTGAATTTGATTTCCGCATCCTAGCTTCACAAGGTATGATGGCATTTAATGCAGCTAAGTTGAGAGGAATTCCTACTCGTATGTTGATATTTCCTGATGAAAGTCATTGGATAGCTCAACCTCAAAATGGAATTTTATTTCAGAGAGAGTTCTTCCGTTGGTTTGATCAGTGGTTGAAAAACTAAAGATTAAAAGGTCATATATAAATAATATCTCAAAGAATTCTTTGGGATATTATTTTTTCTTGAGGGTTGTTGTTCCTGAATAATGTCTGATAATGAAATGAATAATGAATGTTTGTATTGCGAAAAGATTTTTTTTGTAAAAAAACGTTGTAAATGTTTGGAGAAAACAAAAAACGGACATATCTTTGCATCGCATTTCAGAGGAAATGTCACTTCTGAAATGGAGTAAAACAAAAATGGTGTGGTAGTTCAGTTGGTTAGAATACCTGCCTGTCACGCAGGGGGTCGCGGGTTCGAGTCCCGTCCATACCGCCAAAGCAAAAGCTAGATATCTTATTAAAGATATCTAGCTTTTTTTGCCTTATTGCGTTGTTGGTATTCCCTAATCAGTTTGCTAGCTTTTATTTATCTTTCGCTTTAGCGTATCTTTTTATAAATAGTCCTGTCTAATTGGAGAGAGCACGTCTACAACTTCTCCTGCTTTTATAATTTGCAATGAGTGTTCAGTATTCGCTGGAATCGAATAAGTATCTCCTTCAGATAAGAAATATTCTTTTTCTCCAGAGATCAATTTATACTTACCTGAAATAACGTAACCGCTTTGTTCGTTAAGATGCTTATGTGGAGTAACATTGTCTGTGCTTTTATAAAACACTTTTGTGACTATTGTATCTTTTCCAATGGAAAGTACTGTGAAATCAACACCTAAGAACTGTTTATAAATAACACAAACTTTTACTACATTTCGCGTTATTTCATTGTTTTATTATTAATGTTAATTCCATTTGTATACCCATACCCGTATTATTGTACTTATTGAGGGATGAGAATGTCCAATTTCCTCTGCTACTCTGGTTATTGTACGTGGATTTCCATCAGATAAAATAAAGAAAATAGGAAACTATGTAGCATTAAAATCCATACCATAAAGTTGATATCTTTTCGAAGCGTCTTCGACTATTATATCTGTTAGCATTCGTAGTATATTACCAATAGTCATTATACCTATTTTGTCGAAAAAAAATCCATAGAGTATAATTTATAATGTAATTAAAAAATTATTTTAAATATTGCTTGATTCTATGCATTATTTCACACATACAAGGCTTCTACATTTATTATTTAAATCTTGTTGAGCCAATAAACAAAATACTACATTTGTAAAAAAGATACTTTATGGAATTCGAACGCGATGAATCTCTGACTTTTAGTTACTCCGATGTTTTTTTTAGCTATCTGTTCAATAATGACCGGAAATGTACACCTATGGTAAAAGATCATATGCTTGTATATGTTTACTCAGGAGAGTTAATAGTGGAGCAAAAAAGTAAGAAAACTATAATTCGAGAGGGTGAGTGTGTGTTTCTACGTAGAGATAATCGGGTGAGTTTAACAAAGCAACCCAAAGGAGAAGAACATTTCCAAGCCATCTTTATGATTTTCAATCGTAACTTTCTTCGCGAATTTTATCAGAGTTTTGATAAGAAACGCCTTCCGGATACAAACACCAAAGAATTACCTAGTGTTGTTAAATTACCCCAAACACCTGATATTGCAAGCTTGTTTCAATCTATGACGCCTTATTTCGACTCCTCAGTAAAACCTGCTGATGAATTGATGAAGCTTAAATTGCAAGAAGGAGTATACTCCTTGTTCAATATAGATGAGATGTACTTTCCTATTCTTTTTGATTTTACCGAACCTTGGAAAATAGACATACTCGATTTTTTGGAGGAAAATTATATGTATGATCTTACAATTGAAGAAATAGCTCATTTTACAGGGCGAAGTTTAGCTTCCTTCAAAAGAGATTTTAAAAAAATAAGTACATTGTCTCCCCTAAAGTGGTTAATGGAGAAACGACTGAAAGTAGCACACTATAAAATTCGGAATGAGAATAAAAAGGTGTCAGATGTATATCTCGAAGTAGGTTTTAAAAATTTATCACACTTTTCATCAGCGTTTAAAAAACAGTTTGGGTATTCGCCAACACAATAAATAGTGAGCCATATAGCAAACTATCTTTGAGCCACAGGGAAAAACATTCTCTGTGGCTCTGTCTTTATATTTGCATTGAACTTTGATACTTAATCTTTTCGACGATGGAATTTAATATTAACGAATCAATAACATTTAATTACTCCGATGTGTTTTTTAGCTATTATTTTAATGATGAGCAGATATGTCGGCACATGGTAAAGAACCATACATTAGCCTATGTTTATTCGGGTGAACTACTATTGGTGGAAGGGAAAACGAAGACTAAAGTTCATAAAAGCGAATGTGCTTTTCTGAGGAGAGACAACCGTGTAATTATGACAAAGCAGCCAAAAGGTTCGGAACAATTCAGTGGCATTTTTATGATTTTCAATCGTAATTTCTTACGCGAATTTTATCAGACAATCGATAAAATGCAATTGCCGTTAGAAGTTGAGAAATGTAAGCCTAGTGTGGTAAAGCTTCCTCAAACGGTTGCTATAGCAAGCCTATTCCAATCGATGATACCGTATTTTGACTCGTCAGTAAAACCTGCTGAAGAATTAATGAAACTCAAATTACAGGAAGGTGTATTTTCTCTTCTACAAATAGAGAATAAATTTTACCCTTGCCTTTTTGATTTTACCGAACCTTGGAAAATAGATATACTCGATTTTATGGATAAGAACTATATGTATGACCTTAGTATTGAAGAAATCGCTCATTTTACAGGTCGAAGTCTGGCTTCATTTAAGAGAGATTTTAAAAAAGTAAGCACTTTACCACCTCAAAAATGGTTGATGGAAAAAAGGCTTAAAGCTGCTCAGGATAAATTAAATAATGAACAGAAGAAAGTCTCAGATGTGTATCTGGAGGTAGGCTTCAAAAACCTCTCACATTTTTCGACAGCTTTTAAAAAGCAATTTGGATATTCACCATCAAAATAAGAAAATGAGCTTTATAGAATAATTATTTGAGCCATAAGGAAAAACAGTTCACATTGCTTCCGGCTTACTTTTGTATAGTGAAATTTTAATACAGAAGAATTATGCGTCCTAAAATTATTTGTCATATGATGACATCTGTAGATGGAAAGATTACTGGTCCGTTTTTGGAAACCGAAGCAGCAAGTAATGTGAACGAAGAGTACGAGCGCACAAACGAAATATATAATCCTCAAGCATGGTTATGTGGACGTGTTACGACAGATGAGAACTTTACATTTTACCGCATTCCTGATTTGGATGATAATGCACCCATGGTGCCAGATGGCGATTATGTTGCAATAGATGATGCAGATATGTATTACATTTCGGTGGATGCTTCGGGTAAAATAGGGTGGACATCAAATACACTGCATTATGCAGACAGACCGGTGGCACATATAGTTGAGGTATTGACAGAAGGAGTATGAAATGCTTATCGTGCATTTCTTCGAAAATTCAACATCTCATATATTATTGCAGGAAATGATCGTTTAGATTGCACATTGGCTTCGGAGAAATTAAAAGCACTTTTCGGTATTAAGACTCTTATGTTATCCGGTGGTGGCTACATAAATGGCTCTTTTTTTAATGAAGGATTAATTGATGAGTTGAGTATTGTTATAGCTCCAGTTACAGACAGCTCTTCTGATACGGTGACATTATTTGAAAGAGGGGATTCTTTGCCGGAGAGAATACCTACCGAATTTACACTTAAAAGTGTAGAGGAATTAAAAGGGAATGGCGTGTGGCTTCGTTATATAGTAAAGAACTAATAAGATGTTCAAAAACAATAGCTTTGGCTTGAATGAGGTTATTACACAACTCTCGTTTTTTAGGCAAAATATCTAATAACTAAACTCAACAATACAATGAAACAGTTCGTTATAATAGTAATGGCGTTTACTGCTAGTCTATTTACCTCGTGCAACAATAACACAAAAACAAATAACGATATGGAAACATCCAATAATTTAAAAGCAGATATGATTTTCCCTAAAGGAGATAAGCTTGAAAATAATAATTTTAGTGGAACTGCATGGCTTCAAATGTTAGTTACCAATCAGGAAGCTTTTGATATGACAATTGGTAATGTAACCTTCGAGTCGGGAGTGCGTAATAGTTGGCATTCGCATCCTGGAGGACAGATATTACTTTGTACTGATGGTACAGGTTATTATCAGGAAAAAGGCAAACCTATACAAATACTAAATAAGGGTGATGTAGTTGAAATTCTACCCAATGTGGTGCATTGGCATGGAGCAACTCCCGATTCGGAATTTACTCATATCGCAATCAGTACAAAAATCGGACTAGGACCGGCAGTGTGGCTAGCCCCTGTAACAGATGAGGAGTATAACAGTTTAAAAAAGTAATTATGAAAAATGTTGTATTGAATAATGGAGTAGAAATGCCCATCTTAGGATTTGGTGTTTATCAGATAGAAGATAGTAACGAGTGTGAACAAAGCGTATATGATGCTATTGAGGCAGGATACTGTTCTATTGATACAGCTGCTGTTTATTTAAATGAGGAAGCAGTTGGTAATGCTATAAAAAGGAGTGGGGTTGCAAGAGACGAATTGTTTATTACTACAAAGCTTTGGATTCAGGATATGGGATACGAAAATGCAAAGAAAGCATTCGAAAAGTCTTTATCCAGATTACAATTAGATTATCTGGATCTATATCTTATCCATCAACCATTCGGAGATATATATGGTTCATGGCGTGCTATGGAAGAACTTTATGAAGAAGGCAAAATTCGCGCAATTGGTGTAAGCAATTTTCAACCCGATCGTTTAGTAGACCTTATTCTGAATAACAAGATAGTTCCCGCTGTTAATCAAGTGGAAACAAATCCTTTCTGTCAGCAAATAGAAAGCTCTCGGATCATGAAGGAGAATAATGTTCAGATCGAGTCATGGGCTCCATTTGCTGAGGGGCGAAATAATATGTTCGAAAATGAAGTGTTAGTGTCGCTTGCTCAAAAATATAAAAAATCAGTAGCTCAGATAGTTTTGCGTTGGTTGATACAAAGAGATGTAGTAGTAATTCCTAAGTCGGTGCGTAAAGAAAGAATCATCGAAAATATTGAAATTTTCGATTTTGAACTAGATCAGGCAGATATGGATAAAATAGCAGTATTAGACACAAAGGAAAGCTGTTTCTTCTCTCATCGCGATCCCGAAATGGTAAAATGGCTTAGTACATTAAAGCATGATATCTAAGTATTAAGTGTGCTTTTCTAGAGTAACAAATTTTGTATTTTATACCTGCCAAAGCAAAAATAGGTCTGAGACCTGACATGAACTATACCATTTAAAAAATAAGATTTACACAATGAAAAAAAGAATATTAGGAAGTTCTAATCTCGAAGTTTCTGCTATCGGATTGGGATGTATGGGCATGAGCTATGGCTATGGACCTGCAAAAGATAAAAATGAAATGATTGCTCTGATCCGCAAAGCATTCGATCAGGGTGTTACTTTGTTTGATACAGCTGAAATTTATGGACCATACGTCAATGAAGAATTGGTTGGAGAAGCTCTAGAGCCCATCCGTGATAAGGTTGTGATTGCGACTAAATTTGGATTTAATATTGAAAACGGAAAAGAAACAGGAGTAAATAGCCGCCCTGAGCATATTAAACAAGTAGTTGAAGGATCGCTAAAGCGTCTTAAAACTGAAGTGATAGACTTGTATTATCAACATCGTGTAGATCCTTCTGTGCCTATTGAAGATGTTGCCGGAGCAGTAAAAGACTTAATAGTAGAAGGTAAAGTAAAGCATTGGGGATTGTCCGAAGCTGGCGTAAAAACAATTCGCCGTGCACATGCTGTTCTGCCACTTACAGCTGTTCAAAGCGAATACTCTCTTTGGTGGAGACGTCCAGAAGAAGAATTGCTACCTACACTCGAAGAACTTAAAGTCGGTTTTGTACCGTTCAGCCCGCTAGGAAAAGGGTATCTGACCGGAAGTTTTAATGTTAATTCAAAATTTGAAGGAAATGATTTTCGCAGCGTACTACCTCGTTTTACACAAGAGGCTCTTGAGGCTAATCAAGCTATTGTTGATCTTATAAAACAAATAGCAGATGAGAAAAATGCAACTCCGGCTCAAATAGCATTAGCTTGGTTACTTGCTCAGAAATCATGGATTGTACCTATTCCTGGTACAACAAAACCGCATCGTTTACAAGAGAACCTGGGTGGAGATAATGTAGAATTGACTTTAGAGGATGTGAAGAAGGTTAACGAAGCTAGTTCTAAAATTAATCTGAAAGGAGATCGTTATCCCGAAGAACTCGAAAAAAGAACAGGACTTTAAGCCTTAGATATCTAAAAAGCAGTAAACGCATTAAGGTGATAAATATGAAGATGACAAATGTAATATTAATGACCATTATAGCTACTTTATTGTTTAGTTATGATAATCAATTAAAAGCTCAAAACATGAAATCAGTAATTACAGAGACTGCACATAAGAATCATGAAGAGTTGTTTCCAAATTATGTATCGAAGGTAAAAGTTACCGATTCTGAATTAATTGAAGTATTCGATAATTTTGCCTTTGATGAAATTCTTAGTTATGGAAACTTAGATACCAAAACAAGAGTTATGGCAATTTTGGCATCCACAATCGCCAGTCAAGCTCTTAGTGAATATAAGATGATGCTTGGTGGAGCACTAAATGCGGGGGTAACTCCTATCGAAGCCAAAGAGATTCTTTACCAGTCTGTTCCGTATGTAGGTATTTCGAAAGTACTCGATTTTATACATGCTACGAATGAAGTATTAACTGAAAGAGGTGTAGAGTTACCTTTAAAAGGGCAATCGACCACTACACGCGATACACGATACGAGAAGGGGTTGGCATTACAAAAAGAAATTTTTGGAGAAGAAAGGATTAACAACATGTATAATAATGCACCTAAGAATCAAATTCATATCCAAAAATATTTATCGGCTAATTGCTTTGGTGATTATGTAACTAGAGATGGTCTTGATATTAAAACGCGAGAGCTTTTAACCTTTTCGATGCTTTTATCGTTGGGTGGATGCGAATCTCAATTGAAAGGGCACATCTTAGGAAATGTAAATGTGGGAAATGATAAGGAAACTTTGTTGAGTGTAGTTACACAACTGATTCCCTATGTAGGGTATCCCAGAGCCTTAAACGCAATAGGTTGTTTGAATGAAGTGATACCCGAATAACAATATCGAAAATCTAATTTAGTATGGATATTTTTGAAAGAATGAGAGAGGGTGAATTAATCAGACTAGATGATCCTGATTATCCAAAGGTATATGCAGCTATAATGAGGGCATTTAAAATTACCGGAGAACTCAATTCATCTTATCATACTCCTGATGAAACACGTGTTGTTTTGAGTGAACTTATTGGTGAAAAGATTGATGAATCTACAACCGTGATGCTTCCCTTTTACACTGATTTTGGACAGTTCACCCGTTTAGGGAAAAATGTATTTGTAAATTTTGGATGTGGATTTATGGATAGAGGAGGGATAACAATTGAAGACAATGTCTTGATAGGTCCCCGAGTTAATCTTATCACAGAAAATCATTCGGAAAACCCTCAATTGAGGCAAAATGTTTATTCGAAGCCTATTGTGATAAAGCGCTATGCATGGATAGGTGCTGGAGCTACAATTCTTCCAGGAGTAACTGTCGGAGAGAATGCAATTGTTGCAGCAGGTGCTGTTGTTAGCAAAGATGTTCCTCCCAATACAATAGTGGGGGGAGTTCCTGCTAAGGTTATCAGAGAAATAGAATACTAAAAGTGATGAAAATACTTTTGACCTTTCTGGTATTTTCAATGAGTTGCAGTTTTGTATTATGCGAGACAGAGAATGATAATCAAAATTTACTTGAAAACATGAAACTCAAGATAACAATAGGTGAAAGAATCCTTACAGCTACATTAGTCAATAATCCGACAACAAGAGATTTTATTTCACAGCTCCCATTAACACTAACATTGAGCGACTATGTGCAAGCCGAAAAGGTAAGCGACCTTCCGAAACGCTTGTCAACTAAAGATGCACCTTTAGGTTTCGAACCTACCATTGGTGATTTAACTTATTATTCTCCATGGAATGGTTTGGCAATATTTTATAAAAATAGAGATTATGCAAGAGGTCTTATTCCCATCGCAAGAATTGATGCTGGTGTAGAAGTTTTTAGCATGTCGGATTCAGTAAAAGTTACTATTGATATTATAAAACAAGAAAAAGAATAAATTTAAAAACATTAGAATTATGGACGCAAAGAACACAAAAGCATTTGGTACAGTAGCCAGTGATGCACCTTTAAAAGAAATACATATTCAACGTCGTGAAGTAACACCAAAAGATATAGAAATAGAGATTCTGTATTGTGGTGTTTGCCATTCCGATTTACATACAGCTCGTAACGATTGGGGAGGAAGTGTTTACCCTGTAGTTCCGGGACACGAAATTGTAGGAAAAGTAACCAAAGTAGGGAGTGGAGTTACCAAGCTAAAAGTTGGTGATTTAGCAGCTGTGGGTTGTTTGGTCGATTCATGTAGAGAGTGTGATAGCTGTCAGCATGATTTAGAGCAATATTGTTTGAACGGTTTTACAGGAACATATAACAGCCCTGACAAACATCTACATTTACAGACTTACGGAGGATATTCAGAGAAAGTAGTAGTAGATGAGCATTTCGTATTGAAAGTTCCTGCTAATCTTAATTTAGCAGCTGTTGCCCCCTTATTGTGTGCCGGAATCACTACATGGTCTCCACTTAGACATTGGAATGTAGGAAGAGATAGTAAAGTAGCAGTTGTAGGTTTAGGAGGTTTAGGTCATATGGCAATTAAGTTGGCTAAAGGCTTAGGAGCAGAAGTTACTTTATTCTCAAGAACACCCGAAAAAACTCAGGATGCAAAAGAACTTGGAGCAGATACAGTAGTAATTTCTACAGATGCAGAGCAAATGAAATCGGTAAAGGGTAAATTCGATTTAATTATCGACACTGTTCCATATATCCATGACATTAATCCTTATATCTCAACACTAAACATCAACGGAACGCATGTACTCGTGGGATATTTAGGAGATCTTAATCCGATGTTAAATTCTGTGCCTATGATTATGGGACGTAAATCGGTTGCGGGTTCTGTTATCGGAGGTATTGCCGAAACTCAAGAGATGCTCGATTTCTGTGGAAAGCATAATATTGTATCCGAAATAGAAATTATTAAAATGCAGGATATCAATACTGCTTATGAAAGAATGCTAAAGAGCGATGTGAGATACCGTTTTGTTATCGATATGGCTTCTTTGAAAAAATAAATCAGAAGAATGACTAACGTATTGATAATAGGAGCGGGTGGTGGTATTGCTCAAATCGTAATAGACTTGTTATTAGATAACAAAGATCTTAATTTGACTCTATACCTTCGCAATGCTAAGAAGCTGGTGAATAAAGATCTTTCTAAATGTCGTATTGTTGAGGGCGATGTTATGGATCTCGAGAAACTGAAAGAGGCTACTAAAGGACAAGATATTGTTTATGCTAATCTGGCCGGAGATCTCGAAAATATGGCTAAGAACATTGTCAAAGCGATGAAAGAAACGGGTGGTAAACATCTCATCTTTATAAGCTCGATAGGGATTTATGATACTCCGATAAAATCGGTTTTAGTTCCTTATCGTAAAGCCGCAGATGTGGTTGAAGCTTCGGGGCTTGATTATACGATATTACGTCCGACATGGTTTACTACTACACATGAAGTAGATTATGAAACTACAAGAAAAGGCGAACCAGAGAAAGGTTCGGTTATTTCACGTAAAAGCCTTGCGACTTTAATTACGAAAATTATCGAATCGCCAGAAAAGTATGCTCGAGAGAATTTAGGGGTAAACAAGCCCAACTCTTAATTTCGATTTACAAACTTAGCTTAAAATAAATATTTATGAAGCAGAAATTTATTTTCACATTACTATTCACTATTTTATTTTCGGTCACTTTATCTGCCCAGCATAATCATTCACATGGAGATCGTGTTCCGAGTAAAGGAATGGCAATAATGGATGAGAATGCAGTGTTTGTACCTTTTGATTTTGACAGACATCCCGTAGGTGATAATGATGTATTGATTGAGATTCTTTATTCTGGAATATGTCATAGCGATTTGCATCACGCACGGGGAGATTGGCGAAAAGAAACGTACCCAATGGTCCCCGGACATGAAATTGCGGGACGGGTAACCGAAGTAGGGAAAAGCGTTACTAAATTTAAAGTGGGCGACTATGCAGGCGTAGGCTGTATGGTTAACTCATGCGGTGTATGTGATTATTGTAAAGCAGGCGAAGAGCAATATTGCGAGAATGGACGTGTTTTGACGTATGCCTCAAAGGATATTTTTCATGATAATGAGATGACTCAAGGTGGTTATTCGAACAACATGGTGGTGTCTGAAAAATTTGCGATCAAAATTCCTGAAAATGCTCAGTTAGAGAAAGTAGCTCCATTGCTTTGTGCAGGTATAACAACTTATTCGCCTCTCAAATATACTCATGTGAAAAAAGGAGACAAAGTTGGTGTTGCAGGTTTTGGAGGATTGGGACACATGGCTGTACAATATGCAATTGCTTTTGGTGCAGAAGTAACCGTATTTGATATTACCGAAGATAAAAGACAAGCAGCTTTGGATATGGGAGCAGCAAAATATGTAAATGTGAACAATCCTAAGGAATTAGAAGGCATGAAGAGTATGTTTAATGTGATAATCAGTACCATTCCTGCTAAATATGATCCTCGAATGTATGTCAATATGTTGGAAATTGATGGAGAGTTGGCAGTAGTAGGTCTTCCCGCAACTAAGGATGTTCCGAGTATTGATCTTGCTACATTAGTATTTCAAGGACGTCGTAAGGTTTTTGGTTCATAAATTGGAGGTATCAGAGAAACGCAAGAGATGCTCGACTACTCAGTGAAAAATAATATCTATCCATATGTAGAAATAATTGAACCTTCACAAATTACAGATGCCTATAAAAAGGTAGCTGATGGTGAAGTACGTTTCAGATATGTAATTGATATGTCGAAGCTGTAGTAATTGAGTTTATTCACAAAACAGTAAAAGCCACAAGTGTATTTCTTGTGGCTTTTTTATATTCAGATAAAAGGAGCTTTTATACAGTTTTGTTCCGAAACCAAGCATCTAATCCTATACGGGCATCAGCTAGTTTGTCTTCCCAATGTTTTACTGAGTTTTGACCTATAATATCTGTAATGTATTTAACTGCAATAAAGGGAATATTAAATTCTTCGCAAACAATCGCTTGAGCAAATGCTTCCATATCTACAACATCTCCCTCTATAAATTCGGCTTGCGTAACAAAGCTATCACCAGTGTTGCATACAGCTGTTTGTCCGTTTGAGGATATCCAATCTAGAGCTATTCCGTTTTCGGAAAGTATGGAGTTAAAGTCTATTTCAAACTCAACTCCCGGAAGTTTTACAGACTGAAAGTCTCTGTCAATAAAGCGTCGACAAACAAACACATCTCCAATAGCATGGTTTAGCGTCCCTGCTGTTCCCATATTCAATACAAAATCAGGACGCTTTTCGCAAATAGCCTCCGTCAGTTTCATCGCAGCTTTGGCTTTTCCAATTCCAGTTAAAGCATATCTTATTTTATAGCCTTCGAGAGTTATGGGCATAAACTCATCTTTTACAGCATAAGTGATCAAAATTTCTTTCATTTCTAATAAGTATATATAGATACGACTCCTTTTTTTATATGGAGTAAAGGTATAAATTAAAATACTAAGAAGATAAAACCTCATGCATTCGGGATTGAAGCCTCTTCATCCTTTTGTTTTTCGAAGTATGCTTTTAATCTCGCGCGATGTACTGTAACTACAATTCCATCTTTAACCTTACATTTATTTACAGATCCCAAGGGTAGAATAGTTATTACATCTGCACTCAACAGTTTCTCTAATTGGTTTAATGAAATGGTGAAACATCTTCTAATAACTGAGGTTAATTTCAGGTTGAGATTTATATTGGCTTTTATTTCAAATTCAATTAACTCTTCTTCCATATTCGATATATCTTCAAGCATAATGTCTTCATGAATTATCTCATACTCGATATTACTGTAATCAAGTTCCATGCTATTCTTTCTTATCGTTTCAGGATCGAAAGCATATTGCCAAGCTGTATTTTCATCATTCATACTGAACTTTTGAAACAACTCTTTGTTGATAAGTTCGGGCTTTGTTCGAGAGAGAATTGTCATATTACATGTATTATCGCATTTTACGCATCTGTAAATCAGCCATACATCAATGCTCTTTTTTTGAGAGTTTAGCCTGAATTTATTGCTGCAATAATAAAGGTTGCTACTTCTACATTTACTGCATTTTCTCTTAAATAAGGGAGTACTTGTTGGTCTCACTTCCCATGTGAAATTTTTAACTGCTTTTTTATTTGTCTTTAATTCTTTTGAATTAGTCTGCTTAATATCTTTTTCGGAATTTTCCATTTGCATTTGATGCATGTATGAATCAATCGCCCCATCGTATTGAAATGGTCAAAAGATTCGGTAATAGTTAAGCGATAGCCTTTCAAAAAGGATATCGTAAACTGATAATAAATTTTAATAATGAAAAACTCATTTGAGCTGAATTACCCAAATGAAAAATATATTAGCCTGTGGTATTAAAGGCTAATGTTAAGCAGTAATATATAAGAGAATTATTCTCAAAGCACGTATGTTTATAATTTCGTGTACAAATATATAATTTTTCTTTTGAGGATATTCATGCTAAAGGATAAAGAGTGGAACTATCTTTTGGGGCGAATAGCGTTCGCCTCTACGGCCAAGAATAGAAAAGTCTGTGGTCTTAGACTCTAAAATTTTGAAAAATATAGTTACTTTTATTTCTTGCTTATAAATAATCGCTATAATGCGATTTATAAATAGATGAATAAAATTAAAGCCTCGCCAACTATCCTAGGTATAGAAGATTAAGGGCTGTCGCTATACTTACCCTAGCAATAAAGGTTTGAAACCTTAATTATTTTATGATGAATATAGATGTCAATAATATTACACTGAATTATACTAAATTAGGTAAAGGTAATCCTATTATCCTATTACATGGCAATGGAGAAGATCTTCATATTTTTGATCCTTTAGTTGATAGGTTGAAACTTCATTTTACCGTATATGCTGTGGATAGTAGAAATCATGGTGACAGCACTAAAACCAAAGACTGGACTTATGAAGCAATGGCTGAGGATATTTTTCAATTGATTGAAAAACTACAACTGAAAAAGGTCTCGATAGTCGGTTTCAGCGATGGTGCAATTATTGCTTTATTATTGGCTATAAAGCATCGTAATTTATTCTATAAGATGGTACTTCTCGGAGTTAATCTAAAACCAACAGATTTTAAGAAGAATATATATAAATCTCTAGTTGATGAATATGAGAAAACTCAAGATCCTTTAGTCAAAATGATGTTAGAGCAGCCAAATATAGAATTAGAAGAATTAAAAAATATAGAGACTCCAACATTAGTTGTTTCAGCAGAACACGAATTGTTTTATCGGAAAGGTTTCAAAGATATGGTGAAGATAATGCCAAATGCGAAATTGAAAATTATGAAAAATCATGACCATGGCAGTTATATTATAAATGAGGCTATTTTATATCCTGATTTGATGGAATTTATTGAATAGTTTACATCTTTTATATAAATAGCAAGCGCCTGATATCTCCAAATATCAGGCGCTTACTTATATGTGACTTTTTATGATTCTTCCATATTAGCAACTTTGGGTTTTAAGAATAACAATTGAACGCAAAGCACTATAAACACAAGAATACTCAACATGGCGAAGTCAGTTCCAAGAGTTCCCGAATCGGTTGATTTACCTAGGAGATTGGTGATAAATGCTCCTGCAAATACACCCGTCATATTCATGATACCATAAACAGTACCTCGATATTTGGACGATACAAACTGACAAAGTATAGGCATATTATTAGCATCAAACATTCCATATCCGAAGCCGAAGCATAAAGCTCCTCCGATAATCATAGGTAAATTATGACCGAATCCTAAGAAAAGCAAAGAAGGTATAGTCAATCCCAATCCTATTGCACCCGTATAGATACGTCCTTTTATATTCTTTTGTACCCATTTGTCGGATAATATTCCTCCAAGAATAACCCCAATAAAAGAAGATACAGCTATGGTAATAGTAGACATAGGACCGGCGTGTGCCATATCAATCGACAGATTCGATGAAAATAGGGTAGGGAGCCAGTTCTTAGTTGCCCAACCTGGTAAACTGGGGGTTGCAAAATATAATAAAATAACCCAGAACCATACATTTGCAGCTAGCATAGTCAGCCCCTTGAATATGGGTATCCTTTCTGTTGGCTTCTCTGTTTTTACGGGTTGTTCTACGGTTTTCTTATCTCTAAGGAAAAGAATTAGTATAATGCTATATATAACACCAACGATACCAAACCAATGAAAGGTTGCTTCCCATGAGTATGCTTTTGCTACAGTTGCACCAAAACCGCCAATTGCCTGACCTGTATATAAGCCCGTCATATGTATACCAACTGCTAAAGATCGGGTTTTATTGGAATGAAAATCGGCGATTAACGATAGTCCCGCAGGAATATAAAGAGCTTCGCTCAATCCCATTAATGCTCTGAGGGCATACAGTTGATCGAAGCTGGTAGCATATCCCATCAAGAGTGTAACTAGAGACCATACAAAAAGGCTACTTACTATTAGCCATTTGCGGCTAATCTTGTCGGCTATTATTCCTGCAACAGGGCTCATTAGTCCGTAAGTCCATAAGAATATCGCCATCAGACGACCGAAGTTTGCAGCCGATTCTAATTCCGTAATATCTATCATCATGGCATCTCGCATGGTCGATAGCATCTGCCTATCCATATAGTTTAGCAGTGCAACAACCCATAGCAATGCCACGACAACCCATGGGTAGATTGTTCTATTTTCTAATTTCATAGTTTTAAATAGTGTTTAATCGACTCTAATCTATCGATTTAAGGTTTATAGTCTCATTTTTCAGTCCTTCTGAAATAGCTTTTAATTGAATATTGCCCGTTTGTCCTTTTATGGAACGAATAATAACAAGGCATTTACCATTAAAAGCTTTTATATTTTTATTCTGAAAAGGTTCATGACTGGTAGGGTCTCCATTATCAGTGGCAACTATTTCTCCATTTCCAGATAATTCAAATTGTACCAGATTGTTAGCTCGAGGTACAAAAATACCATCTTTATCTTTGATTTCTACAGTTACATATATCAAGTCCTGCCCATCGGCTTTCATTGTGTTTCTATCAGCTTCCACTTTTAATTGATAAGCATCTCCACTGGTTTTTATTTTATCGGATGCCCATACTTTATTGTCTTTGTATGCAATAACTTCAATAACACCTGGTTCGTAAACCACATCATCCCATCGCAAACGATATTCGTATTCTCCTTTTGTCTTTTTACCTAATGACTTTCCATTCAGAAATAATTCTGCTGAATCGCCCGAAGTATATACATGAACGGGTGTTACTTGACCTATTCTTTCAGACCAATTCCAATGTGGAAGAATATGAGCCATAGGAAGATCGGGGCGCCAGCGTGCCTGATAGATATAAAAACGGTCTTTCTTGAAGCCAGCTAAATCTACAATTCCAAAATAAGAACTACGAGAAGGTACTTCTATTTTGCCCATTTCTTTTAGAGCTTGTTCGGCTTTAGCACGTTCAATAGGGTCATGATAATTTGTTAGAACGGTCAAGTCTCTGGTGAATGGGGTAGGTTCTCCCAGATAGTCAAATCCAGTCCATACAAACTCACCGGCATTAGCTTTAGCCTGATCTTGTCCCTTAAACTCAGTATCGGGAGGTGATGCCCAATCGGGAGCATATAGATCGTAAGAACTCATTTGGAATCCTATTTTACCTCCGCTTTTATCATCGTCTACGGGGAATAGATATTCGCCACGAGTGCTTATACATGATGCTGTTTCGCTTCCATAGAATGGAATGTTTGGACGATCTGCACTAAATTTAGAATATAGATGAGGCTTATAATTAAAGCCGAATATATCTGTTGTATTTTCAAAACCGTTGAAGGCTGCATTCGGATTGTCGCATCCTATTGTTGCCGGACGGCTTGGGTCTTCTTCGTGAACAATAGAAGTAAGGAGATTAGAAATGCGAATACCATCGGCAGAGCCTTGTTCGCCTACTTCATTTCCTGTACTCCACATGATTATACTCGGGTGATTTCTGTCACGTTGCATAAATGCTCTTAGGTCTTGTTCATGCCAATCGTTAAATAAGATAGCATAGCCGTTCTTCTTTTTAGGAACTACCCATGTATCTATAAATTCGTCTATAACAAGAAATCCCATTTTGTCGCATAGATCGAGCATTTCGGGTGCAGGTGGATTGTGTGACGTACGGATGGCGTTTACACCCATTTCTTGAAGAATTTCCAACTGACGTTCCATAGCTCGGTAGTTAAAAGCTGCACCTAATGCTCCTAAATCGTGGTGCATACATACACCTTGCAGTCTAACGCGTCTGCCATTCAGGTGAAAACCATTGTTTGCTTTAAACTCAATGGTTCTTACTCCAAAAACAGTATTGTATGTATCTATTGCTTTTCCGTTTTTTTGTAGTGTGATTGATGCTACATACAGATGAGGATTATCTATATCCCAAAAAATAGGCTGTTTTAAAGTCAGCGATTTTTCAAGTTGGCTCTCTTTACCCGATAGTTTTAGAGGGGTATTATCAATAATAAGAGGCTTTCCTGTTGGATTACCTTGTTTGTCTACATTGTATATTTTGGTTTTTACATTTATCTGATCTTTTGCCGAGTTAACATTATCTATGTTCATCTTCAGATTCAAAGTGGCTTTCTCTTTACTGATATCTGTGGCTGTAATAAATGTACCCCATTGAGCAATACTTATGGGATTGGTCTTAGTTAGCCAAATATTGCGATAGATACCTCCTCCGGGATACCATCGGGAAGATTCATCGGGATTGTCGAGACGTATTGCAATCACATTTTTTTCTCCTGCTTTAATATAGGGAGTCAAATCTATACGGTAAGATGCATAGCCATAAGGCCAGCCTCCAACAAAATGTCCATTACACCAAATTGTAGAAAAAGACATGGCTCCGTCTACATCCAGATAAAATTGTTTTCCTGCATCAGATGCATTTATGTCTAAACTTTTGCGATACCACGATACTCCGAACCACGGTAATTTGGCTGTTTCTCCGGGGTATTCCTGTACAAACGGACCTTCGATTCCCCAATCGTGAGGAAGGTTCAATTGTCTCCAACTACTGTCATCATAAGCATATTGGGCGTACTTTCCACCATCAAGGTTTGCTGTTGGTTTTTGTGGCTTATTTGATTTTACAAGGAATTTATTTCCCGAAGGAAGAACCCATTGTTTTATTTTTTCATAGTCGAGCGTGTGATTTATTTCAGTAGAGTCGAGTTTCTTGAATCGCCAACCTTCATTAAGTAATACTCTATCTCTGGACGAAAGATTCTGTCCAAGAAATAAAAGACAAATAATTAATAGATAGTAATGTTTCATATGGTATGTTTAAGTAAATGACAATTTTAAGTAATCTGCTTTAGAGTTCTATTTCTGTTACGACTTACAAAGTAGCTGTAATCTTAGTTAATAGTAATACAATTTACTTCTGCTGTACGGATTCCCGGTTTCAATTCACCACAGACAATATAGATTTTGTTTTTCCAGATAGCAACGCCTGCTCCTGCACGAGCCAATTGTGGAAACTCGCCGAGCGTTTCCCAATTATTGGTTTTGAGATCGAGTGATATCAATTCTGTTTCGAATTTATACCAGCTAATCTCTTGGCTCATGTATTCTTTTCCTACTAGTTTAAGAGAATCAGCCAATGCAGTATCTCCACTTTCTTGTGCTTCTTTAGTTTTCTTGATCCGTTTTAATGCCGATGAAAAAAGGTCGTAATTAACTCCTCCCATAAATAGAATCTGATCTGCTTTATAGGGAACTCCGGCTGCACCAACAAGTGTTTTTATGGCGTTATTTTCTGCATTAATTTCAGAAACTGTATCCCATTGTTTTTTCTCAGGGTTATATCTTATTACGTCTATAAAAACTTTAGCCTCTGCTTCATCATAACCTCCTGCAACAAATAGCTGACCATTTTGCGCAACTACAACGGGTTGTTGGCGCTCATAGTCTGTTGGTATTGTAATTTGTGTCCATCCATTTTCTAATTTCTCTAAATCAAGAGTAAAGATGAATCCTTTTGTTTTGCTACTGCTTACCCCTCCCGTAACATATATTGTTGAGCCGATAAGGGATGCACCTCCGTTGAAAAGACCTGTTGGTAATTGAGGTAGTTCTGTAAAGATAATAGAATCTACGTCATACTTAATAAGGGTTACGTTAGTTAACGAACCGTCTTTGTTTTGTCCACCAATACAAACCAGTCCTTTGGGTGTGGAGACAGAAGCTCCGTATGCAGCTTCGTAGGGAAGTGCTTCGCATTTTATCCATGATGTATTCGTTGAATTATCGGATATGTCAAGCACAAAAACGTCATTGTAAAATGCTTTTACACCTCCTTGTGATGCAGGTGTTTCGGGGAAATTACACCCTCCGACAATAATTAATTTGTCTTCGTAGATTCCGGTAAAGGGAGCTGATACTCCTCCTTGAATAGGTAGGTCGGGTAGTGGTTTACAATTTGCAATTGTTTTCATATCGTTTTCGGTTTTAAAAGTTGAAGCAGGCAGATTGGCTTTATTCACTAGGTTTGCACGTGTAAAAGGTTGCCATCCATAGCGTACATATTGTGGTGATTTGATATCTTTAGACCACACTTTAATCGTATTATTTTCAACTATAGCTTTGGCTGGAAAATAAAGTCCTTCTATTTCGGCTATTTCAAATGTTTGTAGTTCTTTTCCATCTGAAGAATGCATTCCATCTGAGTAATCAAAAGAAATATATGCGGCTCCATTTTTGAACGTTACCGATCTGTAAATAGGTCCCGATGGAATTATATTTTTTCGATTGTAAGTATTATATAGAGCTTGAAAAGCAAGTCTTTCACCTATTGGTTTTTTATTTCTTGGATGCACATCTAGCGAATCACCTTTGTCGCTCGATACAACCATATGTATATTAGGTATTTTATCCATCAATCTACGTTGCGAATCTCTGAACCAAGTCCATGAAGGTCGGTTGAGGCTCGATAACTGAACGTAATAAACGGGTAGTTGAGTATTGTTCCAATTCTTACGCCAACTCTCGGTTAAGAGCGGAAATAATTTCTCATGTGTTTCTATATTGTGAGCATTAGATTCTCCCTGATACCAAATGACACCCTTAATAGAATATTGTTCTAATGGAATAATACCCGCTTCAAAGAGATAGCATGGTTCGTATGGGTGACGCTGCAATTTATTTTCGGCTTGTTTTATATTCAAAGACGCTCGTTCTCTTACCCAATCTTGTATGAAATCGTTTTTTGTCCAATCACTTAGTATATCGGGGAACTCATATTCCAGAGTGTGCCTGTCTATCCACGATTCTGTTGGAGAGCCACCTACGGAGTTATGTATTAATCCGATTGGTACTTTTAAACTGTCTGCCAACGCCTTTCCGAAATAATAGGCTATGGCGGAAAAATTGACAACATTGTCGCTTGTGCAAATATTCCAATGAGTAGTTTTGTAATATTCTAAGTTATTGATTGAGTCGAGAACACTTTTGTCCCATTCAACAGCATTAGTGTTCCAGCGGGGTTTCATGTCAAACAATCGAATTAAATTGTTATTTGTATTTTTAGTGCTCTCGTTTCCCGAAATATCTTCGTTAAGCATGAATGCCATATTAGATTGTCCAGAACAGAGCCATACTTCGCCTACCATTACATTCGTATACTGTAAAGAACGTTTTTCAGTGGTTATCTTTAAATTGTAAGGACCACCTGCTACCATAGGGTCAAGCGTTATCGACCACTTGCCGTCTGCTTGAGTTGTAGTTATTCTATCTTGTCCGTCTATTTGTATCCTTACTTCTTCTCCTGCATCTGCAATTCCTTTTATTTTGAGAGGAATGTTGCGCTGAAGAACCATATTATCCGAATATATTACTGGCATCTGTAGACCTCCATAATCACCCGTAAGTGCAGAATAGACTGTTTGAGCTAAGATGCCTGCACCTTCGATATTAGGATGAAGTGCATCGGGTAATAAATGTGGGAGGTTATATAATTTTGCTTGTAAATCGATAAGTCCTACATTCGAATAGCTTGCTATCCGTTCTATTGTATTTTGTATTTCTTGGTACCAATCTCGTGTGCCCGATCGGAAACGGGGATGACTGTCTCCAATGGGGGATAGACCGCATATCCATATTTTACTATGTGGATTTACCTTTCTAAAAGAGTCAATCAGATTTATATAATCTCTAAAAAAGTTGTCTTTGTAATTTGGCCAGTTACGCGGATCTGTATCATTGAGTCCCAAATGAATGATAACTATATCAGCAGCATAATCAAGTGCATCCTGATAAACTTGTTGTTTTATGTAAGGTTTATGTCCTTTGCTGAGATGTGTAGCTCCACTATATCCAAAATTTCGGACTTCGTATTTACCGCCCAACATCTGTTGTAACTGATATGGATAAGCATTCTTTTCCCTTTCGGGCAATAGGGCGCCGTATGTCACACTATTACCAATGCAACTTATTTTTATTTTAGTCTGTGCATATTGTGACAGGCTAAAAAGGACGAAAAGGAATAGAACTAAAGTTTTTTTCATCGCTTTGCTTATTCGTTTACATAAGGCAGTATTATTTTATGCCACAATATATAACCTGCTCCCAATAGGTGTAAACCATCGTTGGTATAGGCTGGGTTCATTTTATCCGTATTATTTTCTTTAAAAAGTGAATACAGATCTATATATCTAATATTGTGTGTAGTTGCTATGTCACACAATCTGGTATTTACTTCTTTTATTACTTCTGGTTTCATATGACCTTGAAACATCCCAAAATCAGGATTCACAGGTAATATACTTTGTATATAAATTCGCGTTGATGGCGATTCTTCTTTTATTTTGTCTATAATCCGTTCAAAATTCATCGTGATAGAATCTGCTGTCGTACCTCTTGCAATATCATTAATGCCTATCATTAAAAATATTTTGGCAGGCTTGTTTTTTGTTATCATTTCAAGTCGATCATAGACTCCAGCGGCAATGTCTCCACTAATGCCTCTGTTCTTAAGTTTATCATTATTGAACAGTTCTGCCCACTCAGCACCGTTTGTAATACTATTTCCCAGAAAAATAATATCGTGCGGCGATATGGATAGTTCTTCAAACAGTGAAGTTCTTTGTTCATAAAACGTAGAATACTTACGCTGTTGGGCAAAACCATTCAAAGAGAGAAAAATACATATAAAAATAATCGTGTTTTTCATAAATAGAAGACCTTATATCTTTTTGTCTGGCGAATAGATTAATCCATCTACAGACTTATTTCCGTCTGATGTTACAAAAACGCAGGTAAACATCCACTTTACAAGTCGTACCTCGTGAGTAGAGAACTTACCAACAGGTAATTTTAGTAAAACTTTGTTCCAACCTTTATTTAGAGTAATTGATATGGGTTCTCTAACTTCGAAATTTTCGTTTGTTAGAGGTGTTTCATTTGACTTTTCTGTGTGATTCGATAGTCATTTAGGGGGATGAATTTCATTGTTATTAATCCAGATTTTACTTTCTCTATAATCCCACTTGCCTAGTGGCGGAGGCAGATCTTTTTCTGAACGGCTGTAATTCTGGAAATTTATCCATAATCCGACATCTTGCTTTTTATCTGAGTACACATATGTATATGCATATGCAGTATGATCGGGTTGAGGGTCTTTATAAAATGCAGGAACAAAAGTTCCCCAAACATGACGTAAGTAAATAGCTGCTCCCGTAGCATCTCGGGTGTTATATGTTTCCCCCTGATATTGATATGTGTTGTTCAATTCTACTTCTTCGGGAGGAAATACTTTAGCTAATTCTCCTTCATTCGGAAAAGCATCGGTTATGCGCCACTTTACATTTGTTTGATTAACATAAGCAAAAGGATACCCTTTAAAGTTATTTGCCTTATGCCAGAGCAGTCTGTTTTCGAAATCTTGAAACGATCTAAATTCGGGAGAATCTTCTTTGGGCAACATAGTCCCATTCTTATCAAAGTACTCATACCCTCCACCCAGCCAAGCACGTTCAGCTAAAGCTAGTATTGAGGGATAGAAGCCATTCTGAATAAGTAAATCGTATTCAGATGTTACATATCTATCGTGCCACATACCTATTATGCTGCCGGCGTGATCCCTATCACCATGCTCTTTATTCAAAATCTTACTGTTATATAAGGATATTATATCAGCAAAAGCATCGAAATGATTTATGTAATGAAATTTTGAATCAATGGCAGGGATGCCTTTTTGAGCTTTCCCTCTATAACTCCAAAGCTGTGTCATATCTATTTCTCCCGGTCTGTAATTCCACCCGGGATTCCACGAAATAACTTTCTTTCCCTTGTTGCGGATATAGGCGATCATTTCGGGTACAAAATCGGGATTAGTAAACTCTATTTCATCAGTACCAATGTGAATATAGGGGACATCGAAAGTCTCGCAGACCTCATCCATCAATAGTTTGAGAATAGTCATTCCTTCTTTGCTCTGCATATCGTGACGAAATGCTTTTCGAAATGCCAGACTATGACCGGGCATATCTATTTCAGGAACAAGTAATACATTGTGTTGTTTACAAAATTCAACTAACTCGCGAGCTTCTTCTAATGTATAATATCGACCGGGCATACGTTGATAATTGATACTGTCATTAAGCATTGGAAATATTTTGCTTTCGAGCCTCCATCCTAAATCTTCGGTCAAATGCCAATGAAATACATTTATCTTGTACTGAGAGAGAATAGCGATTTCCCTTTTCAGTTCTTCTATAGAAATGTAGGTACGTCCTACATCCTGCATAAATCCTCTTATTCTGAAAACAGGATAATCGATAATCTCACATCCTTCGAACGTCGGTTTAACTTTGCCTTCGACTTGTAGTTGGCGTAGTGTTTGTATTGCCCAGTACACGCCTTTTTGAGAAATAGTTTCAACCTTTATTTTATTCTTGGTTACAGTTAAAGTATATGCTTCGTCTTTGTTGTAAAGGGCTGTTGGTATATCATCAACCAATATTACTTCTATCTTTTTCTCGCTCTGTTTTACAATCTGACCTCCCGTTGAGGAGATAAAGTCTGTCCACTCTTTTTCTAATACAGGAGTGGACAGATACACTTTATCCATCTGAAAGTAATTATTGTTCTTTTTAATATTCTGAGGTTTAGGCAATAATTGGCCTATTCCGCCATAGGCATAAGCGGAACAGAATAATAAAAATAAGAACAGAAACGGGAACTGTATATGTTTCATAGTGAGTGATTATAGTTAACTGAGGCTATAAACTCATTTCTTGATTATATCCGAAAGTTTTATTGCTTGAAAAGTCATGTGAGCCACACTGCTTTCATAGAATATGCCTACTGTTTCTTTGTCAATCATCGAAAGGCATGAGTATCCCCAACTGTAGTCCTCATCAAGTAAGATCTGCTGCTCGGGTAACCATGTGTTTCCACCATCTAAACTTGCTTTGATAGTTATATCTTTTCGCTCCTTTGTTGTATTTGGGTTTGAGAATAATAGTATATCTTTCTTTAATACATTGTCTTTAGCTGCTACTTTTATGATACTAGCCATGCAAACAGGCTCTTGTAATGCTGAGCGAGACGATGGGTGTTCCGTCCATGTTTTTCCCATGTCTTTGGTTGTCGCTACTGCACGGCTTCCTCCTCTGTTGTCTCTCATATTTAGCATTAGCACGCCCGGTTCTATTTCTACTACTTGTGCTTCGGTAGTGTTCGTTCGTGCATAATTATGTGTTTGCCATGTTTTACCATGGTCTTTACTGTATATGATTCCGGCATTGGGTATTCTTTCGGAGTCTATAAATTGACTTGCAAATACAATTGTTCCATCTTGCATGGTGATACCGTTTCCAGGGCCTTGAAGAAGAAAATACCATGAAGGGTCTTTCAGTTGAGGTGTAACATTGATTGGTTTTGACCATGTTTTGCCATCATCGTCACTTTTTACCATTACTAATTGAGCAGTTTGGTCTATACCCATTCCTTGTTGCGAGTTAAACCATGCTCTGCCATTGCCCATACCGTGAGTCCAAGCTGCAACGACCCAAATAGTACCAGTTGTTTTATCAACCAGAATTGCAGGATCGCCTACACCATTCTGAGCCTTAGGTAGTCCGCCGTATTCATCAAAGTCCATGATGATACGCATTGGCTCCCATGTTTGACCTTTGTCAACACTACGGCTCAATCCTACATGAACATATTCTTGAAGGTCTGCACTATTATTATAGCGTACATCGTATACTCCAAGCATAGTTCCTTTATTGGAAGTTGCTAAACCTGGTATGCGATAAGCAGCAGCTTTGTCGTCTCCTGCATGGCGAACGCCTATCCCTAATTTACGGCTAACCGATCTTTCTTTATCGAAAGCTAGAATAGCTGATTTATTATCCAGAATAACGTCTGTTATATTTGCCTGTACGTTAGAAAGTAAAGAGGCATTGGGTTTCATCTCTATGCTTACCCAGAAATAATTAATCCCCGGAAATAATGGCTGATCGGCTGTAAGTGTAATCTCATTTTTGAGAGTCCTTAATTCTGTCTTCTTTACAGAGTAGGAACTGTTTGCTGCAAAAGTATTTCCCGGCACATCTTTAGAAATATATTGTACAGGGGCATAGAATGTTTTGCCTTCACGTTGCACACATTCAGTGCCGCTGTAGTATAACTTGATTGATTTTATTTCATTCAGATTTACTTCCTTGTCAAGATTTACTTTGACATTGTTTAGAACTTTGCTGTTTGCAGCATCCAATCGGATGTAAAATAGTACATTGTCTTGCCTGTCGGTTAGAATAGGAATTTGAGGTGCTTTTATTTTAACTGTATCACTTGCTGAATTTATTGTAAGTGATAATAAGAGAAAAAAGCTAAGGAATAAATTTTTCATGGTTTTGTTTTTAGTAACGAGGAATATTCTATAAATATAACACTTTCCTTTACTGGTAACAGCCTTGTTATTGATAAGTAACTGAAAATATCTAATGTCGTATCTCAGAATCCGAACTATCATTTGTTGGTATGCTTACCCAAGCGATAAAGAAGTCTGAGAGCTTAATCATAAAAGACTGCCCTGCATAAGGCAGTCTTTTATGAAAGGTTTTATTTATTCATATCCAGGTGTTTGAGTCAATGCCGGATTTTTAGTTATTGTACTTTTGTCGATAGGCCAAAGCAAGCGAAGAGGGTTTAGAGGGTCGGCTAATGTATGTTTAAATACATATTCGTTTCCGAAGCGTCTTAGATCGTACCATCTTTTTCCTTCGAGGATAAATTCAAAGAATCTCTCTTCCAATATGGCGTCATTGATATTCTTATCTATTGCTTGATTAGGATATGCTATTGAGCTGTCATAATTGTCTCCGTATGCACGTTTTCTAACATCGTTTATTTCGTTCGCAGGATTTTCTCCTAATATTGCTTTCGCTTCTGCAAGCATCAAAAGTAAATCTGCATAGCGATAGATCGGATAATCGTCGGCGGCAACGCGTACACTTCCATTCATTGTACCCGGATATTTTTTAGGATACGTACCTACTAATGTCAGTTTACCATCTACAAAGTCATATACTCCTTTTATGATTGCTCTCTTACGTGAGTCTTTATCATTGAAGCGCGTATAGTTGGTTGTTTTAATTTGTAGACGCATCAAACCGAAGTTGTTTTCTACTGCTGTATTTATTTTTGTTCCCGTTTCATCGTAATAATTACGTAGGTACAAATCTCCCGGAAGTAGGTTATATGCATAGCTTCCTCCTAAAAGATTAGCTTCGTTTAACTGATTGTGAATTGCAAAAATAATTTCGTTGTTGCCTTTCTTACTGTAATCGAATACGTCGGTGTACTTAGGTTGTAAAGCCAATTCGGGAACATTCTTTTGAATGTCTAGCAATGCTTCTTTTACTTTTGCAGCATCTGCAGTTCCTCCGTTAAGCTGGCGACTGCTCCATAGATATACTTCTGCTTTCAGCATAAGTGCTGCCGGTTTAGACCACAACGATTTAAGTTCCTTTATAGAGTAATCGTTCCCGAAAGAGTTTATAGAGGCATCTATATCTTTTTTGATATATTCCATAATCTCATTTGCAGGAGTGGCTGCTTTGTCGAGCTTTCCGATTTCGAAACTCTCACTTGGTTCTTCTGTATAAACAGCAGCCCCCCATGTGCGGTATAGTTGAAAGAAATAATAAGCGCGCATAGCGTAAGCTTGTCCCAAATAGTAAGCCTTAGCATTATCCGTTAGAACATTGGTTGCATTTGCTTTTTTGATGAAAAGATTAACCTGATTGATATTTGTATAGAAACCACCGTAATTAGATATCCCCGGATTATCTATATTAAGTGTATTGAAGGGGAATCTTTCCATTCCTTGTGAAGCTTCACCTCCAAAGGCTTGGTCTCCAAAAATATCGCTTCGTCCATCACCCATTAAAAAGAAATTCCAAGCATGAGTTCTAAATCTGCTGTGCATGCCATACATAAATGCATCGAAGTGTTCTTCGGTCTTCCAATAGTTTTTGTCCGTAATCTCGCTGGTCGGCTCAATATCTAAATCTGTACATCCACTTAGCAGGAAGAGCGATGTCAGAATATATAAAAATATATTTTTCATTGTTTTCTGATTTATTAGTTATTAAGTAAATAGAAGTATTTAATGATATATTTTCGGTTGATAACAATCGATAATTATTATACTTACCAAAGTTGTAAATAGGTTTTAGGCATTAAAATGCAACTTGAATACCAAACAATATACTTCTAGGAACAGGATAACGTCCGTTGTCGATGCCGCCACGTCCATTCGCTTGATAATCTACTGCCGGCTCGGGCGATGTACCGTCATAACCAGTTATATAGAAAAGGTTTTGTCCAGTTACACTAAGTGTCATATCGCTCATGTAGGCTTTGCTGATTAGGCTTTTAGGCAATTTATAGCTTAGCGAAAGTTCTCTCAACGATAGGTAATCTCCCTTTTCATAGAACAGAGAACTGTTGTTGTGCAAGGCAGTACCTCCATTATTGGAACGTGTAATATTTTTCTTTGATAATTGATCAGCATAATAGAACTTAGGATATTTGGCATTTGGATTACTTTCCGACCAAGAATCTTTTACTTCTGATATGATATTAAATGTTCCTTGATATTGACCTAGCGAACGAGCTTTAAGATCATTATAAATAGTGTGACCTAAGACAAAGTCGAAACGAGTATAGAGTGAGAAGTTTTTGAATGATAGTGACGATGAAAATCCTCCTGTCCAGTTAGGGAAAATGTTTCCTACTTTTACTCTGTCATACGAATTTATGATTCCATCATTGTTTAAATCTGCCCATTTCACATCTCCCGGTTCTATTTGCTGTTTCCCCGTTTTATTAGCTAGAGCATTCCATGCATCAGGCCCGTATAATTCTCCAATAGCATCGTAACGATTAGCTGCATTTGCTTTTATATCGTCCCAATCTGTAAATAAACGCTCATGCTTGTAGGCATATATTTCACCAAGTTGTTGTCCTTCCTGATATCCTCCTGCCCAGATGTTTTTGCCACTTTTAGGGTCATATATTTCATGCCCTCCTTGGCGGTTATTTTCCAATCCGTTATTGGGTAACTTGAGTATCTTGTTAGATACAAATGCCGCATTGGCTGAAAAATCCCAGCTAAATCCTTTTGGATTATTCAGAATGTTGAATTTTGCTTCTATCTCAAAACCTCTGTTTTGGATGGTTCCCAAATTTGTTTTAAATGAATCGAATCCGGTATAGCCTGGTAAATCAAGGTCGGTAAGCAAATCTTCTGTTTTACGATTATAGTAATCGAATATCAGATAAATACGGTTCTGGAGAAGTCCAAGATCAAGTCCAACACCAAAAGTTTTACTTTTTTCCCAACGCAGATTGTTGTTTACAACACCTGTATTTAGAAATCCTGTATTCTCGTTATATGCAGTCTGAGTTTTATAGATACCGTATACATCAAAATTGCCAATACCATTTACATTACCATTAGTACCATAAGTTATACGTGGTTTTACAACAGATACTGTTTTTTCGATACTGGAATTTTTGAAGAAGGCTTCTTCGTGCATATTCCATCCTCCCGAAATACCGGGAAAGAATCCCCAACGGTTATCTGATAATTTAGATATACCATCGTAACGAGCCACAAGCGACAGCATATAACGATAGTTGAAATTATAGTTGATACGTGAGAAAGCCGATACTATCTTATAATCTGTTTTAGATGACGAGATAGATGTTTTCTCCGAAACTACGTTTAGGGTAGGGATGTCATCACTTGGAGCACCTCTTCCGGCAGCCGAAAATTCAGAATAGTTATTCTCAAATATCTCTCCCCCGATCATGGCATCTAAATTGTGCTTTTTGGCAAAAGATTCTGTGAATGTTAATGTTGCATTATGTTGTACCTGATAGCTTTTAGTTAATCTAAACATAGATTCTCTATTACTATCGGGTGTAGCACGATTTTGTAACTGAAATTTCTTATCAAATGATTCGAATTGGTAATCAACATAGTACAAAGAGCTATTTTCATTCAAGAAGAGTTTCTTAGGTATTAGCTCTAATTGCGCTCCTATATTGAATGTTGTTTTTCTGGTTTTATTTTTGCGGCTAAGTTTTTCTTTCCAATATAAAGGGTTACCGTCCGATTTGCTAAAACCTGATGCGGGGTTACCATCTTCGTCATAAGGATTCCATGTAGGCCAGATACTCATTGATCGGTAGAATAATTCAAATTCACCCGTTTCACCCGAGTTATTACCTGTCCATAAATTAGGTGAGCTCGATTGAGAGAATATACCTCCCGCATTAACAGTTAATATGGAATTGATTTTGTACGAACCGTTAATAGTTCCACTAAAACGTTCATAATTTGTACCTACAACCTGTCCGTCTTCTTTGTAGTATCCAAGAGTCGATGCAAATGTACCTTTTTCAGTTCCTCCTGAGAAGCTTAAGTAATGGTCTTGCATAGATGCGGGATCGTTGAAAGCATCTTCACGCATTTGTCCTCCATAATCTTTAAATATAAGAGTTTGGCTTTCATCATAAGGGTCAGTCATAGATTTCCATCCCTCGCCTAATAACTGCTTGTTATCATTGGTCATCTTGGCAATAGAGAAAAGCCCACCGGAGTTTAAGCCATATCCGTTTTGGTTCTCAATACCGGCACGTCCGGTACGTTTGTATCCCAAACGATTATAGTATATATAATCTTCGGCATTAAGGAAGTCATATCCTTTTCGAGCATAGCTAGGTCCACCTCTAAATTTGTAGGCTACTTGTGCTTGTCCTTCTTTTCCTTTTTTTGTGGTTACAAGAATAACTCCATTATTGGCACGAGATCCGTAGATAGCAGTTGATGCAGCATCTTTTAATACCTCAATCGATTCTATATCCGAAGGGTTGAAATCGTCCAAAGAACGTATAATTCCATCAATAACAACCAGAGGGCCTTCCAAAGGTTTATTGATAGAAGCTCCACCTCTTAATACGATATTGGGGCTGCTACCGGGTTTTCCCGAAGTATTTATAACACGCAGACCACTCACTGTACCTTGTAAAGAAGAAGCTGCATTTGCCATTACCGATGTTTTGAGAACTTTGTCATCTAATTTAGATATAGAGTTACTCATCAGCGATCTTTTCTGGCTGGTTCCATATCCGGTTATGATAACTTCGTCCAGAATTTGTGAATCTTCTTGCATCACAATCCGCAAGTTGCTTTGATTTTGTGGTGAGATAGTTTGAGATTTATATCCTAAAAAGCTAACCGTTATTTTGCTGTCAGGTTTAGCTAATTCGAGAGAAAAATGTCCGTCGATATCGACCATTGTTCCATTTGCTGATCCTACTTCGGTAACCGTTGCTCCGATAATAGGTTCATTATTTGTGTCAACTACAGTTCCTGTAATCGACTTTGTCTGTGCTATTATCTGCAAGGATAAACACAAACAAAATAATAATACCAAAAAGTTTCTCATAGAAGTGAATAATTAGATTTAATAAAAAAGTTAATATAATTGAGGAGAGGTAATATTGCTCGTAATTATTTCATGGCATATCTGATACGATTTTATCATCATGCGTGGTATATGAAAAGGTCCTTTAAACAGATTGCCTTTAGCCGATTGAGATACAGTTCCGTCATAATGTAGATAGCCAAACCATTCACCGTATTCCTTATCTGGAAAATGAGAATAAGTATAATCGCTGATTTGCTTATGCATTTCTAGATACTTCGGGTTCTTTGTTGCCTGATAAGCATATAGAGTCGCTATAATAGTTTCTGTTTGAGGCCACCAGAATTTCATGTCGTGCGAATAATCCTGAGGAGGTAGATTTTTGCAATCTTTAAAATTGCTTATTCCTCCTTTATCTTTATCCCAGCCCCATTCCCAAGACCAGTCGAGAATAGTTGTCGCAGTCTTAACCATCTCAGCATCCCAATTTCGATATTTGGCTTCTTCCAATATAAACCATGCGGTTTCGATACAATGCCCCGGATTTATGGTTCTTCCTAATGTGCTGTCTATAAATTCTCCGTTAGGTCCTACAGTTTCCAATAGAGCTTTAAATTCGGGATGTATGAAATCTTTACAAATAGAATCTATTGATTCGTTGATCTGAGCATCAAGGCTAGGGTCTTTAATAGCTTCGCGTATTCTGCTCGCTGTATTTATAAGAATCATAACAAGGGAATGTCCTTGCATGTCAACTGTTTTTTCGTACTTCGGAGCTAATAGTCCGGGTGTGTTTATTAGCCTTAGCATATTCTTAAATAAGGCAAGTGCTTTTTTTGCATAGCTAGTATCACCCGAAGCAATAGCATATTCAGACATGGCTATGGCAGCAAATGTTTCTGAAAATATATATCTGCGTTTTCTTATTGGTTGCCCTGTATTGGTTACTTCAAAAAACATTCGACCATCGGTATCAAAGCAATGTTTTTCTATAAAATCGATTGTTAGCTTAGATGCTTTCAACCATTCGGGTTTTCTTTCGATAGTATTGTATGCAAAAGCACAGACGAATGCAAACCGTCCTTGAAACCAAACAGACTTTGTGGTATCAATCAGCGATCCATCTCTGTTAAGGCAGGTATAAACGCCTCCGTTTACTTTGTCTAAACCGTTGGTTAACCAAAAAGGCATTATATCTTCGATCAGATCTTTTCGATATCTTTCTGCCCAGTCTTTTATGTATTGATTTGTCGCTGTCATTATTTTAAAAGTGTATAAGAGTATCCTGTCAGCAATAAAATTGTTGACTAAACTGTTTGTATTTAAGATGTTCTGTTTTTTAGAGCTTATTGCATCTCTCGAAGAAATTTATGTTTTCTAGTTCCTTTTTCATATTAGATTCTTCCTCATCAGTCATGTTCTGAAATGGGGTACGATTCTTACCCAGATCTAAGCCTATCAGTTTCATAATTCTTTTTCCGCCTACAATATTTCCTCTGTAATGGCAGATCACGTTTATTACATCTTGTGAGAAATTTTGTAATTCTCTGGCTTTTTCTAGATTACCGGCATTCCATGCAGAAATAATTTCGGTCAAGGCTTTTCCGTTGTAGTTTGTTGTTCCACCTATTCCTCCTTCGGCTCCGCCCATTGCCAAACATGGTAATATGGTTTCGTCCTGCCCATGTAACATGTCGAACTTACCATTTTTATATAATCGGCACTGATTGTATTCGTATATACTTTCGTAAGTGTATTTTATTCCGGCAAAGTTTGGAATACGGCCATCTACTGCTTCCAGAAAAGAAACCATAGGTAAATAAACTCCGTTGAATGCAGGAATATGATAGAAATAGAAAGGTAGTTGGGGAGCTCCGCATGCTATTTCTTCGCAATACTTTACAAGTTCTTCAATTCGCGCTACTTTAGGAAATGGAGATGCCATTGCACCTATGCCCCATGCGCCTATTTGTTGTGCATGTTTAGCTAATTCGAAACTCGATTTTACGCAAGTGCTGCCTACGTGTACTATTACTTTAAAATCTTTGGGTGCGGTTTTTACCCATCTTTCAGCTATTAGTTTTCGTTCGTCATCAGTAAGTAGGTAACCTTCTCCTGATGAGCCATTGATGAAGACACCTTTCAGTCCGTTTTTAGCAAGCATGTGTCCGTAAGCTTCTATCGGTTCAAGGTTTATTTCTCCATTTTCAAGAAAAGGAGTAAATGGTGCGTTTATCAAACCTTTTATTCTTTCCATAGTGATTGTGTATTTTAAGATTATTATAGTATAAGAAATGTTATATCGCAAATATATTAATTAAAATAATTTAATCAACCATAATTAATAAAATATTTTAGTTAATAATGAAATTATGGTTGATTTATTTCTTTAATAAGCTCTTCAAACGATGTATTTATTGCTATGTTGATTCAATATTTTGCTACATTTGTATTAATGGAAAACATAACCCAAACAGTATGAATAAGAATTTTATTCAGGAAATAGCAAAAGGCACAAAGAATGCGCTTATAAAGAAGAAGATTATAAATTACTATATTAATAATGGCAATTCAACTATTCCTGATCTGTCAAAAGAACTAAACCTAAGTATACCTACTATCACCAAATTGATTACCGAAATGTGTGGCGAAGAGTTTTTAACAGACTATGGTAAGTTAGAAACCTCGGGAGGCAGATATCCTAATTTGTATGGTTTAAATCCCGATTCGGGATATTTTATAGGAGTGGACATTAAGAAATTTACAATAGATCTTGCCTTGATGAACTTTAAAGGCGAAATGTTGGATTTGCAAAAGAATGTGCCTTTTTCTTCGGAGAACACAACTGAGTCTTTTGAGAATCTGATTGTAATAATACAGTCTTTTATAAATAGCCTTACTATAAATTTAGAGAAAATACTGAACATAAACATCAGTATATCGGGACGGGTAAATACCGACTCGGGGTATAGTTACAGTTTGTTTTATCTTGAAGAACGATCGTTGACTGATATTTTGGCTGAACGACTGGGATATAGTGTTTCTATTGATAATGATACCCGAGCCATGACTTATGGTGAGTATATGGTAGGTAATGTAAAGAATGAGAGTAATATTATTTTCATCAACATTAGCTGGGGATTAGCCGTTGGGATAATAATTGATGGTAAATTGTATCAAGGGAAATCGGGCTTTGCCGGAGAATTTGGACATATTAATGTATTTGACAATGAGATTCTTTGTCATTGTGGGAAAAAGGGATGTCTTGAAACCGAAGCCTCGGGATTGGCAATTCACCGAACATTGCTTGAAAGAATAAGTGCCGGTGCAAACTCTATCCTTTTGAAAAAAGAGAAAAGTCATGCGCCTATCTTCTTAGAAGATATCATTGATGCAGTAAACAAAGAAGATGTACTATGTATAGATATCTTTGAAGAGGTAGGTCAAAAATTAGGCAGGCAGATAGCGGGCTTAATAAATATATTTAACCCCGAACTTGTTATTATTGGAGGAACGGTTTCTCTATCGGGAGATTATATTCTGCAACCTATAAAAAGCGCTGTTCGAAAATATTCACTTAACTTAGTTAATAAAGACTCTAATATTATTATTTCAAAACTAAAAGATAAAGCAGGTATCGTGGGTAGTTGTTTATTGGCTCGCAGGAGAATATTTGAAGAATCATAATAGTGAATTTAAGGTCCTGTGACTGATTTAGGTTTTAAAAAGATCTGTTCTCAAATAGGAATATAATAATTTAAGAATATATTTGTAATTGGATAAAAACGAACAGCTTTGTTACTTATTATATGGAGATTAAAAAACGTATTCTTCTCATTTTTCTTTGTTCAATATGTATAACTTCTCTTTTTGCACAAAAGGATAGTATACATGATACTGAACGATTGGAAAAAAGAGTAGATAATCTGGAAAAGATAGTTAGCAGACTTAATAATATTACTCTAAGCGGTTATTTTCAAGCTCAATATATATCAGCACAAAAGGATGCCGACTTAAGAATCGGTGCAGTTAACGAAAATCCGAATAATGCTTTTAGCCGTATTGGTATTCGTCGAGGTCGTATAAAAACCACTTATGAAGAAGGGTTGGGTTCTGCTGTCTTTCAGTTAGATATAACTGAAAGAGGAGTTGCTGTGAGAGATGCTTATCTTAAATTTAAAGACCCATGGTTTAAAACTAGTTATATACAAACAGGACTTTTCTTTCGTCCGTTTGGACACGAAGTTCGCTATTCTTCTTCTCGAAGAGAATCTCCTGAACGTTCGCGTATTATCACAACTCTATTTCCCGGAGATAGAGATATTGGTGCAATGATTCAGTTTCAGGCGAAAGACGGCTCACCTCTTCAATTATTTACATTAGAAACAGCTTTGATTGCCGGTAACGGAATTGCTAGGGAAGTAGATAGCCGTAGAGACTTTATCGGACATTTAAGTGCCTCTCCCAAGTTACCCAATGGTGGCAGATTAACTTTCGGAGTCTCTTATTATTTAGGTAGTGTATTTCAAGGGACTGAAAATGTATTCAAGATGGAAGGTGATGGCTTTGTTCAAAATTCCAATCCTAGCAATCTTGGACGATATGCCAAACGTGAATATTTGGGATTCGATTTACAAAGTAATTGGACTTCTCCATTAGGAGGAACTCAGCTGAGAGCCGAATATATATTTGGTCAACAACCAGGTTCTGTTAATGGAACAGTGAGTCCACAGTCACCCGATCGCCCATCGTTTGATACCTATATCCGAAATTTCGTTGGGGGATATGCTATTCTGATTCAGGATATTGGTAAGCTCCCTTTTGAAGCTATCCTAAAATACGATTGGTACGATCCTAATACGAAAGTTTCGGGTAGTGCTATTGGATTGAATGGAACTACAGAAGCCGATATTAAATATAATACTATGGCATTTGGTGCTATATGGCATGCTTATAAGAATGTTGAACTTCAAGCCTATTATGAAATAATAAAGAATGAGAAGACAAATAATTTGGCTCGTTTTACAAACGATCTGAAAGACAATGCATTTACACTCACTCTCCAATATAGATATTAAGGGCAATCACTAAGTGTCTTTAGTAGGACTTTTCTAATGGTGAAACAGTATTAATCTGTTTCACCATTTTTGTTGTGCCTCTAAACGAAATTTAAACTTCTGAAATGTGATAAAATTATAAAGTTTTTATTATTGGTATAAAGAAATTAATCACTTACTGTAAAATTATTTTACATGATTTGACTTCTTGAAAATAGCTAATCTGTTGTAAATGAATAGTTCTCTGTTTTTGGCATAGAATTGGTTTATATATTAATAAAAACGTAAATATTATTATGAAATACTTAGTTACTATCCTCTTTATTCTGATGAGTATAACTGCTTATACTCAGGATAAAAAATGGACTCTTATGGATTGCATGGAGTATGCTGTGAAAAATAGTCCAAGAAGAAGTAAACAAGAAGCTCAAAATAGCATCTATCATCAGAACTTTCTGGAAGCTGTAGGGCAGTTACTTCCATCTATAAATGCGAGTACTTCGGCTTCTTTCAATTTTGGTAGAGGACTTGATGCCGAGACCAATACCTATACCAATATAAATTCATTTAATAATAACTACAATTTATATTCGTCACTTACTTTGTTTGATGGTTTAGCCAATGTAACAAGAGTTAGATTACAAAATGTGAATAAACTGTTGGGAAGACAACAACTTGAGTATACCAAAGATATGATAGCCTACGAAGTGATGGAGGCATTCTATAATGTGATGTATAATACTGAAAGAGTAAAACTTGCAGAACAAGAATTGGAGGAGAGTACTGCTAACTTGAAGCAGGTACAACGAATGATGGAACTGGGAGTAAAAGGATTTCCTGAAGTGGCTGAAATGACAGCACAAGAAGCAGCTAACAAATACAACTTGACACGACAAAAGAATATCTTAATTATTGGGGTTATTTTATTGAAAGAGAAAATGAACTTTCCGATTGAAGAGACTTTGGAGATAGGCGATTCAGGAGCTTTAGATATAATTGCTAAGTCAGATCAAACAGCATATAATATTTTTGAACACTCGAAAACATTTCTTCCTCAGGCTCTTGTTGCCGAGTCTGCTGTGCAAGTACAACAATTAGCTTATAAATCGGCTAAGGGAGGTTTATTTCCTACCATAGCAGTAGAGGGTGGATATTCTACCGGATTTTCGAGATATATGGATGGTAGCGAATATTCATCATTTGGATACCAATTCAAGAATAAAATGGGGCGATATGTTGGCTTCTCAATTCGAGTACCTATTTTCAATGGCTTCTCTCGCACAGCAGAAGTAAGAAGAGGAAAAGCTCAGCTTATAATAACTCAGGCAGAGCGTGAAGAAACATTGCAGAAGCTATATAGTGAGATAGAGCAAGCTGTTGCAGATATGAACGGACAGGTTGATGAATACTATCAGGCAAAAAAACAAACAGAGGCCATGGAAATTGCTCAGAAAGTAAATGAACGCAAGTTTTCAGAAGGACTTATCAGTGCCATAGAAATGCATACAAGTGCAAATCGTCTGCTTCAGGCGAGAGCTGAAGAGTTAAACGCTCAACTTAAATTTCAATTGAAATTCAGATTAGTATCTTATTATAAAGGAGAACCATTTGTAGTAGAAGATTAACAAAAAGAATAGAAACAAAAGATAACCACATATTGATATGGATACGATTATAGAGAAGAAAAAAGGATTGAAGAAGAAGCATATTCCGTTTGTTATTGGAGGTGCAATATTGCTGATAGCTATTGGATGGCTTATTTTCGGTAATCATGCTTCGAAACTAAATGTTGAGAAGCAGAAAGTTAGCGTTCAATCTGTAACGAAAGGTCAGTTCAATGACTATGTTCGTATCAGTGGACAAGTTCAACCCATCAATACCATACAGTTAAGCGCGATTGAGGGTGGAATGGTAGCCGAAAAATTGATTGAAGAAGGCTCGGAAGTTCACAAAGGAGATGTTGTAATTCAGTTAACAAACCCAATGTTGAGCCTAAATATATTGGATAGTGAAGCTCAATTAGCAGAAAAACAAAACTTCCTTCGTAACACTCAGGTTGCTATGGAGCAGGAGAAATTAAATCTGAAGAAAGAGAAGCTTCAATTGGATATGGATGTGGAGCGTAAGAAAAGAAAATTTTTGCAGTATAAACAATTGTATTCAGAGAATCTGACTTCAAAAGAAGAGTTCATTCAAGCTAAAGAAGATTATGATTATGCTGTTGATGGTCGCAATTTGGTAGTAGAACGTCAGAAACAAGATTCGCTTTATCGAGGTATTCAGATCCATCAGATGGAGGAAAGTTTATCTAACATACGACGCAACTTAACATTAGTACGTCAGCGAGTGGATAACCTGAATGTAAAAGCTCCTGTTGACGGACAATTGGGATTACTGGATGTAGAAATAGGGCAGACTGTTGCAACAGGCGGACGTATTGGTCAGATTAGTGTTCTATCGGATTTCAAAGTAGAGGCTTTAATTGATGAGCATTATATAGACAGAGTAAGAACGGGTTTAGATGCAACCTTTGAACGTCAAGACAAGAATTTTGCGTTACGTGTCCGCAAAGTATATCCCGAAGTGAGAGAAAAACAGTTTAAGACTGATTTTATATTTGAAGGCGAACGTCCCGATAATATACGTGCAGGTCAAACTTATTATATAAACCTTCAATTGGGGCAACCCGTAGACGCCATATTAATACCACGGGGTGCTTTTTATCAGGCGACAGGTGGTCAGTGGATTTTTGTTGTAACTCCCGATGGTAGTAGAGCAATCAAACGTAAAATTACTATCGGGCGACAAAACCCTAACTTTTATGAAGTAACGAGTGGGTTGGAACCGGGAGAGAAAGTTATCACTTCATCTTATGATACATACGGAGATGTGGAAGAGCTAATATTAAAATGAAATAATCTAATACTATGAAATTTATTACGATAAGCAGAAAAAGGACGAATGCAACTATTGCAGATTCTATTGATGCGTTATCGGATGAGTAACACCACCTTTTAAATCGAAATGATAATGAGACATTTATTTATTGTAGGACTTTTCCTCGCTTCTTTGCTCTCTACGCAAGCTCAGGATACTTTTTCTAAAATTAGCTTGTCAGGGTTTAGAGTAAACCTTATTCCTTCCGAAATATTCTCTATACAATTAGAGGATTCGCTAGGTATAGAACAAGAAATAGAAGATGGTATCTTGGAGATTCGAGTTTTAGATCAGAGAGGACGAGTTCCTAAAGGAAGCATCACTATTTACACAAATAAGTTAGATTATTTGAGTTTACACAATTGCCAATTGGTTATGGATGCTCCGCTTGAAAACGATTCGTTAACATTGATAACTGGTTCGTCCTTTGGAGCGTTGAAAATAAAGTCTAATTACCTTTCAGCTAATATTGCTGCTGGGAGTCGTTTCGAAATTGAAGGCACAACAAAATACTATGACTGTGCTGTTGGTGCAGGTAGTGCATTGAAATCTTCGAATTTGTTGGCTGATAAAGCTGCTATAAATGCAATGGGGTATAGTAATGTTGTATTAAATGCTAAGGAAATAATAAGGTCTGAAGTTAAAAATGCAAATGTGAAAAATATCTATGAATAACTTTAATCTAATATTAAGATCGCTCTTTAAAAAGAAAGAGAATAATATTATTAAAATATTATCTCTAGGAGCAGGTTTGGCAGTAGGGCTAATAATTATCTCAAAAGTGTTTTTTGAGCTTAGCTATGATAATTTTTACCCTGACTCTGATCGAATCTATCAGATACAATCGTATGCAATAGTTGGAAATGAAGAACCAAACGAATTTGGACAAGTAAGTGGTGCTATAGCTCCCGGCATGAAAGCTGAGATACCTGAGGTAGAGGTTGCAACACGTTTGACATATATGGGATGGGATGCTTCATTTTTTACGCCTGATAAGAAACGTTACACAGGTACATTTATCATGGCAGACAGTTGTCTCTTTGATGTATTGCCTCGTCCAATGGTTATTGGAAATGCAAAAGAAATACTATCCAGACCTCTGTACGGATTGGTATCCGAGTCTATTGCCGAAAAAATGGGTAACAATGTTATAGGACAAACTATTCAAATCGATAATTATCCCGGACGTACAGTCACTATCGGTGGAGTCTTTAAAGATGTACCCGAAAATGCACATTTAAGATACGATCTTGTAATATCATTAGCATCCATAAAAGATTTTATGTGGGATGGTACTCAAAATTGGGTGGGTAACGACCGCTATCTGGGATATGTAAAACTAATGTCTGGTACCGATCCGGCAAGTTTGGCACCTGCTATCCGAAAGATGCAAGAGCGTAATCAGCCTATGGAAGAATTAAAGAAAGCAGGCGTTGAACTCTCATATACCTTGTCAGCACTCACCGCATTGCATAGTGATACGCCTGAGACAAAGCGTATGACTCTTTTATTGTCGGCAATAGCATTTGCTTTGATATTTACTTCTATTATGAATTATATCCTGATTCTGATATCAACGTTGGTAAATAGAGGGAAAGTAATTGCTGTATATAAATGTTATGGGGCTGAACAGAAAGATATATCGAAGTTAATATTTGGAGAAACATCTCTACATCTGGCTATTTCCTTGGTAGTTGCTCTACTCCTTATTTTTTGTTTTAGAAGTACGGCAGAAGAGATTTTATCGGCTTCGGTTTACTCATTGTTTTCTTTTCAAACTTGTTTGATACTGGTGGTTTTCTGTGTAATTATTTCATTGATTATAGGAGCTATACCATCTTATTTGTTTTCTCGGATTCCTGTGTCGTCCGTTTTTCGTCATTTGACAATGACCAAACGAGGTTGGAAAATGGCACTTCTGTTTTTTCAACTTGTAACTACTGTTTTTCTTGTAACATTACTCATTATAGTAGCTCGACAATATGATGTGATGGTTAATGACAATCCAGGATATAATTATGAGCGGTTGCTTTACTATAATACAAGGGGAGTGAATAACAATGAAAGGCAAAAAATAATAGATGAACTTCGTACTGTTCCTCAGGTCGAGTTGGTTGCTACTGCTGATGATCTGCCATTCAGCTTTGCATCGGGTAATAATGTGTACCTACCAAATAATGACCATGAGCTTTTTAATATTGCAGATCTGTATGGTGCAGACGAAAACTATTTGCCCTTAATGGAAATACCAATAATTGAAGGTAAAGGGTTTGATAAAGAGTCGGTGCCAGATAAGGATATAGTGATCAGTAAGAAGTTTGCTGATAAAATATCAGGGCTTGCAAACTGGCAGGATGGAGTTATTGGCAAAGAAGTCTTCATCTCGGAACATCAACAAAAGAGTGGAGTATCTCGTATTATAGGTGTTTATTCCGATATTCGATTAGGTTCTATTGGAAGTGAAGACACTCGCCCTTCCGTTATCTTCTACTCAAGTGAACCATCTTCAGTTATTGTAGTAAAGCTTAAGGATTTGAACTCAGATAATATCCAGATTGTATACGATGTATTTAAACGATCGTTCCCAGATAAAGAAATTGCACTTTCGCTCTATAAAGACAGTATGGTCAAGTTATATAGCAATTCGCGTCGCTTTATGAATGCAATAACAATTGGTGGAATTGTTACTTTACTAATAACTCTCATTGGGTTGATTGGCTATACCAACAACGAGGTAAATCGTCGTAAGTCGGAGATTGCTATTCGTAAGGTAAATGGAGCTGCATTGGTTGATATTCTGAAGTTGTTCTTGCAAGATAATTTATGGATAAGCTTTCCTGCTCTTATTTGTGGTGGAATGTTTGCGGCTATTGCGGCTGCTAAATGGATGGAAGATTTTTCTGAGAAAGCAGAGCTATCTCCTCTATTATTTATTTCCTCTGGACTGGCTGTTTTAGCAATAGTGTTATCTGTAGTATGCTTGAATTGTTTGTATACAGCTAATCAAAATCCTGTAGATACCTTAAAGAACGATTAATAAAATTGAAAGATGAAATCAGTTATAAAAAACTTCTACTATATATTAAAGCGATTTAAAACCTCTTCGGTTCTGAATATAGCAGGCTTGTCTGTTGCCTTTACTGTTTTTATTATAATAGCCATCCAATCGTATTACGATGCTACTTATAATAGGAATTTCGAAAAGGCTAACAATCTAGAATATATTACTATTTATTACGAAGCAGACGAAAGGGAGGCTCATAATCTAAGTGTTCCCATAGGACAGACTATTGCAGAGGCAGTACCCGAAATAAAGAATTATGCTTTAGTACAAGATTGGGGCAGTCAGTTTTTTGATAAAAGTGTGGAGGCAACCTCTCAAAGTGTAGATATAGAGCAATTTGCCGTTTCTGGAGGTTTTCTAGAAGTATTTACACCGGAGATAATTGCAGGAAATGCACCTGATATGTTTTTGGGTAAGCATAAGGCTTTAATCTCGCAAAGTGATGCTCTAAAGATATTTGGAGACGAAGATCCTATTGGGAAAATTATTTATCATCATTTCTCGAAGATTCCGGTTACGATTGTAGCGGTTTATAAGGACTTCCCGAAAAACTGTTCTCTTACTAATGGTATGTATGTGGCAACCCAGACTACAGATCCAACTGAATGGAGTTTCAAAATGTATGTGGAGATACAGGAGGGAAGTCATGAGATAGTAAAAGAGAAATTGAATAGTGATGGAAAAATTGCTGAGATTTTCTCTGGATACGTAAATAAGGAATCGGGTAAAGGTGTTGAGTTAAGATCTGTTCCTCTGGAAGAGGCTTATATGATACAGGCAAACAATAAGACTACTTTCATATCTTTAATTGCTATTGGAGTTATTATTCTACTAATAGCATATATAAACTATCTGAACTTCTCCATTGCGATGGCTCCATCGCGAGTGAAGTCGGTAAATATTCACAAGATTCTGGGACTGAATCGATCAGCCCTACAAATGTTAATGATGTTTGAGGGAATATTTTTTGCTCTAATTTCATTGTGTTTATCTGTAATCTTGGTCAACTTTTTTGCATCATCTCCTTTAAGTAGTTTTTTCTCGGCTAGTTTACTTATAACTGAAAATCTTTTCTTGATAGGTGTAGTGGGTTTATTTCTGCTTGCTCTTATAGCTATAGTGGGCATATATCCGGCGAAATATGCAACATCTTTTCCCGAAGCAGTTGCTTTGAATAACTCGTTCGCACTATCTCCCAGAGGGGTTTATATGAGAAATGTGTTGATCTTGATACAATTTGTAGCAGCTATATCGTTGTGTTGTATTGCTTATTTTATAAAGATACAGCACGAATATATGATAAATTATTCGAGTGGAATACAAAAAGAAAATATAGTATATCTCCCATTAAAAGGACTTGATACTGACCTTAACAGCTTTGGTGATGAAATGATAAAGAATCCTTTAGTGTTAGATTATACAGCTTCCGAAGCTATTCCCGGTACTGTTCCCATGGGGTGGGGACGACGTTTTGAAGATAAGCAAGTACAGTTTACCTCATGGCCTGTAACGCCTAATTTTCTTGACTTTTTTGGAGTTAAAATTATTGCCGGAAATGGGTTTACCGAAACAAAGAAAGATTCTACAACTCTTGAGCAAGTAATTTTTAATAATAAGTTTATAGAGAAATACGGCTTTGATAATAGCTTGATAGGAAAAAATGTCTTTTGTCTTTCTAGGGATGGAACTGTAAAGGGAATCGCAGGTGATATAAACTTTCAGTCTTTGCATTATCCTATCGAACCAATGGCTTTTGTTGTGTTAAATGGTAGTTATAGGGAAGCCAGATTAAACTTTGTGTTCTTTAAAATTTCAGGTAAGGATACCCCATCTACAATAGAGTATATGAGTAAAACATGGTCGAAGTTTAGTAAAGAAGAATTTAAACTGACATTTCTTGACCAGAAAGTGAACGATCTATATAAGAAAGAGGATAATATGGCAAGGCTTATAGGCTTCTTCGGTCTTATAACTATTGTAATAGCCATTATGGGTATTTATGGACTTATAGTATTTAATACTCGCTATAAAACCAAAGAAATAGCTATCCGTAAAGTGAATGGTGCTACTGAGTTGGAGATCATATTAATGCTTAATAAAGGACTGTTGGCTTTGTTTCTTATAGCTTTTGTTATTAGTGTGCCGCTCGCTTATTATGCTATAGACCGCTGGGTCGAAAGTTTTCCTTATAAGGCAAGCATTCCTTGGTGGTTGTTTTTAGGCGCAGCCACAGTGGTGTTTATTATATCTGCTATAACTGTAAGCTGGCAAAGTTGGAAAGCGGCTACAGTTAATCCCGTAAAATCATTGAAAAGCGAATAAAATAGTAAATAATTAAAAAAACAATATTATGATACAGATTAAAGATCTAAAGAAAGTATTTCGCACAGAAGAAGTTGAAACAGTTGCGTTGAACGGTATTTCTATGCATGTAACTCAAGGTGAATTTATTGCTATAATGGGACCTTCGGGTTGTGGAAAATCAACGTTGTTGAATATTCTTGGTTTGCTGGATAACCCTACTTCAGGACAATATCTACTTGATGGAAAAGAAGTGGGTAATCTGAAAGAAAAGGAACGTACCCAATCGCGTAAAGGAAACATCGGATTTGTATTTCAGAGTTTCAATCTTATAGAAGAGATGACTGTTTTTGAGAATGTAGAATTACCTCTTACATACTTGAAAGTAAAAGCAGCAGATCGTAAAAAACGAGTAGAAGAAACTCTGCGTAAGATGAGTATTAGTCACCGAGCAAGTCACTTCCCCAATCAATTGTCGGGAGGTCAGCAACAACGTGTAGCTATTGCCCGTGCGGTGATTGCTAATCCTAAATTGATTCTTGCCGATGAGCCTACTGGTAATCTGGACTCTAAGAATGGTAAAGACGTTATGGATTTGTTGACCGAGCTAAATCAAGAGGGAGCAACAATTGTAATGGTAACTCACTCTCAACACGATGCTTCGTTTGCCCATCGTACAATAAATCTATTTGACGGGCAGATTATTACAGAAGTAGAAAGTAAGATGTAAATCGTATTCTATTTCATCTTTAGCGAAAAAGAAAATTATGAAGCAATTTCTCAGGAATTTTAGCAAACAAAAGACTGTCGGCATATTGAATATTTGCGGCTTGAGTCTTGGGATCATGGTATCTCTTACTGTGGGATTATGGGCTATTAACGAATTGACATTCGATAATTTCCATACCAATGGAGATAAAATGTATCGGGTTGTGCAGAGCTTTGTTTTAAATGAAGAACCTATAAAAGCAGCATCCTCTTTCAAACCATTGGGAGAATTAGCCGCAGCTGAAATTCCTGAAATAGAGCAAATGTGTAGGGTAGTAGTACGAACCGATGGTGTAACTATAAATAATATGGTTAGCTGGGGTGTAAAGGTGCTTATTACCGATCATAATTTCTTCTCATTCTTTACCTTTCCTCTAAAGAAAGGCGATATAAGAACGTCTTTTTCTGCTCCAGATAATGTGATTCTAACTGAATCTGCAGTTAAAAAATATTTTCAAGAAGAAGATCCTATAGGTAAAATTATTAAGATTCATGGGTCTCAATTTACAGTCTCGGCAATAATGTATGATATGCCTCGAAATTCGCATATTCAAGGCGAAATGGTATTTCCTTTGTTTGGTGAATTCAAAGATTTGGGCTGGAATAGTAGCTTTTCGTATGATACCTACTTTGTTATACCTTCTAATGCTGATTTTGGCTCTATTGAGGAGAAACTTACTCAAATTAATAAATTGGGTGCATCTTCATTTTTAGACGGTGCGCATAATGATGTAAAGCTTGAGCCTTTAAAAGAAATCCATTTTAGTAAAACGGACCCTGCTTTTGACAGTGCAGTTAAAGGGGATAAGCAGCTTTTGATTATATTTCTAACCACAGCTATTGCTATTCTTATTATTGCTTGTATAAATTTCACGAATCTGTTTATCTCAACTTCCTTTATTCGGGCAAAGGCTATAGGAATTAAAAAATCGCAGGGAGCAAGCAAAATATCTCTGATATCAGATTTCTATAAAGAGACCCTTGTGTATGTTCTGGTTTCAGTTGTTGGCGGTGTATTGCTTGCTGTATTTACTTTACCAGTCTTTAATAGTTATACAGGATCTCAGGTAAGTATCGATTTCTTATCGCCTGAATTGTATTTATATATTATTTGCCTGATAGTTATAACAACACTATTGGCAGCCTCTTTCCCTGCTCTTCAGATGACCCGATTCGGAATCATCGAGACGCTTACCAGTAAGTTTCGAGGAAAGAAGATGTCAGCCTTTCAGAAAATACTTATCATCATACAATTTACATCATCTATTTGCTTACTCATAGTAGTATTCTTTTTGGCTAGGCAGATTGATTATATTCTATCTCAGGATTTACGATTCGATAATAAAAACGTAATATATGTACAAGGATGGGATACTTTTGGCGCTGACTATAAGGCTTTACGTGAAGAATTGATTCAAGACCCATCAATCAAAGATGTCGCAATAAAACAATACAATCTGCCATTTAAAATGGGGAATGGAATAGGTGGAAAGAATCTTGAAACGGGAGAGCAAATATTGTTGGATTTATCGGAGGTTACACCTAACTATTTTGATCTTTTTGGAATGGAGTTTGTCGCCGGCGAAAATTCGCTAACTCTCGAAAGTTCATCCAGTGCAAATTATTGTGTTATCAATGAGCGTGCTGCTGAGGTTTTGGGACTTAAAGATCCGGTTGGAAAGTCTTTTAGTCTAGTGTCTATTGGGGGAAAACTTAGTGAAAAAGATGGTGAGCCCTATATTGTGAAGGGGGTGATAAGAGACACATATGTAAAATCGCTTCATCAAGAGCCCGATCCTCAGATGTACCTTAGTACATCACACACCGCGAACAATCCTATATTTTTCAAAATTGTAGGCGATCCACAAAAAGCGATAAGAACCATAGAGAAAAAATGGAAAGAAGTTGTGCCGTATGTTCCTTTCGAATATCATTTCTTGGATGAAACATACGAAAAACTATACTTGTCGGAAATCAATACACGTAATGTTTTAAGCTATGCTTTGGTTATAACTTTTATAATTACAATAACAGGATTGTATGCTATGGCTTTCTATTCTATTCAACGAAGGATAAAAGAAATAGGTATTCGTAAAATAAATGGGGCAACACTTGCCGATCTTTTATTATTACTAAATAAAGATATTGTGATATGGGTAATCATCTCTTTTTTTATAGCCTGTCCAATATCCTATTTATTCTTAAATAACTGGCTCAATAGCTTTGTCGTAAAAGTAAATTTGAGTATATGGGTATTTCTTTTAGCCGGAATTTTATCGGGTTTGATTGCATTGTTGACAGTAAGTTACCAAACATGGAAAGCTGCATCAACTAATCCCGTAGATTCTATTAAAGACGAATAATTTTAGTTTCCATAATATTCTGTGAAGGAGAAGTCTATTTTTCATTTTTTCATGTGCAAAGTGATTATTAGTTAGATACCACTTCTCCTTCTTCTTAGCAAAAATTAAAACATATAAGATAATGAGAATAGCAGATTTAAAAATATACCAGAAGTTTCTGTCTCGAAACAAATTATACACCTTGGTATCGGTGGTTGGCTTTTCGGTATCACTTACGTTTGTGATATTACTGGGTATATATGTAAAGCAGGAATTATCGGTGGATAGCTTCCATGAGAAAAAGGACAGAATCTTTTTAATGGCTCATGATACCTCTACTTCATTTGGTAATCCTGTTGCCGATTTTGTTAAAGATAAGTGCCCCGAAGTAGAAGCATATGCCCGAATACATTTCACTCCTGTGATCTTAGGTGAGAAAGGGGGAGCTAAAATAAAGGCGGATGCATTGTTTGCTGATCCGAGCTTTTTCAGTATTTTCTCATTCAAGCTTCTAGAGGGCGATCCTTCTCAGGTTTTGGTTCCCTTAAAATCGGTGGTAGTAACAAAGTCATTTGCAAATAAGATGTTTGCGGATAAAAATCCGATAGGTGCTCATCTTATTATTAATAATACGGAACATACTATTACAGGTATAATGGAAGATATCCCTCAGAATACACAGATACATAAGGCTGATTTTATTGTGAATTATAAGTCTATTACTATGATTTGGGGTGGAGATTGGATATTGGATAGATCGGATAATTTTGGTTTTACAATGTATTTTCTCGAAAAAGAGGGAAGTAATCTGCCTGCTAAAACATCAATGTTATTGGAGTTATTCAAGAAAGAATTCTGGTATTATAAAGACGGTTTTACCAATGATCTAAAGTTTATACCTCTGGAGGATGCTTATTTTCAGATAGATCAATCATATTCATCTATCAGGACTAATAGCAAAACACTTATTTCTGTATATATGGGTATTGTTATACTAATATTAGTTATTGCTTTGCTTAACTATATTAATCTGACAATTGCGCAGGCAGGATTCAGAGGTAAAGAAGCAGCTATGAAGAAACTTCTGGGCTGTAGTCGTAAGAGTTTAATACTGCAATTGCTAGTCGAATCATTCTTAATGACCTCTTTTACTTTTATCTTGGGGCTTTTCATGGCATTTCTATTAGAGCCATCTTTTAATGGCTTATTAAATACGAGTCTACATTTATCGAGTCAGTTTACACCGTCACTTATTGGTGTAGCTATTCTTTTTGTCTTATCTATTTCTATTGTCGCAGGTCTTATTCCGGCGCTCATTATATCAGGTTTCAACCCTATCGAAATAGTGAAAGGCTCTTTCTCTCGTAAGGTGAAAGCGAAGTATTCTAAAGGCCTTATCATATTCCAATATATTGTTACGATAGCTCTACTTATATGTAGCTTCTTTATTAAACAGCAGTCTGATTTTCTTGTGAATTATGATCAAGGCTTCAATCGTGATGGTGTTTTTGTTATGGATAATGTTTTAGATAGTGCTCAACTCGAGGGGTTCAAAGATAAGTTGCAATCAATATCAGGTGTTGAATTGGTCTCTTATTCTCGCGGTACACCTGCTACTGGCAGCAATAATTATTCTTTTGAAGTGGATGGGGTACAGTTTAGTTTTCAAGAACTAGTCGTAGATTCTACATTTTTCAAGATATTCGATATTAAAATATCCCCGACAGGTATAGAGCCTACTAATGAAACGTATTGGGTAAACCAAACTGCTTATAATGCACTACATCCCGATTCAATTTCGTTTCTAGCCAATTTTGGGCATAACGAGTATAAACAGATTGCAGGAATTGTTAATGATTTTAACTTCAAATCGTTAAGAGAGCCAATTGGTTTGATGCGTATCCAAAACTTACCTCATGGTCATCTTCCGTGGAATATTATAGTGAAAATTGCTAAAGGAGCAGATTTATACAAAACAGCAGATAAAATAAAAGATACATATTCTCAATACAATGGAGGAGAGTTTTTCGAGTCGCAATTTGTAGATGATGTTGTTCAGAATGCGTATGAGAAAGAGAAAAAGACTTCTCAAATTATATCAGCATTTACTATACTTACTATTGTAATAATGGTTATGGGTGTCTTTGCCATGTCACTTTATCTTATTCGTCAGAAAGAGAAAGAAATAGGTATCCGCAAGGTAAATGGTGCTACTGAGGGGGAGATTCTAAGAATGCTAAATATGGATTCTTTTATTAGAGTACTTATTGCTTTTGTTTTTGCTTGCCCAATAGCTTATTATGCCATGAGTAGATGGCTTGAAGGATTTGCTTACAAAATAGAACTGAACTGGTGGGTTTTTGTTGTTGCAGGTCTGGTAGTACTGATATTATCTCTACTTTCGGTAAGCTGGCAAAGTTTAAAAGCAGCACGTGCCAATCCTGTTGATTCAATAAAAGGAGAGTAATGTATCATTTTATTAATAATTTAAGCAGACTCTAAAATGAAAAGTAAGTAAAGAGCCTTTTCGTATGTAGAATCAATGATTCTCTGTTTTACTTGAATATTTAAACAAATATAAAATGAGGATATCAGATTTAAAAGTATATCAGAAATTTTTGTCCCGCAACAAATTGTACACTTTGGTTTCGGTTATTGGCTTTTCAGTATCGCTTACATTTGTGATACTATTGAGTGTCTATGTAAGACAGGAATTATCTGTTGATAGCTTCCATGAGAAAAAAGACAGGATATTTTTGCTTAGCAATGAAGATTATTCAAGTTTTGCAAACCCCGTTGCCCCTTTTATCAAAGACAATTTTCCGGAGGTTGAATCCTTCACACGTTTTACCTCTAAAAAAACCGCAATTGGAAATAAGGGTACTCCAAAGCAAGCTGCCAAAACGTTATTTGCCGATTCTACGTTTTTCAAAATATTCTCATTTAAGCTCATCGAAGGCAATCGTTCACAGGTGCTTGTTGCCCGAAAATCAGTAGTATTAACTCAGTCGTTTGCCAATAAGATATTTAAGGAGCAGAACCCTGTGGGTAAAACAATCTTTATAGACAATGAAGAACATATAGTAACCGGGCTTGCAGAAGATATACCTGATAATACGATATTCCGAAAAGCAGATATAATTGTTACTTATAGCTCGCTTGCCCAATATTATGGAGAGGGTGTTTTTACCAGATGGACATGGTCTAATTATGGAATGTTTTTTCTCGAAAAAGAAGGAGCGGATTTACAATCAAAAAGTGCTGATATTTTAAGGCTTTTAAAAAAAGGCCACTCTGAGGATACCTCGTATTATGAGGAATTATCATTTATACTTCTGAAAGATGTTTATTTTTCGCAAATCAAAGGATTAGATGACCTGAGGACAAATAGCCCGACTCTGATTACAGTATATATAGCGGTTACAATCTTAATATTGGTGATAGCCTTGCTGAATTATATAAACATGACAATTGCTCAAGCCGGATTCAGAGGTAAAGAAGCGGCTCTGAGAAAATTACTGGGGTGTAGCCGTAAAGATTTGATTTTACAGTTTTTGCTTGAATCATTATTGATGACCTCTTTTACATTTATTCTCGCGCTGCTTATGGCTTTTATGGTAGAGCCATACTTTAATAATTTGTTGAGTACTAATCTCAGGTTAATAAATGAATTTACTCCTTTACTGGTTATTATTGCTATTCTCTTTATACTTCTTATTTCTATTCTGGCAGGTCTTATTCCGGCACTTGTTATCTCAAGGTTCAATCCAATTGAGGTTGTCAAAGGTTCTTTTACACAAAAAATGAAATCCAAGTACTCTAAACTTCTGATTGTTTTCCAATATACTGTTGCTATAGCTTTACTTGTCTGTAGTTTTTTTATTAAGCAACAATCGGATTTTCTTGTAAGTTATGACACTGGATTTAATAGAGAACGTATATTGGTGATGAATAATAAATTAGACATAAGTCAATTGTTGGCATTCAAGGCTACGTTGTTAACTATTCAGGGAGTGGAAAATGTTTCTTATGCCACAGGTACACCTATAGATGGTATATATCATAATTTATTTGAAAGGGATGGCGAGAAGATTTCCTACCAGTATTTTGCGGCTGATACTGCGTTTTTTAGTATTTTCGGAATAAAGGTTGTGCCAATAAATACACCTACAGCCAATTACTCATTTTGGTTGAATCAAAAAGCATATGATTTATTGACCGATTCTGCAACTAATATGGCAAATGTAGGATATAGGGAGAATGTTCAGGTTCTGGGAATTATTAGCGATTTCAGAGCAGGGTCTCTTCATCAAATAGATAATTTGATTGCTGTTGAGCTACTTGGCGATAAGCAAAAGCCATATGATATTATTGTAAAGATAGGAGATAATGCAAATTTATTGCAGACGACAGATAAGATAAAAAAAGTATATCTGGAATATAACAGAGGTGAAATTTTTGAAACCAGATTTGTTGACGAAACTATACAGAAATGGTACGAGAAAGAACAAAAGACTTCTCAAATAATATTAGTATTCACCATCCTTACTATTATAATTATGGTGATGGGTGTCTTTGCCATGTCACTCTATCTGATTCAACAAAAAGAGAAAGAAATTGCTATCCGCAAAGTAAGTGGTGCAACCGAAGGAGAGATTTTGAGAATGCTTAATGCCGATTCTTTTATAAGAGTATTGATTGCTTTTGTGTTGGGGTGCTTCATTGCTTATTTTGCCATGAGTCAATGGCTAGACAATTTTGCTTACAAAATAAAGCTTAGTTGGTGGGGATTTGTGGCTGCAGGTGCGATAGTATTGTTATTATCACTTCTGTCTATAAGTTGGCAAAGTTTAAAAGCAGCAAGAGCCAATCCCATTGATTCAATAAAGGGAGAATAAAGAGTATCTCTTAAAATAAAACATATTATGTATAATACTCCATTTGTAGTGAGGCGTTTTTGGAAAACGAAAAATCTTAGAATTGTAAATTTGTTGGGTTTGGCTCTCTTGTTTGCATGTATACTCGTTTCATACACTTATGTAAAGAGAGAGCTTAGCTTCGATAAGTTTTATTCGAAAGCAGATCGCATAGTTCGTATGACGGTGAGCTACGATGGGCAACAAGCTGATGGACGTATCTACGGAACCAACTTTAATCAAATATTGCAAAGTGTTTCCGAAATAGAAGATGGTTTGAAGTTGTCAAAAATAAATACAGCTATTCTTACCCTCAATGAAAAAAAGCAAGTAGTAACTGATATTTATTTTTCGAGTGAGAACCTTTTTGAAATACTCGATATTCCATTGTTGGAAGGAGATCGCAAAACAGCCTTTAAATCACCCGGAAGTGTTGTGATTAGTGAAAAACAGGCAAATCAACTATTCGGAAAGACAGATATAGTAGGAGAGAAGATCGAATTGAGTGGGCGTAGGTTCAATAATATGACCTGTTCTATAAGTGGTGTTTTTAAGGATATGCCTGATAATACCCATTTCCATACTGATATTATTGTCCAAGAAACCGATTTTGATAGTCTCTTTTTCTATGCTTATCTCTTAGTTGGTAAAGGGCAGAACTATTCAGAATTAGAGAAAAAAATATCAGATGTCTTTCTCAAGGAAAATCCTCAGAGACCCAGTGCTAAGATAAGTCTTATGCCTATGACGGATATTCACCTGAAAAGTCATGTCTTGAGAGAGATGGAACCCAATGGTAATATCTTTTATGTCTATCTTATTATTGGAGCCAATGTGCTACTTTTTATTATTGTGATGTTTAATTTATGGCTCAATGCCAGTGTTATCTTCTCTTATAATAAAAGGTACTATCAATTGCTTCGATTTAATGGAGCTTCGTCAATGGTGGTTGCTAAAGACGAGTTTCAGGTGGTCTTTGGGTTAGCTGTTATAGGGGGGCTGATGGGGAAACTGATCTCGGCATTTGTAGCTGATTATTTTTCAATCTCCTTTAATTTTATTTCTATTGGAGAGGAAATCATACTCACTTTATTGTTTTTATTGGTGACAGCTTTTATTTCGTTATTACCTATTCTGTCAAATATTTCATCAACCTATTTTTTCAATGATTGCATAGATCTTAAAGCTGCTCGCTTCTCGTTCTCGAATGTAAAATATATGCTTGTTATACAATATAGTATTGTGATTTTTATAATTATAGTAACTATTGGTATCAACAATCAGATTATGTTGATAAAAAATACTCAGGTTGGCGGTACGGATACTAATATTCTGGTTCTTGAAGAACAGCCAACAGAGGTTATCAGTAATTATTCTACACTGAGGAATGAATTGCTTAAACATACCGAAATAGAATCGGTAACGGGAGCCATGCAATTACCTGGTTCGGCGGTAAGAGATATGATTGGCGTTTCTATTGACGGGAAAGAACAAACATATATACCTGTATTGGTTATAGGTGAAGATTTCTTTTCTTTTTATGGAATTAAATTAGTTGCAGGTACGTTATTTCCTCCCTTGAAGTTGACTTTAAAAGAAGAGGAAGAGCTTGTTTTTAAGCGAATGGATGAAAACATCTTTTCGAATATAAAAGAAGATGTAATTCTCAACAGCAAAGCTTTGCAGGTATTTGGATTTGCATCTGCGGAAGAAGCTATTGGTAAAGAGATAAAGATAGAACATGGCTCGCTCGATTTTACTCAATCTGCGGTTGTATTGGGAGTTGTGGAGGATTTTACATATACGAGTGTCTACGAAGATGCTATACCCATGATAATACTGCAACGCAATATGTTTATGAATTGCTTTATGATAAGATTTGCACCTGAACAAGAAACTCAGGCTATGCAAACATTGAATGCAGTGTGGGGTAAAATAAATCCAGATTATCCGATCAATTATAAATTTCTTAGTGATACGTATAATGCTGTATATAAGAATGAGCTGAATGCAGGTAAGGTTATAAAATTTTTCTCGGTACTATGCCTGATAATTACCATTCTAGGGTTGATTGTTTTTATGACATTTATGATAAAAACGCGTACTAAGGAAATTGGTATCAGAAAGGTAAATGGAGCAACTAATCAAGAAATTGTTGTGATGCTTAATGTGAGTTTATTGAGGTGGATTATACTTTCGATTTGTATAGCTATACCTACTGCTTGGTTTATTATAGATAAGTGGCTCGAAAGTTTTGCATATAAAACAGAACTTCACTGGTGGATGTTTATTGGAGCAAGTATTTTTGTTTCTCTTATCTCTCTTATTGCTGTTAGTTTCCAAAGCTGGAAAGCAGCAAAGATAAATCCAGTGAAATCAGTAAAGAGTAATTAATAAAAGGGAATTTGTCCCCCTTTTTTTATTAATTGTTATTGCTGTGTTTTTTTATCCAATCAAGAATAAGGTAGCATCCGGGTGCATATACCGCTCCATGGTCAAACCCTTGCAGTTCATAGAGGGTGATTTCTTTGTTGCCTAACACCCTTAGGATTGCATCCAAATGTGCATTTTCTTCATAACGTGCAGGTAGTTCGAGTCTCCTGTCTCCTGTAATAAGAAGTGTGGGTGGAATATCTTTTCGTGCATGAGCCAGAGGTGCATAATTATCGATATAAGGTATTTCGATAGGAAGTCCCCGCTCTTTTTTAATTGTATAATGTGTATTTGTTTGTCCGCTGATGGGTATCAATCCTTTTATGCAGTTTGCATCTATATTATACTTATTCAAATAGCTTTTATCGAGTCCGACCATAAGAGTTAGATACCCTCCTGCCGAATGTCCCGAAATATAAATCTCTTCGGGGTTACCACCAAAGGAGGCAATGTTTTTGAAAACCCATGCAACAGACTCGGCAGCATCTTCGATATATGCAGGGTTCTTGGCTCTGGGACTTAAGCGGTAATTAACAGCTACGACTGCTATACCTTTATTTTTCAATTCATCAGGAATGCCTTTTTCTCCACCTTCAAGTCCTCCTCCATGAAACCAGATAACTGTAAGGAAATTCTTCTTATCGGTTGGATAATAAATGTCGAGTTTGCAACGCTCCAATTTATAAACATCCTTTTCAGAGCTACTTATATAGGGGATATTCTCTTTCAGAGCATAATTGTTATTATTTGTGCTTTGAGCAGTAATAATAGAAAACGTACCTAATAGGAAACAAATATTTAAAGCTAGTTTCTTAATCATATACAAATATTTTGTTTGATGTTACACATTAAATACCATGCTGAAAACAGTCCATTCGTTTGAAGTATGGTGTTTTAAATTTCCACCATGTAGTCGCATAATATAACGCGATACACTAAGTCCGATGCCCGTACCATAATCTTTGGTAGTGAAAAAAGGAATAAATATATGAGCAGCTATTTCGGATGGAATTGGTTCGCCATTGTTTGCAATATCAATTGATACTTTATTATCAGCTTCTGTTACCTTTATTTCTATTTTTCCATCTTGATTGGCTGGTATGGCCTCTAGTGCATTCTTTATTATATTAACAAGAATCTGTGTTATTTGTCCCTCGTCGGCATTTAATATAGTCTGTTTATTTGTATAAGTAATCTGGGCTGTGATCCCTTTCTCTTCCATGTTTGCTGACTCGAGGTGGATTATTTTTTCTAATAAGGGAATCAAATCGAATTGGCGGAATTGAGGGGTTGGTACACCCGTAAATTTGCGATAAGAATCTACAAAGGTAATCAAACCTTTAGCCGTAGAACTAATGGTCTCAAGAGCATCAATTGTATTTCTTCGAAGAGAATCGTTTGAAGAGTCATCCGAATTTATTTTGTAGGAGAAGAGCAGAGTTTCGGTTAAAGAAGTAATTGGTGCTATCGAATTCATTATTTCATGAGTCATTACGCGAATCAAACGTATCCACGATTCCATTTCTTTAGCTTCAAGTTCATTCCCAATATTATTAAGGGTAATAACTTTCATCGCCCCTTTCTTCAATGTTATTTTGGAAACATTTAAACTAATCTGAATTTCTTCTCGTTCATTAGCTATCTTTATTTGAGTATTGTCTTTTACTTCTAAATTTTTAAAAAGTTCGGGCAACGATTCGTCAATAGCTTTTAATTGACTTAAGTGGGTAAATACAGGTAGTCCCAATAATTTATTGGTGGCACGATTGGTTGCATTTACATTATTATGAGGATCTAATATTATGATTCCGGTAGAAACGCTTTCAAGAATAAGACTCAAGAATTTTTCGTTCTCTATTACTTCTTTTCGTGCTCTTGTCAATATATCCTTGATACGGTTCATCATCTGATTCAGCTCTTTCTCTCTCTTCGACGTTTTTGCTTCCGTAAAGTGAAACGAGTAATCTCCATTATCTAAAGCATTGAGAAGGAAAAGTATATTTTGATTGAATCTTCTATAATGGCTATAGAGGCTCTTTAAGGAAAATATCGCCAATAGTACAAATATGCCAACATATACATATTCACCTTGTATTGTGAGATAAGTACTTGCTGCTACTGATAGTATCAATAGTATTAAAAAAAGTATGAGCTTATACTCGATAGATTTAAACATATTATTTCTTAGTTATCGTATAAGTTTCGACTTATAAACCATACTTTTTCATCTTGCTATATAAAGTAGGGCGTGTAATACCCAATTCGGTAGCAATAGCAGATATATTTTTATCGTATCTGGTCAAAGCTTTTTCAATTAGAATTTTTTCCATTTCTTCGAGAGTTATCGCTTCTATTACAGCCGCTTTGGTTTCCATGGGGCGCATATAGAAGTCGGTAGGCTGCAATTCTGTTCCATCACTTAGTATGACCGCTTTTTCAATTGCATGCTGTAATTCACGTACATTCCCCGGCCATGAATAACCTTCTAGTTTTGAAACTGCCTTATCGCTTAGTTTTAATTCTTTTTTGTTGTATTTTTTGGTAAACTTATCAAGGAAGAAGTTAGCTAATAATACAATATCTTCTTTGCGTTCACGCAGTGGGGGAACTTCAATTTGTATGGTATCAATACGATATAGTAAGTCTTCGCGAAACTCGCCTTCCTGCACCGATTTAAACAAATTTCGGTTTGTGGCACAAATAAGACGTATATCTACGGGAATAGGTGTATTACTACCTACTCTTATAATATATCTCGATTGTAAAGCCGTTAGTAACTTAGCCTGCAGAGTGTAACTTAAATTGCCTATCTCATCTAAAAAAAGAGACCCATTGTCAGCAGCTTCAAACTTGCCTGCACGATCGGTTTTAGCATCAGTGAAAGCTCCTTTTGTATGCCCGAATAATTCACTTTCGAATAGGCTTTCGGTTACTGCCCCCATATCTACGCTCACCAATGTTTCACTGGCACGTAACGATAGGTGATGTATCTTTTTTGCGATTAACTCTTTACCCGTTCCGTTTTCGCCGGTTATTAGCACATTGGCATCAGTCTTTGCTACCTTTTTGATGAGGGTAAGAAGATTCTGCATTATTTCGGATTCTCCCCAACAGAAGTCTTCCTCTTTATTTAATTCAGAATTTAGGACATTCTGTTTCTCCCGTAGTTTTTTTACTTCTTTACGTGATTGACGTAAAGAGAATGCAGCTTGCAGTGTAGCTAGCAATTTGGTATTGTCCCATGGTTTGACAACAAAATCAGAAGCACCTTCTTTCAATGCTTTTACGGCTAATTCTATATCTGCATATGCTGTGAAAAGTACGACGGGTAGTTCTGGATCAATCTTCTTAACTTCTGATAGCCAGTATAAACCTTCATTTCCTGAATTTATTCCGGCAGAGTAGTTCATATCTAATAGTACGATATCCGGATTTTTCTCTCTCAATGTAGAGATAAGTGTATTAGGAGACGATAATAGATAGACATGTTCGAAATAACTGTCCAGCAGAATGCGTAGTGCACTTAGTACGTTTTTATTATCATCAACAACAAGAATACTTCCTTTTTTCATTTAGTAGAATCAATTAAGCTAATAATACAAATGTAGTTAATAATCAAATAAGATATTCGTCTTCATTCGAATTCAATAGAAAAAGGATGTTACCAATACTGATAACATCCTTTTTTATTATAAAGTGTAATTTTTTTATAATGTTTGTTTTGCAGATATAATCGTTACTTCTAATACTCGTGACAAGAAAGAAAACTTCTCTTTCATCATGTCATAGTCATCACCCAAGCTCAGATATTGGGCTGTGCCTGTAATTAAAAAGCCAGTACCCTGATAATCTTTATAACCCAGAACTTCTTTGCTTCCTAATGTTAGTTTTATCTTGTTGTTTACCTCTACATTCTTTTGAGTTTTACGTAACCCATATGCAGGAATCAAGATTCTGCCATCTTCTGTTACTACAATATAAGAATTCCATGTATTGGCGATATGGGGTTCGTCAAGTCCCCAAGATACAATTGATACTACTCCTTCGTGATTAATAACATCAAAAAATTTCTCTGTTAGTTTTACTGCCTTATTCATAATTATTGCTTTTCTATTTATTTAATGCAAAGCTACAGGAAGTGATGTTGGAAAAAATTAAGCCAGTTTAAGAAATAGGGAGTAAGTAATGGAAATATTACCAAAGCAATAAAAAAAAGTCTAAGACTTTAGTATTTCTTTTTTCGGACTTCACTTAAGTATTCGGGTGTAAGCCCAAGAAATGAAGCTAGCATATATTGTGGTATTCGTTGAATGAATTCCGGGAAATTAGAACTGAAATGTAGGTATAGCTCTTCTTTAGATAGATCGTAAAGTAGTTTAATTCTTAATTGTGATGCAGCTACGGCTCTTTGCATGATAATTCTAAAATAGCGTTCCAATATGGGTACTTCCTTAAGTAGCTTCTCAAAAGATAGATGGTCAATTGCTAATATCTCGGACTTCTCGATAGCTTGTATGCTATATGCAGATGGTTTTTGGTCGGCAAAACTAAAATAATCGGTAATCCACCAATTCTCTAAAGCAAACTGAGTTATTTGCTCTGCACCTTTGTCTGTATAAAAGAACATACGTGCGCATCCTTTCTCTACAAAAAAGTATGATTTACAAACTTGTCCCTCTTCCAATAAGTATTCTTTATTCTTAAGGTGTACTCGCTTAAAATATTTAGAGACGGTTTTAATTTGATCTTCCTCTAATTTTATGTAACTTTGGATATGATGGATAAGGTCTGGATACATATTAGTTAATCATTTTCGTCTTGTTCCTTTTTTTCAAAGATACTTCAGATTTGCCAAGAGACATTCAAAAAAACGTAATAATTTGTGCTTAGTAAAACAATCTGATTGTTTGTTTTAGCTGTTCGGATAGCTACTTAATACTCCTATTTGTTATTTCAAAAGATCTTGTTCTACAAAACAATACGAGCTTAATCTTGTTTATATAATATAGACTTTATTTATTTTCGTTGTTATACCTTTTTTGAGTGTAGGGATAAATTTCAAAATTCTTTATGCTTAAAGAGGGAAGTGTTTGATTATGAAAATTAGAATGAAGAACCTAAATTATGACCACCTTAGATTGAGGCTTTAGACCTGTTTACTACTTTGGTCAGAATTGAAATATATGTTACTTGTTTTAAATATTAGTGTGTTAAAAGCTCACTGCCTCTTAATACACTCCGATTGTACTAGGATATAAACTCTAAAAAAACGTATAATATGGATTTTAGAATAGAGAAAGATACTCTGGGTGAAGTAAAAGTTCCATCAGATGCATATTATGGAGCTCAAACACAACGTAGTATCGATAACTTTAAGATTGCTCAGGATATTAACCGCATTCCCCGAGAAGTAATTCACGCCTTTGCTTATTTAAAGAAAGCCGCAGCTATAACCAATAAAGATGCAGGAGTATTGTCTGCCGATAAGTGCGATCTGATATCGCGTGTTTGCGATGAGATATTAGAACATAAACACGATAATTCGTTTCCCTTGGTTGTATGGCAAACGGGTAGTGGAACACAATCGAACATGAATGTAAACGAAGTAATTGCTAATCGTGGACATGTATTGAATGGAGGAAAACTATCAGATAAGGAAAAGGTTTTGATGCCTAATGACGATATAAACAAATCTCAATCATCGAATGATACGTTTCCTACTGCTATGCATATTGCTGCCTATAAGATGTTGATAGAGAAAACTATTCCCGGAATTGAAAAGCTGAGAAACACGCTTGCCGAAAAAAGCAAGCAGTTTATGTCGGTTGTGAAAATCGGACGTACCCATTTTATGGATGCAACACCTCTTACATTAGGGCAGGAATTTAGCGGATATGTAGCACAACTTGATCACGGATTGCGTGCGATAAAAAATACATTGCCTCACTTGTCAGAATTAGCTCTGGGAGGAACAGCAGTAGGAACGGGTATTAATACACCCCATAACTATTCTGAAAATGTAGCGGCGAAGATAGCCCAATTAACAGGTTTGCCATTTGTAACAGCACCCAATAAATTTGAAGCACTAGCTAGTCACGACGCTATTGTAGAAACTCATGGTGCATTAAAAACGGTGGCTGTAAGTTTGATGAAAATAGCTAATGATGTTCGGATGCTTAGTTCAGGTCCACGTTCGGGTATTGGTGAAATTCATATTCCTGAAAATGAACCGGGGTCGTCTATTATGCCCGGAAAAGTGAACCCTACTCAATGTGAGGCTTTGACTATGATTGCGGCACAAGTAATGGGTAATGATGTTGCTATAACCGTAGGTGGTGCTACGGGACATTTCGAGTTGAATGTATTCAAGCCTATGATTATCTATAATTTTCTTCATAGTGCCCGTTTGATTGGCGAGGGATGTGTAAGCTTTAACGACCATTGTGCGGTGGGTATTGAACCTATTCCTGAAACTATAAAAAAGAATCTTGATAATTCGTTAATGCTTGTTACTGCTCTTAATTCTAAAATAGGATATTATAAAGCGGCAGCCATTGCTCAGAAAGCTTATCAAGACAATACGACTTTAAAAGCGGCAGCTCTTGAATTAGGCTTTGTTACAGCCGAAGAATTTGATGAATGGGTTGACCCTCGAAAAATGGTAGGGAATCTTATTTAAGGTTATAAACTTTGTTATTGCTGGATTTACTCAGCAATAACAAAGTTGCCAATTGAAATGAAAAAAGAAATCTGGTAGAGATTGCTTTGTAAGAATCGGATTTAACCGATAGAAAATCAGCGAGACACGCTGATTACATAAATAACAACATCGGTTGTCGAATTAATACATTATTCGGACAATCAGCAAGGGAATCAATTATTTGAGATTATCTGAGCGAAAACTTAACTGTAAATAATACTTGCCTCTCTAACCTGTTTACTGAACCATAAGCTTCTACTATTGAGTGTTTTATTATTCACAAAATAGAACGGGTCAAAGAGCTTACTTCATACAACAACTAACTTACTCTAAAATAGCTTTTAAACTACATTATAGTAGTATTGGGCATTTATCTAACCAGTTTAAAGAAGGAGACAGATTCTATGCTCTCTTTTTTTAGAGCAGCGAAATGTATAAGATATACAAAACGATAGAATCTGTGAATTGTGTAATAACTAGCTAAAGTAGTGATCATTACTTTATAGCTGATAACGTAACTTTAAGAAATATGGATAAAATAAGGTATTTGCATAAAAAGACAGAAGAACAACCTTTACGTGATGAATTATTCACGATTGATCAGCTTATTCAGCACGCAAAAAAGCTTGCCTCAGAAGAAAAACTGACAAGCGGTCGGAAAGACAATTTTTTGCTCGAGCGACTCAATTACAATGATAAAGTATTGCGCGATTTTAATAAATCGACACTTATACTTAATAAGCAAGAAAATATTACTCCTGCTACTAAATGGCTGGTTGATAATTTTTATCTGGTTGAAGAACACGTTCAATTGGCTCGTCGACATTTTCCTAAAAAGTATAGTCAAGAATTGCCGTGTCTGGAAACAGGCGTGTCGAAAAGATTGCCTCGTGTTTATAGCATAGTATTGGAACTTCTTTCACATGTGGATGCTCAGATTGATAAAGAATCGTTGAAAGCTTTTATAGAGGCATATCAAACCAAATCTCATCTGAAATTGGGTGAGTTATGGGCTGTACCTATTATGCTTCGATTGGCACTTATCGAAAATTTACAGCGTATTGTAAGCCGTTTACGAGAGAAGCAGTCGCATCGAGATATTGCAAATGCGTGGGTAGATAAGCTTCAGCTTATGGCAAAGAAAAGACCTTCGAGACTTATCGAAGTGGTTTCTGATATGGCTAAGTCTAATATACCTCTTTCGAGTGCTTTTGTTTCAGAATTTTGTCAACGTCTTTCATCACAAAATCCAATGCTCCATATAGCCCGTAGATGGCTCGAACAAAGATTGGCGGAGGACGGACTGACTATTGAAGAACTTATCCATCTTGAAAGTCAATCTCAGGCAGCCGATCAATTGTCGGTAAGCCATAGTATTGGTAGCTTACGTGCATTAGCAGTTACAGATTGGAAAGTATTTGTAGAAACATTGAGTCTTGTAGAAATTACTCTTCGAAAGGACCCTAATAATATTTATGGTCAGATGGATTTCACCACTCGTGACCATTATCGCCATAGAATAGAAACAATAGCAAAATATTGCCCATCTTCGGAAGTTGAGGTTGCTGAGAGAGTAATTCAGTTAGCCGAAGAAGCGAAAAAACAGCAACAAGATGCTTTAAATACGCACATCGGCTTTTACTTAGTGGGAGACGGACAAGCTATTTTGAATAAGTCTTTGAAAGTAAAAGAGCCTTTGAATACGGTCTTAGGTAGAGGAATTCATAATTACCCCCTTATCTCTTATGGCGGGGGCATTGTTCTCCTTACTTTTGTTGGGGCTGGAGCGCTTATGGGTATCTTAGAAACCAGAGGTATATCATTCGATAACTGGAAAGCCATTCTCTTGTCTGTTATTTTTCTTTTGTGTGTTAGTCAGCTTGTTGTCGATTTGGTTAACTGGCTTACCATGATACTTGTAAAACCGAAGATATTACCCCGTCTCGATTTCTCAGAGGGTATTCCCCTTGAGTATCGTACAATGGTAGTTATTCCAACAATTATTTCGTGCCCTGATACAGTAGACCGATTAATAGATAATCTCGAATTACATTATTTGTCGAATAGAGATAAACGACTTCATTTTGCGCTTCTTACAGATTTCTCCGATGCTGACCAAGAAGTTATGGAGTCGGATGATACGATTCTAGAACGAGCCAGAAGGGGCATTCAGATGCTAAATGAAAAATATGTTACTGATAGTAACTCTGTTAATTCTATCTTTTATTTATTCCATCGTCCACGTCGTTGGAATTCGGGAGAAGATAAATGGATGGGATATGAGCGTAAGCGTGGAAAACTGATGGAGTTTAATGCCCTATTACGAGGGAAATCCGATAATGCGTTTTCTCTGATCGAAGGCGATACATCTATACTTTCGTCTGTGAAATACGTTATTACGTTAGATACCGATACACAATTGCCAGGCGATATAGCCTATCAGTTGGTAGGAGCAATGGCACATCCATTGAATCACCCTGTTATAGACCCAAAACGAAATGTTGTAGTCAATGGTTACGGTATTCTTCAACCTCGTGTGTCTATTAATCTGGTTAGTAGCCAACGCTCAATGTTTACACGTTTGGTATCAGGAGATCCGGGTATTGACCCATATACACGTGCTATTTCTGATGTATATCAAGATGTGTTCCGTGAAGGATCATTTGTTGGAAAAGGTATTTACGATGTGGATGCCTTTGAGCAAGTTTTAGCAGACAGACTTCCCGAAAATAAGATATTAAGTCACGACTTGTTAGAATCTACTTATGTGCGTTCGGCATTAATAAGTGATATAGAGCTGTATGAAGCCTATCCTCCCGGTTATAATATGGATGCAATTCGTCGTCATCGCTGGGTACGTGGCGATTGGCAGATTATTCAGTGGTTATTGCCATGGGTTCCCACTTTTCAAAAGAAAGCGGCTAAGAATCCTATATCTAGATTGGGCAGATGGAAGATGATAGACAATCTTCGCCGTAGTTTGTTACCACCTTCTTTTCTTCTGTTTTTAGTATTGTTTTATGTACTATTTCCTCAAAGTATATGGTTGATGCCTTTATTGGTAGGGATTATTGCTTTGTTGCCTGTCCTTTTAGGTTTATCAACCAATATTCTTTATAAATCGCAAGATCAGTCGTTGTTGATGCACTTGCAGGATGCTTTCAGAAAAAGCTGGCGTCAATTAAAACAAGTTCTGCTCTCATTGGTATTATTACCTTATGAGGCTTATCTAAATATGGATGCGATAGTGTCTACATTGTGGCGTTTATTAGTAACACACAAGCATCTGCTAAAATGGAAAACATCCATCGATGCAGAGCAAACAGCAGGTAATTCATTATCGAGTTTTTATTCGGCAATGTGGTTTTCTCCTGCTTTTGCAATAGTTTGCGCAGGACTTCTAGCCGTATTTGACCCTCTTTTGTTACTTTGTTCTTTCCCTGTTTGGATTGTTTGGGCAGCGGCTCCTTGTATTGCTTGGTTTATTAGTCGTCCTTTTGAACCGAAGAAACCTGATTTCTCAACAGAACAATCTTTGCTTTTGCATCGTATTGCCCGTAAAACATGGTACTTCTTCGAGACATTTGTAAATGCTAAAGAAAATTGGTTGGCTCCAGATAACTTTCAGGAAGTGCCCATACCAGTTATAGCATCGCGAACTTCGCCTACAAACATAGGTCTTTCTCTGTTGGCAAACTTGTCGGCATATGATTTTGGATACCTTTCGGCAGGAAAAATGCTGGAACGTACTCAGCTAACGTTTACAACAATGGGTGATCTGAAAAAGTATCGTGGACATTTATATAATTGGTATGATACACGTACTCTAGAACCTCTTCCTCCGTTGTATGTGTCGAGTGTTGATAGCGGAAACTTAGCAGGTCACTTGCTTACTTTAGGTGAGGGATTGAAAGAATTGAAAGATGCCCCTGTTTATACTCCGGTTATTTTTGCAGGCTTATTGGATACTGTACGTGTTATGAAGCGGTATACATTGAAAAATCCAGCAATAGCTCAGCTTGAAAAAGATTTGGAGGCAAGCCCTGAATCATTACAAGGAGCGCTTGCTCTGTTGAAGTCTGTAAAACATCAGACAGAAAGTCTAAGTAAGACATTGTCTCTCGAAAATAAAGAAGTAGAATCGTGGGTGCAAACCTTACAGAATAATATTGAAGATCATATAGAGGAGTTATTGTATGTTGCTCCTTGGTTACAAATAAATCAACCAACACCTCATGAAGGGTTCAATAATAAGTTGGATGAGATTATTACAAAACTTAAAGAACTAGATAAAGGTCTTACATTACGTGAAATCTGTAGATTGGAAGATTCTCTTTGTCTCTCTATAGAAGAAGAGTTAGTTAATCTTCGGAGTCTTAAAGATCCATCTGCTAAAGAACGCATAACTGCTTATTTGAATGCTTGGCTATCGGATCTACGCTTAGCTGTGAAACATGCTGCTCAAAGAATGCAAATAATAAAAGCATTGGCTGCACAGAGTGAATCTTTTGCACGAATGGATTTTGCATTTCTTTATAGCACTTCAAAAAAACTATTTGTTATCGGATATAATGTTAGCGAACAACGTATGGATAATTCGTCTTACGATATGTTAGCTTCAGAAGCCCGATTGTGTAGTTATGTAGCTATTGCACAAGGACAAGTTCCTCAGGAACATTGGTTCTCATTAAGCCGATTGTTAGTCGTGTCGCAAGGTAAGCCTGTGTTACTATCATGGAGTGGATCGATGTTCGAATATCTGATGCCTCTTTTAGTGATGCCTAATTTTGAACATACTTTGCTCGATCAGACTTATAAGGTGGCGGTTAAGGCTCAAATTGAATATGGTAAAACACTTGGAGTGCCTTGGGGTATCTCGGAGTCGGGATATAATAGAACCGATACTTCTCAGAATTATCAATATAAAGCATTCGGTATTCCCAGTCTGGGATTAAAACGAGGTCTGTCGGAAGACTTGGTAATAACGCCTTATGCTACCGTTATGGCATTGATGGTTCTTCCCAAGAAAGCATGCGAAAATATGCAACGCTTGAGTGAGACAGGTCACGAGGGAATGTATGGTTATTATGAAGCTATTGATTATACACCATTGCATCTTCGCCCCGATCAAAAGAGCGTAAATATTCATTCGTTTATGGTACACCATCAGGGTATGAGTTTGTTATCTTTGGTCAATCTGATAAAAGACAATTCTATGCAAAGGCGTTTTATGGCTTGTCCTATGCTTAAAGCTTCTGAGCTTTTGTTGCAAGAGCGCATACCTCATAATATATCAGAGACTGCGATATCCGATGACTCGGAATTCGAAATAAAAGGTCTGCATCCGCTATTGGTTGATAGCTCGGAAGTAGTCCGAAGCTTCCATGATATGGAGGTTGCTCCGGAAGTCAATCTATTATCAAACGGTCGTTATCATGTTATGGTAAGTAATAGTGGTAGCGGATATAGCCGTTGGCAAAATATAGCTGTTAATCGTTGGCGTGAAGATTCGACTAGCGATAATATGGGTATGTTTGTTTATTTGAGAGATAAAGATTCCGGAGAATTCTGGTCTACAACTTATCAACCCACTTTACATAAAGGTAAAAATGATGAGGCGATTTTTACGCAGGCGTATGCCGAATTTCGCCAACGACAAGGTGACTTAGAGGTACACACTACAATCTGTGTTTCGCCCGAAGATGATGTTGAATTGAGACGTATACGATTAATCAATCGTTCTCAAACATCTCGAACAATAGAGCTTACTACATATAGTGAAGTGGTAATTGCTCCTCAGGCAGCAGATGAGGCACATCCAGCCTTTAGTAATCTCTTTGTTCAAACTGAGTTTTTACCCGATTCTTCGGCTATATTATGTACCCGAAGGGCACGATCGGAGAATGAGAACCCTCCATATCTGTTGCATCTAATATTGGCTTCTGGTAATCAGCAGGGAGAAATCTCATGCGAAACAGACCGCTCAGCCTTTGTTGGTAGGGGACGTACTTTAGCCAATCCTTTGGCTATGGAGAATAAGGGACAACTGTCGAACAGCAGTGGTTCTGTGCTCGATCCAGCTATTTCGCTGCGTCGTACTGTAACTATTCCGGCAGGTAGAACCGTAACGGTATCTGTTTTGTTGGGAATGGCTGATACACGTGAAGTTGCCGTTGCTTTAGCCGATAAGTATCAAAATGCTCGTATGACCGAACGGGCTTTCGAATTGGCCTGGACGCATAGTCAGGTAGTTCTCAATCAACTTAGTATTGTAGAAACAGAAGCTCAATTATATAGTAAATTAGCCGGAGCCTTGGTGTATGCCAATGCTCAACGTCGTGCTTCTCAACCTATCTTGAAAAATAATAGACGAGGACAAGATGGGCTTTGGAGTTATAGTATTTCAGGAGATACACCTTTGGTGTTGTTGCGAATATCAGATGTTTCGGGTATAGAATTAGTCAGACAGATGGTACTTGCTCATGCTTATTGGCGTATGAAGGGCTTGACTGCCGAGCTGGTTATCTTGAACGAAGATGTTTCAGTGTATCGTCAATCGGTACACGATGAAATTGTCAATCTTATATCATCAGGTATAGAGGCTCCATTGTTGGAGAAAGCGGGAGGTATCTTTGTTCGTCGTATCGAGCAAGTTCCTCGCGAAGATATGTTATTGTTGCAAGCTGCAGCACGTATCGTTCTTTCGGATGAGTTGGGAACTTTGTCTAAACAATTGCAATCTCTTACTATTGCCGAGTTACAAGTTGCATCTTTCCATCCTACACATTCCGTTAGTACGAAAGTAGAGAAACCTCTTCTTAAAAGGGATTTGATCTTCGAAAACGGTTTGGGGGGATTCACACCCGATGGGCACGAATATGTTATAACTCTTGAAGCTGGACAAACTACACCTGCACCTTGGAGTAATGTGCTGGCAAATCAGCATTTTGGAACGGTTATTTCGGAGAGTGGAGGAGCTTATACTTGGGCAGAAAATGCACATGAGTTCCGTATTACACCTTGGAACAATGATCCGGTGAAAGATACTTCGGGTGAAGCTTTCTATATACGTGACGAGCAAACGGGAGAGTATTGGTCGCCAACACCACTTCCTGCAAAAGGAACAACTCCTTATGTGGTAAGACATGGGTTTGGCTATACCATATTTGAACATACCGAAAATGGTATTGAATCGGAATTCACGATGTATGTGGCTATGGATGCACCGATAAAATTTGGTGTACTGAAACTTAAGAACGTTTCGGGAAGACCTCGTAAAATATCTGTTACAGGATATTACGAATGGGTGCTTGCCGATTTGCGTCAGAAGAGTTTGCTGCATGTACAAACAGAAATAGATGTACGTACAGGAGTATTATTTGCCCGTAACTTCTACAATATAGGCTTTGCTGGTAAGATTGCCTTTATGGATGTGGGAGAAGCCCGAACATTAACGGGAGATCGTACCGAATTTATAGGTCAGAATGGAAGCCTTGCACAACCGGCAGCTATGAAACGCAGCCGCCTTTCGGGGAAAGTAGGTGCAGGACTAGATCCTTGTGGCGCTATGCAGGTAGTATTTGATCTGGCAGACGGGCAAGAACGCGATACTCGTTTCCGACTTGGTTTTGCTCATAATAAAGAAGAAATGCGCGACCTTGTTTTACGTTTCCGACATACGGGTGCAGCCAAGGAGGCATTAAAAGGTGTATGGGATTATTGGAATCGTACATTGGGAACCGTCAACGTAGATACTCCCGATGCTTCGGTAAATATGATGGCAAACGGATGGTTGTTGTATCAAACACTAAGTAGCCGTATATGGGCTCGTTCAGGATATTATCAATCGGGTGGGGCATATGGCTTCCGCGATCAGTTACAGGATGTAATGGCATTAGTACATGCCGAACCATCTATTACACGTAAGCAAATTCTTCGTGCAGCCAGCAGGCAGTTTGTGGAAGGTGATGTACAGCACTGGTGGCATCCGCCTATGGGACGAGGTGTGAGAACTCACTTCTCGGACGATTATCTATGGTTGCCTTATGTTACTTGCCGATATGTATCAGCTGTTGGAGATACGGGTATTCTTGATGAAAGAGTATCATTTATCGAGGGGCGGTTACTGCATCCTGATGAAGAATCGTACTATGATTTACCGGGACGTTCACAAGAATCGGCTACTCTCTATGAACATTGCGTAAGAAGTATTAAATACGGACTTAAATTCGGGGTACATGGTTTGCCGCTAATTGGTTGTGGTGACTGGAATGACGGTATGAACCTTATTGGAGAAAAAGGACGAGGCGAAAGTGTCTGGCTCGGATTTTTCCTATATGATGTATTACTTAAATTCTCGAAAATAGCAACTCTTCGCAATGATACAGCATTTGCCGATCATTGTATAGAACAAGCCAGAGTGTTGAGAAACAACATAAGGGAGCAAGCTTGGGATGGTGAATGGTATCGCCGTGCTTATTTTGATAATGGTGAACCTCTAGGATCGAAAGTGAATGATGAATGTCATATTGATTCACTTCCTCAAAGTTGGTCTATAATAAGTGGAGCAGGAGATCCCGAGCGATCGTTGATGGGGATGGAGCAAGTTGAGAAACAACTTGTTCGCCGTGAGGATAAATTAATCCAATTATTTACAGCTCCGTTCGATAAGTCAGATCTCAATCCTGGTTACATCAAAGGATATATTCCCGGGGTACGCGAAAATGGCGGACAATATACACATGGTGCTATTTGGACAGTTCTTGCCTTTGCTTTGATGGGTGAAACCGAGAAGGCATGGGAGCTCTTCGGATTGCTAAATCCGGTAAATCATGGAGATACAGCCGAGAATATTGCAACTTACAAAGTAGAGCCTTACGTGATTGCTGCTGACGTATATGCTGCTGAAGGGCATCTCGGAAGAGGTGGTTGGACATGGTATACCGGTTCTGCAGCATGGATGTATCGTTTGTTGGTCGAGACTCTATTGGGTATAAATCTAATGGGAGATAAATTACAATTATTACCTCAATTACCTCAGAAATGGGATAGTTATAAAATCCATTATCGTTATAAAGATACAGTGTATCATATTACAATTCTACGGATAAAAGATTCGTCATTGCCTCGTCTGATTTTTGATGGGCAACAACAAGAGAACAAAGATACTTTTGTGATGATAGATGACCGAAAAGAACACTTTGTAGATTTGTGGATTGTGTAATAAATTATACTAATAAACAAAGAAAGAGGATAATCAATTGATTATCCTCTTTCTCTTTTAAATCAGGTAACTATTTAGTTTTACTTCTTTCCTATAGTATCTTCTACACGTTCCTTGATGTATTCAGCTTCGTGCTTTGCTGCATCTGCAGCAATTCTTAAATTCCTTTTAGACTTGCTCAAGAATTTATCAACTTCATCGCAACAACAGTCAAGTTGTCCGTCGTTATACATCTTTCGAACTAAACAAATAATTCCTATACCTATTCCTACTCCTAAAATTACTTTTTTCATAACTGTATAAATTAATAGTTTATATTTTATGGCTTAGCGCCTTTGATTTTGATTGTTTCTATTCTCGGATAAACAATAAAAAATTTAGACCTTATTTTAAGTAATGTTTTAATACTGCTGCTGTATATGTAAATAAAGAACGTGTTTGCGGTATAGCTGCATATCCGTTTAATAGTCCAAAGTCGTGGATAACACCATTGTAGCGAACTGTTGTTACATCTACACCCGCTTCATCTAGTTTACGTCCAAGAGCTTCAGCTTCATCTCTTAAAATATCGTTTTCGGCTACCTGAATAACAGTAGGCGGTAAACCTTTCAATTCACTTAATGAAGCTTGTAATGGAGCTAAATATATTTCTTTACGTTCTTTAGGGTCGGTTGTATATTGATCGAACATCCACTTCATCAAAGAAGAAGTAAGAAATCTTTGCTCAGCATATATTTTGTATGAATCGGTCTCAAAATTAGTGTCTGCCACAGGCCATAATAGAACTTGAACTTTAATTTCGGGGCCTTTATTCTTCTTAGCCATCAAGCTAGTTGCGATTGACATATTTCCGCCGACACTATTCCCTACTAACGCAAGGCGTTTACCATCTACATTTATTTCATTACCATGCTCAGCGACCCATTTGGTGGCCTCGTAAATTTCATGAATAGCTTGTGGATATTTAGCCTCGGGTGAAGGAGTATAATTAACAAATACTGCAGCGTATCCCGATTCTACAACCAAGTCGCGAACCATGCGTTTATGCGTTGGGTAATCTCCTAATATCCATCCTCCTCCGTGAGTGAAAATAAAAACTGGTAGTTTTTCTTTTACTCCTTTAGGGCGAACGATGGTTAACTTAAGAGTCTGAGAATTATATGTTATCGTCTTTTCTGATTCTTCAATGCCTGAGACATCTACTTTTACCCCTGCCTGAACAGTTGTGAGTACATTACGGGCATCCTCTTTTGAGAGGGTTTCAACTGCCGGACCTCCACCATTCAGAACTTTTAAATATTCCTTAGTTTCGACATTCAGATGTGGATCTTTCAGATAATCCGGAGCTTTTTGATTTTTATTTTCCATAATTGTTTTATTAAAGTCGTATTGTATTTAAACCGCCTACGTCTGTAAAAAGTTTTGTGTTTTGAGTCTATTTAACTGTTATTGAGGAAATAGTATATATATAAGTAAATGAAAGTATTTAATGATACACTCATTAATTGTAGTGGATTGTTATTGTTTTGAATATTAGAGTTATAGATGGGTTTTCTGCTTTGTGTTATTTGTTTACTTGCTATCGGGTTTTAGAATCACGTTCAAAACCAAAAACAGCTCCTCTAGGGTCAGTTTTTCCTTCAAGTTTATTCCTTATCATTTGAGCTGCGTTTATGCTAAAGGTAATGCCATTGCCGCCATACCCGAGAGCGAAGAACATTCTGTCTTTACCCGGCCATGTTCCGATATATGGTAGTCCGTCTTTTGTCGAGCTGAATGTTCCACACCATGACATATCGGTAACAAAAGGTATTTTGGGGAATAGCTTTTTAAACTTTTTTTCGAGAATTACAGTTTTTTCTCTTAAGAGATTATCGCGTTTTACAGGGTCTTTAAATTCTTCATCTTCACCACCTACCATAATCCTATTTTTATTAGTGGTGCGGATATATAAATAAGGGTCTTTTGTTTCCCAAATAAGGCTTTTTTCGTACCATAAATATTCGGGTAGTACAGGTTGAGAGATTATAACATAGGTAGAAGTAAGTTTCATTACCTGCTTGGGAAGAAACTTACCTGCTTCGAATCCGGCAGCTATTACTACATACTTACATTTTATGGTTTTCCCTTTCGTTGTTGATAGTTCATAACCTTTTGTAGTTTCAGTCCATTGGTCTATTTCTGTATGGGTATATACTTTCAGGTTATCTTTTTTTCTGTGATAATCCAAAAGGGTTATAGCAGCTAAATAAGCATCTATTTGTGCGGATTCTTTATTCATTAAAGCTCCCGGAGCGTCAATATCGTATTTCTTCTTTAAATCTTTACTGTTTAAAAATGTGACGGGTAGGTTGTGTTTCTTACGTATTTCAAACTCTTTCTCAATTAGAGATAAACCTTGCTTGTTACTTGCATAATAAACACTAGGAACTCTTTCAAAATCAGGATTGATGCCAATGTCGGTAAATATTTTCTCAATGTCTGTAATTCCCTGTAAACACGATCGGTATGCCAAAACTGCTTTCTCCTCTCCCAGTTCTTTAGCCATTTTATATAGAGGCACATCTATTTCATACTGCAATAATGCGGTGCTTGCTGAGGAACTTCCGGTTGTGAGGGTACGTTTGTCAACTACACAGCATTTTAGTCCGGCTTCACATAATTCGTGAGCAACTAAAGCTCCTGTAATCCCTGACCCAATAATTGCAACATCAATTGTGATATCTTTTTCCAGAGGATTAAAATAATCATAAAGAGGATTTTTTATAATCCAATAAGGTAGTCCTGAGTGTAAATCCATAGTTCTCTGTATATTCGTTTATATGTAAAGAACCAATTGGTGCAGACATTTGTTTATTGTTGATATTAGTTCCTTTGATTTATTAACATAAAATTTTCCAAATGAAAGATTCCAATCGCTTTTTGAAATATTTCTTGTATATCTCTTTGATTATTATAGGTCTTATTGTTGGTGTAGCTGTTCGTCATTATTATAATATACCTATTGCTGAAACCATCAATATGGTAGATTTAGGAACTTTGGTGGTTACCATTTTTCTAGCTGTTTATATTCCGGAAGTATTAGACCGAAAATTACAGATAAAAAGAGATAAAAAAGATCTGATTGAGAAGCGTATTGAAGAATTACAAGCATTGTACAGAAGAATGAATTTGGTAGTACAAAGCGAGCAGATATTAAAGCCGAAGGATTTTCGCGTAATCAAAAATACGTCAGATATAACTCAGCATAAATTAGAAACTATTATTACATTATTGACATATTCCAATATGCATACTTCCTTCACCGAAGATATAAAGAATATAAGAAAGTTGTGTAAAGAGCATCAAGATTTACTTTGGTCTGAAGATATGGAAGATGAAGGATTTTGCTATGCCGAAGATATACAAGAAAAAGAAGAATTACTATATAATAAGATTGACGAAACTACTTGTCTACTGATATTTAAGATAAGTGAGGCTTAAGTTTAACAAATCTTATGTTTCTTGACATAGAAGATATGTTTTGAACATTTTAAAAGAAAAATTGAACATTAGATTTTGCTGTTTTTTGTGCATTTTTGTTAAAAGAGAAACCACAAAAATTAATTGATATGTTGAAAAAAGATATTGGTATTGATGCGGGAGCTATTTGGAGACATCTTTCAGAGAAGGGTATATTATCTGTACGCCAAATTGGAGAATTAACCAATTATCGAGATGGATTGATACTAATGGCTTTGGGATGGTTGGCAAGAGAAAATAAGATATATTTCTTAGAGAAAAACGACGCCTTGTATGTTGAGTTGGTTCCGTCTTCTCCCGAAATGTATTATTGATTGAGGATTAAGTCCATGATAATAAAACTACTTATTGTCATGGACTTTATTTTTTTATTTAAACTATATTTTTAGAATTAGATAATCGCATTGATGATGTGAAATTTAGATCTTTTTAGTAGGGTTTTTCTGTTCTGACCGATCATATTAAATAGAGAGAAATTGTCTATTCATTTAACACCGATTACCTATGAAAAAATTACCCCTGCACATTCTATTATCTTTAGTATTCCTATTATTTTGCAATTATCTTCATTCACAGACCAATCATTCACACGATGAACGAATCAAGACTAAAGGTTATGCCGGAATGGATGCCAAAAGCGATCTTGTTCCATACGAGTTTGAACGTCGTGCGGTTGGCAACAACGATATTCTGATTGATATTCTTTATTCAGGTATTTGCCATTCAGATATACATACTGTTAAAGGTGATTGGGGCGATACCCCTTATCCTTGCGTTCCGGGGCATGAAATTGTGGGACGTGTAACCAAGGTGGGTAAAAATGTACATAAATTTAAGGTTGGCGATATTGCCGGAGTGGGTTGTATGGTAAATTCGTGTGGTGAATGCGAATACTGTAAAGCTTGTGAAGAGCAATTTTGTACAAAAGGTGCTACATTTACCTATGGCAGTAGCGAAGACGAGGGATATACAAAAGGTGGCTATTCTACAAATATTGTTGTTAAAGAATCATTTGCTATAACTGTTCCTGATAATGTACCATTAGATAAAGTGGCCCCCCTTCTTTGTGCAGGTGTAACTACTTATTCGCCGTTGCGTTATAATCATGTCAAGAAAGGCGATAAGGTTGCTGTTGCAGGATTTGGAGGCTTAGGACATATGGCAGTGCAATATGCTATATCGATGGGGGCGGAAGTTACGGTCTTCGATATAACAGACGATAAGCGTCAAGTTGCCTTAGATATGGGAGCCGTAAAATATGTGAATACAAAGAATGAGGGAGAAATGAATGGATTGAATAATTCGTTTAATCTGCTTATCAGTACTATTCCTTTTGCTTTTAAGGTAGAACCATATTTGGCTATGCTTAAAGTGGATGGAACAATGGTGCTTTTGGGCGTACCTCCCATAGATCAAACTCCAACATTGAGCACATATGCTTTGTGGAACAGACGTAAAATATATCATTCGCTTATTGGTGGCATTCGCGAAACACAAGAAATGCTGGATTATTCGGTTAAAAACAATATTTATCCAAAAGTGGAGGTTATTCCTATTCAGAAGATTAATGAGGCATATAAGAATGTATTGGATGGAAAAGTGCAATTCAGATATGTGATAGATATGGCGTCATTAAAATAAGGCGTCAGGCCTATTGTTCTTTTATTAAATTTTCTTTTTTGCTACTGACATAAGGCTGTCACTTGTTGCTTATACTTTTGCTGATGATAACAAAGTATAATGAATAAAACAAGAAAAATTATGTTAGTAAAAGCCTACATTACATTTGACGGACAAGCCGAAGAAGCTCTTAATTTCTACAAAGAAGTGTTTAACGGGAAAATAGAAAATATGATCCGTTATGGAGAAGGCAAGGGTGATACTACTGCCGATCAATTGGACGAAAATACTAGAAAACGCATTGAAAATGCCCGACTCGATTTTGGTCGTAATTGTTTTAATGTTTCGGATATTCTACCCGGTGAAAAATTTATTGTTGGTAATAATATTCATCTCGATATTGTTTTTTTTGATGATAAAAATGTAAAAGAAACTTTCGATAAACTGGCAGTAGGTGCAGAGATAATTGAACCTTTAGGAGAAAAACCTTTTTCGCCAAATTATGGCAATCTGACAGATAGATTTGGTATTAACTGGAGTATCATGCAAATGCCGAAACATAATTAAAAGATTTAGATAAGAGAATGTGTGACCTGCTTATACAGGCAGCACATTCTTTTTATATCTTTATTGACACTCTCAATTGAACTGCCGAATGAACCGATTAGAACGAATATCTTCCATACTTGTGCAATTACAATCCCGATCGGTAATTACTGCGCAGCAAATAGCGGATCGATTCGATATTTCTCTGCGTACAGTTTATCGCGATATACGAACGCTCGAAGAAGCAGGCATTCCCATTATCGGAAATGTGGGTATCGGTTATTCCCTAGTTGATGGTTATAAACTACCCCCATTGATGTTTACACGTGAAGAAGCGATTGCATTTCTTACTGCTGAAAAGTTTATCGAAAAGATGAGCGATTTGCAAAATGTACAATCCTATAAGTCGGGGATGAGCAAAATAAAAGCCGTTCTAAAATATGTTGAAAAGGATTATCTCTCGGATGTTGAAGATAATATAAGTATTTTGGGTAAAAGTGATACAGGTAGAGAGCTTCCAACGGCGATAACACAATGCATTCTTAAAAGTATTTCAGAACGAATAGTGATGCGTATTAGTTATTCTTCTAACGAAAATATGTCTGAAAGAGATATAGAACCCATCGGATGTTTTTACAGCCAGATAAATTGGTATATGGTGGCATTTTGTAGATTGAGAAACGATTATAGAAGCTTTCGTATTGATAAGATAAATAGTTTCTCCCTAACGGATGAGTCTTTTTCAAAAGAACATTTATCATTGCCTCAATACATTGAAAAATACAGATTGCAAAAGGATATTTATGAAGTAATTATTCGAGTAAAGAGTTCTGACCTAATAACGATCAACGATTATAAATATTATCATGGTTGGTTGAAGGAGGAAGTAGAAGACGATTATACAGACATATATTTCAGAATATTCAACTTAGAGCATTTTGCCCGTTGGTACTTATCGTTTGCAGATATTGCAGATGTTTTACAACCCGCTATACTGCAGGAGAAAGTGAAAGATCAGATCAATTTACTACTAAATAGATATTCAGGAAATAGAAGCTGAAACTCCTCGCCTTAGGTTCGTGAAATAAGGAACTAGCTATTTTATATCAGTTATTTACCATCTTTTTCTACTTTTCTTTCTTATTTTCTATACTCCGACAAAGACATCCCTGTCTGTCGTCTAAAATACCTGCACATATAAGATGTATCTTCGAAATGAAGTTGCTCTGCAATCTCCTTAATTGAAAGATCTGTTGAACTTAACAAGAATTTTATTTCTAAAATAACCTGACGATTAATCAGATCTTTGGGAGAATCATTAAATTGCCTCTTTGTTATTTGCGACAAGTAAAAGGGAGTAATACAAAGCTCCTTTGCATAAAAAGCAACATCACGATGTGTTGTGCAGTGCTTGCCAACCATATCCCAGAATTTCCAGCACAGTATTTCTTTACGGCTATATTCCTTTCTAAGTATAGAACTTGCTTGAGGAATCTTTTCTGTAATCTTCAAAAAGAAATTTTGTAAATGGTTACGTAACATGATGTGTTGATGTGTAGTACACTCTTGCATAATATGAAGGAATTGCCCGAGCCATATATCCAATAATGGTAATTCTGTTTTTTTAGGAATACAAAGTGGCGATTCCCATAAGAATGAAAACAGATAATTAGGAAGATTGTAGGCTATTTCGGATGCAAAATCTTTATCTATCATGCAATAAAACAATCTGAAATCTTTCGAAGTCCGTAAGATTATAGTAATAGAATCATGTGATAAAACTAATATTTCATTCGTTTTTAATAGGTAATTTTTAAAATTCACATTAACTACCGCTTGACCTTCCATGCAGATAAAAATAACAGTATAGGAAAGTTTCAGGGGATAGCCTTTATGCCTCTCCATATTGCTTTCTCCTATTGTCACTTTTTCTTTTTTTCTAAATATGTCGGGAGCTAGATTTATCATGTGTATTTCTATTTGTACCACAAATATACTCTTATGTCAGAATAAGAGGAGTAATAGTTTTAAAAAATACCTATAATACTCAAATTATAATTCTATATCTTCATTGTAATAGCCATACTTTTGTATTCGTATTAATAATATAATTTGAAAAGTATGATTTTAGAGACAAAAAGACTTATTCTGCGCCCATGGAGAGAAACGGATGCAGAAGATTTGTATAACTTCGCCAAAGATGAAAGAGTTGGTCCTATTGCAGGATGGCCACCACATAAGAGCGTAGAAGAAAGTGCCGAAATTATTCGAACAATATTTACACAAGAAGGAGTATTTGCCGTTACGCTGAAAGAGGACGACATTGCCATTGGTTTAATTGGGCTAATTCGTGGAGCTAAGAGCAACTTTCCAATCAGCGAAAATGAAGCTGAAATTTCCTATTGGATCGGGGTTCCTTTTTGGGGTAAAGGATTTATTCCCGAAGCAATCCGCGAAGTTACCCGTTACGGTTTCGAGGATTTGGGACTAACAAACATTTGGAGTGGGTATTTCGATGGTAACGAGAAGTCGAAACGCGCTCAAGAAAAATGTGGCTACCGTCACCATCATATTGAAGAGAACAAACCCTATGCATTGACGAACGATATACGTACGGAACATGTTAGTTGTATAACAAAAGATGAATGGATTGAATTCACAAATACAAGTGTGTAATATTAGTAATCAACATGATTTTATTATAGCTATCTGTAAGGTAATAGACCTGAACAGGTAGCTATTTTTTGAAGCAGCATTTATCATTGTCTCAATACATTGAAAAATTCTGATCTAATGACTATCATTTTTGTATTTTTGTTGAAAATATAAGGAGTACCACTAACTCTGTAAAGCAATGGATAAAATAGATAAAGAAGCTTTTGTACTGGCTGTATATGATATAGTGAAAACCATTCCTTATGGGCGTGCTACCAGTTATGGAGCTATTGCCAAGGCTGTGGGTTACTATAACATGCCTCGAATGGTGGGTAAAGTGATGAGCGAATGTAATTCGTCCGAAACGGGTATTCCTGCCCATCGGGTGGTGAATAGTCAAGGAATATTATCGGGCAGAGATGCTTTTGGTGGTTCGAGCGAAATGCAAGAATTATTAGAATCGGAGGGTGTAGTTGTTGTAAATAATAAAATAAAGAATTGGAAAACTGTTTTTTGGAATCCTTTGGCAGAAATAAATATTTAACTTGCTGACAATCTCTATTAATACATTCTTTTTTGCTGAATACTTCTCTTGCAAAATAAATTATATCTTTACTGCTACATAAAGGTTTATCCTTTTTTATTACTTATATAATTCTATGTTTACTACAACTACAAATACATATTGGGTGTTGTAAATAGCTTGTATCTAACCAATACTAGCTATCCTTTCACTTTCCTGTCGGACATCTCCTAACTGTCTGATATCATTTTTGTACCCAATTTAAAACAAAAGCGTTATGGTATCTCTGCCTCAGAGGTATTGATATCTATTCGCGTATTCATAATTATAAGATGATAATGAAAAATAAAACGATTATAGAAACAACAAGACTCAGAATTATACAACTTACAGCAGAGCAATTTCAATTATGGTTATGCGGAGTTGAAAAAATGGAGCAGAGTTTACGGCTAACCCCGTCTAATGAATATCTTGACGAACATGTACAAGGGGCGATGGAGGCTCAGTACAAGAAAGCACTAAATGATCTAGATAATTATATCTGGCTAGGTAATAGACAAATTATACTGAAATCGGAGAATAAATCTATAGGTAGTGCTAATTTTAAGAACTCACCGCAAGAGAACTCCGATGTGGAAATAGGCTATGGCATAAATGCAGATTATAGAAATGAAGGCTATATGACAGAGGCTGTTCAAGCCATTTGTGAATGGGCTTTATCTCAGAGTGGGGTGAATAGTGTAATAGCAGAAACAGACAAAGAGAATGTTGCTTCCCAAAAGGTATTGAAGAAATGTGGAATGCAGAAGTACCAAGAATCAGATACCAGTTTTTGGTGGAAATTAGAAAAAAGTAGAAGAATGAACATAATTAATAAAAAACCGGAGTTCTTTAAGAAGACCGAGGCCTCTATCTGGACAGATCCTTATATTCAAAAGAATCTATTGGAAGCACATCTTAATCCCTCTTCTGATGCAGCTAGCAGGAATAAGGAATCGATAGAAACAATAGTAGATTTTATAGATCGGCAAATTAAACCTAACAGTAAAATATTAGATCTTGGCTGTGGTCCAGGATTGTATGCTGAGTCACTCGTGGGAAAAGGGCATACTGTAACTGGTATTGATTTTAATAAAAAGGCGATAGAATATGCTGTCAAGCAGAATGAAACCATAAAATATATTGAAGGAGATTATATTAAAAATTTTCCTCATGGAGAGTACGATGCCATCATTATGATCTATTGCGATATGGGTACACACTCCGATGATGACAGAGACATTTTATTGAATAATTGTTTTCACTCATTAAAAGAAGGAGGGAAAATTATTTTTGATGTTTTCAATGAGGATATAATCAAAGACAAACAAGAAGGTTTTGATTGGGAATATACTTCGGGTGGTGGATTCTGGGCAGAAAATGAATATTTATTGTTGAGTCAAACCTTTCATTATCCGGAGAAGAATGCTTTTGCATATCAGTATAATCTGATTCAGGGAGAGGATGTTCAACACTTCATTATTTGGGATAGGTATTATACTCAAGATGAAATAACGAATGTTCTCCGCCATGTTGGTTTTAAAGATATACGTGTGAAGCATAAGCTATTGGAAAGGAATGATTTTACGTCGAATAATGAGATGTTTGTTGTTGCAGAAAAATAGAGTAAATAATAAAGGACAGAAGGTTTTACCCTCCTGTCCTTTATAAGAAAAAAACAATAGATTTAATTACTAGAACTGATATTTGAATGCGACAGAAGCATAAGGAGCAACTGAAAAGTGTGGATTGTTTTCTCTACCCATAGCTTTGAAAAATGCTTGCAAACTTCTTTCATCATAATAAGCAGGTCGTTCTGCTGATACTCCCAATATAATGGGTACAGAAAAGGATTTTCCAATTTTGAATTCGGGTTGTAAACCGCCAATCATATATTGATGGGTGAACATCATATCCTTGCCATCAATGGTCTCTAATGCCAATGATCCGTTCATCTGACCCACAAGTTTTAATTTGAAATGTTTGCTAAATTTAATACCGCCTGATACCTCAAAAGCATTCATTAAAGATACATTTACTTCATAGCGTCCATCTAGTCTCCAATTCAGATAAATAGCAGGGAAAGCCATCGGGTAACCAAATGATGTGTTGACTGCCAATCCCCCTCCTAAATCTAGATTGTCTCTGCCATGCCATATGAAAATAACTCCACCATGGCCCAGAACGTTCTTCATTCTCACTTTAGATAAATCTGTATGGGCTGTATAAACTCCTGCTCCTAAAGTTGCTAATACCGACCATTTTTTGCTTATAGGTCTAAGATGCATCAATGATATTTGAGCATTTAATATCTCGGAAGGAGACAAATTTTCTGGTATATCTCTATTCTTTAACGAAGTGTAAGAACCGCCTAAAGCCATTCCCCATACTTTGGGATGGTTATATTCGTCTATCTTAACAGAAAAAGGTATTTGTGCTCCAGCCGAAAATATTCGGGCTTCACCTTCACCTCCCGTTTTTTCATTATTGATGTCTTTATAGTCAGAAGATCCGATATATTCTGTTTGTACATATATTTGTGCATTAAGTTGCACAATGAAAATTCCGAAAAATGCGAGAAGTAGCGATAGTTTCATTACCTGAAATGTTTTATTTAATAAATAGATATTTGTTTTCTGAGACAAAGATCAAGCAGAATCTCTATTTTTAGAAATAGATTTGACGAACCGTCATTTGCTTATGACGAACGATGCAATGTCTATTATTTTAAACCCTTACCTTTGCAAAATGAAATATTTTTATTTTAAAAGTTATAATCAAATCTTTGTCCTCTTTTGGATAATTATATTTATTCTACTCTGTATTCAGTGTTTAAATCAGGCATCCTTTGTAGAGGCAATCCTTTTTTCTCTGAGTTATTCCTTTAGTGCGTTTATATTAGCATATTTCTTAACTGCGATTTTATTGGAAAGGGCAATGGAAGAAAAAAAAATGACTGTTTTTGTCGGTCAGTTTATATTCTTTTCATTACTTACATCTTTGATACTTACCTTTGTTGCCTATGGATTTAAATGTCTTGAGGAGATTGGAGTCTTTGCTCCTTCACTGCTATTCAGAGAGAAAGAATCATTTTTGATTTCTTTTATTATTCAAATTCCCGGAGCCCTTATTATAAATTTAGGTTTCTGTGGATTGCGTTTTTATTATGAGCACACTAAGTTGCAAAAAGTACATTTAGAGGTTCAATTGCAAATGCTGCGAGAGCAGATGAATCCTCATTTTATGTTTAATGTATTGAACCACATTCATATCTTAATGCAGAAAGATGTCGATTTAGCATCGTCTCTATTAATAAAGTATTCCGATATATTACGTTATCAATTATATAGTGGGAAGCAGGAATACATTAGCTTAGATCAAGAAATTCAATTCTTAAAAGACTTTATTGATGTGGAGCAAATCAGATGGGGAAATGAATTGGAAGTAAATTGTTCTTGGCGTATAGAAGACAGGGGTCGAAAATTTCAGCCTCTATTATTCATTACTTTTATAGAGAATGCATTTAAGCATGTTGTGCGATCAACTTCCGAAAGAGGATATATTCATATCAATTTAGAACAAAAAGGAGATACAATTTGTCTGAATATCGAAAACTCGAAATCAACTTTACAGATCAAAAAGAATACTGATTCGGGCTTAGGTTTAGAAAACATAAAGAAAAGATTGGATATCTTATATCCTGATAAATATAAACTATTGATAGAAGAAACAGATACGGTTTATTCATCAAAACTTATTATTACAATATAGATTATGGCAGATATAATATCCAAACATACCGATGGTAGAGCTTTAAAATGCTTAATTGTTGACGATGAGCCGATAGCTATTGAAGGTATTGTTAACTATATAAACAGAATGGATTTTCTGGAAGTCGAAGATTCGTGTTCTTCGGCGATTGAGGCAGCAGAGATATTAAAGAAGAAAGAAATAGATTTGATGTTTCTTGATATCAATATGCCTTATCTCTCGGGGCTTGAATTTTTGGAGTCGTTGGAAAAAGCGCCAATGACGATCTTAACAACCGCCTACTCGGAATATGCATTGGAGGGATTTAGATTGCATGTGGTTGATTACTTGTTGAAACCAATTACTTTTCAACGATTTTTTCAAGCTGCATCAAAGGCTCAGAAATTGTTTCAGTCTCAGATCTTATTACAAAATAACGGGGAGGATGCTAAATCTAACATGTACATACGTCAGGGCGATTCTTTTGATCGGATTGCATGGCAAGATATTCTGTATGTGGAGGGTATGCAGAATTACCTGAAATTACATTTTAAAGATAAGACTTTAGTAATTCATCAGACAATGACTTCTTTAGAAGAGATACTACCAAAAGATACGTTCTTTAGGATACATAGATCATTTCTCTTGAATATATCCTATATTGATTCTATATCAGGTGGGCGAATTTTTGTGAATGGCAAGGAATTACCAATATCGAAACAACGCAAAGAAGAACTTCTAAATACTGTAGTTTATAAGAACTTATTGAGCAAATAAAAAGAAATATCTATTGTTGTCGTATCGTTGATAATGGGAGTGCTATTTTGGTATTTCAATTCTAGTTATATCTTTGTGCAGAAATGACCTGCCTGCGGAAGTCAGAACGGCTACAAACTAACTTAACTATTATCTATGAAAAAAGTATTACTCATTCTTAGTCTTTGCCTATGTTTTTTGTTAAATCTCAATGCTCAAGAACAGTCATCTAAATTTAAAGGAAAAATGGTATATGCTGAGGTCGGAGGTCCAGGTGTTCTTTTTTCTCTTAATTTCGATTCACGTTTTTCTTCTGCCAGTAACTTAGGACTAGGTTATAGAGTTGGTTTGGGTTTTGGTTTGGGAGATGAATGGGAATATTCTTATTACAATAATGGAGGCAAAGAGTATTATAGAAGCTCTACAAAAACAACTTCATACATTACAATTCCTTTGGGACTAAATTATGTTCTGGGTAAGCCAAATTCGCCCCATACCTTTGAGGTTGGAATTGGGGCAACTATATTAACTAAAAAGCTCCATGTTTTTACTTCTGATAATTGGGCAGGAAAAAGTGAAGGTGGAAATTTTATTGGTCACGCCACTTTTATGTATCGTAGACAACCTCTTGATGGCGGTTTCACATGGCGGGCAGGACTTATGCCTGTATTGGGAACATCTGGCGATATAGAGCTGGGTATTGCAGCTGGTATTGGCTATATTTTTTAAATTGATTGTAACTCACTATAATAAAACAGGACTATCTCAATCGAGAAATAGTCCTGTTTCGGGTTTAGACTTCAAAGAGTAAAACTATTTTGAATGTCTTTTGAATAGGGGGTATTTTATTATCTGTATTGGCAACAACCAGGTAATGCATCATAAGTACTTTGATCTGCTTTGTCTTTGTCAGTATCGTGTCCGGCTTTGGCTATGGCTTTACTGATGGCGTCTAAATTGGTTTGACTAGGATCGAAGTTAAGATGTAATTCCTTTTTCTCCATATCCCATGTTGCCGAAGAAACTCCTTTCACATCCTTAGCTGCCTTTTCGATACGTTCTTTACACATTTCGCAAAGTCCTAGAACTCCAAGCATAGCATGTTCATCCTGCTTATTTTCGTTTGCTGTAACAGATGTTTCTTCTGGTTTACTGTTCGAAGCGCCTGAATTGCATGCTGTAAAAGAGAATGCTCCGATAGCTGCTATTAAAAGATACTTTTTCATTTTCGTTTTATTTTTAATTATTATCTGTATTTATTCAATTCTTATTTTCTGTATTTGCAACAGTCTGGCAAGGCATCATATGTTGCCTTATCGGCTTTATACTTATCCGTATCATGTCCAACTTTAGCTATTGCTTTGCTTATTGCATCAACAGATGTTTTTGACGCATCAAAGTTAAGATGTAGCTGTTTAGTCTTTTGATCCCACGAAGCAGAAGATACACCGCTTACTCCTTTTGCTACTTTCTCTATACGATCTTTACACATTTCACAAAGCCCTTGAACATTGATCATTGCATGTTCACTCTTAGTAGAAGAGCTCGCCTTCATATCACTGCCCATGCTCGACATATCATGACCTTCATGTCCCGTAACGGGGCGCGAAGATTCTTCATTCATCATGCTACGTTTTCCTTCAAGTTGAGCACTGGCATCAATAGAGAATGCTCCGTTGGTTACAATCTCATCACCATCATTAATTCCTGAAATAACCACATAAGAATTACCAAGCGAAGGACCTAACTCTATTTCACGCAACATAAATGCAGGTGCATCTCCATCAGTTTGTTTTACATATACAATCGAGCGTTTTCCTGTCCACAATACGGCAGACTTAGGAATAACAATCTCGTTGTTGTATTGTTTCAATGGTGCTTTTATAATTGCATTAGCATACATCTCTGGTTTTAACTGAAATCTGGGATTTGCTGTCTCTACTCTTACTTTTGCTGTACGTGTTGTTTTATCCAATATCGGGTCAATAAACGAAACTCTGCCCGAGAATGTTTTACCTGGTACAGCTTGTAGCGAAAAATCTATTTTATCACCTACTCTTAGAAAAGGTAGATCAACCTCATAAGCGTCGAACATTGCCCATACTTGCGAAAGGTTTGCTATATCGAATAGTACATTTCCTTGATTAACATAATCTCCCTGATTTACTTTTTTGCTTACAACAATACCTCCTGTATTTGCTTTTATCTCAACAAGGGGAGAAACGTTACCCGAACGTTCGATATTTAGAATCTGATCGTCAGTTAATTTCCATAAGCGAAGTTTCTCTCTGGCTGCTTGAACAAGGAGAGGTTGAGCGGATGACATTTTTGCAGCTTCCAATAATTCTTGCTGTGCACTCAATAGCTCAGGAGAATAGATGGTAGCAATAGTTTGCCCTTGTTTTACTGTTTCCCCTGTGAAATTGATAAATAACTTCTCTATACGCCCATTTACGTGTGAGGTTTGAGATTGTGACAATCTTTCGTCCGCTTTTATTGTTCCGTATAGTTGTACGTCTTTTATCGGGTTCTGACGGCTCACCTTGGTTGTTTGAATATTTGCTAAAGCGATAGCCTCTTTCGACATTTGTATCGCATTTGGGTCTATTGCTTCATCAGATGATCCGCCTGATGTTTTTAAAGGAATCAAGTCCATTCCGCAAATAGGACATTTACCGGGTTTATCCATTTTTATCTGTGGATGCATAGAGCATGTCCATACTTGCCCTGCTGCGTCTTCATGAGCATGTTCTTCTGTTTCGCTATGATTGTGCGAGTTATTCCCGAATATAGCCCATCCAAAAAATAGTCCAACGATAAGAATCAAACCATATTTTAGATAGTTGTTTCTTAGTATATTTTTTATTTTGTTCGTATCCATAACATGTAGTTTATTTTTGTTCTTCTATATCTTTAAATGAAATCAATTTCTGAATGGCTGCAACCATGGTGTTATAATTAGCTATGGCTTCGGCTCCCTTCAATTGGTAATCGAGTAGCTGACGTTGAACCTGAATTACATTCGTCAAATCGCTTTTACCCGAAATAAATTCCTGCACAACCAGATTATAAGTTGTTTGTGCTAAATTGGATTGTTTTTTATAAAGAGCAATTTTTCGCGAAGCGTCATCCAATTGATGTTTAGTCTTGTATAATTCGGCTTCGAGAGTATTGAGGGTATTGGTGTATTTCTCTCTACTGGCTTGCCACCAAAACTTACTTTCTTTTTGTTGAGCCTTATATTTATTTCTGTATATAGGTATACTTACGGATACCATAGGCATAATCATATCCTTACCATTCATACTACTCATGGTATTAGATGCACCCATATCCATACTCATCGGGGTTTCAGTAGGAAGGCTTTTATTGATAAGCATATATTGAAGCCCTATGCCAAACATCGGATAACTCATCTTTTTGTCCATTTCGGCTTTAGCTTTATAAGCAAGACCCTCTTCGTTTATCATTCCCAGCATAGGGTTCTGATCTGTTATTTTATCCATTGCCGATGTTCCATCAAAAAGGAAAGGTATTTGATCGAATGAATCAGGAATATTAATCTCGCTATCAGCTGAACGATTAAGTAGAGTATTGAATTTGGCTTTCTCTGCTTTTATTTCAGATTGAAGGCTTTCTATATTATTATCAAGTTCAGTTATTTCCATCTGAATACGTAGCACATCCGACATTCCCGAAGATGAGCTTCCTGACATACTGCCTCCACCTGCACCTCCCATAGACGACATTCCGCTACTGCTTTGGGTTGCTGCCTGTGTAGTAGCACCGCCACCCATTGATGACATAGACGACATGCCTCCACCTGTTGAAGTAGACGCAGTTGATGCTGCTTGAACAGGGGCGGGGAGTGTATAGCCTGAGCTAGAACCACTTGATGGAGAGGAGAACTTCCTCAAAGCAAGTTCTTCTAACTGGGTTAAGAGCTTCTTATTCTCGTTATTATTAATCAGTTTCTGTTGTAAGCTGCAAAGTATAAACCATTGGGTATATACACTCAGAAAAAGATTATCTCTTGTCTCACGAAACTTTTCGAATGACATTCTGGCCATGTGGGTAGCTTCGGTTTGAGCTGCTTTCTTTGTTCCAAACCAAGGGAACATTTGCATCAATTTAAATTCTGCTACCTGACGACCATCAATAATATCCATCGGTTGAAGAAAAAATCCTATTTCCAATTCAGGGTCTTCATAAGCACCTGCTTGAGGTATTTTTTGTAAGGATGCTTTGTAAGCCAGAAAATCGGACTTTACACCCGGATTATTTCGGGCTGCTATCTCTAAATAATGACTTAATGAATCAGCAGTTTGTCCCCATGTGGGAATGCTGATCATAGTCATCACTACGAGTATTATTATATATTTATATTTTTTGTCTAACATATCGTTGTGTATTTTATTGTTACTCTTTTATACTACCACCTTTTTTGATAGCCCATTCTCTCCACCAGCATTGCAGCACGGGAACAACAAACATTGTCATCGACTGAATAAGCATACCTCCAAATGTTGGTATTGCCATCGGTATCATTATGTCTGATCCTTTACCTGTTGATGTTAGTACGGGTAGCAAGGCTATTAATGCGGTTGCGGTTGTCATAGCTGCGGGGCGCACTCTTCTCAATCCTGCATGAACTACTGCTTCTCGGATTTCGTCTTTTGTTTGTGGGTTTCTTTCTAAAAACGTATCGTGTATATAAGTACCCATCAATACTCCGTCATTGGTTGCAATACCAAACAATGCGATGAAACCTACCCAAACAGCAATACTTAAATTGATAGGGTGCATCTGAAACAGATCCCGTAAGTTAGTGCCTCCCATAGAGAAGTTCATAAACCAAGGTTCGCCATAGAGCCACAACAAAATAAATCCTCCAGCGAAAGCAACTAGTACACCCGAGAAGTGAATCAACGAGGCAGTTACTGTTTTGAACTGGAAGTATAAAATCAAGAGTATCGCTAATAAACTAAGTGGAACAACTATTAGCAGGCGATTGGCGGCTCGTTCTTGTTGTTCGTAATTACCAGCGAATTTATAAGACACACCTTTAGGTAATTGTAATTCTCCAGAGCTGATTTTTTCTTTTAATATTTTATCAGCTTCATTTACAACATCAACCTCTGCTTTGCCTCCTATCTTGTCGAAAATGACATACCCTAAAAGAAAAGTATTCTCACTCTGAATCATTTGAGCGCCTTTAGTGTATTCTATATCGGCTACCTCTTTTAGTGGAATCTGTGCTCCTGTTGCAGTAGGCACAATTAATCTGGCTAATTCATCGGGGTTACTTCTCAACTCTCGTGGGTATCTCAAGCGTACGGGAAAACGTTCCCTGCCTTCCACTGTCGTGGTGAGAGCCATTCCTCCCACGGCTGCACTAATTACATCCTGTAAATCTGCAACTGTAATTCCATAACGAGCCATATTCTGTCTGTTCAACTTAATCTCTATATATGGTGCGCCTACTGCACGATCATAAAAGACAGTCGAAGGTAAAATAGAAGGTACATCTTTGAGCGCTTGCTCCATGGCTCGTCCTCCTTGCTCGATAGATTCCAGATCGGGGCCAGATATTTTTAATCCCATCGGAGCACGCATTCCAGTGGATAACATTACCAAACGAGCTTCAATAGGTTGTAGCTTTGGTGCAGATGTTAATCCCGGCATATGAGAAACATTTACTATTTCTTGCCAGATATCATCTGTGTTCTTAATATGAGGACGCCATTGACGGAGATAATCACCTCCATTATCAGCCACAAGACTATCGGCAGGTATTAATCTGAATCCGTCTTTTGGCTTATAAACAGACCCGTCTTTAAGTACGAATTCGCCATCTCGGTTTACTTTGAACCTCTTGCGATGACCATTCTCATCCAAAATATATTCAGAGCGGTAGTTAATTGTATTCTCAAACATCTGAGTTGGAGCAGGGTCTAGAGCCGAGTTTACACGTCCCCATTTACCTACTGCAATTTCTACTTCGGGAATGTTGCTTATGCGTTTATCCAGAGTTTCTATAAATTGAAGATTCTGTTCTATCCCTGTATGCGGCATACTTGTGGGCATCAATAAGAATGATCCTTCGTTGAGGCTTGGCATAAACTCTTCACCTATTCCCGGGAATCTCTCGCTTGATGCTTGCCAAAATCCTGTTTGTCTGAAACTTTTCCAACCAACAGTTTCAAAACCTTTGGCTACTACACCAAAAGTAGTATCGAAGCCTAGCCATATAACGATTCCGAAGAATACGGTTATAAGAGGCAACATCATAAATTTCCAGCGATGAGCCAGACACCAGCGTAAAATGCCTTCGTAATAGATAACTAATACCCACAATATTCCCAATATGATGGCGATAGACGCTATCACAAATACAAAATTGATAGATAAACCTTCTTGTGTTCCTATCGGTAACCATTCTATAGTCAGATAATAAACTGCTATTAAAAGAGCTATTCCAATATTTATATATGTAGGTATCTTGTTGTTCTCCCAATAATAGGCGAATAGATTATTCAAGCCTAATAAGGTAAGCCCAAGAGCAGCAATAACTCCTGTGAAAATAAAGAGAATAATACCTCCTGCTACAAGAACTATATTGGCTACTTTTTTTACTTGCTTAGATGTTATTTTAAGTGAGAAAATATAATAAGCAATGGTTGGCAGCATAGCAATACCCAACAAAAATGCTGAAACCAGAGCAAATGTTTTTGTATATGCCAAGGGTTTAAATAGTTTACCCTCCTGAGCTTCCATCGCAAAAACGGGAAGGAAACTGATTATTGTTGTAAGCATAGCTGTGGATAAAGCTCCCGATACTTCGCTTACACTCTTATAGATAAGATTGACAAAGGCTTTTCCTTTCCTGACGGTTAGATTCTCTTCCTCTTCCATATGCCGGATTATATTCTCGACAAAGACGACACCCACATCTATCATAACCCCGATAGCAATGGCAATACCCGATAGTGCTACAATATTAGCTTCTACACCGGTGTACCGCATTATTATAAATGTACAGAGTACCGCAATTGGGAGAATACTCGATATGATAATGGATGCCCGTAGATTGAATACGAGAACAATAACTACTATAATACAAATAAGTATTTCATGCGAAAGAGCTGTTTCGAGTGTTCCTATTGTTTCTTGAATCAATCCCGATCTGTCATAGAAAGGTACAACTGTAACTTTAGATACAGTACCATCCGCCAGAGTTTTTTGAGGAAGACCTGCTTCCATCTCTTTGATCTTTTCTTTTACATTGTTGATTACCTGCATGGGGTTAGATCCATAGCGGGCAACAACTACACCACCTACGGCTTCAACTCCTTCTTTATCTAATCCGCCTCTTCGGGTAGCAGGACCTAGGTTGACAAATGCAACATCTTTTATTTTAACGGGTACACCGTCTCTAACTGTTATTGCAGCCTCTTCGAGATCAGATACATTTTTTATATAACCTAATCCTCTGACCAGATATTCTACTTTATTTATTTCTATGGTTTCTGCACCTATATCGAGGTTACTCTTTTGGATTGCATTCATTACATCCATCACCGAGACATTAAATGCTCTCATAGCATCAGGATTTATCTCCACCTGATACTCTTTGATAAAACCTCCAATAGAGGCTACTTCCGATACTCCTTCGGCAGACGATATAGAGTATTTTGCATAGAAGTCTTGAATGGTTCTTAATTCATCGGGATCCCATCCTCCGGTAGGTTCTCCCGTTTCAGGGTTTCTACCTTCTAGAGTGTACCAATATACTTGTCCCAAAGCAGTTGCATCGGGTCCTAAACTAGGCTGTACACCTTCGGGTAAAGTACCTGAAGGTAGAGAGTTGAGCTTTTCAAGAATACGCGAACGACTCCAGTAAAATTCAACATCGTCATCGAATATTATGTATATAAACGACATACCAAACATCGAAGTGCTTCGGATAGTTTTTACTCCCGGAACTCCTAATAATGAGGTTGTCAGAGGATAGGTAACTTGTTCTTGAATATCTTTTGGAGAACGTCCCATCCATTCGGTTGCTACAATTTGTTGATTCTCCCCAATATCGGGAATTGCATCCACGGGAACAGGATCACGAGGCAATAAGCCTCCGTGCCAATTGAATGGGGCGGTCGATAATCCCCATGCAATAATCATAATAAGTAATAATATTGTTATTAACCTATTATCAAGAAAATACTTGATTATTCTGTTGATCATAGTTTTATTTTTTAGATTTAAGTTTTGTGTCTAAAGTTTGCCAGCCTCCGGCATTATATACATTAGTAAACCCTTTAAGGGTAAGTAATGTTTTTGCTTGCTCAGCTCTTTTTCCACTTTTACAGACAATTACAATGTTTTTGTATTCTTTTAAAGGCAAAAGAGAGTCTTCAAGAGTTTGCAAAGGCATATTTACAGATGTTTCTATATGACCTTCTTCGAACTCTTCGGGAGTACGCACATCAATAATAATTGTAGACGGCTCATCTACCAACTGTTTGATAACTTCGTACTGTGGTTGTTCTGTTCTTGAGATTACAGAATCATTCGTAATAGTTTGCTCGTGGCACGATTGTGCCATGGTATAGCTTGTTGATAAAGCGATACCCATTATTAATACATATAAAGGTTTCATTGTTCATTAATTTTATAAACATATACTAAATTTGATTATAGATATATCGAAAACACAAATAGTACGAAACTTGAATGGCAAAATTTCCACACATGTTTAGACATAAAAGTGCCTTGCCTATAATTAATTATTATAGACTTATAAAATTAAATACGGTAGATGCAGATGTAAGTAAGTAGGTCTACATGTTGATTGATGAGACCTCCGGGCGGAAAAGTTTGTCGAACTTCAACTGTATTATCAGGTTCAATCGAGTTTATTATATAGTTTAATGTAAACCATACATTGTCAAAAGATGGCAATATATGATTGGTGTTAAGCTGTCTTTCTTGACGCTGATAATCGTCTGTTGAGATTTTTATTTTTTGAATGTCACAACAATCTTCGTGCGATTTTGATAATCCTGATTTTTTATGATGAGATGTTGCTTCAGAATTTTCCGCACAACAAGATTGTGGTTCATTATGCTGTGGCATATTTGACATATCATCACAACACGATTTTTCTATATCATTATCTAAGATACCTACCGAATGTAAATTCCCTTCACAAAAATGCATTGCTAGTACCGGATGGGCACCAACAACAAGCATTAATAAAAGTAGAAATATAGATACGATCCGTTTCATTCAATAATTAGAATAATATGTGATGCCACAAAAATAGACATATTTTCCATTTTCGAACAATCATTTTGATTTTTTTAAAGATTACCCGTTTATATTCGAGGTTATTTAAAAACAAAGAAGCTATTCGATAATTCGAGTAGCTTCTTGTTCTTATTATCTAGGTAGATGCTTATTCTTGATTAATCAGTAGTCAAAACTGAGAATTCACCTATACTAGCGCGTTTAACATCGTCAACAACTCGCATGATTTTTAAGCGAACTGTTTGACCTCTGATCGGGTCGAATTGAATTCGTTGTTCTATCGGATTGTGCTTAATGTTCGAGAATTCGCCCGAAGCGACCATTTTATCGTCTACATAAAATTGATAACTATCGATATGTCCTTGAGAATCGCGTCCTTGATTAGGTACATACACAAAGCCGTTGATTGTTTGAGGTTCTGTAAGAACTACTACCAACTCATCTACTGCTTCGGGTAGATAGTAAGCCGAAAAGCCATTTCCATCAAACATCGCAGAAGTCTTCTGATCGTTTATATTCGAAACTCTATAAGATGAAGATGGGATATCAAATCGTCGAGCACTAACAGGGCTCTGTTTATTTAGTCGGCGGTCGTAAGTGATAGCGTTTATGGTTCCTTTTCGAGGAAACGAAAATGGAGCGCTATATACCATTGCTGTTTGCGGTGTGGGTTCGCTACCGTCAGTAGTATAAAGTATTTCGGCGCCATCGCTAGTCGAATTTATGCGAACTTCGTCTTTTCCGTTACGTGTTATTCTCGGTTCTTCCATCAACATGGGTGTAAGATATGCTTCTACATTGTTGATACATAGAGGACCTCGGGCTCTTGTGAAATTGATTCGGATTCGAGTTGCTTCTGTTGTAGCAAAACGTAAGATGCGCTTATAGCCAACGGTAGTCATGGAGTCAGAAGTTGCTATAGGAGACCATTGCCCTTTATTCTGAATTTCAACATTAAACGAAGCTACTCTTTGTCCGAGAGGAATATATTCCTGAATCAAAAGTCTGTTTACAAGTGAAGGTCTCTTTAATGCAATAGTCAAAGAGCCCGTGGTTACTTCATCCGAAGTTGCCCAATAGGTATTCCAATTTCCATCATTTACCATACTTGGCGAAAAGGCTTTGTCTCGAGTATTGGTTGCTGTAACTGTAGCTCCTTTAAGAACATTGTCTTTCAATTCGTCTTGCATTGCTCTATGCCAATCCATTATACGAAGAGAGTCGATAGGGTGAATTCTTCCACTCAAAGCTACTGGAAAATTGAGCAGTAGGTTTGCATTACGTCCTACACTTTCGTAGTATAAGTTTACGAGATTACCAACAGAGCGTACTTGATGATCTTCGCGATCGTGATAGAACCATCCCGGACGGATTGATACATCGCATTCGGCAGGTAGCCATGTGTGACCATCCTCCATTCCCCATTGGTTTTGAGTATAGTGAGTCTCTTTATCGGGCGATATCATAGACCAGTTTGTTTGTCCTGCCCACCCTTCTTCGTTACCTACCCAACGGATATCGGGGAAAGAACCTCCAAAGATCATAGCCGAAGGATGTTTTGCCTTAATCATATCGCGGGCAACTTTATAGCCGTAATAGGTGTTAGCGTCAATAGAGCGGGTTTCATCTGCACCACCATACCAGCCATTACCACCATTAGCTCCGTCGAACCAGTATTCGAATAAAGGCCCATAATTAGAGATTAGTTCATTTATCTGTTCGTGGTATATCTTTACATATTCGTCTTTGCCATAATGGGCACTGTTTCTATCCCAAGGCGAAAGATAAATTCCGAATTTCAAACCTTGGCGTTTGCAGGCATCAGATAAATCTTTTACCATGTCTCCTTTTCCATCACGCCATGGTGAGTTTTTCACACTATATTCTGTGGTTTTGGTAGGCCATAAGCAAAAACCATCGTGGTGTTTAGCAGTAAGAATTACGCCTTTCAAACCAGCAGCTTTTATGATAGAAACCCATTGATCGCAATTCAGATCAGTAGGGTTAAAAGTTGAAGCGGGTGTATTTCCGTAGCCCCATTCCAGATCATTAAACGTATTTAATCCGAAGTGAACAAAGGCATAGTTTTCCATCTTTTGCCATTGCACTTGCTCGGGAGTGGGTATGGGTAAAATAGGTGAGGGTGGAGGTACATCAGCATACAATGAGAATATACCGGTATAAATTCCTAACCCGATTAGTAAATGTTTTAAATACATGGTTATATTGATTTATTGTTAATGCCAATCAGAAGTTTAGAAGTACTTCGTCAAAGGCTTTTCTTTATAAAGGATGAACAGATTTGGTGATAAAAGTAATCTATATATGACTATAAAATGTTACATTTTTGTCTTTTGTAAATTATGGTTTTCTTATAGCATAGATGAATTCATCAAGATACTCTCCATTTTTGAATAATACCTTTTCGAATTTGGCTTCAAGTTTAAATCCTGCTTTTTCGAGGACACGTTGTGATTTTTCATTGTTGGAAAATGGACGGGCAAATATTCTGGTAATATCAAACGTTTTGAATCCATAATCAACAATTTGTTTTATGGCTTCGGGCATAATTCCCTTACCCCAATGCTCTTCAGATAGCCAATATCCTATTTCTGCATTTTTACAATGAATATCAGTTTGAGGAAATACACCAATAGAGCCTGCTGCTTCGCCACCTACTTCTATTGTAAAAACGTTAGTAGGATTGTTATCTCTTATCAACAATAAATAGTTTTTTGCATCTTCGATATTATAAGGGTGTGGAAACTGATTGGTGAGGTATTTCGCTATATTGTAATTGTTTGCATGTTTTGTTATACTATCTACATCCGAATCTTGCCATTTTCTTAACTTCCATTCCATACTATATCGTTTTATTGAATTCTAAATTTCAAATATAGTGGTTTATGCTATCTTCGGAAAATTAGAGCAGCCGTAAAACGAAATAAAAACTATAAAGGGAGTAATTTACACTCCCTTTATGTTTTTAATATTGATTAGATTTTATTCCAGTGCCGATTCGTTTGCTTTAGTTGGCCAATATGGATTCTGATACAAAGGCGAAGTTGAAGCATCATCCATATTACTTGCTGTAATCCGAATTTCATAAGCAGGTATAGGTGTCAGATAATTTGCTCTACTCCATGTATAACCATTAAATACTAAGTTGTTTGTAGATATTATCTGGTATGGACGTAAATACTTACTAACCTTTCTCGAGGATACATTTGGAGTTCCACTTGCAGCATTGTCGGGTTCTATTAAACGATCTATGAATTTGCCCGTAGGTTTTCCGTTTGGATCAAGTATTTCTTCTTTATAATGAGCATTTTCGAACGCTTGATCCCATAGATTGAAACCTTCAATCACATAATTATTAACCTGATCTAATGCTCTCCAACGTTTCAGATCATCCCAGCGCATAGCTTCACCCATAAACTCGTTTCTTCTTTCGCGGCGAATATTGTATAGGGTTGCATCCACTAGCTGTCCTGCTGAATATTTAGCCCAATCGTTTTCTTTATCGAGATTAGTTGCGGCAATTGTCTTGCTGTAATCTTCGTCTACATTTGCTCGGCGGCGGATTTCTTTCCAATACAAAGCAGCCGTTCCGTCAATTGACTTTTTCTTCATGTAAGATGCTTCGATATAGTTAAGATAAGCTTCTACGCCTCTGAAAACAATACTTCCAAATGAACTGTTCATACCATTTACTGGTGATTGAGTGGGATCATAGTTATAACATTTACGCATTCTATATCCTGTAACATCCCTTTGGTCAATTAAATTAATAATCTCGGGCATATTATAAAAGACAGAGTTGGGGCGTGTTGGGTCTCCCGTCATCAATAGTCGGTCTTTTTCTCCGAATACAAATAGTTGTAAACGTCCGTCACGATTGTTTTTTGTTTCTTCAATCGTTTTATCACCACTATATCCTGATCCACTAGCATAAATAGGCAATCCGTTTTTCATAAGATAACTGTCTATAAATCCTTTAGTAACACCATTATTGCCTCCACCTCTGATGTATACGCCTACCGAGTGAGTAAGGTTTAACCCTTTGTCGAAAGCTCTCCAGAATAATACCTCTGAGTATTTACTCATATCTGTATCGCTAAACATATCAAAATAAGGATTCCATCCTGCGGGATTATCTCCTTGCGGATTATAGACTCCCGTATTTGCAGTTAATTGAACATTGTCTGCAACAGCTTTAGAGGCATCCATTGCTGCGGTTAAGAAATAATCAATCTCAGAATCGATATTGATAGTGAATCCCTTGTTATAATCCATTTGCGCACCCGGCCAGTTAGGACCTCCTGGTACATGAGCTGTGCCATTGTGATAAGTAAGCCAGCTAGCTTCGTATAATGCTACTCTCGATTTGAGTAACAATGCTGCATTCTTGGTTATTCTTCTTTTATCTTTAAAGTTATCGCTTAAGAGTGATATTGCAGAGTCCAGATCTTGAATAATAAATCGTGCAACTTCGTTTCGAGGCTTTCTTTTACTTGCTTCTATAAGTTGATCTTTATTATCTTTCAAGGTGTTTTTTACGATAGGAAAATCACCATATATCTTTAATTTCAGAAAATATTCCCAAGCACGTATCATATACATTTCGCCTATGTAATGATCTATTTTGCTAGGAGTCCCTGCTATTTCGCCATTTTTCCATTTAGGTAAAACCTGCTCAAAAAAGAAGTTGGCATTTCTTATTTTCGTGAACGAATAATCACTGCTCGATTCGGGTACTCTCCATTGTCCCTTTGCCCATCTGCTGGTCGAAGGTGTGGTAGTAGCCATATTATCAGTATTTTCATCGGCCGTGATTATGTTGCCCAGCCCCCAAGTTTGTCCATGAGAAGGAAAGTCATATGACCCGATAGTATATGCCTCTAAATCTGCTTCATTTTTAAAATAAACTCCCGGGGTTACCTGATCTAATGGTTCTCTATCAAGAAAATCATTACAAGAGCTACCCATTATTACCAATGCTGATAATAGGCAAGAGATAACTGTGTACTTTTTTATATTGTAATCCATTGTTTTGTCTTTTTTAGAAATTTACATTAACTCCAAATGAGATCGTTCTTTGCAGAGGATAAGTTTTACCTGCTCCCCAGTCTCCACCCAATAGTTCAGGATCGAAAACTCCTGAGATATCAGATTTAGTCCACAAGTTCTCGCCTGACATATATATACGAACGAATTGTAAACCAATTTTCTGAGACATCATCGTTGGGATGGCATATCCTATCTGTAAGTTTTTTAGACGTAAATACGATGCATCTTGCAAGTAGCGTGATTGCGTTTGCTGATTTTTATCGCCCGAAGAGAATAGGGTGCGAGGATAATAAGCATCGAGGTTAGCTCCAAGTGGATCGCCTTCGGGACGGAAAAAATCCCAATGTTCTTTGAATGCAACAGACTGCCACATACCACCGGTAGCTCCCCAGAAATAGGCTCCACCTAACATATAATCTCTTTTGGCTACACCTTGGAAGAAGATACTTATATCTATCCCTTTCCATGCAGCTTCTAATGTCAAACCATATTTGAAGCGAGGAGTACTGTTTCCGATGATTGTTCTATCTCCCGGATCTGTTAAGGTGCTCGATCCTGCATCTATTTTTCCATCTCCATTGATGTCTTTATACATAATATCTCCGGCAGCCCAGTTAGATCCTATTGCATTTTGTCCACCATTTGGCAACGTTGCTAGGTGAGCATTCATCTCAGCATCGGATTTCGCAATTCCTATGGTTTGATATCCCCAGATAGTACCGTCCATTTTATTGGTATACCAAGTATCGATATTGCCTGTTTCATTCGGATATCGGGTTATCTTTTGCTGATTGTCAGCTAATACAAATCGGGCACCATACGAGAAATCACCAATTTTATCTCTCCATCCAACTTCTAGTTCAAAACCATAAGATTCCATATCAGAGTTGTTTACCTTAGGCACGCTTGTTCCCAGTATGCCTGGTAATTGAGGAGCAGGTCCAATCATATTCTTTGTTGTTCTTTTAAAATAATCGAACGATCCTGTTAGTCTGTTGTTTAAAGCAGCCCAGTCTAAACCGATATTCCAAGATTCAACCGTTTCCCATGTCATATCTCCGCTTACAATACCGGGAGCACTCGAAGTATTTGGTCTAACTCCATTATCAACAATCCAGCCACCGCTTTGAGTTCCGATAGGCATCGATTGGAAGAACGGATACCAAGCATCTGTATTCATATTACCCAATTGACCCCAAGAACCTCTCAGTTTCAAAGTGCTTATATGGTCTGATAGACTCCCGAAGAAATCTTCTTGTGCAATATTCCATCCCACAGAGAAAGAAGGGAAAACTGTCCATCTCTTATCGCTTAAGAAACGTGAGGATCCGTCATAGCGAAGATTTACTTCCGCCATATAACGTTCTTTGTAATTGTAATTGAGACGTCCAAAGAAACCGGCTACAGCCCATTCAGCATATCCGCCACCTGTTTTTTGATTTTGGGTAGCAGTATTTAGTGTAGGCACTTCAGGGCTTATTAACCCGTCCTTTTGCCCCCATACATTTCTCGTTTTCATTACCTCTGCATTGAAACCTCCCATTACTTTGAAGTTATGCCCACTCTCTAAATCTTTGGTATAATCGGTATATATATTCGTTGTTAAGAAGTTTTCTTTGTAGGCATTTTCATATATTTGAGTTTGTCCTGCAGCACGTCCATCCCATGAAGCTAAGAAGGGGTCCCCTTTTACATCGTGCCCGTAAATTGGGAGTACATCCCAATGCTCAAATTTATTTAAGGTACGAATATTACCTTCTGTATAGATTCTCCAATTTTTGATTGGCTCGAAAATAAACTGTATTTGATTATAAAGTTCATCTTTTTGTTCTCTATTACGACCGCCATCTTTCATTTGAAGAACTTCCATCCCATCCATAATAAACCCGTTATTATCGTAGACCGGATTGGTTGGCCAACGTCTGGCAATGTTATGATAGAACAAAGGAGTCATATAAGATGGGCGGTCATAATCGTTACGTATCCATTTTACATTATAATTCAGATCAACATAATCAGATAACTTAGCTGTTATACGTGAATTGATAGAATAACGTTTGAGATTGTCTCCTCCATGACGAATCAATCCATTTTGATCAAGGAAGTTACCACTAACAAGGTAAGTCATTTTTTCGCCACCTCCACTAATGCTAACATTGTGTTCGTGAGCTGGTACCGAACTTTTATACTGCTCTTTAAACCAATCGGTATTGGCATTAGCACCATCGTAGTCTCTCCATCTCCCAGTGTTCGGATTGGCTGTTGTACCCTCTTTAAGCTCTCCTCTTTGGTAAGCAAGAATACGACTCATCATTTCATCAGAGAAAACGGGAGATTGTCCATCATTTGTAGCAGCTCTATTGAAATACTGAGCAAACTTATAAGAGTCCATTATACTAGGAACCTGAATAGCACTCGAAAGACGTAGGTTACCTAAATAACTGACACTTGTTCTTCCCGACTTTCCGGTTTTGGTAGTAATCAATATAACACCAAATGCAGCACGTGCACCATATATAGAAGACGATGCGGCATCTTTCAGTACTGAGATAGATGCTATGTCATTAGGATTTAAGCTATTCATATCCCCCTCTATACCATCAATAAGAATAAGTGGAGAAGCTTTCGATCCGCTACCAATTGTGCCCGAACCCCGAATATTCACATTCATAGAACTGTTTAATGCACCTCCATTTGAACTGTTTACCGAGAAGTTAAGTCCGGGAACTACTCCTTGTAAAGCTTGACTGACGTTTGTAATTGGGCGGTTCTCAATAATGTCAGGGTTTACTACACTTACCGATCCTGTTACGTTTACTTTCTTCTGGGTACCGTAACCCACCACTACAACTTCGTCTAACAGTTGTAAATCTTCTTTGAGAGTTACATGCAGTTCTTTTTGTGAACCTACGGTTATTTCTTGTGTTCTATAACCAATAAAAGAGAAGACTAGTACCGACTTAGAGTCTGGAACCGTGATACTGAATTTACCATCCAAGTCGGTAGCTGTTCCTATTGTTGTGTTTTTCACTACTACGCCAATGCCTATCATTGGCTCATTTTTTTCGTCTACCACTGTTCCTTTTAAAGCTATTTGTGCTTGAGCAGATATTCCGATAAGCATCAGGGATATCATACAAACGAGCCTTATCAGGAATCTTCGCCGACCTTTTTTGTTAGGTTGATTTCTCATAATTAATTTAGATTTAATAATTTGTAATTGAGGATTATGTCGTCATTACGGATGACCAATGATGTTCTAGGTTAAATAAAATAACCTTTGTCGTGCAAATTGGGGGATCAGCAAAACAAAGGTTATTACGGAAATAGATTGAAATTTATAAAAACTAAAAACGGGAACTCTGGTATGTACAAATAAAGTAGCCCATATATCCAATAGATATACAGGTATGATAAAATAGATATTACGGAGTTGTATTATCCGATTATTTTCTTTATTTAAAGAAGAATAGGATGTTTTTTTGTAATTGGTTGGTAAACAGCTCTCTCTCTCTCTCTCTCTCTCTCTCTCTCTCTCTCTCTCTCTCTCTCTCTAATATTTTAGCACAAACCAACAAATCTGAAACGTTAAATTTCAGACATTTTGCAATGTTTTCTTGGTTTGATATGTAGTACATAGTATTTAGAATGGTTTAAGGCAAATGTATTATAATATTTTAATATGGAATGATTTTTTATTGTATTTTCTTGACATTTATCTAGTGTTTTACAACATGTGCTAAAAAATGTATTTTAACATTTTGTTTTATATATGACTATTTTTTTCTCAATAAACAAAACTTTATGCTATTCTGTTTTAAGTAGATAAGGTTTAATAAACTTATTTGTAAGAATTACTAATAATAATGCATTATGGAAGATTCAGCAGTTATTGTAGAAGCAATATATCCGGCTCCCCTCTCAAAGGTTTGGCAGGCTATAACAGATAAAGAACAAATGAAAGAATGGTATTTTACGATTGAGGACTTTGTTCTGAAAGAAGGAGCAGTCTTTAATTTTAGTGTATCTGATGAGGAAAAACTATATCGTCATCGTTGTGTTATAAAAGAGATTATTCCTAATAAGAGATTTCAACATACATGGACACACCCAGGTCAAAGTAAGGGCGAGTCTATTGTGACATGGGAACTTGAGCTTTTGGGAGATAACACAAAGGTGACTTTGACTCATGAAGGTCTTGAGACATTTTCTGACGGAGGTCCGGATTTTAAAAGAGAAAATTATTTAGCAGGATGGACCGAAATATTAAAAACGGAATTGAGACAGTTTTTAGTAAAATAATTATTTACCATTTAAATTAAAACACAATGGCAATAGCAATTCAGCCTTATCTAACCTTTAATGGTTATTGTGAAGAGGCTTTCAATTTTTATAAATCAGTATTTGGAGGTGACTTTGCACATATTTCTCGTTTTGGAGAAATGCCTCCTCAGGAGGGAATAAGTTTTCCTGAGTCATTCGCAAAAAAGATAATGCATGTGGCATTACCTGTAAGTGGTCAGTTTATGCTTTTTGGTAGTGATGCCGGAGGCGATTGTTCTCCCGAAGCTGTTGTCGGAAATAATATTTCCTTGTCTCTTCAGATTGGCTCAAAAGAAGAGGGCGATAAAATATTTGATGCTCTCTCGGCAGGAGGTACCATCACTATGCCTATGGAAGTTACTTTCTGGAATGCGTACTTTGGTATGTTTACTGATAAATTTGGAATTAACTGGATGGTTAATGTTGACCTGAACTCCTAAAGGAAATTATTAAGATGAAAGAAACTATTAATCCAGTAGGCTGGTTTGAGATTTATGTTGAAAATATAGATCGTGCCAGACGTTTTTATGAAACGGTTCTCGATAGAGAAATGTTTGATCTCCCAATGTCGGAAGATTTGGAGGATATGAAAATGGTAGTTTTTCCGATGTTGGACGATGCTCCAAATTCTTCCGGGGCTTTAGTCGAGATGAGAGGTGTTGAACCCGGAGGAAATAGCACAATTGTCTATTTCTCATCCGATAATTGTGAAATAGAGCAAAGCCGAGTTGAAGCAGCAGGCGGTAAAATCTTAAAGCCTAAATTTTCTATTGGCGATTATGGATTCATTTCTTTGATTGAGGATACCGAAGGTAATTGTATTGGTCTCCACTCTTTGAAATAAGGTGTTGTACCTAACTTAAAATAACTAAAACTATGGCAGAAAATAAGATTGTTATTACCATTCAGACAACAGTGAAAGCACCAATAGATATTGTCTGGAAGTGTTGGATAACCCCTGCCGATATTATTAAGTGGAATAGTGCTTCCGACGATTGGCACACAACAAAGGCTGTGAATGATTTTCATGTAGGGCGCAAATTCAGTTATAGGATGGAAGCTAAGGATGGAAGTATGGGCTTTGATTTTGGTGGTATCTATGATAGTATCACTGATCATAAGCAAATTAGTTACACGTTGGAAGATGGGAGGACAGCTACTATTACTTTCTCAGTTATAGGCGATGAAGAAACTGAAGTTATCGAATCCTTTGATGCTGAAAATTTCAATCCTATTGAGATGCAACAAAATGGTTGGCAGGCTATTTTAAACAGTTTTAGAAAATATGCAGAACATCAATTCTCTGAACAATGACAGATAAAATTGTACCATGCCTTTGGTTTGATAATCAAGCTGAAGAGGCAGCCATTTTTTATACTTCGGTTTTTAGAAATTCAAAGATCGAAAGTATATCTTATTATGGCAAAGAGGGGTTTGATATTCATCACCAAAAAGAAGGAACTGTAATGGTGGTTGAATTTCAAATTAATGGACAGTTCTTCACCGCTTTAAATGGTGGTCCTATTTTTAAATTCAATGAATCTATTTCGCTTCAGGTGTTTTGTGACAATCAGGCAGAGATAGATTATTATTGGGATAAGCTCACAAGCGATGGAGGAGAAGAGGGTGAGTGCGGATGGCTGAAAGATAAATACGGACTTTCGTGGCAAATAGCGCCATCTATTCTACCCAAGCTCATGAAAGATCCTTTGAAGGCTGATAAACTAATGAAAGCATTTATGCAAATGAAAAAAATAGATATTGATAAATTGATGAAGGTTTAAGGATGAGCTCGCACTTCGAATATTCATTATTATATAGGTAAAAGAAGAAAGTGAGAGCAACTTATTATACTTAAAGCAGGTAAGGCGAAAAAAGTCTTTTAGAAATTTACTTGTTATTTATATAATTGGGGAAAGTTGGTGAACATTATTCATAAAAGTAATGTTATAGAAAGTGAAATAAAATGAGTGTTCGGACTAAGCTAATTCGAAAAGTGTAAATTATAAACAATATACAGCTATTTCTTGTTAACATAAGACGGAAACTTAATCTAGAAGAATTGGATGAACAAAAATAAAATTATAAAATTATGAGAACTTTAAGACTTTTTTCGCTTGTGTTATTTAGCGCCTTAATGTTTGCTTCATGTAAATCGTCATTGACTGTATCCACAGATTATGACCGTAGTGTCGATTTTTCAAAGTATAAAACATTTGGTATTTATAAATTAGACGCCGAAGCTCAAACTATTAGCGAACTAAATAGAAACCGTATTTATGCTGCTATAAAAGCTGCTTTAACAGAACGAGGATTGACAGAGTCTGCTACACCCGATCTTTGGGTAAATAGCTTGGCTTTTGTAGAGTCTAGAGAATCACACTCAAGCACTACTATGACTACCGGTATGGGTATGGGCATGGGTGGTATGGGTATGGGCGGCATGGGTATGGGTGGTTTTCACCGTCCTTACATGTGGGGAGGTCCTATGATGATGACCGGATCGAGCGTAGCCCGCACTCAACACAATGTAGATATTTATCATAAAGGATCGTTACTAGTCGATTTGATTGATGCAAGAACTAATACTCTTGTATGGCATGCTGCAGGTAACAGAGACGTTGATAAAAACTTTGGACGTGATGCAGATGAAAAAATTGCAAAATATGTATCGAAGATGTTTGTGAGCTTCCCTCCTGCAACTATCGTAAATACCACAGTGAAAACTAAATAAGTTTTAAAGTACACAATTAATATATAAAGCTGTTCCTAATTAGGAGCAGCTTTTTTTGTGACTCTTATATTCTAAATAAAGTAATAGGGAGGTATTAAATAAGAATCCCACCAACTCTTTAGAGAGTGGGCGGGACTAATTAATTTGTTACGTGTGACATTATATGATCACTTTATGGGTTTTATACCTATGTTTTTTATGTAATTCTGCACATGCTCGTTTCGCTCTTCTGGCGTAAGGCTGGCAGGAAGTTCAATTGATGTTCTGCTATCAATTACTACACAAACAACTTCACCTATTCTTTTTTTATGATCTTCTAGCATTTGGCTAACTAAGTCATTTGCTCTTACTCGTTCAGATCGGTTAATAGCACCATCTTTTCCTTTTTGAGGTGCTCTTTTTTTAGTTTCCATATTCTCCACTATTTATAAGTAAATAAATAAAACAACCTTCTCAGGCTTGATTTTTGTGAATATACTCAATAATAATCAGATAAACAATTATTTAACAAATTTAGACAAGTGGAGAAAGCCTAAATTTGAATATAATTAGGTTGTTTTTTAGATGGAGAATGAATGCAGTAATAGGATTCCTTATTAGTTGCAGGAGAAAACTATCGGAGTATAACCATCGGTTTATTTTCGAATAACCATTTTTCGAGAATTACAAAATCAACATCTTTTAATATAACCTTTTTATCCTTATCGAGTAAATAAATAGTTGGGATTGCTTTCAGATCATATACCTTTTTATTTTGTACTATTTGATTCTTATCATATCCATTTATCCAATAAGTTGGAATGTCATTCAAGTGTTTTTTCCAGATCTCTAAATCTGCATCGGGATAGAAAGAAAGTACAGCGAGATGCTTGTTCTCTAGTCCATCGTTTATAATATTGGAATTTTTGATGGCTGCAATTACTTCTGCACAAGCATGGCAGTCGGGGTTGTAAAACAATACAATGGTATATTCGCTCTTTATATCATATAGAGTTCCTGTTTTTCCCGATGCTAAAGTATATGCGAAATTTGTAGCTTTATCTCCGATTCTGTTTTTAAGTAACATTTTTAGTTTGAAGTTTGCACGCTCTTTATCAGTTGCATTGGTTTTATTTGACTCTATAATGTAGTTCAGAACGGGAATGTAATATTCTTCGTTTCGCATAGGCGAATTAGGGTCGTAGAGATATTTCTTATACATATCCAGAAAATAAGTATTTATACTACTGTCAGCTTCAGCTTTTATCAAAGTGTTTTTGATAGCCATGCAAGTAATATCCTTATTGGCATGAGGCAGAATCTCAATATAATTTGCCATTGCTTGCTCCGTTATATTCGGTAAATGAATGTAAGCAGTATCTGTGAAATCAAAATTATCCCAGTAATGTTCTACAAGATAATTAGCTCGGTCTAGAGGCGTTTGCAGCGCTTCAGGAATCGTAGCCATTATAAATGTGCGATCTTTCTTTTGCTCGGTTATAAGTTCCTTTTGTTTACTTGCATTACTACATTCCAGAAAGCAGAGCCCAAATAATAGGCACAAGAAAAGACAAATAATATTATGTTTTTTCATAATTGCATTTTGAAGTATTATAGAACATTTTTCCCAAAGTTATAAAAAAAGCATATTCTGGGACTATTTTTTAGTCGTCGTTCTAATATGTTTTGGATAGTTAGAAAGCATATGCTAAGGCTATACCCATATTGCCGGTATTAACTGTTGGTACAATCACGAGACTTTTTTCTTTTTCTTTTATCCCAAGTATATTATGCCATACAGGTAATAGCATATAACCGAGCTCTGTACTTAAGATACCTATGCCTGCACCCGTAACAACATCACTTACCCAATGTTTCTTGTTCAATACTCGCATAGTGCCAGTTGCTGTTGCCACTGCATACCCACCGATGCCAATCCATGGAGATGTATCTTTATATTCTTTGAAAAGAATGTGTGCCCCTACAAATGCTGTAGCGGTATGCCCCGAGGGAAACGAATTATTATTAGAGCCATTTGGGCGTGCAATATGTGTTGTGCTTTTCACAGTTTGAACGGTTGCACCCATTATCAGATATGATGTTGCCATAATGAGTGTTTGGTCTCTAAAATTGTGTTTCGCTTTTACCCCTGCAAAACTTAAACTGTATGTCATTATAGCAGGAGCAAATTGTATATAATTATCGAGCGGGTTTTTCTTTGAGATATGCTCTCCAACTTCATGGTTTGTGCTTAAGTCTAATTCTCTCAGTGGCTTATTGGTTCTTGTTAATACTCCATAAGCAATAAATGTGGTAGGAATAATAAATTTAGAATAGGACGAATTGAAAAACTTCTTTTCTTTAGGTATATCAAAGTTAAAAGTCTTTTCCTCCTTCGAGAAATCAAAACCATTTTCATCGATATTTGTGGGATTATTAACCATAGATTCTATTTGAATACTATTCTGATTAAATTTCAGGGAATCCGGATTTAATAATTTTGATATAGACTGTTGGTGCATTCTTGTTGTATCTTCTTGTGCAGAAGAGAATGATATACACCCGATAAATAATAAAACAAGTAAGGAGAAACGCTTCATCGTTTTATTTTGCAATAGATATTGTATTTGATAGCTAGTGACTGACATGTCTTACATTTTGCAACTACTTTTATTCTTTGATCTTTACATAGATATGTTTGATATGCTTTTTATCGGCAACTCTCACATCAATGTCGAAAACCTTGTTTAGAGATTTAATCAAAGGTGTAAGTTTTGGATAGCCATAATTTCGGGGGTCAAAATCGGGTCTCTTCTTGATGATCAAATTTCCCATATCTCCAAGGAATGCCCATCCGTCATCGTCAGCTAAATCCATGACCGTAGTTTTTAGAAGCTGAATAAGCTTTTTATTTATAGGTTCAATATTGGAATCTTTCTCGCCTTTAGAATGATTTGGAGATGAAGAATCTTGCTGATTGTCCGAATTTTCTATTTCCGAATTTCCGATTATCTCAATATATATAAACTTGTCGCAGGCTACAATAAAAGGATTCGGCGTCTTTTTCTCTCCAATGCCAATAACTAACATACCAGATTCTCTTAGTCTGACAGCTAACCGAGTAAAATCACTATCACTCGAAACCAAACAAAAACCATCTACTTTTTCGGAGTGCAATATGTCCATCGCATCAATAATCATGGCAGAGTCCGTTGCATTCTTTCCCGTAGTATAGCTATATTGTTGTATGGGCGTAATGGCATGTTCCAATAAAGGTTGTTTCCATCCCGATACAGTAGGTTTAGTCCAATCACCATATATTCTTTTAATGGTAGGTATCCCTATCTTGGCAATTTCATCGAGCATACCTTTTATATTAGAGTAGGGTATATTATCTGCATCAATGAGGACGGCTAACTTTAAGTCCTTGTTTTCTCTCATAACCATTTGTATTGTTTAGTAATTTCAAATGTACGATTTCTTTGATGTTATTCATTATTAAGTATTAGAAAAAACGAGTCTATATAAATCTTTCTATTGATGCTGAAAAATGATGGCCTGTATTTTAATCTATAAGCTATCTTTCTCAAGAAGCCATTATTTTATAAATGTTTTATTGTTGTTAGAAGAGTGAATTGCTAATCTGCATCTTTTGTATAGGTGTCTAACCTTTAGTTGTTTCTTTCTTATTATTCTAAAATAATACACCAGGTATTCTATTTTGTTGGTTTTTTATGAAATTTTTCATAGCTGTGAGGTAAACAATAGTTAATTTTTTTTGTTTCAATATCATAATAACCATATTTATGAGGAAAGATTATATTCATACGAAGAGAGAATGGTATTCCATTGATAGTGCTGATGTAATAGACACTTTAGAGTCTGATATTACAGTAGGGCTATTAGATGATGAGGCTAACCAGCGATTAACTCAATTTGGAGAGAACGTATTACCTGAGAAGAAAAAAGTAAGCAAGCTTATCCGTTTCTTGAAACACTTTAATGACATATTAATATATGTGCTTTTTGTTGCGGCAATTGTTACCGCAGTATTAGGACATTATGTCGATACTATTGTTATTCTGTTGGTTGCAGTTGTAAATGCATCAATCGGTTATTTTCAGGAGAATAAAGCTGAGAAAGCATTAGAAGACATCAAGAAGATGTTATCACTTAAGGCGCAAGTAGTAAGAGATGGAGTAAGAACCGAAATTGACGCTTCTCTTCTCACAATTGGAGATATGGTTTTACTGAGTCCGGGAGATAAAGTTCCTGCCGACTTACGTTTAGTAAGAGCCGACAACTTGAAAATAGAGGAATCTCCACTTACTGGAGAATCAGTTCCTTCCGAAAAGAAGGTTGCTGCTTTACCTGTTGATACAATGTTGGGTGATAGAATTAATATGGCTTTTTCGAGTACCACTGTAAGTGCAGGTACGGGAATGGGTGTTGTTATAGCTATCGGTAAGGATACAGAGATAGGTAAGATAAATGAAATGATTTCAGAAGTAGAAGAGATAACAACTCCTCTACTTAGACAAACAGCTAAATTTGGAAAAACAGTATCTATTGTTATTGTAGCTATCGCATTTGTAATTTATTTGTTTGGGCATTTTTTCCGAGATTACGATTCGGGCGAACTACTCATGTCTGTCATAGGTTTGGCTGTAGCTGCTATACCCGAAGGTTTGCCAGCTATACTTTCCATTATTTTAGCAATAGGTGTTCAGAATATGGCTCGTCGAAATGCAATTGTCCGTACACTTCCATCAGTAGAAACATTGGGAGCAGTATCGGTTATTTGTTCTGATAAAACGGGAACACTCACTAAGAATGAAATGACTGTGAAAACTGTAGAGATACGCGATGGCGAATTTACGGTTACAGGAACGGGTTATGCACCAACAGGAGATGTATTGAGTAATGGTGCTAAAGTTGATTTTGATTCTGAGCCTATATTAGAAGAATTGATCAGCTGTTTTAATATATGTAACGAAGCCTCTTTAGGAAAAGATGAGGACGAGCATTGGTTTGTAAAAGGAGACCCTACCGAGGGTGCTTTGATAACTTTGTACCAAAAAGCAGATGTGGATCATAGCCATGTTGAACGGAAATCGACAATTCCGTTTGATTCCGAATATAAATATATGGCTACTTTGATAGAAGATACAGACCATAATATTATATATATTAAAGGTGCTCCCGATCGACTTTTGGATATGGCGGAGAAAGAAAAATCTAAAGCTGGAGAGCAAGATTTTGATCGTCATTATTGGGAGAGTAAAATTACAGAGTTGGCTCAAAAAGGACAACGTATTATTGGTGCTGCCTACAAAAAAGTAGATAAAAGTATAATTGATATAGATCACGAAGATATTCATAATGGTATTGTCTTTCTAGGTCTTGCGGGAATCATAGATCCACCACGTGAAGAAGCTGTTGAGGCTATTAGATTGTGTTCGGAAGCAGGAATCACAGTGAAAATGATAACAGGAGACCACGTAGATACAGCTAAAACCATTGGTAAAGAAATGGGTATTGGTGATGGAACAAAGGCATTGCAAGGAAAAGATCTTGAAAAAATGAGTGATGCCGAGCTCGAAGTAGCTGCTCAGGAATATGATATTTTTGCCCGTACAAGCCCCGAACATAAGTTGAAATTGGTGAAGGCTTTACAAGCCAGAGGTACGATTTGTGCAATGACGGGCGATGGTGTAAATGATGCACCGGCTCTTAAAAAAGCAGATGTAGGTATTGCAATGGGTATCAAGGGTACGGAAGTAACAAAAGATGCTTCGGAAATGGTATTAGCTGATGATAATTTTAGTACCATAGTGGCTGCCGTTGAAGAAGGACGAAGGGTATATGATAATCTGAAAAAGACTATCTTATTTATATTGCCGACGAATGGTGCTGAAAGTTTCTTGATAATAGCGAGTATATTATTTGGTACTATGATGCCATTAACTCCCGTTCAAATTTTATGGGTAAATATGGTGACATCAGTAACAGTTTCTCTAGCCTTAGCTTTCGAAAGAATAGAACCGGGAGCTATGAAACGTCCTCCACGATCGCCACAAACGCCATTGTTAAGCGGCTATTTTATCTGGCGAATATTGTTTGTATCAGTACTTATTGGTGGTGGAACCCTTTGGATGACTATAAATTTATTAGCACACGGTGTTAGTGAAGAAATTGTGAGAACCATTACATTACAAACTATTGTAATCGCTCAGATGTTCCACTTATTCAATAGCAGAAGTATTCGTGGCTTTGCTTTCAACAAAGACTTCTTTACAAACAAAGCAGTATTTGTAGTATCGGGTCTTTTGGTTATTCTCCAATTGGCAATTACCTATCTTCCTTTTATGAATAATGTATTTGGAACTTATCCTTTAGAGTTAAACGATTGGGTATATCCATTTATTCTAGGTTTTGCAGTATTTGTAATTGTAGAAGTTGAAAAAGCTGTAATGAGAAAAATAGATGCTTTAAAAACAAAATAAGGTACAGGTATTTCTGTTCTTAATAGTGATATATTTTGCATTAAATAGAAAAGACGGACATAGTAATATGCCCGTCTTTTTTATTTTAAAATAATGAACTTACTTATCAGTTCTGAATGGTGCAGCGGGAAGTCCTTCGCTATTGAAAAGGTTTACTTCGGGGTTATTAGACCATGAGTATCTTACTGAAATAGGACTAGAAACTTCTGGGCTCTCAACAATTACTTTGTCTCCATCTAAGTAAGCTTTTGCCCAGACAAATCTGTTGTCAGCACCTGCAATTGCGAAACCTTTGATAGATTGATTATTGTCACTCACCTTTAGACCTTTTGCTATATTATCAAAATAGATAATCGCTTTATTTCCTGAGATTTCCATCTTGTTAAATGTAGGACCTGAGTAAATAACATCACTGCGTCCATAATCTTTATTTAGAGCAATTAAAGCAAGTCTAGCTCCTACATCTTGCTTGTTTCGGGGGTGAATATCCTTAGCATCGCCAATGTCGGTAATCACCGCTTGTCCTGTATAAGGTAGCGAAAGAGTCATATTCTGAGCCTCACGCAATTCTGCCCATTTACTATCTTGAGGTTGTTCATCTTTAGCCATATAATTAGCTAATTGCACCCAATAGAAAGGAAACTCCGATTCCCATTTATCTCTCCAATCGTTGATTAGGGTAGGGAAGAGTGTACGATAGTTATAAGCATCATCTGCATTGCTTTCACCTTGATACCATATTGCCCCTTTTATCGAAAAAGAAGTCATGGGATTAATCATAGCATTGTAAAGTAGGGAGGGATAAGAGTTTGGAGAAAAATCAATATATCCATATTCTTTATTAGTCACCGATTCCTTGTATTCCCATTCTCCGGATAGAGGATACTTTACACCATCAATCTCTAAATATAGCTCATGAGGCTGACCATAAAGTCCTCCGCCTCCACTGTGATCTACAATTTTTACAGTTAAGGTGTTCACTCCACTTTTTAAAATGTCCTTTGTTATACTATATGTTCTAGGTAAGCCATAACCTACTGTCTCTCCAACTTTAATACCATTAATCCATGACACATCATCATCATCTACGGGACCTAGGTTCAATATGGCAGTTTTTCCTTCAGCGTCTTTTGGAAGTGTGAAATTGTATCTGAACCAAACAATTCCGTCTATTGAAGCAAGTTCAGTTTGTGACCATTCTTGAGGTACTTGCATTTTCTTCCATGCAAAGGTAATTTTTGTAGGAGCTTTAAACCATTCGCCTTTTATGCCCGGATCGTTTTTTAAGGCATTGAGGTAGATCTGCTTTTTTGCTTCATTCTCTTGAGCAAATCTAGCTAGATCAATACCTTGTAATGCTGCATATCTTTCTTTGAAATTATCGGGTAAGCGAGCGAATGAGTTTTGGCTTATCCATGTCTCAATCTGAGTCCCTCCCCATGAGGAATTAATGATGCCAATTGGTATATCTAACTCTTTATTTAATTTGCGTGCAAAGAAGTAAGCCACTGCCGAAAAGCTGGAAACGGTTTCGGGAGAACAAACTTGCCATTTCCCATCAAAGTCAGAATTGGGTGTCATACTCATAGCTTTCTCTACATTAAAAGCTCTTATTAGGGGGTAATTAGCTTCTTTAATCTCCTGCTCATAATTTTCAACCTGGCTCCATCCATTCACAGGCATTTCCATATTAGATTGTCCGCTGCATAGCCAAATGTCTCCAATAAGAATATTATTAAAAGTAATAGTATTACTGCTTCCTTGTACTTTCATTTGATAAGGGCCTCCGTAAGGTATTGGCTCCAAATTTACAGACCAATTACCTGCTTGGTCGGCTTGCACATTTCTAGTCTGGTCTAGAATTTCAACTTTGATTTTTTCATTTTTATCAGCCCATCCCCATATCTTGAGAACTTTGTCTCTTTGGAGTATCATATTATCCGAGAATATATGAGGCAATCTAACCTCTGCTTGTAAAACTGAAGAGAAAAGAGTGGCAATAAATAAAAGATAAATGTACTTTTTCATGGATTATAATTAGTTATTAAGTATTTACAAATATAATATATCGAACTGATATTTTATATTGTCTAAATCTTAAATCATTTCCTATCTCTATATGCTAAAATAGAATGGTGGATCTAATAGATTCTCTTTATCTTGTACTTTTATTCATAATTTGAGATGTCTGGGATTTTGTATTTTGCTGATAAATAGGTTTATATCTTTTTAAATTCGAGATTTAACGTTTTGATGCAGTTCAAATGTATAATAATATTGAAACGCAATTGTATCTTTGCCATTCACTTTATATAATAATAAGCATTCTTTGTAGCTGTTAAATGTCTCATTTTTTAGGAAAATCAATCAAAAAAATGCTTGTGAAAAATAATAGTAAACTATTTAACTTCCCCAGTTTAAATTGGTTTAACATTGGCTTTGTTATAGTTGACATGTAATAACAGATAACACTATTGCAATGAAGGATCTTTCAACTTTTATTGCTGTAAATGTTTACTATTCAAGAAAGAAACGATAATAATTTATATATAGTAATATGTCTTCCTTTATTCTCAATTGCAGAGCGTATACTAAAGGTACGCATTGTGAAGAAAGTCTTTATGTTCATATAATTTACCAATGGAAATTGGTTGCTGTTATAATGGCATATTGTTTTTATCCGGATAAATGGGATAGGTATAAATGTAGCACTACTGATACGGCTAATTCGTTTTGGCTTAGATGTCTTCCTGAAATTAAAGCAAAATCCAATTAGAGAGAGTATTAGACTCGGTCTATTCAATGCGGGATTGAGTTAATACTCAAATAATAGTTTTGCTAAGTAATTTGAGGACGAAATCTAACCTATTTTTTATAAGATGATTAAATATAATAACTGTGTGGACTTTAATAGTTTGTGTGTATTAACACTAGATTATGAATCAAAAACTGAATGAAAATCTGGTGGGTGCAATTAAAGGTGCACTTCCGGAAAGAACGAATGTCGCTCTGTATTTGATGGATTTACTATCATTGGGAAAAGAAGCCGTTTATCGTCGTTTAAGAGGTTCTGTGTCTTTTAGTATAGAAGAGTCAGCGCTGATATCCAGGGATCTAAGCATCTCGTTGGATCATATTATAGGGATGAGAAGTAAAAATAAAGCAATTTTTAATCTTAATCTTATTGAAACTGCCAATATGATGGATGATTATTGTGCGTCTATAGATATCTATACACAGGCTTTCAGAAAAATTAAGTTGTATTCTGATTCGCAGTATCAATCGGCATGCGGTTCTATTCCTTGGTCTCTTTATATTCAGTACGATTTGATTTCAAAATTTCACCTCTACAAATGGGCATATCAGATGAGAGGCTACGAAAGTATGTTGAAGTTCTCTCAATTTGCTGTTCCTCAGAGTGTTTTAGATGCTCATCAGGAGTTTGTAAATGAAAGGAGCTGTTTACCTAAAGGATTCTTTGTGTTATCCAGAGACATGTTTGTCTCCTTTGCGAAAGATATAGCACTCTTTTCGAGGCTCAATCTTCTTGCAAAAATAGAAACTCAGCAAATAAAAGAAGAGCTTATGAATCTTCTTGATGAATTAGAATCAATTACAGCTTCAGGAGGAGGCAAGCAAGGTAGCGAAATTTCCTTTTATCTATCCAATATCAATTTTGAGTCATCTTGTACTTACTTAGAGTACCGCGATGTTGAGTTATCTATTTTTCATATTTTCTCTTTAGTTTCAATTAACTCTGATAAATCTCAGATTTGCAAGGCTCATAAAGAATGGATAAATTCTCTCAAAAGATCATCAACTTTGATTTCCAGAAGTGGCGATGTGCATAGGGCTGAGTATTTTAACGAACAGCGAGAGTTGTTAAATACGATTTTATGATTCGTATAATGATTCACTAGACCTATTTCTCCGAATTTTATCATCAAAATAGCTTACTATATTTTTTGAAATATAATGTATGAGGGAATAATGTTTCTTTCGGAGAAATTTATTCCTCTTTTCGAGACATATCAAACTATGAATGTTGAAAATAGAACATTCAATTCTTAAAATTCCACAAAATGAGAGATTTTCATTAGTTAACTTCGTATATCTTTGTGCATGTAGAATAAAAGGGGAAATAAAAGAAGAAAAATGACTTTAAATGTTTTTTGAGGCTAGTTGGTCTATCAACAGTTATCAAAGAATATTGTGTATGAAGTTGTACCCTCTCTTTTCATATCTGAAAACATGAATCAGAAATTCAGCGAAAATTTAGTAAGTGCAATTAAAGATGTGCTTCCTGACAAAACGAATGTAGCTATTTATCTGATGGACTTATTATCATTGGGTAAGGAAGCTGTTTACCGTCGTTTAAGAGGTGCAGTATCTTTTGATATTGAAGAGTCTGCACTAATCTCAAAAGATCTAAATATTTCATTAGATCATATTATTGGAATGAAAAGTAAGGATAAGGCTGTTTTTAGTCTTAATCTTATTCAAAGGCCTGATATACAGGAAGACTATTGTCGGTTTATTGATAATTATATACATGCTTTTCATCGACTGAAACCGTATTCTAACTCCAAATCCTATTCAGCATATAATGTTATCCCATTTTCCTTCTATACTCCGTATGATCTAATTTCTAAGTTTTATTGGTATAAATGGCTGTACCAGATGCAGGGATTTGAAAATACCCTGAAATTCTCAGAATTTACTCTCCCTCAAAAAATATCGGATGTCCACAAAAGATTTACTGAAGAAAGTCGTTTTGTAGAAAACTCATCTTTTGTTCTCTCACGAGATATGTTTATCTCATTAGCTAAAGATGTTGACTTTTTTTTGAGGTTAAATTTACTTACCAAAGAAGAGGTGCAGCAGATAAAGAGCGAGTTACTTGATCTTCTGACTAATTTGGAATCAATAGCTGCCTCAGGTGTCTGGAATGGAGGAAAAGAAATCTCTTTTTATCTGTCTAATCTTAACTTCGAATCGTCTTATACCTATTTAGAATGTAGCGATTTTGAGTTATCTATTTTGCGTGTTTTTTCTTTTGGGTCAATTCATTCTTTTAAAAATCAGGTGTGTGAGGTACACAAAGACTGGTTAAATTCCTTGAGACGTTCTTCCACCTTAATCTCTCAGAGCGGCGATGTCCACAGGGCAGAGTACTTTAATGAGCAAAAAATCTTGCTTGACGCCATTTTATAAATAATGGTTTCCGATCAAATTATTCCTTTGTTCGAATACTGAATTTACGACTAAAATACTCTTGAAATTGTTTGTATTCACCTATATCTTTTAATTGTCATTTTTTCTTCATAATGCTTTTCAATATATGTTTTGCACTATGCTTTTGGTGAGAATGGAGTTTTATTAGATTATTATTCCTCTTTTCGAGACAAAAGGATGTTTTATCGTCGAAAATAGAACATGTTTAAGAGTTTTGTTCCCTGCTTTGATTCGTTTTTATCAATAAACTCCCTATACTTTTGCAGTAAGACATCATAATATCATATACAATTTAGTCGAATTTTTCTCGAGAAAGGTTCTTCTATTCTCAATCTAGGCTTTTAGTCTTGGTTTAGATTTACTGTCCTTATTAGAAAAAAGAGTAGTGTAGTTTTTCTTTGACTATTGGGGACGAAATAGATAACAGCTAAAGTGTAAATGTAAGTTTATGAGATGATTATCTGTCACTTCTTAAGTGATGAGTAGAGGGGAAATTATACAATAAACCACATGTAAAAGACTAACAGTTAAATAACTAATTAAAAACGACCAAAAATATTATTTGTAAGATAAAAAAATAACACATTACTGAAACGTAATAACTACCTCATGTTGGAACGAAATTTCTGGCATGCAGATGCAATGTTCAATATGATTTATTGAACACTTAACAGACAACAGTTATCAAATATTTAAAATCGTTTAATAATGAGCAAATTATTATATAAAGACGAACACCTTGCGTGCTATAATTATCAAAAAGATGATAAAGCACCAATAGAAGGTTTAAAGATTAATGCAACGCATTCTATCGAAAATATAGTTGAAGAAAGTGAAATTATATTCGTAATCGAAGGGCGTTTTAGCATATCTTATGGCGAAATTTCTGATAGAAGAGTTAATTCAGGTCAGATGTTTGTGCTTAGACAAGGCTATCAATATAAAATTGATGCAGAAGCAGATACTTTTATAATGATCTTTCGGATTAATTCTCAAGTGAATTTTTGTGATCGATTCTCCATACAGCAGCTATACCAGAAAGAATTTAAAATAGAAGATGAATTTAACCCATTGATTATTAACAATAGGCTGAGCGATTTTTTGTCTCGAGCTTATGCTAATATCTCGGATGGTTTACTGTGTACTCATTTCTTGGATCTCAAAAGGCAAGAGCTATTCTTCTTACTAAGAGCTTATTATTCGAAAGAAGATCTTGCTCGTATGTTTCATCCATTGTTAAATAATGATCAGGTTTTCTCTAATTTTATTTATGATAATCATTATAAAGTTAAGAATATCCAGCAGTTAGTTGCCCTTTCGAGTTACAGTGTATCTGCTTTTAATAAGCGATTTAAGAAGAGTTTTGGAATCTCTCCCTATAAGTGGATGAAAGATCAGAGAGCAAAACGTATATTCCATGAAATCAATAATTATACAAAGAATTTTAAAGTTATAAGTGAAGAGTATGGTTTCTCTTCTCTCTCTCAATTTAATGATTTTTGCAAAGTACACTTTGGCCTTACACCAGGAGAGATAAGGAAGAAAAGTTAGTGTGAATTTTCCTATTTAGATGATGCTTTCAGTTTTAGTTTAAATGATCTTTTTTTGTAAGTGTCTGTTTCTGTAGTGTATATATGCTTTTTGGTGAATGCTTCTTGATGTAAATAAAGCCTGCTTTTTTAGAGAAAAATTACTCTTTTGTTTATAAATGTCAAAATTGTGAATTAAACGAGCGGAAATTATAAAAGGTGTTAGTCTTATTCGGGCTAAGTTTGTATCGGTTTATTTTTTTAGAAGTTCTCCTCTATTCATCGCTAACGAAGTGATAGGATTTAATAACATTGATTTGAAGTAAATTTCACAGCTATGGTTAGTTCATTAGTATATACACTTTCTTTATGGGATTCTTCATCGGATTTAGGATCCATTGAGATCTACGAAAGTTCGTTAATCGAACGAAATGGGCGTATGCACATTAACCTCGACTTTGGCATAAAATGCTTATCTGTGGGAGCTAATCAGTCTTTAACGTTTACACCTGTATTGATGAAAGGTTCTCATCATCAAGAGCTTCCATCTATTGTGATTTCAGGAAAGGAACGATTCAGGGCTTATCGTAAATGGAAAATGTGTCCATGGATATTATCATTTAAAAGTGATTATAACATTTATAAAGTAATTGAGGCGAAAAATGGAGAATGTATGTCTTTCTCTTATACACTAAAAACACCCATAGAAGGATGGATGACTGGTGCCTCAATAGGATTTTATGATAATGCAACAGGTAGATTACAAACACAATAGGATACATGTAATCAATTGTATCACATTCAAATTATTTATAATTTAAAGTTTTTTAAAATGAAGAAATCTTTTCTAAGCCTATTTATAATAGGAGCCTTATTCTCATCTTGTAGTAACGACGATAGTCCGATTGATTCTCCAGAAAATGTGGGTGAATTAACGACAAAATTGTCTTTTGAAGAAGCTGGTGGGAATAGTGTAAGAGCAGCATTGTCGACAGCAATTCCAATCACGAACTGGAACAATATTAAACAAGTACAAATGTTTTTGTATGATGCAGCAGGTAAAGTAGCTTATTCACAAACAATTACTCCTACAGCTTCTAATCTTAATTTTACTTGGACTAATATTCCAATAGGTACAAATTATAATTTGGCTATAGTTGCAAATGCAAAAAGTAGTTCAGATAATATTTATACATCTCTAGATGGAGGTGCGAATGGTGTAGAGTGGGGAAATTATAATGTGAAAAGTAAGAATATAAACTCTCAAATTTGGATGGGGTTAAAACCTTTGGCTACATTTCCTACAGCATATGATGCAAAGAAAGAAACCAATGACAAGCCATATGCCGAAGCTTCTGAAATTTTCACAGCATACGCATCTAATGTAACAATCGCACAAGGTGTAACTACTGATCTTTCGGGTTCTCCTTTGCAATTGAAAAGAGATGTTTCGTTGCTACGTGTAAGAGTAGATAGATCGGATGCTAAGCTTGCGGGTGTAAATTTTGCTCATGCAAACACATCAATACTTATTCACCGTCAACCAGTTGGGTTAGGGCTTAAATTAGGTTCATTTGCAGGAGGTATCTATGCAACAGCTTCAAATCCCGATCATATAATGGTTGCAGCTAGCGGAGCTTCTACTTTTAAAACAACAGATCCAACAACTACAACGCATAATCCTACAAAAATTATTGATAGTAATTTTTCTTTGTGGAGAGATATTGTAGTATTTCCTAATGCTACAATGGCAGAAGTTGCAGCAGGTAAATTACCAAGTGGTTTAGCAGATAATGACAGAAAATATTTTATCATGATTTCGGCTAGAACTCCTGATAATATCTCGGTAGCAAATCCTTATAAATTAGAAGACGGAACGATTTTAACTGCAGCAGCAGATTTATTCTGGTGGGCAACTGTTAATGAAGTGTTCTTATCTAATAACATACGTGAAGTAAATATTACAATAAAATCGAGTGGAAGTATTACTCCTCCGGTTAATCCAACAGAAGAAGGTGGTTTGAAAATAACAGTTAGCGCACCTCTACCTTGGAATTCAGAAATTCAAAGCACAAACACAGAAGTGTAAATATCAATAATTTCTTTTAGTTCAGTTCATAACCCTGTGCAATGTCAGGAAGAATATTTCCTGACATTGTTAAGTGGTTCATTTTGAGCTAACCGTTATCTTTATAAAGTAAGAACTAATGACCAATATACATAAATATACCGGAAGTTTCTATATTATTATTTTGCTTACATCTCTATGTTTACTTTCGTCATGTACGTATGATTACTTCGAAGATGAAACAAACTATGTGGTATATGTACCCAAAGCAGATGTCAATAAAAGAACGGAGACATACAAGGTCGATGATGTTAGAATCTTTATTTATAATACAGATTTAGAAAAAGACCGTTATTCTCTGCATCCTTTTGAAGATAATGCGAGGACAACAGTTGGAAATTTTAATTTTAAACTTTTACCGGGATTACACCCTGTTCATTGTTTTTCAAATATTAATGGTGTCGATTTCTCCGATATACAATCTTACACAACTGCAAAATTTGCATTGCAGAAGCTCGAAGATGGTTATTATAAAGAGCCTCCAGTAATTCTTTCTGATAACACGAGTCCCCTTATCCGATTTCCGGGACCACTTGTAACAGATACAGCATGGTTTGAGCACAAATATGTAGGTCGTATCTGTGTTGCATTTAAAAACCTTCAAAATGTTGACCCAAAACTCACTTTTGATAATATTAAAAAAATTGAAGTTTTAGCTTCAGGTGTTGGAACAGTCCAATATTTGTCTAACATTTCAGACTCAATCAACACACGTTCATCTCGTAAAGCAGCAGATGATGTGATGAGATTGACTACTACTCTATATCAGAATCCTTTTCAGGATTTTGACCTTGGATTTGAAAATTATTATTTACCATCTCCGGATCTCTCTTCCGAAGGAAATTCATTAGAGCCAATTGCTCTTCAAATAAATTTTCTGGATGCTAATAACAATATAATAAAAACTCTTAATGTAGATGTAGTTGATTCTAATTATGAGCCGATTATACTACATATGGCTGAAACTGTTGTGGTAACAATAGATGGAAATAATATACAAATACTTCGATTGAGCGATCCTCTTGATTGGAATCCTAACATCGAAACAGGGGAAGATAATACACCCAACGGTGGAGGTACAGAAGTATAACCAGAATTTGAATATCAATAAATATAATTAATCAGATGAAACGCTTTCTACAACACATATTAGCTTGTCTAGCACTATGTTTATTTTATTGTCCGTCGTCTCAGGCACAAGCATTAAAAACAAACATCCCTTTGATATTAACAGGAACTCCCAATATTGGAGTAGAATGGTCTCTAGGTAAACAGCTTACTCTTAATGGAGATGTTTTATGGGCACCTTACCTTTTTAAGAAGGATGAAGAAGTTTTCAGAACTCTTATCGGAAGTGTTGATGTGAGATATTACATTAATCCTAAATATTATTATACCAACGACTTGTGGGATGGTTTCTATGTAGGACCTTACGCGATGTACGGTAATTTTAATATTGGACTGAAGAATAGCGACGAAGAGAAAACCAGTTACAGACGAAAAGGTTGGGGCGTTTCTGCAGGTCTTTCAACCGGATATAAATTTTATTTATCGAGTCGTTTTAGATTGGAGGTTAATCTGGGATTAGGGTATGCCCATATGCAATATGACAAACACGAATTGGGAGGGGAGTTTGCCCACTATCCATTAGAAAGAAAGAAGACAAAAGCTTACGTCGGACCCACAAAATTTGGAGTTCATCTAGTTTATAACATATTCAGATAATATCAAAAATAATGATAAATAGAAAAATGAAAATCGGTTTTCTGGCTTTGTCTCTCTTGGCTGTAATGTCGCTGCATGCAAATCCCAAAGATAAACAACAAAATAAGCAGGACAATAAAGCTCGAAAAACGGAGATAAAGGCTGACCGAAAATTTGTCAAGCAAGAGTTTGAAGGGGCAATGAAGCTCTATGAATCAGCTCTTACTAAAAAAACAAGTGATGATTATACTGCATTGCTCCATCTGAAAACAGCACGATTGTATCTGAGTTTACTTAACTATACAGCTTCTATACCTCACTATGAGAAAGCGATGTTGTTGAATGAAGATTTATTTGCTGCTACCGATATATGTAACTATTTGGATGCTCTTAGATATTCGGGAGCAAAAATAGAAGCTATTAAAATTGCCCGTAACTATGCATATCGCGATGTTTATAAGAAAGATCAGCGTTATCTGAATATTGTGCATGCCTTAGATTATGAAGAGGGGTTTATGCCTGTTGGTGTTCCCGAATTCATTGTAAAAAGATTAGATAGAGGTAATACTCCATTCTCCGAATTCTGGATAGGGAAAATGGAAAACGAGTATTTCTATGCTACCAGTAATAGTAAGTTTCATGATCCTAACAAGAAGTTCTATCATAGAACAAAATACTACTCTTTAGATGAGAATTCTGAATACTCGATGAATGCTTCTGTTGGAAAGAAGAAAGCTAAACCATTGTTGCACATGGTTCCTATCGATTTGCAAAATGGACCTCTTTCTTTTTCCGAAGATATGAACAGGATGATTGTAACATCGGTATCTTATGACAAAGGTGAGCAAATTGATATTTCATCAAGAGGTATTAATGCTTTTAAAACCAAGTTATATTACTCTAATTATAATAAGAAACGTAATGGTTGGTCGTCTTTTGATCTAGCCTTTCCTCAAAAGAAAGAAGCTTCTTATGCACATCCATTTCTTTTTGATAATGACAGGTTTCTACTTTTCTCTTCCGATATGCCTGGAGGATATGGAGGTTATGACATTTATATAGCTGAATGGAATGACGAACTTCAAAGATGGGGAGATCCTATAAACCTTGGAGCACAGGTGAATACAGAGGGAGATGAAATATCTCCTACCATTTATGATGATCTGTTGATTTTTGCTTCTAACGGACATGTTGGTTTTGGTGGATATGATATCTATGGTATTATTTATGAAAGAGGAATAATTGCCAAAGGAAGCCTAGTTCATTTTGATTATCCTATTAATACTGTACTGAATGATTTTAGTATGCTTAAGATTGATAGTAACAGAGGCTATATAGTCTCAGATCGATTATTGCAGCATCAGGATGATATATTCTATTTTTACCGTAATAATATGCATCAAAATAGTAACTTAATCTACGGAATGTCAGAAGCTAATGCTATTTCTACTGGAGCTATAAATCTAATAAAGAATGGTGGAGATTTTAATGCTCCTAGACACGAAGAACTACCTAAATTTCCAATATATACAGAGTCAATGCTAAGTGTGTATTTCGATTTCGATAATTCGGAATTAAACTATGCAGCCATTGATGCACTACAAAATTTTCTTACAAATACCGATTTCAGCAGAATTGAATCTTTAATTATTGATGGGTATGCCGACGAAATGGGAGGAGAAGGTTATAACTTTTTGCTATCTGAAAAAAGAGCAAAATCTGTTTATAGCTGGTTGATGAGCCAAGGGATACGAGTGAAAGCTAAAATTGCAGGTAAAGGTCAGATTTTCCTTACAAAGAAAGATTTGGAAGACGAAGGACAAGATAAGTTACCCTCCTTTTATAGTAGAGAATCTCAATATAATAATGGTACAACTTCGGTTTGGGAACAGAAAATATGGATGAACCGTAAAGCCAGACGTGTTGAAATAAAAGCAATAATAAAATAACAAATGAATATAATTATGAAGTGCAGAAAAAAGATATATGGCAGCCTGCTTGCTTGTGCCTTATTGATTGGATTTCCGGTAAACACACTTAAAGCTCAGTATATGCCTGTTGTATTCGACAGAACATATGGCGAAAATATAGATTACCAACATTTATGTCCTACTGCTGATGGTGAAGCTGTTTTGGTGGGTACTGACAATAATAAAACAACGGTAACTTGGGTGAAGAGAGAAGGTGATACTCGTTTTTCACGTTCGTTGCCTACGGGGTTTCTTTCGGTTAATAATGTGTATTATGCCGGAAACAATAAAGTGTTGATTATTGGTCAATCAAATGTTAATGCAAAAGGTAAAAGATCTGCTCAGATTTCGGGTCGTGCCCTAATTATAGATAATAAAGGAGATATTTCGACAGATGTTTATCTGGGAAATGAAGGTAGTGAATTATTCTGCGGTAAAATTCTCAAAGACGGAAGCCTTATTTTGGGAGGTTACGAACCTTCTCCATTAGGTGTAAGAGCCGGAATGGTTGGAAAAATAGATGCTACGGGTAAAAATACAGTATATAAGTATGTTGCAAGTGAAAGTGGAACTTGCGTTGCTTTTGATGTGTTAGGCAGTTCTACTGAATTTGTGTATGCCGCTTTTACTTCAGAAGATGGAGCAGGTGCATCGGTTACTCGTCTTGATAGTAATGGAAAACCTGTATTTGTAACTCCTCTTCCTGAAGCAGGTTTTCATATCAATAAAATGATAATAGCTCAGGACGGACATGTGTTCTTAGTAGGTAACAGCAACTCAAGCGGAGGTAGAGTCCTTAAAATAAGAGCCGAAGGAGATGTTGTATTCAATAAGGAAATTGTACCTGCATCACCACTAACCTCTCTTGAGCATTTATATGTAGCCAATAACGGAAACATTCTTGTTGGAGGTAATGGTAGCGACAAGAGCTATTACTCTTTATTACGTAATGATGGAACAGATTTACAAAAGTATGTAATGAAGGAAAGCATTTCGGGTATGGGTATAGACGCAATATCGGGCGAATCGGTAATCGTAGGTTTTGATAATGACAGAGCACGAGGTACAATTATTGGACTTGCTAAAGACGGACGTCAAATATATCAGAAATCAACCGACGGTAATTTCAATAAAACCCAATTAAGTCCTAACGGAATCTTTTTGGCAAGTACATCTTCGGGTCGTATTTGTATGGTTTCTAATATGGGTGACTTATTATTCGATCGTTATGCTGTTGAAGATTCAAAGAAATCATTCAATGAAATTAATTTCACATCAAATGGTGATGTTCTCCTAAAAGACATGAATAATCGTCTTGTAAAATTGGGTCATGGTGTGTATGTGTCAGATGTTAAAATAAATAAACCTGTAAATGGTTATACAACAGCATTGTTTACAGTAACTCTTACAGGGTATTCAACAACAGATCAGGGAGTTCCTGTTCCTGTTACAGTAGAGTATGCTACAAAAGAGGGTACAGCCACCGAAGCAAATAACTATTCTCCGATAAAAGGTAGTTTATCTTTCGTCCCTTCTAACGATGGAGCAGCTAAGTACATGATTAAGCAAGATGTAGAAGTTCCTATCAAAGCTAATAATTTGGTAGAAGGACGTAAATTGTTCGAAATGTATCTTGCTAATATAAGTAAAAGTTACTTAGTAAAACCTAAAGGAACTGCTACTATTGAAGATCAAGAAGTGATAGTGAAATTGGTTAATACAAGAGATGGTCTAGAAGACGAAAGAGATATAATTTATGAATTGGGAATCTTCAAAACAAATGGAGAGTCTCTGGTAAATGCAACAGGATCTGATATTGTAATAGACGGTAGCTATGGAAAAGGAACGGCAGATGCTCTTGACTTCGATATGGGTATAACTCCTCGTTTGACCATTGTTAATGGATCGAAAACAGGAAAGTTCAATGTGAAAACTTTAAGCGATACACGCTATGAATTGCCTAAAACTGTAATTGTAGACTTCAATAAAGTACATGCAATCAGCGATGCTAATGTTGGCTTCGAAAGTTCATTGTTAAGTTGTTCAGGTACAGTAATAGATCAACCAGCAATGCTTGCTGTAACATCATTGGGTGACCATGGTCGTATGAATAATATTGTATCAGGTTTCTTCCGTATCTCTTTGTTAAGAGCTTCTGATGGTGCATTGCTTACAAATTCAACTGGTGGAGATATAACCATTTCGTCTTCTGTAGCTGCTGAAACAACTGCTAGTGAAGGTAAGGATTTTGTATTCACAAATCTTCATGATTTACGTATCTGGGGCGATGGAAACAGAAGTGCAGTTAACTTAAATGGAATAATTCTTTTTGATAAAGACAAACTGGGAGCTAAAAAACTGGTTGTAGGTTTAGATTCTGTAATAACACCAGCTAATGCTCCTCAAATAAATATTTCATCAGATGGAAAATATGCAGGCTTTACTATTAACGACTAAAAAATTACTCTCTCATCATGTGGTGTCTTATCACATAAATACTAAGGCACCAGTGATGAAAGTGATGACAAAGCGTTCGGATTATCATTGTCCGTTACGTCCTTGATTGGATATCCTTTTTCGAATCGAACTTTAGAATAAGAGAAATAATATGAAAAAAAATATTTTACCCTTGGTTCTATCTTTCAGGCATTGCCAGATTAAAGAATTTAAAATGTTTGCAGGCTCAAAAAAAGGAGCTGTAGAGTTAGAAACATCGGGATTAGATCCGCAAAAAATGTGGGTGGATTATATAGGTGTCAAAGATTCTTACTTCGAACATTCGATGTTGATATTTATTGATGATTCTAAACTCTGTTTCATGCCCGAGAACTATACGTACGAGTATCGATTCGAAAAAGGTGCCCTAAAGGTTTACGATACTCAACATAGCGAATGGATAACATTTGCTTATGGAGATAGAAATAAACTGGTCGTAATGAAAGGGCTCACAAGAGTTGAGAAGTTGTATGGATCTGACAAATTAAGAGTCAAAAACAATGAAGAGACCTTTTCCGGAGCCTTCTCTTATGCTGGAATCTCTTCGATGTCTTTATTGAAGGATAAACAAGCTAAAATTTCGTGGTGTAATGTGCACTATACTTTTCAATAACTAAAAATTATTGCTGTACCTAAAGGCTAAGATTCTAAAAGTCTAAATAAAAAAAGAATTGCAAATCAATTCAGTTTCATGAATAAGATTGAACAAATAATGAGAAAAAGAAACATAAGAAAATATCTGAATGATGTGTTGGTCTCGATGCTGGTTGCAGTCTGCATATGTTCATGCTCTAGCGACAACCTGACTGACGACATAGATAATAAGGAGAAAGACCTGAAGTTTTTGGCAATCTCACTAAATACAACCGATAAGGAGAATGGAGCCGAAAATAATGTTCGCTCTACGGGAACTCCTGTTTATTCAGACGAAAATAAAATATACAGTTTAGAGGTTTTGGCTTTTAAATCTGATGACGGAACACTTGATGGTTATAAATCAGTCCCTCGTGCCGTTGATGCAACCGGCAATGCTAAAGAAATTTATGAAGTAAAAGCTGTAGGAATAACGGCAGGCACAAGGGAGATATATGTTGTTGCCAATGCTCCTGATAATTATTTCAGTGCAAAAGTTTCGAGCCCAGGAGGTTTAAATCTTGCAGATTTTAAGGCTATGACTGTCAATTTATCCGATCAGAACGAATACGCTCATTCCGGCGTGATTGTAAATCCCGAAGATATTCCTATCGGTGGAGTAACACCTTCAAATTTGAGTACTGATCTCATAATGTGTGGATATAAAAAAGTAATCTGTAGCAATCTGCACGAACAACAATATCTGGGTTATACAACAAATAACGGTCGCCCCGAGAATATCTTAGATAATTCAGGTTACGTACTTGATGGAACCGAGCCATATTATGTAGAACGTCTGGCTGCCCGCGTAGCATTTAGGAAAATAACTTTCGATTTGCCTTCTACACTCAACTTAGAGGCGGGTTATCCTACTTCTGTTTATGAATACGCTCTTGATTCTGTTTTTATGTTAAATGCTAAAACAGCATCGTACTTCGTCTCTAGCAATGCAACTCCATTAACAGGAAACTTTGGACATGGAAACCGAGACGGATATCAGTTTTTCAGAACAGGTTTGACCGATATTTTCTCCTCAAGCACACTCTCGAACTCTCTGGAAGAAGCTATAAATGCGTCAGCCTATGATGCGACGCTTGAAGGTAACCCTATACAACCACCTACGGGTGCAAATCATTCTCCTTTGTGGTTCTATGTTTTCGAAAATTATAAGAGCGTTCAATATCCGACCTATTTTATTATTGGTGCCAGATTCGATTTTATAAGTACTCGCGACGGCAAAGCTAGAACCGTAAAATGCTATTATCCCATAGTCATTAATTCCAATGGAGTTGCTAGTGGGAATGCTGACCATAATTTTATCAAACGTAACTATCAATATAGTGTAACTGCTGTAATAAAGGGATTGGGTAATTTTTATAACGAAAGCCTTGTTGAAGAGTTAAGATCTGCTTCGGTTAGTGAATCGTCTCGCTCTGTTATAGAAATTAAAGAAACCGTAGGACAAAATCTTTTTCCCTGGATTGGCAATGTTTACAAGTAAAAACGATATAATATGTATATAAAAATAATCGGAAAATATATTAGAAATCGAGAATTCAGAATGCTTCTGTGCCTTCTTACTATCTGTCTAGTATCGTCAGCCTTGTTTCAGTCTTGTGATAAAGCGGATGGAGACTTAGATGATGCAGATAAAACAGACGCAAAACTATCTCTGAATATGAGGTCGGTTCCTGCTGAAATAATGAGCAATACGGCTGTTTATGTTTTTGACCAGTTGGCCAACTACCATCATAAGCAACTAAATTTAGTTCAGTCAGGAGATATTATTTCTACTAATATGGTAGCAAATACATGGGACTTGGTACTCCTTAGTTGTAATACCGATATTTCCAATAAAATACTTTTACCCAACTATGGGCAAGCTATGAGTACTACTCCTATGTGGAAAACTGCATTGAAATCGGGGGGAGAGTTTTTAAATCAAATGCCCGAATTGCGATATGCATCTTTAATACCCGTTGTGATACAGCCTAATATAATAACAGAGAAATCAGCTGTACTTAATAGAAATGTGGCTATGGTGAGAGTAATTCTCAAAGAACATAATGGTTTCGATCAGGTAATTGGTACCCATGAATCAGCTTATGCTGAATTATTGGATGTACCTACGACATTGTTCTGGAATGGAAAACTATCTACCGCTTCTGCTGATATTTCGAGCAAACCTCTAAGGGAATATTTTGTATTTGATGCAACGGGCAAGGCTAATATATTAGAATATATTATTCCTGCAGATATAGATGCTGACTCTTTTAATCCAGCAACAGCAAAAAAACTGAGGCTTAAGGTCAGTATGCCTATCAATAATTTACCTTTTTATGGGAATAGCCCTGTTGAAATCCCCTTTGTACCTAAACCGAATGGAATTATTGAAATCAATCTGACATTCAGAGGTGAGCCCGGTACAAATCTGGATGTGAAAATCACAGCGAAAGACTGGGAACCTTATATTGATCAAACAGAAGAGCTTTGATTGCCAGGCTTATAAAATGGAATAAAATAATAAACAATGAAAACGATATATATAAAATTATCACTGCTATTACTAGCCTTCTGTATGACAGTAGGAGTAAGCGGGCAGTCTATCAGAAATGCTGAGGGGAAAGAATTAGCTCGTATGTTGACCGATAATTCTTTTGAGATGGTACATGCTGGTGTTGTCTCTTATAAATTAGAGAATGGAAAATTCATCATGTTGTTTAATAATGTTCCACATGAGCTGGGATCGGTAGGGAGCTATGAAAGATCAGATAGTAAAATTCAATATTACAATAAAGAAGGTGATATGATAGGTTACTATGTATTGGGAGAAGGTCGTTTCTATAGAGTGACAGCTAATGTAAGAAGAGTTGTAAAAGAAGAAACTGCTGCTACTATTTTAGATGGCATACTCCTTCGTAATGACGGAGAAGGAGCTACAACAAAATTTACGGTTGATAATAATTTCGATCCGACAGTTATTGGATTTATTCTCTTTTATATAATTGGTTAATCGGATATGGAAACAAAATATAAGATTTTAAGAATTATACTTTTATTTATCACTTTATTAGTGGTCAATGGGGATTTACTCGCACAGTCAGCTCAGACTATTAATCCTAATGGCGGTGCTAGTGCAAGTTTAGATGATGGATTGAAGGTTGTTGTAAATATAAATGGTACTCTTTCAGTATATAGACAAAATCAGACCCAATATTTTTCAGGATATGTTTGGCCTGATGGTGCTGGGAATGGTGTTACATTAAATTTCCGATTTGATAATGGAACTACTTATAATTCTACATCATTAACAATGACTGCTTGTTCAACGACTGCTGCACAACAAGTGGGTAATGATTGGACTACAAGCATATCTGGATATGTAACATCCCCAATAAGTAGTAAGAAATTCTTTGTAACAATGAATTTTAAATATACACACCCAAACAGATATTTTTTGGTTGATTATATTGTAAGAGCCCCTTTTGATCTGCCTGCACCAGAGACTGTTCACCTGTATTTAAGTCATGATGCATATATCTTAGGTTCCGATGGGTCGCGAGGTTATATAACACAGAATACTTCAGGGCACTTTGTTGGAGATTATCGTGATGCCTCAGATTCTAACACTACTTGTTCAGGAAGTAAGAAAAATCCTGTATTCCCATCAACACATGGATTTAAGACATCAGGAACTGGTTTTAGAAGTTATTATTCTGGGCCTTACAGCCCACGTAATACAATTGATGCTTCGACATTAAAGTTGACAAATACGCTTGGTACAACTTGTATTGATGATGGTATTGCCGTTGAGTTTACAATTGGACCTTTAGCTGCCGGTCAGGTAGGAACAAAAGGGGTAATTCATGCTTATGGTAATACTAAAGGTGAATTTGATAATACTCCTGTATCTGATCCGGTACCTCCTACAAATATTTCAACTCCTGTATCAGTCAATTTTGTATCTGCAACAATTTCAGAACCGGAAGGTAATGTTTCGCATCCAGCAAATAATATACAGATAGTTGCAGGTGGTGGACGATTGTATCAAGAGCAGGTGTGTAATTTTTCTGTTGTAAGTGGAGGAACTGCTGTTCAAGGAACTGATTTTACTTATGTAAAAGGTTTTATTATTCCGGCTGGAGATTATTCTACGCCTAAAACGCTAACATTGGATAACTTTACTATTTTAGGTAATACTACTTGTCAGAATAATAGGACTATAAGAATTCAGATCGATTCCGAAGTTTGTAACGATTTGGTACAGAGAGGAACAACTATCCTAACTACTTATACTATTGCAGATGATGATATACCTACTGTAAGTCAGCCATCAAATAAAGTATTCTGTAATAAGGAAACAGTTGCAGCTAATACGTTTGTGTTTACAGGAAGTACATTGCCTAACACAACTTATACATGGACAAATTCTAATACAGCAATTGGCTTAGCTGCCAGTGGTACAGGTAATATTCCCGCATTTACAGCCACAAATACGGGAACTGCACCTCTAATTGCAACTATTACGGTAACTCCAAATCAAGGAAGTTGCGTTGGAGATCCTAAACAGTTTACTATCACAGTAAATCCTACAGCTACTATAGGTACAGTTTTGAATAATTTAACTTATTGTGGAGGCTCAAGTTCACCAGCTATAACTTTAACAAGCGCTACTACGGGTACAACTTATGCTTGGACAAATAGTAATACAGCAATTGGCTTAGCTGTCAGTGGAACAGGTAATATACCAGCGTTTACTGCCACTAATGCTACCGCTAATCCCATTACAGCAACTATTCGAGTAACACCGACTGCTAATGGTTGTGTTGGAACTTATAAAGAGTATACCATTACAGTAAATCCTACCCCAACTGTAAGTACAGTTTTAAACAATCTAACTTACTGTAATGCCTCAAGTTCACCAGCTATAACATTAGCGAGTGCCACTACAGGTACAACTTATACATGGACAAACACTAATACAGCAATTGGCTTAGCTGCCAGTGGAACAGGTAATATACCAGCGTTTACTGCCACTAATGCTACCGCTAATCCCATTACAGCAACTATTCGAGTAACACCAACTGCTAATGGTTGTGTTGGAACTTATAAAGAGTATACCATTACGGTCAATCCTACGCCTACTGTAAGTACCGTTTTAAACAATCTAACTTACTGTAATAGCTCAAGTTCACCAGCTATAACCTTAGCCAGTGCAACAACGGGTACAACT
>NZ_JADCLR010000002.1:159167-159914 GCF_015233815.1 Dysgonomonas sp. GY617
GCCACTAATGCTACCGCTAATCCCATTACAGCAACTATTCGAGTAACACCAACTGCTAATGGTTGTGTTGGAACTTATAAAGAGTATACCATTACGGTCAATCCTACGCCTACTGTAAGTACCGTTTTAAACAATCTAACTTACTGTAATAGCTCAAGTTCACCAGCTATAACCTTAGCCAGTGCAACAACGGGTACAACTTATGCATGGACAAACACTAATGCTGCAATTGGTTTAGCTGCCAGTGGATCGGGTAATATCCCTACATTTACAGCCACTAATACAACAGCTAATCCTATCACAGCAACTATACGGGTAACCCCTACAGCAAATGGTTGTACAGGGATATATAAGGAATATACTATTACGGTCAATCCTACCCCAACTGTAAGTACAGTTTTAAACAATCTAACTTACTGTAATGCCTCAAGTTCACCAGCTATAACATTAGCGAGTGCCACTACAGGTACAACTTATACATGGACAAACACTAATACATCAATTGGCTTAGCTGCCAGTGGAACAGGTAATATACCAGCGTTTACTGCCACTAATGCTACCGCTAATCCCATTACAGCAACTATTCGAGTAACACCAACTGCTAATGGTTGTGTTGGAACTTATAAAGAGTATACCATTACGGTCAATCCTACGCCTACTGTAAGTACCGTTTTAAACAATCTAACTTACTGTAATAGCTCAAGTTCACCAGCTATAACCTTAGCCAGTGCAACAACGGGTACAACT
>NZ_JADCLR010000002.1:160014-161388 GCF_015233815.1 Dysgonomonas sp. GY617
GCCACTAATGCTACCGCTAATCCCATTACAGCAACTATTCGAGTAACACCAACTGCTAATGGTTGTGTTGGAACTTATAAAGAGTATACCATTACGGTCAATCCTACGCCTACTGTAAGTACCGTTTTAAACAATCTAACTTACTGTAATAGCTCAAGTTCACCAGCTATAACCTTAGCCAGTGCAACAACGGGTACAACTTATGCATGGACAAACACTAATGCTGCAATTGGTTTAGCTGCCAGTGGTACAGGAAATATTCCAGCGTTTACTGCCACTAATACTACCGCTAATCCCATTACAGCAACTATTCGAGTAACACCAACTGCTAATGGTTGTGTTGGAACTTATAAAGAGTATACTATTACGGTACGTCCGGTAGTTGTTGTAGGAACTATAACCGGTAATCCTTACGCTTGTGAGGGAGATGTTCCTCAAATAATCAAAGGAATTGCAACTATTGGAGGCACAGGTACATTTACTTACCAATGGCAGCAAAGTATCAATAATACTACATGGACAAATATAAGTGGTGCAACAGGACTAGACTATACACCTGGAGTTTTAACTCAAAGTACTTATTTTAAAAGAATCTCAATTGATGCTAATTGTGGCTCCTTTGAAAGTAATTCTTTCTTGATTACTAAAGTTGCAGCAGGTGTTAAGTTTACATGGAAATCTACTGCTATTGATAATAACTGGAATAATCCGGCTAACTGGACTAATACGGGTGGTTTAGTTGATGCGGTACCTACTAAATGTAGCGATGTTCATATTCCAAGTGTTTCAAATAAATATCCATCATTGGATGCCCATACAGACCGTACAATCTATGGCGATCCTGTTACCGATAAGATTGTCTTCCATTTTGGCAGCGAACTGTCTTATCCTCACAAACTAACCTATAATAAAGCATTTATTCAATATAATTGGGGATACTATGCCGGAGGTTCTAACGAACAGCCAGGCAGTAACGCAGAAGGTCCTGCAAGTAAAATGATAACCCGAGACAGATGGTACATGCTTGCAGCTCCATTAAAGAAGATGGCTTCCGGCGACTTTGCTCTAGGCGGTTACCCAATAACCTGGCAGTCATTATATAATGCACCACATCCATCAACCGGAGCACTAGTAGAAGGCGATTTCAGCACACCCTTTTCCTCTAATGATATAGACCTTTCAACAAAAAATAATGCCTTAGCAGTTAAAGTAGCCTGTTATAATTCTAACATAGGTTATAATGATCAACGCCACCTAGAAGGCCTACAAGGTATATTAGAGATTCCCTACTTTGAAAATAGTACAATGGCAGATTATCACCCCGGACATGTTTACAATAAGATCCGCAAAGAAAGCCGTTTCTACTATTTTGAC
>NZ_JADCLR010000002.1:161398-167197 GCF_015233815.1 Dysgonomonas sp. GY617
CTCGAGCCATTCTGTAACAGAAGCCTTTATCGTTTCATCAGATCAGGAATACAATCTGATTGACTTCTATAATGAAAAGAGAACTGAAGTAGGATTAGGTATTAAAAGCTCTAATCAGAAAGATGTTTTAACCCTGGAGTTTGAAAATGTAGAATCCTTTAAATCAGCAACAGGATTCAGTCCCGTGTTAATTGACAAGTATTTAAATATAGAACAAGACCTCTCATCTAATAATGTATATCGATTCAATCAACGTAAAACCGAATCAGAAAGACAATATTCCGATGTAAACCGTTTCTCACTACGCTTATCCTCTGCAACTTCAGGTATTATTGATGAGCCTAACAGTGAGGATCTTATTAGAGTTACTTATTTAACCAGTCAGTTAGAAGTCTCTAGCGAACAAGGATTAAACCAAATTGATGTTTATGATCTGCAAGGGCGTCATATGCATACTAGTGGAAAACTAACCGGAGCTCCTATTAGCTATAGTAAATATTTACCCTTAAACCAGGGAGTATATATTGTAAAGGTTAAAACATCGCTTGGAAATACAGTCGCGAAGAAGATTAATGCTAAGTAATCTGAGTGGAGAAACCTATTAATAAACAAAGTGGATTCTTTTATAGAAGAATCCACTCTCTAAAAACAAATTGATGAAAGTTTTAAAAAATGTATGTATAATCTTACTCATGTTCGGTATGAGCGGATTATTACACGCTCAAACACACCAAGAGGGATTAAATAACCCATTATTAGGCACATGGATATTAGAAGACCTATCTGTTTTTAGAATAGAAGGAAATGATTCAATTCCGGTTCTTAAAAATACCCTTAAGTGGGAACCTTTTGGAGTTTTTGATAACTTGGTATTTCAAGAAGATATATTAACTGTTTCTATGTTTGGATACACTGTAGCAGGTAATTATAATATAAATACGATTGTCGGTAAAGTCGATTTTCATTTTGCTTCCAGTCCTTTTTATCTGGATTATGAGGTTCGTAATAATAAGTTGTATTTGAAGCAACAATTGAGTTATTCACAAGGTGCTTCAGAAGAAGTTGTTTATTGTGTTTTATCAACCTATAAATCACAATGAAATGAGGCAATATAAATCAAATAAAATCTTAAAATTTTTAGTATTAACAATTTTTTGTTGTTTTCCTATTGTTGTTTATGGGCAAGATAGTGCAACAGATGGTCAAGAGTTTTATATCTCTTTTACTCAGAATTATGATTATACTAGTGCATCTACTTCAGTTAAGGCTCAAGTTCGTTATGTGGTAAAAGAGACTTGTTACATTACTGCACAATATGGGGATGGAACTTATTTAGATAATAATATTTTGTATTATCCGGGTGTCTATACAAAAGATGCAGATAAGACTAAATGTTATACAGATATTACAGGTACAACTCCTTTGGAGTCTAACAGACTCATAAAAATAACATCAACCAAGAATATTGGTGTTTTTGCAATTAACTTAGCCTCAAATACGACTGATGCAACCACAGTATTACCTTCATCAGCATTAGGTAATGATTATACGATAATTTCTCATGATCTTATTTCTGGAAATTATGTGACGACAATTCAGGTAATATCTAAAGACGATGGTACAACTTTCACTATAAAAGATAAAAATGGAGCAGTTCTTGTCTCAAATAAATCTCTTGCTGCTGGTAAAGTTTATACTTATGGGAGTAAAGCAAATATGACAGGTTATACTGTAGAATCTAACTATAACATTGCAGTTTTATCTGCGGTAGGTTGTGGAGCACAAATTTCATCTGGAGCCTGTGATTATAATGTTGAGCAAATGTGGCCGACTAATACAGCAGGTAAGAACTACTTTTTGTGGAATTTAAGTACTCAGAGCTTTTCTGCTAATACTAAAGATAAAGTCCAGATATTGGCATTAGAGGATAATACAGTGATTACTAAAAAAATTGGTGCAGTCGAAACTTCAATCCCTTTGAATAGGCATGGCACAAATAGCTTTTTATTAGATACTGCAGTGCATATCAATTCTTCTTCTGCACCTGTTAAATTAACAGCTAATAAACCCATTATAGTTGAGCAGTTTCTTGGTTATGCTCCATCCATAAAATGGATAAGCCCGGCTGAGCAAAGTATAACGAAGGCAATAATTTCACCATTTATTCCTTCAGGAAGTAGTGTTATTACTGCGCATCAGTTACATGTTATGATACCCAATGGTACTCAGTCGGATATGGTTATCACTGAAACTCGTTCAGGAGTTCCAGAATCTGTTATACTTAATTATTATACAAATCTATCTGATCCTACTTATGTAATTGGAACAAGAACTTATGGTGCTGTAGATAATGTTTTGATTGAGATGTCTAATCCATCAGGGTTTATTGCTTATATGACAGGATATGGGCAATCGGAATCTTATATTTTCACGGCTGGAGCAGGTGCATTTAATCTTCAAGCCTATTATAAAGTGACTACAAAGACAAGTCCTTATAAAGATACTTATTATTCGGCAACAACTCCGATGACACACACCTTTGAAGAAATAGATGAGATCACAATTAAACGTACGATTGAAAAATCATTCTCAAATATTCATTGGTTGCTAAATGGAGTTCCATATACAGGTGTAACAGAAAATACTGATATAAGTAAGGAATGGAATTTTCCTGCATCCGATTTAACTGTTGGAGAAAATACGCTGACTATGTCGGTTCGATACACGGGAAATAGTGCAGATTCTCTTTATAAAAGTAAAATATGGCTTTCGGGTATTAGTAGTTATCCCGATAATGTTGTAGATCCGACTTGTGTTAAAGAGGCCGATCCTGCAGTATGGGGAATCGAAGAATCTCTTCCTATAAATAAAACCGATTTAATACATAATTATGCACCGTTGACGGTGGGAGATATAGATGGGGATGGAGAGATCGAAATTATTGGTCTTTTGGAAGATACCCGAAGTAGTAATGGTTATGAGAGTAATGGAGTCAAGATCTTTAATTATAAAGATAATGAAGTGAAATTGAAAAAATCATTTAACATCTCTGTCGGAGGCTCTGCTACAGCCAGTTTCGGATCAATGGCTATTGCACGCTATAATAATCAAGGTTATATAGTTTTAGTGGGAGTAGACATGTATTTGTACGCTTATAGTCCTAATGGTGACAGGTTGTGGAAATCAGATGTGGTTTGTAGTAAAACTGCTGTTAATATGGTTAATATTGCAGACTTTAATAATGATGGCATTCCTGAGGTATATGTAGATAATAATATATTCTCTCTGGCAAATGGCAAATTATTGTGCTCTGGACAAGCTAATAATACAGGATCAATGACCGTAAATGGGTCTTCTCCTATGGCTATAGATATTGACAATGATGGAAAATTAGAACTATGTGCTGGTACTCAAATCTATAAAGTAAATATAACTAATACCAACGGAACGGCAGGAAATACAATGACCGTTATAGCCGATATGGGATTATTAACCACCGATTTACCTCAATACGCAGCAGCTGATGGAATGACTCAATTGGTGGATATGGATGGAGATGGTATGTTAGAAGTCGTAGTTACCAGTCGTTTAAATAATAGAGTTGTTGTGTATGTTTGGAAACCCCAACCGGATAATGGTTCGTATTTAATGGGTAGTTATTTGGTGCCTGCAACAAATGTCTCATATAGCAGTATACCAATGATTGGTGATATTGACAATGATGGTTATCCCGAAATTGTATTTATAACCAATGGTAGTAGTTTCTTGATGTATGCGTTAGATTTTGATCCCAGCCTTCCGGTGGGAAATATGTTAAAAGAAAAATGGACTTTGACACATACCGATGGTTCAGGATGTACTGGTATGAGTTTGTTTGACTTTAACTTAGATGGAACAGCCGAAATTGTTTACAGAGATCAAACAACATTGCGTATCATTGATGGTAGTGGATCGACTCCAATAGTGAAAGAAACATTCTCAAATGTTTTATCAGGAACTTTACGTGAATATCCTGTTATTGCAGATTTAGATAAAGATGGACAAGCAGAAATTGTTGTCACAGGATCAGATGGAGGTGCAATCAGTTCAAATGCAGGCTATCTCCGTGTATTCAAATCATCTCAGACACAATGGGCTCCCGCTCGTTCGGTGTGGAATCAATATAATTATAATAGCGTAAATGTAAATGAGAATTTAACCATTCCGGCAGTACAGTTTCCAATCACTACCCGTTTCAAAGGGAAAGATGGAGTAATGGGTACAGCTGATGACATTCGGGTATTCAATAATTTCCGTCAGCAACAAACTTATCTGAATAAAGATGGAGTTGCATTTATGAAGATTCCTAATGCCAAAGTTTTAAATCCGGAGGATATTAGTTTTACTTATCATTCTGATGGAGATTCTCTGGCTGTCAACAATCTGATTGTAACTAATGTGGGCGAGGCTTCATTAAAAGCTCCTCTAAAGATAACGATATATAAAGATGCAGTTTCAACATCTAGTCGTAAGCATTTTTATGAGTACCCTGTTAGTATTGGAGTGGGAGAAACCTATACAATACCTTTGACTATTCCCGATTTTGGTGATTGGTTGCCAGTCAATAAATTGATCGTAAAAGTAAATGATGCCGGATTGGGTGTTAACGATCAGCAAGTATGTGACTCATGTTGTGTAAATAACGAAAGTGATGCATTTGTGAATGTTTCATTCGATAATATTGGATGGGCAGATAGTTATAGAAAATGTGAAGATGGAACGGTTCTTTTTGATGCTTTGACATTACCCGGAGGATCGGTTACCTATAAATGGTTAAAACCGGATGGAACTTTGCTGGCAAGTACCAAAAGTACAAGCCTGTCTCATCTGACTCTAAATAATGCAGGAAAGTATGTATTAACAGCCGATAAAATAAATAATAATTTATCGATTGCTTATACCCTTCCATATTTATCGGTTGCACCTTCTCTGATGTATTGGCGAGAAGATGCGAAAGATAGTAATTGGAATAATCTGAATAATTGGGCAAAATCGTCACTATTAGCAGATACATTAAAAGCAGTGCCTAGTGTTTGTACTACGGTTCATCTACCGGCGTACTCTCTTCACTATCCATCATTGGATGCCCATACAGACCGTACAATCTATGGCGATCCTGTTACCGATAAGATTGTCTTCCATTTTGGTAGCGAACTGTCTTATCCACATAAGCTTACCTATAATAAAGCATTTATTCAATATAACTGGGGATACTACGCCGGAGGTTCTAACGAACAGCCAGGCAGTAACGCAGAAGGTCCTGCAAGTAAAATGATAACCCGAGACAGATGGTACATGCTTGCAGCTCCATTAAAGAAGATGGCTTCCGGCGACTTTGCTCTAGGCGGTTACCCAATAACCTGGCAGTCATTATATAATGCACCACATCCATCAACCGGAGCACTAGTAGAAGGCGATTTCAGCACACCCTTTTCCTCTAATGATATAGACCTTTCAACAAAAAATAATGCCTTAGCAGTTAAAGTAGCCTGTTATAATTCTAACATAGGTTATAATGATCAACGCCACCTAGAAGGCCTACAAGGTATATTAGAGATTCCCTACTTTGAAAATAGTACAATGGCAGATTATCACCCCGGACATGTTTACAATAAGATCCGCAAAGAAAGCCGTTTCTACTATTTTGACGAAAAGACCCTTCAACAACTATCCTCACCTATCGGCACTCTATCAAGAGGAGATGAAGCATATCGTTTTGTATTTGAAGACGAGAATACAAATAAAGCTCCCAATATTGTA
>NZ_JADCLR010000002.1:167207-175106 GCF_015233815.1 Dysgonomonas sp. GY617
TAGAGCTACGGATAGTCGTAATAAAACTTCTGATTATGCAATATTAAAAGCAGAAGAAACAACAGCATCTTCGGGAATAAGTAAAATGATTTATCCCTCGAGCCATTCTGTAACAGAAGCCTTTATCGTTTCATCAGATCAGGAATACAATCTGATTGACTTCTATAATGAAAAGAGAACTGAAGTAGGATTAGGTATTAAAAGCTCTAATCAGAAAGATGTTTTAACCCTGGAGTTTGAAAATGTAGAATCCTTTAAATCAGCAACAGGATTCAGTCCCGTGTTAATTGACAAGTATTTAAATATAGAACAAGACCTCTCATCTAATAATGTATATCGATTCAATCAACGTAAAACCGAATCAGAAAGACAATATTCCGATGTAAACCGTTTCTCACTACGCTTATCCTCTGCAACTTCAGGTATTATTGATGAGCCTAACAGTGAGGATCTTATTAGAGTTACTTATTTAACCAGTCAGTTAGAAGTCTCTAGCGAACAAGGATTAAACCAAATTGATGTTTATGATCTGCAAGGACGTCATATGCATACTAGTGGAAAACTAGCCGGAGCTCCTATTAGCTATAGTAAATATTTACCCTTAAACCAGGGAGTATATATCGTGAAGATTAAAACATCACAAGGGCAAATAGTAGCGAAGAAGATTAATGCTCTTTAATATTTACAAAAATAGAAAGAACTAGATAATGGAAAATATACAACAGATATTGAAAAAAGAAAGGTATAATGAGAATCAAATCTATCTATATAAAGTAGATGACTATTGGTTTGCTTACGAGCGTTCTGCATTCTATATGTTCTCTATCTGTTGTGTAGATGCCATTTTCAAAATAAGGGATCCTAAAGAAGAAAATGCGATGCTTATTGCTGTCATGAAAAAAGGAGTGGATGGAATAGATAACCCTCATTTTTCGGTCTTTGAAAAGTCGGATAATAGCTTGATTATAAATTGCAGTACTACCTGTAAAGGTTTTCAGCATTGGAAAGACAGGTTTATCCCCTTAGTCAATGATATGGATTCTGTAAACACAAAAAATGAATATTATCAATATGCAAACTATAACTATCAGAACTAAACTGCTTTTAGGATTACTAGGGTTACTCTCTGTATCTGGTGTAAGTGCACAGCAACTAGGAGTTAGAGCAGGTGCGAATCTGAGCAATTCGAAAGTAGAACTAAAGGGGGTTGATGCAAAAGCAAATATGGGATTTAATATAGGTGTAATCTCAGATTTTAATCTGCCATTTGACGGATGGAAGATTAATGCCGGATTGCTGTTTTCTAATCAAGGCTTTGCTTTGAAACAAGATTACGGGAATAATAGCGGGCTTACCTACAACTTTACAACTAACACTATTGAGGTTCCAGTGAATGTAAGGAAAGAATTTAATTTTTTTATAGTTAAACAGTATGTTCAAGCAGGTCTTTATTCTTCCTATGCTTTATCGGGAAGAATAAAGGATGGAGATACTTCGCATTCACTGGATTTCAAAAATAATTCGGATCGGTTTGATACCGGATTTAGTCTAGGTGTAGGTTCCTATCTTACTCGCAATATTCAGGTATTGATCAACTACGATCATGGATTTGGGAAGAGTGAGATGAATTTTGGAGATCAAATTATAGCTTCGAAGAACCGTAGATGGACACTTTCAGCGGGATATATGTTTTGATTTAGATTAAGTAATAAAATAATGTAAGCATTATGTTTAATAAAAAAGTAAAGACCGAAACAATATTGGCAGATCGCACGTATAGTGTTATTTCGCAAGGCTTAATCCTTTCGGGAGAGATAAATACAAAAGATGATCTGAGGATTGATGGTACTGTAGATGGTAACATCAATTGCGAAGGAAAAGTTATAGTAGGGCCTACTGGCTGTGTAAAAGGTAATATAGAAAGCGAAAGTATCGAGCTAATGGGCAAAGTTAATGGCAATATAATTGTGCATGACATAATTATGCTCAAATCTTCATCGTATTACGATGGCGACATTACAGCTGTAAGTATTGATATTGAAGCTGGAGCCAATTTCTTTGGAAATTGTAGAATGAGTGATGTTGCGAAACCCGAACATAAGCCAATACTTATAAACTCGTAAGAGATTGGTATATGTAAAGTATAATGTAAGAAAATTTTTGTTCTGTAATAAAGTAGTGAAGAGTGGGGTATTTTAGAGTTTATCCTAGGGGAGCCATGCCGACTGAGAAGTTAGCATGGCTTATTTAAACACATTACTGATAATTAGTAATAGCAAATATTCAATTCGAGGTTATTAAATTATAACAGCATTAACAAATAGGTCTGAGACCTCAAAATAAGAAAAATGAAATTGTCCGATTTATTTATCCGATTTATCCTTTTAAAACAGTTCTTAAATAAAATATTTGTACAGAGATCATTGATTGTTCTTGTGGTCATTTTAATGATAGTATCTTCATGCTCTACCTCTGCACCTAAATTCATGACCCAAAGTTTGTTTATGCAAACGAAGCGTGCTAATATAGTACTGCCCGATGATAAGAAAGCTGATAAAGGTGGGGCTTCTGTTGTTTCGGAGAGAGTTTCTTATCGAAATTCGGGCTCTAGCGGAATTCAAGGAGAAGTAGCTCTTAAAGATGGTCAGAATAAATTAGACACAAATGCTGTTTATCGTTTACCTGAGGTAGAAGTAAAAGCGCAGGGACGTTTTACTGCGGAACGTGATGGACGTGTAAATGTCGATTTTAAGATAACTGTACCTAAAGAAATATTATCAGACAACTGGCGTCTGATATTGAATCCTAAACTTTTGCATAACGATTCGATTGTTCCGTTACAGAAAGTAATTCTGAATGGACGAGAATTTGTTGAGAAACAAAAACAGGATTATGCCGATTACGATAAGTTCTTGAAATCTATTGTAGATAAATCAAAATACGATAGTGTATATCTTGACAGAGATAATATTTTGAGAGATATAAGAAAACGTCAGGAGTACTATTTTGCGATTTATCAAGAACAGATGAAAGAGCAAATGGACTATGAAAAATGGAAATTGAAACAAGATGAGCATGACGCCGAGGTTAAAGCCAATAAGATAAGATATTCAGCAGAGCAATACCATCGATATTCACGCATGGCTTTAGATCATAAAGTGCGCAATGTTGTCGAAAATAAAGATACAACAGGCTTGCATGCCCAATATATGAAAGACTATGAGCGTAAAACAAGAAAATATATGGCAAGGTATCTTGATGACTATGGTCTTCAGGAAGATAAAGATTCAGTTGAATTGATAAGGAGAGAGCTGGCTTTAAGGAATACTCCCAAAAAATACAGGGAAAGGCGTGAGGTTAATAGTAAGATTAGTGATATTGACAACCATATCTTTTCTTTAAATGATTCTGTTGAAATAGCGAAGCACAGATACTTTTTTGGAGAAATAGCAATGAATGAACTTGCATTGCAGAGAAAAGATGAGATGTTCGAAAAAATGGTGAAATTTCCATACGATGATAATAAAGCCGAAATTCGTCTGGATACTATACTCTCATCAAGCAGTAATTTTGTGTTTTATTATACACAAGAATATCCTGTAGTTGAAGGGTTAAAGAAAATTCGTCTTACAATGGATAGTAAAATACAAGCTATTGACAGGAGTGAATATAAATTAGAGGGAGCAGACACCCTTTCGTATTTTATAGCATCTTTAGCTCAGTTGGCTGATCCATCTCTTATAAGTAAGCGTACCGAATTGCATCGTAATCTGTATGATCGTATAACCGTTTATACAAGATACAAAACTGCTAAATCAGTAAGTTCGGTTTATGAAATAGATTATCAGGATAATAGGGCTCAAATGGATAAACTAGTAGAAGCATTTAGGAAGTATAATAATTCTACTGAATTTACGATTGATAGTGTAACCATGATTTCTACTACATCTTTGGAAGGAGATTATGATGATAATTATGAGTTGACGTCTAAGCGCGCTTATTCGGTGAAAAACTATTTAAGCAAAACATTGTCCGGTGTTAATGTAGAAAATCTATTTAAGGTTAAATATAAAGGTGAGGATTGGAATACATTATTGACTCAGGTTCGCCAAAGAGATGATATTGTAAATAAAGAAGATATTCAGACGATGTTGACAAATGCTGTATATCCCGATCAGTGTGAGCCGGATATAAAGAAACAATTTCCTGCCGACTATAAAATTATTCAAGACTCCATCTATCCTTTGTTGAGAAGAATTGATTTTGTAATTGATCTTCATCGCACAGGCTTAAAGTCTGACACTGTAAAGGTTGAATATAGATCGGACTATGAGGAAGGGCTTCGTTTGTTACAAGAACGAGAATATTGGAAAGCGATTGAAATATTAGCAAACTATCCTGATTACAATGCTGCTCTTTGTTTAGCTTGTCTGGGATATAACAGTAAAGCATATGACTTGTTGACTAATTTAGCTCCAACAGGTAATACTGAATATTTGTTGGCTATTCTTTGCAGCCGTATGAAGAAAGAAAGAGATGCTGTAAGCCATTTGTTAAAATCGTATGAGTTAGATTCGTCTAAAATATATAGATCTAGATTAGATCCCGAAGTTTTAGCATTAATTGCGAGGAACAATTTACAATCTCAGATAGATAGAATTCAAGAAAGAGAAAATAAGGAATTAGAGACAATCGCGAGTAAATAATTTTACTTCTTTGAGGATAATAAATAAAGGATGTTCTTATAAGAACATCCTTTATTTTATTGTATGAAGTGAATGTGTTAATTAAATGTTAATTTTTCTTTCTTGTCAGACTTAATATCAGTTTGCTTCATTCTATTATAGTTTACCGATATTTGAGATGGCAATTTATATATATTATTACTGATTATAACTTTCGAACAATTATCTAAATCGAATGATGCGTTAGTCTTAGGCAGATTTTTATCTAACGGTGAAACAAAAGGAGCATATTCAATCAGATTATTTTTGAAAATCAGTCCTTGTGTACTTTTAGCTTTCAGTATAAGATTACCATTAATTTTGAATGTATTATTTTCAATTTTGATATTTCTGTGTACCCAGTCATTCTTTGCATATTCATGATTTTCGGGTATTATGGCAATTACATAATCTTTAGAAGGTATATTGTATCCGCATTCTTCGAATACATTATTACGGATCAGAACATCGTTCACAGCTCCCGATTCATACCAACTTCCTGCATCTGCAGCAATCATAATTGCATACATTCCTGTACGGTAGAAATGATTATTCTCTATAATTACTTTCTTCGGTGTTGTTACAAGTAATCCTCTGGTATTTGTCATCTCAAATTTGCAGTTACGTATATCAAGAGAAGGTGTCCATGTAATGTTTTCGATAGCATCGCCTTTATTTATTTCTTTAGGTAGAGGTTTAGTTAATTCGAGTTGAATCTCTCGATCTGATAGTCGTTTCACGCTTTTAATAATGCCAAAACCTTTTCTTTGGAGTGTAGGAGAGTGTACAAAAGCAATAGAGTCGTTTTCAAAGAAAGCAGGCATGCCATAAGTTTGAGCATGCATAAACTTAACGGTGACTGAATTAGGAGTATTAATCTCTCTGATTTGTAAATAGGTTCCATGAACGTTTACCGGATCGTCATGTAGTCCTTTAAAATGACAACTCTCAATTTTTATACTTCCTTTACATCCCGAAAAATGCATACCGTCTGCAAAGGCAGCAATAGCACGACCACGAGATGGGACGATAGTTATATTTTTATAATATAGATTTTCTGAGAACTGAGAAACAATACCCAACCCATGCATATAATGCATATTCAGATTTTCGAATTGTACATTCTTTGACAAGTTTACAAATACTCCTACATGATCTCTGATGTGATCTCTCAATGTGAATATTTTCCCTGCCTTATAATTAGTATTCGAAAAGTCTCCTTCAAATTTTACTTTTAAGGGATTGAGAACGGTTGCTTTACTTTGTTGGATAGGATCGGACGAGCTATACATATTTGTACCCTGTATTGTATCTACCAAAAGGGTGAAATATGTATTCATACCCCATTTTTCGCCATACCATTTTAATTTATTATCAATAACTGCATATTTGGAGTCGGGGTGTATGGCTGCTATGATGGAATCGGGATAAACTTCGAGAAATGTCATTTCAGACATTGTTGGGCGTTCAAAGTCTACACTTATATTTTTAAATTTTATATTCTCCGATTTGTTAATAGCCCAGCAAGTCACCTTTCCATGAAATACAAATAGAGAGCCATTGCCTTCGACAGTGATATTCTTTTTATTTTCGAATAATAATCCGACACTCTTTACTTTTGATGGGCAATCGGTTTCGGATGATGTGTTAGTTATAAAGTACTCTCTCTTCTCAGCTTTGTCAGGCCAGAAATCGTAACGTCCTTTAGGGAAAACAATAGTTGTATTTTCATTCTCGGACGAAGCATTTATAACTTGTTGAACACTTTCTGTTACATCAACAAAAGTATTGGGTTTTACGCCAAAATCCGAAACGTTTAGTATTTGGGCTTGTGTCCAAATACTAAAACATAACAGACTTATAATAAAAGAGAGTCTTTTCATAATAGAGTATATAAGGTTATTGTAAGAGAAATTGTTCTAATATATTAGAATAGTTTCTCAGGATATTTTCCTGCTTTTACCAGATCTTTAATTTTTTGTACTACCTCCGGACGATCCTTTGCATAGGTTACACCAAACCATACAGAAGGGGTATTGAGAAGTTTAACTTTTATCTCGTTTTTCTCTACTAAGGTATTAACTAGAGTTGGAATAAGAAACTCCGATTTTGGCTTATCTTGATTTTCTTTTAAGAAATCAACAAAAGAGCTTTTCGATAGTTCGAAATAATCGGGAGTGAATCCCCACATATTCATAGAAACGGGTGTTGTATCTGTAAGACTTTTCCAGTCGTTGTTTTCATCTTTATAAGAAGGTACACCATCAATTCTCTCAATACTTGTCCGTTCTACTATTTTTGTGAGATAATTCTCATTATCAATTTCACAAACACCACGAGCCACACTTCCGCTTTCCGATAATGTATTTCCTAAGAGGTAGCCAATCATACAATAATTCTTTGTGTGGCCACCCATCTTTTTGAGCTGCCCGGCAAGTATCTGATAACTTTCTCGTCCATAAAAGTCATCTGCGTTTATGATTCCGAAAGGTTCATTAATCACGTCTTTACCCATCAGTAAAGCATGGTTTGTTCCCCAAGGTTTTTCACGTTCGGGATTCAATACAAATCCTTCGGGAAGGTTGTCTAACTCCTGAAAAACTATTTCAACAGGAATTTTAGTTTCGTATTTTGAAGCTACTTTTTCTCTGAATTCCTTTTCGAATGATTGACGTATAACGAATACAATTTTGCCAAATCCCGCTTGTAAAGCGTCGTAAATCGAATAGTCCATAATAGTTTCACCATTAGGACCCAATCCGTCTAATTGTTTTAATCCTCCGTAGCGGCTACCCATACCGGCAGCAAGTACAAATAATGTTGGTTTCATGTTTTTATTTAAATTTCTTTTCTTTTTTTATCGTAGAGGGCAGACAAATAGGTCTGCCCTCCATGTGTGAACTCAGGTAACAATAAGACTTGTAGCCTTATAATTTTCGGGCACCATCTTTAATAATGACATCGTACACTTTAGGCTTGATCTTGAACTTTTGTTCGTAGCTTTCGGTAGCACGTTTAATAAAGCCATCGTGTAATTCATCTTTTACAAGGTTGATGGTACAGCCACCGAAACCTCCGCCCATAACACGAGAGCCGGTTACTCCGCACTGACGGGCAACATCGTTTAAGAAGTCCAGTTCGGGACAGCTTACTTCGTATTTACGGCTTAAACCGA
>NZ_JADCLR010000020.1:0-1237 GCF_015233815.1 Dysgonomonas sp. GY617
ATTCTAACGACTTTCTAATTGATTTTCTTCTTCTTTTTACTCACAATTTACCTACTTTTGGAATACAAATTTGTAGAATATATTATAAATAGATAAGCCAAAATAATCAATTTGGTAAACCCTATTAAAGCAATAAAAGGATTTTAATTTACATTAAAATAAAAAATTATGAAAAAAGTATTTATTTTTTTATGTTCGTTAACAACACTAAGTTTAGCTTCAAAAGCCGAAGCATGTACAAGAGTAGTTTATACAGGGACTAATGGAATGGTAGTAACAGGTCGTACGATGGATTGGAAAACCGAGTTAGCAAGTAATATTTGGGTATTCCCTAGAGGAATGGAACGTAATGGTGAAACAGGTCAAAATTCATTGAAGTGGACATCTAAATATGGCAGTGTCGTAACCTCAGCTTTTGAAATAGCAAGTACAGATGGTATGAATGAAAAAGGATTAGTAGCTAATCTGCTTTGGCTATCCGAGTCGGAATATCCTGCAAGAGATCAGAACAAACCGGGGCTTACTATTGCTGCATGGGTACAATATATGCTAGATAATTTTGCAACAGTAAACGAAGCCGTTTCTTTTGTAGAAGGAGATACCTTTCAGGTAGTATCGGATCAGATGCCTGACGGATCGAGAATGGCGACATTGCATCTATCCATTTCAGATGCTACAGGCGATAATGCTATTTTTGAATACATAAATGGAAAGCTGAATATTCACCACAGCACAGAGTATAAGGTGATGACTAACTCGCCTACTTATGACAAACAATTGGCATTGAATGACTATTGGAAATCAATCGGTGGATTAACGTTCCTACCTGGAACCAATCGCGCTACCGATCGTTTTGTAAGAGCTAGCTTTTATATTGATGCACTTCCTAAAACAGATAACGAAAAAATAGCGATTGCCAGTGTATTCAGTGTAATTCGTAACATATCAGTTCCTTACGGCATATCAACACCTCAGAGTCCTGAAATCTCCACAACAGAATGGAGAACAGTATCAGATAGTAAAAACCTGACTTACTTTTTCGAATCGAGCTTGACTCCAAATACATTTTGGGTAAATCTTCAGGATATGGATTTGGCACAGGGTGCACCTGTAATGAAGTTATCTATTGCAAATGGTGAAATCTATAATGGTAATACTGCTAAAGACTTTAAACCAGCACAACCTTTCAAGTTTTTAGGTGTGAATAATTGATAAGTAAAGGATGAAAAAGTCCATT
>NZ_JADCLR010000021.1:0-574228 GCF_015233815.1 Dysgonomonas sp. GY617
ATACATCGTATTGTGTTCAGTACCAATAATCAGCGAATTTTGAGCTGTATTCTTTACTTGTATAGTATCATAGCCCATAACATAAAATGACTTTTCTTGTAGTACAGGAGAGCTGTACACAAGAGAATATTCATCATTGACAGACTTTAGCTTGCCAAAATCCCATATAACATTTTCACCAGATCTTCCTGGATCTTTGTAGTCGACTTGTTGTTTGATGATTTCATCGCCGGAGCGGAGTCCATTGTACTGGAGATTAATCTGACCAAATGTGAATAATGGGCAGAGAATCAAAATGAAGAGATGTAGGATTTTCATATGGTTATTGTTTTATTTCTTTTTAGACAAAGAGGTTTGAAGTATTTCTATTTTTTGTTCCAGTTCTTGATTCTTCTTTTCTTGTTGAATAACATAGAGGGTTAATTCTTCAATCTACTGAAGAAGTTTAGCTTGCATTTCTCCAATATTTATACCTTCCTCTTTGACTTCATCTTCTGATGGAATATTAGGTAAATGCTTGTGCTCCTTTATATGGGCTTCTACTTCCTGAAGTGAAGGTAGTTCATAATCTTCGTCAAAGACGAAATCAGACCAATTGTTTAGGTCTATCTCGACATTCTGTGCATGAATGGTACCTGCTACATCAAGAAGTTTTTTCGGGTTACTAGTTCCTATACCGACATTGCCTTTTTCAATAAAATGATTCCCGTTTCCTCTAATCATTAAATTCCCTGAGCGATTTACGTCTTCATTAATGATTGTAGATACAGTAAAATCCGGAATGTTTATAGGGGATGGACTCTCATTAATTTGTATCTGATTAAGAGCCGTTAATGCAGTAACCTTTGTATGCATATAAGTAAGTCTAACTTTGTAATGGCTGTAGTACCTTATATCAAGGTATACAGGAATGGCTTTATTGATATAGCCTCCCTCCTGTGTTGCCAGGTTGTAGGGTGTACCTAATGTTATCTTTGCATTATGATTTATACCTTGTGAATCTATTAATTTAACTTCCGGATTTCCTTGTCCACCCTGTGCATATCCAATCTCAACTGAGTACTTTTCATATCCTGTTGAATAGGTAATATGAAATAATTCTACAATTATCACTGCTCCCGGTTGCCAGCTATAAGAATTATAACCTACTGTTGCTATTTCGAACCTTCTGGCTTGTGTTTGATTAGCTGTAAAGTTACCGATAACACTGGTTTGTACTCCATTCTGGTTAGTATAGGTTTGAGAAAAAGTGGGAATGCTAATTAAAGTCAGAAATACAATAAGTATTCTTTTAATAAGAGTAGTTTGTTTTTTCTTGACAATAGAGTTTATTACTCTAGATAAGAATGTTCTTGTCATAAAATATAAATTTATTAATTGTTGGGCTTTGTTGTCGTAAGTTGTCGGTAGGCTTTTTATCCTTTTTACTGATTTAAATGAGATGATTTATGATAGGTTAGAATAAGCTATCATAAAATATAGGCATATAAAAGAAAGAATCGGATGCTTTTACTTAGTTATAGATAAATAAAGTTGAGATTGGATTATTGTGTTTCTTCATAAGGTTTTGTTATCGCATTTTCAAACAAAAATAAACATATTTTTTATTTTAACAACATTAAAATAATATAGAATTACAATTAGTCCTGTACTATTTATAACTACTTATCACCATAGTAGGATTGGTTTATACCTTTACTAATTAAAAGAAATAATCGTTAGTGAAAATGTCATGGGTTAGAGATTATATATTCATCTTTTTTATATATTTGTAGATATAAGTCAGCATGTAAACGGCTGCAAAATACAGAAGGAAACCTGCTACGAAATAGGTGGAGTTTGTAAAATATAGATTTTAAACTTGTTGATATAGTGATGGATACAAAGCAGTATTCAGCCCCAGCGGGATCACTAAACAAAAAAAGACTTTCAAGAAATTGAGAGTCTTTTTTGTTTTATTTATCTTCTAACAAAAAATTATATTGGTAGGTGCTGCTTCAGTTCCCTCAAAATATCAAACAATATATACAACAGAAAAATAATACGGCTTAATTCTCAATCAGAATTAAGCCGTATTATTTAAGCTGGAAATCATCCTTAATATTATCTGACTGATGAATAATTTTTCAGGATAATAAAAAGAGAGCAATAAAGTCGCACATCTAGATGTATATTATAAGCCAAATATGATTAGATATAACCTGACACCATATCTTTTACGGCATCTACCCATCGATCGTCTGCATTAAGACTTTCTACCATAGTTAGTTTCTCACCTCCATTGGCAACAAATAGCTCTTTGTATTCAAAATCAATTTCAACAATTGTTTCAAGGCAATCTGCGACAAATGCCGGAGCAACCACTAACACACGCTTAATTCCCTTAAGAGGAAGTTCAGCCAATGTAGCATCCGTAAAAGGCTTTAACCAATAGTTAGACAACCGTGATTGAAATGAAGTTGAATAGCGTTCTTTAGATAAGCCCAATCGTTGAGTTAAAAGACGAGTTGTCTCATAACAAGTTGCTCTATAACAAAACTTGCCATGCTCGGGCATAACCTCATCACAATTGCAGCTAGCTGTGGATATTTTTGGATGAATTTTATCTGTATGGCGAGTCGGTAATCCGTGATAAGAGAAAAGAACGAAGTCGTAATCATCAAGATTATATGATGATATACGTTGAGCAAAAGCATCTAAAAATCCGGGATGGTCATAGAATTGATTAATTATATGAACGCTCGGAATTACATTCCAACCTCTGATTTCATCCCACACAGTCTCAATAGCCGAAGAGGTTGTTGACGATGCATAATGGGGAAAGAGAGGTAGAAGAATGATCTTGCTGTATCCTTCTTTACGAATTGAATTTAGAGTTGCTCTTATAGATGGATTTTGATAACGCATAGCCATAAAAACAGAAGCTTTATCTTCTAACTTTTCTTGGAGTTTGTTTTTTAATTCAACCGTGTTTATTAATAAAGGAGACCCCTCCTTTGTCCATAGTTGTTGATATAGTTTGGCTGATTTAGGTGCACGAAAAGGTACGATGATAAAATTCACCAATATCTTTCTAAAAAGCCATGGCAAATCAATCACCCTTTTGTCATTAAAAAACTGAAACAAATAACGACGTACTGCTTTAACAGTAGGCTCATCAGGTGTTCCCAAATTCAGCAGTAATACAGCTGTTTCATTATTTTTCACGGAATTATTCATTGTCACTTCTTGTTTGTTGGTGTTATCTTCTGTTTTCGTTCTTCTGTAAAAACGTCCTATACTTTTCTTCTGAAATTCATAGAAAAAACGGTATTGTCCGAAAATAGTTCCCACAACTATCAATAATATCTGATATGCAGGAATCAAAATCAATATATAAAGCGGAACTTTTATCCAAAGAGATGTGTCGGAGGTAATACCGATCAATTCGAATACAAACTTTCGCACAACCATGGCAGCACTACCCGTAACCGAAAATACGATGAAGATTATGGTTAATTGCCAATTGGAATAAATATTCCATTTTATCTTAAATTTCTCAAACATTTTATTTTAGAATTACAATTTACTGAAATTTATGAGAGTAAGAGAGTAGATACAAATATAAAATACAATAATTACTCAAACAGAGACACATTTCGGGTTGAGAACCTACGCTACAATGTAATACAAAGTTAGAATATATAGATATAATCGATTAGCAAAATAAGTGATAAGAATAGTAATAAACAATCATTTTTGATTAAAAGACGACCTGGGATTTATTCAAATAGTTTCTCTTATTTAGAATTGTTCTATCTTTATAAAACAGAACAAATAATCTTTTATAGTGTGAAAAAGCAGAATGTAGACTCCTTGAAAGAGAATAAAGAACGAAAGAGTTGCTCTGACTATTTTTTTGTAGCTTCTCTTGATAATTGTAAAGAACAATCATTCCAAGATGCATATACAGAAAGAAAAGATACTTATGAAATACTATTTGTAACGCAAGGTTTTCTTGTAAGAGAATCTGATCCTATACAAATTCAAATAAATCCTAAAGAGCTATATGTTTCTTTACCCGGACAAACTACCTTTTTACACCCACTGTCAGATACAGTAAAAGGGTTCTATTGTTACTTCAATACAAAGTTTCTAGATTGCATACACATAAAAAACAGCTTGGAATATGAGCTTGCATACATCAATAGTTTTATGCGTCGCTATCCAGTGAGGCTACCAACAATTGCTTTCGAGAGAATACTATTTTGCTTTGAAAGCTTATCTAAATTATATAATGACGTAGATATAGATTATCAACTAATAAGAACCTACATAACAGCTGTTATTTACGAAACCCGAAAAATTCTTTCAGAGAGCGCACTTGATCCCTATCCTTCAAAATCTTTTAGAATAGCGAAACAGTACCATGATTTATTGATGCAACATATAAGTGAACACCAAAATCTGGATTTTTATGCTTCACTGTTGAATATAACACCTAATCATTTAAATAAATCGGTAAAGCAGACTACGGGAAGAACAGCGAATACAATTTTAAATGAAATAAGGATATTGGAAGCCAAAATTCAATTAAAATACTCAGATACACCCATTGGAGATATTGCCCTAAATCTGGGCTTCAACGATGCTTCTTATTTTACAAAATGCTTTAAAGACACTGCGGGAATAACTCCCTTTCAGTATAGAAATATATAAAAAGAGGAGTACTTAATAGCACTCCCCTTTTGTGTAAATTCTGCAAATTAACTCACAACCTCAATATAAAGCTTTATTATTTTCTATATTCTTTTTTCTCGACAAAGCCTCTAAGAAATAATAATCGGCATATACAATAGGAGCATCTATCTCATCCGATGAAGGGTAATTACCCGTTGAATGTAATAATAAGAAACCTTGTGTTGTTCCCTCCTGAGCCATGTAATTATCAATCAAGCTACTTAGTATTGTATCAGCCCATGTTGTGTATTGTGCTTTGTTTACACTATATTCTGAAAGTTCATATAGCGCGGAAGCAATAATACACGCAGCAGAAGCATCTCTCGGTGCATTGGGGATAGCAGGGTCATTAAAATCCCAATAAGGAATCATATCCGCAGGCATATTAGGATTAGAGAAGATAAACTTAGCTACTTGCTCTGCTAACTTCAAATAATCAACATTCTTTGTATAACGGTACGATAAAGTAAAGCCATACAATGCCCAAGCCTGACCTCTTGCCCATGCAGAGGGATCAGAGTATCCTTGATGAGTTTGTTTCTTTTCCACTTTCCCTGATATCGTATCATAGCTAACCACATGGTAAGATGAATAGTCGTTTCTGAAATGGTTCTTCAGAGTTGTTTGGGCATGTTTATCCGCTATCTCATAATATTTTTTATTGCCCGAGGTTTCTGCTGCCCAGAACAAAAGCTCTAAATTCATCATATTATCTATAATTACCGGAAATTGCCATTGGTCTCGATGATGATCCCACGAACGAATAGCCCCTATTTTAGGATTAAATCTTTTCGACAAAGTCTCAGCAGATTGTAAAAGGACTTCTTTGTAATGATTGTCATTAGTCAACTTATAACCATTTCCGAAAGAACAAAACAGCTTGAATCCTAAATCGTGAGTACTTCTATCCATTTTCTCACCTTCGATTAATAGAGATTGTTTATTCGCTTTTTCTTTCCATTGGTTTTCTTCAGTATATCCATATACATACCAAAGTGCTCCGGGAAAGAAACCCGAACACCAATCGCGTGGAGACACCATTCTTAGACTTCCATCTTTTTCTACTGTACGAGGATTAACCAGATTCTTTTTATCTGTCATTGCTAAAGATTTATTCATACATAGAAAAGCATAATCGTATTGACGAGTAGTAAACGAGAAAACTTCGTCTATTGCATCGGGTGCACCAAAAAGGAGCCTGTTGCGATCGGACATTTTTTGGTTACTGTATTTCTTGTACAGTGCCACATAATTTTGCTTGGATGGATCAAGGTCAACAATACGAAAAAGATCTTCACATAGCTCTTGTTGTTTAGCTTCCCAACCGCTTATTTGCTGATAAGGAAAATCTGAAACATCTTTGCCCAGAAAAGAACTGAGATAGTCAACCGCTTTATAAAAGCTTCTGCCATCAGACGATTCCATTTTATGTAAATCCTTACCGAAGTATTTTGCTATTGCAAACATATCGATCATATGACGAATATTATACTCTGAATATCCAAACGCTAATGTTCTACGTAATTCCTGTAGCTGTTTACCATCAGGTTCGATTTGTGCAAACATACGTTTTGTCGGAAATTCCTCTACAACTCGTTTTGCACCCTTTTCATTTCCTGAAAACAAGAAATAGGTTGCGAGTTGAACATCGTATGCCAAACCATGATTGTTTTTAGCATTATTTTCACCAATACCTTGTTCGCTGGATTCAAACCATTCGGTAAATTCAGCAAACCATCTTTGCAAACCCTCCTTGTCTTTTTGAGTATAACTCTTTGACTTCTCCAAAAGTTTTACACTATTCAACATATCAACAAACGAATAGGTATCAATTAATCCCATAGGACGACCTTTCGAATCATTAAGTCCTGGGATGAATTGCGCGTAATTGAGATTTGGATTCATCCTTGTCTTTTCATTCAGAAACCAGACACGAAGAAACTCTGTTGCTTTTTCTGCGTAACGCTCATCACCACTAAAGAAATAAGCCAATGATAATGTATTTACAGCATTAGCCATTTCTCCTAAAGGGTTTCTATCATAATTCTCCAATTCGGGGTTAGATTGCCCATCTCTGTGAATGTAGGGCAATCCGTCTGCCTTTGTAGAGTCTGGCCAAACATAACGACTCAGACTTACATAGTCGTGTATGTCTCCACTGGGAGGAATAGGCTTTTTATCAGTCACCGATACAGATTTCTTCTGCATAGCTCGGTCGGCATCTTTCAAAAGTGACCTATATGCACTTGAATAAGTGAGTGAATTGATATCCGTTTTTACAGATGTCATTTTGCTGATATCCCATATCCATTGAGCATTAGCGTAGGGTATTATCCCTAATAAAACGAAAAATAGAATAAGTGTTTTTTTCATAGATTAATAGGTTTAAACGATCAATATAATTATAACTTTCTAACCTTTAAAGCATTCATAAATGATTTTCCTGAAAAAGATCTAAACTTTATTTCGATATAATGCTGTTCTCCAACTTCTATGATGAACCTCTTTCTTTCGAGCCCATAAAATCCAGAGCTTCTAGCAGGGTTTATTTTCGATTCTACAACTTTGTCATTAATAACAATATCGAAGATGCTCTCATTCTCAGAAGAATCTTGCGTAGCCTCACTTAGATCGTAAGCAAGCTTCTCTTTAGGTGTGAATATGTCGGAGAATGATAGTTCTACTTCATATCTGCCTGCGGGAACATCGAAGCGATACTGATCCGGCGATTCTCTCAAACTCTGATATAAGGGATTATCTGCTGTTGCAAGAATCTCTCCTTGCGTTTGATAAGGTTTGCCACCAATAAAGCCCCAACTTCCGGCAGAGTATTCTCTATCGGGTAACCAAGTCAACCCACTTTCGGGAGATGTATAGAAAGAAGAACTTCCTGCATTTATAGCTAATTCTAATGATTTTAAATTTTCAGCATCTAATATTTCGGGTATTGAGTTGAAAGAGATGGATAGAGCGGTTTCTATCGGTTTTTCATCGAATACACCTTTAGCCATCAAAAAATTATCTCCTGTAATAAAAGGGACTTGCCATGTTGCAGTACGATTCTCACATTTTTTTATACCAAGAGACTTACCATTTTGAAATAATTCGACCTCAGTCAAATTAGAGTATATCTTCAATGGTTGTACACAAGGCTCTCCCGATTTAGTGATACCCGTTCTTTTTTGCCAATCGTGAGATGCAATATGAAGAACGGGAACATCTTTCCGATAAAAGGCTTTAAAGAGGAAATATACATCCTTAGGTGTTCGATCCGAATAAACGAGTCCCTTGTTATTGATTCTAGGCATAGACTCGTCACGTAGAGCTGATCCAAAATCTATAAAATTCCAATAGGTCGCGCCACTTACATACTTCTCTTTTTCAATCACAGACAGATAATGCTCAATGTATTCTTGCTGATACTCCACACTAAAGTCAAATCGTTTTGGAAACAAAGAGTGTATACGTTTGTCGGATCCAGCTCCATATTCACTAACTATTTTAGGATTATCTGGATGTTGCTTTTGTTGTTCTTGCAGAAATTTTTCAAAACCGGTGAAACCGTCGGAATACCAGCCCTGATACAGATTCCAGCCTACAATATCTACAACATCATTAAAGCCGGCTTTGTTATATGAATCACTTCCATGAAAAGCCATTACACTGGGACGAAATTTGTCTTCTTCTTTCAAAACCTTTTCGAGACGATTAGCTAAAGCCAAAGCTCGGTCGGTTGCTACTTTAAGGTCATCTCCCTTAAATTTTCGTTGTGTTACTAAGAGTATTTCATTCATATATCCCCACATAATAATGGAAGGATGATTATAATGCTGGCGGATCATTTCTTTCAGCATATTCTCACAATTTACCGGATAATTGGCATCCTCGGGAACAATATCTATAATAGGAATTTCTTCCCATGCTAATATTCCCAATTTATCGCATAGTTCGAGTATGGCATCGTCTTGAGGGTAATGAGAGATGCGGATAAAGTTTATCCCCATTTCTTTGATCATCTGCATATCTCTGCGGTGCATTTCATCGGTAAGAGCATTGCCAATCGGCTTTTGATCTTGATGTCTGCACATTCCATTCAGTTTATAAGATTTTCCATTGAGAAAGAAACCTTCCTTTCCATCGAATTTATACCAGCGGAAACCTGTGTTATTATTGATTTTATCTAATACCTTTTTTGACTTCGAATCATAAATAGCCGTTTCAATCGCATATAAATTAGGATTCTCAGGAGACCACAGTTGTGGATTTTCGACCTTGCCTGAATAAGAGAAACCTCTCTTCTCATTGGGTTGAATAGAAACGATGTTCTTATCTGTTTTGATAATCCTTCCCTGTGGATCTTTTATTGTATAAACTACTTCTACCTTCTTAACTAATGATTCATCATTTTTTATGGCTCCTCTCACCGTATAAAGGGCTGAAGATTCGGAGACGTCCTTGGTGTCAATAAACACACCATTAGAACCAAAGTCAGACAAATCGAAATGCTGTTTAGGTGTAGATATTAACCAAGCATCCCTATATATTCCTCCAAAGAAAGTGAAGTCTCCCGAAACCGGAGGTACATCGGTTAACGAATTATCTACTTTCACAGCTATAAGATTCTCTTTACCTATAAGACAATAGGGGGTAATGTCAAATGTAAATGAAGTGTAGCCTCCACGATGTTCACCCACCATATTTCCATTTACATATACAGAAGCCACAGTATTAGCCGCATCGAATCTTACAAATAACTGTTTGTCCTTGTATTCATCGGATAAGTATATATTTTTTCTGTACCATCCAATCCCTCTGTAATATGCTTTATCTGTATAGGCATCACTATTCCAAGTATGGGGTATCGATACTCTTTCCCATAATTTATCGTCTATACCAACCCGAGATGCATCGGTTACATCCTGTTTTAGGAATCGCCATCCGTCATTTATGGTTTTTATATCTCGTTGGGCACCCACTGTTAATGAAAACAGAAATAAATAGATAAACACAATTGTAAATCGATAGAGTGATGTTGTACAAGCTTTTTTCATCAGAGATTTTTTGTAAATTAAAAATAAGAGAGAAGAGGCAGAACACAAACTTACTAGGTATGATGTCCTTCCTCTTCTTGACTCAACTATAAAAGAATCTTTAAAAACTACTTTATTTTTTGATATTGACTGTTACTTTATAATTCTGAGTAAATGATCTCACCTCATAGTCATTCGTAATACTATTTGTGATATTTGTATATGTAATTTCATCTTTAGGATCGAATGTCAGCACATTAAATGAACCGACTGAGGCATTGAGAGCTTTTACATATATATTTTTCACTCCCTTTATTGCTTGAGGCCAATCAGTCGTAAATGCTCCGTTTGCATCAGGTTCTAAAACCTTACCGGCTTCATCTACTATCTGATAATCTGTTCCTCTTATTAACGCTCCTGATACATAGTAGTAGGTCACCACATTGTATGAACGAACCCGTTCACTATGAAATTGAATTGGTATAGCCAATGTTTCTCCCTGCTTTATGTTGAATACAACATCATTTTTTAGTTTTCCCCAATCTTGAAAACCAATATAATAGATGTGTTCCATTGCTGGGTCTCCATCACTCCATTCGTCATCACTACAACTTGTAAATGAGCATGTAGCTATTATTGCCAATAATATTAATAATATCTTTTTCATATGTCTTTTTTTTACCAATTAGGATTTTGAGTAATATTTCCTTTCGAAAGAGCAACTTCATTCAGAGGGATCGGATATAAATAATCTCTTTCAGGATCGAATCTTCGATCGCCTCCTAATTCAATAACATACATATCAGCTTCGTTATACGCTTGTTGTCCATTCAATTTTCCGTTTGCATCCGTTAGTCTCATTTGTAAATCTTTACGCACTTTAGTTGTTTCTGAATCTACAAACTTGGCTCCAATAATATAAGTAGGCAGTACTACCTCTGCAATTTTCCAGCGAATAATGTCATCATAGCGGAAACCTTCGTCCAGTAATTCAACAGTTCGTTCGCGACGAATTTCATCAATCATGTTTAAGCCATTAGCTGTAACAAAATCATTGGTCAGTTTTACATTAAATCTGGCTCTAGTACGTAATCTATTCACGGTTTTATCGAGTTGATCGTTACTTATTGATCCATTAAGTTCGTATAAAGCTTCAGCGTAAGAAATCAGTATTTCGCCATAGCGGATAATTGCTTTATCTACAGTTTCTTTATAAACTGTTACCCACTCATCCAACATAAAACCTTTCTTCAATGAATAGCCATTTCCGTGTTGTTGAACAAAAGGAATATAAGCTCCTTTATAAGCATCTTCGCCTAAGCTGTAAACTGTCATCTTTAAACGAGGGTCTCTGTTTGCCAGAGCGTCATCAAAGCTTTTCTCTGGAGAGATTTTAAGAGGAGACTTCTCTCGAGGCAATCCATCGCTATAAAGGAACAAATCTATCATTTGTCGGGTTACTGAAACGCGGTTTTCCATTTCTCTCGAATTACCATGAACTGTTGTTCCTGCTCCATTAGGACCATATACTTTTACGAAAATATTTTCTAGATTCTTAGGTCCTTCACCACTGAAAGTGAATAGTTTCTGAAAATCAGGATAAAGATCGTGCCCTTCTTTCATTAATAATTCTGTCGCATCAATCGACTTTTTAAGGTGTGCGCTGTAAGCATTGCCAAGCTTATGGTATTTAATAAAAGTACCTTCATACAATCCTATGCGAGCAATCATACCCAATGCTGCCGAGCGAGTAACTCTGCCCCAATCTTTTTCGGCCAATTTAGCCCTGGTTGGTAACCATTGTGCTGCAAACTCCAAATCTTTATAGCATTGCTGAATAACTTCTTCCCGAGGTGTACGACCGGTAAAAATAGCCGGATCGTTAGGATCAGCCACTGCTTTTAGAACCAACGGAACATCACCATACAGTTTTACTAACAAGAAATGATAATAAGCCCGAAAGAAATAAGCTTCAGCTAACCATCTATTCAATGCTGCCTCTTCTAAGTTCGAATTTGGGGCTTTCTCTAATATATTATTAGCTGTGAAAATACGAGTATATGGATCAGTCCAATCATTTAAAGAAGTAGTTGGTACAGTACGACTACCTGCCGAAACTCCATTTGCTGAGGTTTGCACCAATTCATCGGAACGAGTATCATGATAAACTCTACCTCCATTGTTACTAGTGTTAGACATATAGGTAAATCCTGCTAACTCGTCATACATACGATTACATGCCCCACGTACATCGGTTTCAGTTCTCCAGAATGCAACGTCTGTTAAAGAGGTTTCCGGAACTTTATCTAAGTCACAAGACGAAAAGAACAGAACAGAAACCATTAATAATAAATATATCTTTTGCATAATTATCTTACAATTTAGAATGTAACATTAATACCAACAGTCCAACTACGGAAGAATGGGTAGTAACTTGCTTTCGCATCATTAGTTACTTCCGGATCGAAAACGGATAACAGATCGGAGTGTTCCCAAATATCATCACCGGCAATATATACTCTCAACTTATCAATAACTGTTTTCCTAACGGGCACAGTATAACCAAACTGAGCATTTTTGAGACGTATATAAGCTGCATTTTGTACCCATTTGTCTGAGGGTTGATAGTTGAATGCATTTCCATTGTATAAACGTGGCCAATATGCATTCTGATTATCTTCGGTCCAGTAATCACGATGTATGGTCCATGGCATATTTGCTGTTGATTGGAATGGTGCAATCGTACCTGTATCAATCAAAATCTTACGTTTTGCAACCCCTTGCCACAACATCGAGAAGTCGAAATTTCGCCATTGTAATGCAATGTTCAATCCATATAGATAGCGCCCATTAGAATTACCGAGATAAATAAGATCTCCCGGATCTTCTGGTGTACCGCCTCCGGCACCGATAGTATGATTAGAACCTCCTTGGGCAACATATCGGGTATCACCCCCGCTTACATTCGCATCATTGAATGACTCATAACCGGGATTTGCTTTTTTATAAGCAAGGTATTCTTCTCTACTTGACCAGAATCCATCGGTCTGATATCCCCAAATGGTATTTAATGGGTATCCTTCCAAAAATTTCTTAGAACCAGCTGATATTGTGTTAGCTCCATTGAGTTTAACGAGTTCGTTTTCGCTGTCGGATAGATTGAAACCCAGCTGATATTTTACCTCACCTATCTTATCTCTCCAATTTACCTGAAACTCCCATCCCCAGGTTTTCAATCTCCCGATGTTACCATATGGAGCTTTGACGCCTACTAGGTTAGGCAGGTTATATTCAATAAGCATATCATTATTAGTCTTCCAATAATAATCACCAACAAAGCTCAGACGAGAGGATAGAAGATCAACATCAAATCCAATATTGGTTGTTGATACTACTTCCCAACTTTTATCTTTAGCTGCCAGTCTTTCTTGATAATAGTATTTGTCTCCCATGATTGAGCCATCGCTGAGCAGAGGTAAATAATCGTAAAATCCTACAATGCCCCCTATACCCAATTGTCCCCACGATGCTCGAAACTTCAGATTGTCAATTTTGTCTATGTTAAACCAATCTTCTTCATTGATACGCCATCCGACAGAGAACGAAGGGAAAGCTTTCCAACGATTGCCTTGCGATAAACGTGAACTTCCATCATAACGAACATTGGCTTCGAACAGATATCGGTTATTGTAATTGTAGTTTATTCTGCCAAAATATGACATCATACTCCAAGTTTCTACAAGATCGCTCAACTGTGTATTTGTAGGTATTGAAGAATCATAGGCATTAAACGAAAAGAAATCATTCGAATTCAAATTTTTAGCTATGGCTTTCACTTCATCCTTTCGGTAGTTTTCATAAGAAGTTCCCACCAGAATATTGAAACTCTGTTTACCTACACTAAAGTCGTAATAGGCTAGAGCATCAAAGTTGTTATGATAATCGTAGTTCTTCTTTTTCTCTAGTGAATTTGGGTTGTTTTCTTGGAAACGTATAGTTGTACCCAAACGATCATACCATGTTAATGTACGTTTTATGACTTTACTATTAAAATAGCCAGATTGTCGAGAAGCACTTAATTGGAATCGAAGTCCTTTTACCAAGTTATGTATATGCAATTCACCTCTTCCCATGTAAGCTTCGTACCGCTCTTCGTTACTTCCTCCATTTCTCATTAAATCAATAGGATTCACTTGCAAATCTCCATTATAAGGATTAGTCTTAAAGTTGATATCTTCTTCTGGATTATAAATTGGCTGACGTCCTCGTACTCTATATAGGCGTTCTAAGATATTTTCGGGTTTATAAGAATTTGCTTCCATAAATTGCCCGTTATAACTTGCATTTATGCCGAAGCTCATATATTTATTTAACTCCGAGTTAAGTTTAACCCTTAAGTTATAGCGTTCGTTTTTGTCTGGACCATATTTTAATATTCCATTTTTAGAGAAATATCCGGCTGATACCAAATAGTTCAACTCTTTATTTCCACCCATGATCGAAACTCCATGGTTTTGCTGACTAGTATGATCTTTTGTTCCTTCGGCAATCCAGTTTGTTGCTTGAAAGAAATCCCAGCGACCATTCGTATTATTAGGGCGGTAATTAAAGTTAGGATTACCTACCCAAGACGATTGCTCTTCATTCCATTCGGGTGCACCGCTCGCATTTATACGAGATTCATTAATAAACTTCTGTTCTTCCCATGCTGGTAAACGTTGTGGCATCAGTCCCGGAGTATTTACTGCAAAGTATCCGTTGTATGAAATACGTACTTTACCTTCACCTCCCGATTTTGTTGTTATAAGAATTACTCCGGCAGCAGCCCGAGCTCCATAGATTGAGCTTGCAGCAGCATCTTTTAAGACCGATATGTTAGCTATATCATTAGGATTTAAGAGATTCATATCACCTTCAACCCCATCTATTAAAACTAGTGCTTTGGTGTCATTGGCTGACGAAAATCCGCGAACACGTACCCCCGAAGTTTCATTTCCGGGTTGTCCTCCCGATCTTAAAACAGCGACACCCGGCATTTCACCTTGCATTGCTGATAATACATCGGATGAAGATTTATAAGAAATAGTAGATCCATCTATCGCTGCAACAGATCCCGTAAGGTTTACTTTCTTTTGAGTCCCATAACCTACAACGACTACATCGTCTAGCATTTGGGAGTCTTCTTTCATCGTTACGTTTATCTGACTTTTATTAGCAACGACTTCGTGTGGAATATAACCTAGAAATGTAAATACCAGTGTAGCTCCCGATTTTGTGTTAAGTGTGTAGTTACCATCAATATCTGTAAGCGTTCCGTTTGTTGTTCCTTTCTCGTGTACAGTAAGTCCTATTAAGGGTTCTTTCATTGCATCATCTATAACTCGTCCTCGAACGGTCATCGTTGTGTTTTGAGCATAAAGACTTACGTGAAAGAGAAGCAGAAGAAAAACGAAGACATAGCTTTTCTTTAATCTTTTTGATAGATTCTTTTTCATGAATAGTAGATTTTTGATTATTGTTAACTTTTCGGAGAAGGCCTGCTCTTACTGATAACAAAAATAGGAGGGATACTATTCTTATGTTTGTCTAAGTGGGTAATTAGTGAATTGACAAGATCCAAAAAGTAATGTAAATGTCTGTTATATTGATTTGTATAAAATAGGAGGATACACAAAAAAGTGGATTGCATATAGAGTCTATATACAAGAATGAAGGCTATTAAAGTGAAAAAACGAGAAAACGGGAGGAGTTGTCTACCTCGAGAAGGTTCCTATCTTCCGAACTTGATTTTCAAAATCACTTCTGTAAAATTTGGTTTTGTTTTTAACCTTAGCACGGTAGTTGTAAATTGTATTTACTGAGTATCCAAGAAAACTTGCAATCTGCGAACTATCACTAATTCCGAGTCTAATAAGAGCAAAAATACGTAGTTCGGTATTTAGCTCTCCTTTTTTGAGTATAATTTGTTCTTCGGGTTGAAGTAATAAGTTGAATTCTTCAATAAAATCAGGAAACAGATGTAAGAACATAGTATCAAAGTTTCGAAACAATTCTTTTAATTCATGCTCTTTTAGATTGTTGTTTTTAGTAATCTTATATAACTCATCAATCTCACGATCTTTTATCTTACGATTAACCATCTTGCGGTAAGCATCCATCTTATCAATATACTCAGAACATTGATGAAGAAAGTAACTAATATATTCCTCTTTTATCTGATTGGCTTCAACAACTTCCATATTGGTTCTTTGAAGCTCTTCATTCATATTTTGCAGGGCAACATTAAGATTTTTCAATTGAGCATTAGATTCCTTCACATGAATACTCATAGCTTCTACTTTCTTCATTTGTTTATAAATAAAGAAGATAAGCACCAACAACAAGACTAATAGGACACTTATATATATGACATAAAGTCTCAGCTTATCTTTCTGATGTTCGCTTTTTTCATGATATGCCTGATCTATGATTGTTTGTACATTCAATATTTCCGATGCACGCAGACGAGTGTTGTATATATTGGCATTACTTAAAGAGAAACGAATATAATCGTATGCTCTGTTTATATTTCCTTCCTCAAAAAGTATGTTAGCTAACATCGAAATGGCTGCATTATCTTTTATTGCTGACTGAATATCAGAAATTGCTGCTCGGCATAGATACTTTTTCTGATTCAGAATATCGCCATTCTTCTGATATAGGAGTGATCGGTGAAAAGTAATAAGAGCATAATCTTCTTTTCCATTTTGGGTAAGGTTCAATCGTAGATCGTTTATTGCGAGAGCCTCTTCCACACGCCCTTCTTGCCGGAGAATAGTCTCTTTTAACTTTAAGTATTCGGGAGAATTATGCTCTAATATCAGAAACAGTGTGTCTACGTATATTTTGTATTGCCCCCAATATTCATTCTTACTTCGTTGGTTCTGAGTGTAAAAAGCCAGTCCTCCGTAAATATTTTTATAACATAAATAGTATTCTGCTATTTGCTCTTTATTTAAATTCTGTTTTGAGACTTTGCCAATCGCACTAAAAGATTCGCAATACATGCCCAGAGTAGAACATAGTCTTGCAATTTCAATATGGGTCTCATTTATTTTTTCAGATTGATTTAAAGAATAGCTAATATCCAAATTCTTATTTAAATAGTAGAGTGCCGAATCGGATATGTAAGTTTTGTACTCTTCGTATAACGATTTATTTAATAAGTAGAGTTCATTCTTATCTATATTCTGATATGTTCTCTTATTTTTTAATTCTTTTATCCTATTTTCTTTTAACTCTACATAGGTTTTATCCTGTTTTACTTTATCATCCAAAGCTTTTAGTAAAGAGTCTAATTCATTGTCCGCGGCAGACATCAAACCAATCCCCCAAATAGAGAGAGTAAAAAGAATAAATATTTTTTTCATATTATATTAGATTGAGACTTAAGATCTCTTATCACGATCAGAACTTAGCCTATGATTATCAGGTTATCGAAGATAAAGATAAGAAAAGAGATGATAATATAATTTAGTCAATCACACTATCTTTATCCCTAGTATAAAGATAGTGAATCTTTTAGAATAGTGTTTATCGTTTCCAGATCAATATCCTTAGTTGGATCAACTAATAAGATCTTCATCTTTACCCTATTTTCTCTGAGCAGTTGAGGGTGATCTAAGAGTCCACCATTTTCAATACCGATGTAGGGTTGTTTGAATTTTTTATGTATCCAAAAATAGCAAAACGGCTTGTTCTTATAATAGTAGAAAGGCAATTGATATTTCCATGCTTCGGTTATATTCTCATCGAAAGCGAGAATATGTTCTCGCAGGAATTGAAGACAACTGTTAGTGTCCTCATCATGCTCTAAAAAGAATTCATCGATAGGTCGAAGCATAGTTAACAGTTTTTAATTGCAGATTATTCAATTTTCTCTTTTAAATAGAGTCTGTCCAAAATCACTCAAAGAGATAAACGCTTATTCTCTCCAAATACCATTCTTAAAAAGCTGAAACCATTTATCAATATAACTACCATCAAATTCTAATCCCTCTAAAACTTTTTGTGTAAACTCGATAGGAGAAATACCACCGGCAGTAATGATATGGTTACAAAATACCGCTGATTGATTTTGATAATACATTTCCCCTTTATACTCAGGGGCAATAGCTTTCAAGTAGTTTAAATCATTGCTGGTATGCTCAATATTATTTAAGTACCCTTTACGTGCTAAATATACTGTAGCACCACATATCGCAGCAATTGTCACTTTATTCAGATAGACCTTTTCTACCAAGTGGTCAATATCAACTTCGTGTGGATTACTATTTTCCCAAAGAAAACCTCCAGGTAATATTAACATACTGATACTAGATGTATCAATGTTATTTAATGAGACGTTTGGTATTATCTCTAAACCTCCGATTGAGGTTACAGGTTTACCGTCAGTCGAAACGGTTAATAAATTGATTTCTTTATTTTTCTTAAGCTCTGGTGTTAGGAAAGCAATTTCCCAATCAGCGAAACCGTCAAAAAGATAAATATAGACATTCTTTTTTTCCATAATAAACTCTTTAAAATATTTGTTATTATTTGACTGATATAAAAATATCAACTTCTGCATTGTCCATATCTACAGATCGCTCTCCATAAACTTCGAAATCGGCAAGGTATGTTCTATTTAGATTCGATTGCCAGATTTCAGTCCATTTCTTATAAACAATATCATCAGACATTTTACCTTTAGCTGTATATTTTTCATAATTGTCAGCTTTGATAGTCAAACCGATAAACCCATCAGGAATATTATCCAAACTACTTACTTTACACCCTAAAACCGTGGTGTAGGGCTGAGTATAGTCGCCCTCGTATTCGGTATATATTCCGTAAACGCTATCACTCACCTTACTTGGTATCTTAGCCGCGATATTCTCCGTGATAAATTTCTCCCAAAGCTGTGGAATATCTTTTGCTGCCTGACCTCCTTCGTTTGTTGTTCTTACTGAGATGCCAATAACGAAGAATTTTTCGATTGTTGTTTTCATTTTTCTTTCAATTTTTATGATTCTCTGCAAAGAAAGCCCATCGTTATGACAACCCTGTGTCAAGGGTAGCCAGATATTTTACTTTGCATTCCTCGAAATAATCCTGAAAAGTAAAGTTATGAGGTTCGAAGTTCTCTGATAATACCTTCAACTCTTTTATTCGATCTATCCGGAAGGCTCGTTTTTCTTGCCTTAACCTGCAATGAGCTATCAGTATCCAATTTTCGTATGTACTATATAAAGCCAGTGGCTCAATTATCCTTTCCGTGGCTTCATTACTTTCCGAAGTATAAGAAATATCTATTAATTGAAGATTAGTAATTGCCAATTGTAGTAAAGATAAATAATCGCTTGTAGTCTTTCCTTCGGAGCAATTACGGATTTGAATACGCTCCGACAGCAGTTCAGCTTTGCTCTTGGTATTGTGTCTAAGTACCGCTTTTATTTTAGTGATTGCCTCCGTGTAGTTCTTTACAAACGATTCGTCTTTGTTATTAATCACTATTTTTTCAGCCGTAATCAGTGCATTGGCTTCGCTCTCACTAAACATCACGGGAGGTATGGCATAACCTTGCATCAGTGAATAACCTTTGCCTTCTTCCGTAAGAATAGGAACTCCTGCTTCTTCCAAAGCTTTCATATCCCGATAAACAGTACGGGTACTTATCCCGAACTTATCTGCTATGAATTTAGCGGTGATAATCTGACGCGATTGCAGCAATATCAGAATGGCGGTTAAGCGTGATAATCGGGAAGTATCTTGATGGAACATTTCTAATTTCGATATTGGAGGTCTCAGACCTGTTTACTATTTTATTTATGTAGTCGCCTATCAAAGATACTCATTCTGTAAAATTTGCTTACAATATTTGGGTTGTAAATTGTTTTCCCTGTCCGAATGACCAATTCTCGCTACCGTTATTCTCAACAAGTATTATTATAATATCATCCGGTTTGATAGTTGTAGCAGATGATATCCTCTGCGCTATTTCAGTATAAAGCAGGCTTTTTTGTTCGGCGGTTCTGCCTGCTCCTGCCGTTATCTGAATAAAGACAATATCATCGGTATGAGGTATCCCCAAATAGCTCTTCGGGTATTTAATCTGATACTGTTCCAATTCTTCGATCACCTGAATGTAATCGTCCAAAGGAATATGGAATTGAGAAATCAACGATTTATGAATACTTTCCGAAATAGCATTCTTTGTTTCCAACGATTGATCTTTACGTAAACTGATTCTTACAAATGGCATAGCTGTATCAATTAGTAGGTAAGATGGTTATAATATCTTCGTTATCCTCTAAGAGATAATAGGCTATAAATACCAATGGAATGCTATCCGAAGCATTATCGAATTTGAGGATAGGTTGGTCTTTAGGTTCATAGAACGCTGAGCCTGCTTCTAAAATTTGCTCGGATTGACCTTCGATCTGAAAGCGAACAGAGCCTGAGACAACAGAGCCCACAACAGGGCAACGATGCAGATGATAGCTAGCCTTTCCTCCTGCGGGAATGGTTATCTCTTTTATTTCAACTCTCGAAACTACTTGTTTCTGTAGTTGAGCAGTTAATAAGTCTTTTCTCGAAACGCTTACTTGTGCCATAACTTTACTGCAATTTAATGTAAGTATAACAAACAGTAATAAATATAAGTTTTTCATTATCAGACCTATTTGTTTATACTAACAAAGATATGCAGTAAGCTAACTAATTTTCATTGATGTAGGTTAAGAGATTTCAGTCGGCTCAACGATTCGGGTTTTATTCCCAGATATGAGGCTATATGATATTGTGTAACATGCTGTTCTATTTGCGGATAAGTCTTCAGTAATAAACGGTATCTTTCCAAAGCCGAATCCATCAGAAGCGATGTCTCTTTGATACATTTCTTTATAAAGAGAATATCTGCAATATACTTACCCCATTTATACCAATCGGTAGACTCATTCAGTAATAGATCGTAATTAGCTCGGGATAACAGCAAAACTTTAGAATCAGTCAATGACTGTATAATTCCTACGCTTGGCTCGGCATTCAAGAAACTTCGGTAAGAAGTGATAAAAGAACCTTGCACATAGAAATCGCTGATAAACTCCTCCCCTTCTTTCTCCCGATACGATCGCAACACACCTTCTTCAACAAAACCTATAAAAGTGCAGACCTTGCTTTCCTGCAAGAGAATGTCTTTTTTCGAAAAGGACTTTATCTCTGAAAGTGCTAACAACCTTTCGTAATGTGCTTCGGTTAGTTTTAGCTTCTCTACAATAATATTATGGAGTGACGTCATAATAGCTGTATAAAGGATGAACTAATCCTGTGGGTTCATAAAACTCAGTAGTAAAGGCTTTGAATCCCAGCTTTGTCAATAACTTACGAGAAGATTCATTTTGAGGATGATGCCCTGAGAAAATATTCCGAGCCTTTAATACTTCTAATGCATAGTTAAGGCTGAATCGGGCAGCTTCCGACGCATAGCCTTTATTCCAAAAGTCTGGCAGTAATTGAAACCCGAGTTCGTAAATATCTGTTTCGTCGTGATAAGGCTTCAAACCACAACACCCCATAAATTCAGAGGTTTCGAGATCATAAAGCTTCCAGTACTGAACACCGTATAATTTTTGGTTTTGGATTTCTCTCGCCAATCTTTCGGCGATTTGTTCGGAAGTATATATTCCTGTAGCAGAAAGTAATTTCATTACATCAGGGTTACTCCACAGAGAAGTTGCCGCCTCAGTGTCACTTTTGCGCCATACGGAAAAACCTATTCGTTCGGTCTTAAAAATATACTGATCCATAGAATCTTACTTATTGGATTACTAACTTTTAGCAAATTAAAAAAGGTTATAAAAGTGACACTTTTTTTGATCTCTTTTATTGTCACCTTTCGCAAAGGGTAAACTGCTGTATTATTAAAGATAAATATAATCAAGTTTCCAGTTTATAGCTATTCTATTCAGGCTCATCTGTATCCAAACAAAATGTATGTCCGGCAGGATCAAACATAGTTCTTGAAGTTTTGAAGTGCTGCACATCTGCGATTTTAGCTCCACATTCAACAGCATATTGTACTGCCTCCTCCAGATTTTCTACAAAGAAATCGAGATGTAACATCTGACCTTGTTTCCCCTTTTCCCAAGGCCACACAGGAGGTTCATATCCTTCAACTTCCTGAAAGGCTATAACAGCACCTGTTGGAGAGGTTACTGCCGCCCATCCGTTTGCATGAGGATGAGTCCACTCCCATCCGAGTAATTTATTATAGAAATTTGCCATCACTCCGGCATCGGCACAATCAATAACAATATTGATCTTTTGGATATTTAATTTCATGTATATAGAATTTTTCCTCAATCTATTTCCCTATATCCTCAAATACTCTTCTTACTTGTATTCGAAGCAAATAAACAATGAACTTTTTCATCATGTCTAAAATTTGAAAGTAAATATATGAATTATTACTCTACAATTTAACTCATGAAAAGGGTTTGCAAACGAACAATCAAATTAGTCTAAAATCTTATTCCCAGAAATCAAAGAAATGATGCACGGGACCATGCCCTTTTCCAATCTCATATTCTGCACCCACTGCTATTGCTTTCGTCATATACTCTTTTGCTTTTCTGACGGCATCATTCAAGGATAATCCATGAGCTAGAAATGCAGCTACAGCAGATGAAAATGTGCAACCTGTGCCATGTGTATTGCGTGTGTGAATACGTTCTGATCTCAGTTCTATTACTTCATCAGTCTCAGCATTATAAAACACATCAACAAGGTTATCTTCTGTCAGATGACCTGCTTTCAACAGCACGGAAACCGACCGATTGAAAGACAAATCTTTTACTATCAGAGGCAAATCATACTGGCTTGTTATTTTTTGTCCGATCAAAATTTCTGCTTCGGGAATATTTGGTGTAATAACACGAACATAGGGTATCAATTCATTTTTAAGCGTTTCGATAGCCTCATCCTGCAATAGTTTATCACCCGAAGTAGCCACCATTACAGGATCTAAAACTATGTTGCTTATATTATATTTCAGAAGTGTTTCTTTCACAGCTCGAATCAATTCCGAAGAATGAAGCATACCGATTTTAATAGCATCTGCTCCAATATCATCCAATACCGATTTTATTTGTCCTGAAACAAAAGGAACAGGAATAGGATGCACATCAGTCACGCCAATTGTGTTTTCATCTACCACCGCTGTAATAACTGTCATGCCATAACATCCGCATGCCGAAAACGTTTTCAAGTCGGCTTGAATGCCAGCTCCTCCACTTGGGTCGCTACCCGCAATGGTTAGTGCCCGTTTATATTGTTTTTTCATTATCTGTTTTCTCTATTTTTATTTACTAGTCAAACATAAGGGTATGGGATTTTATATTTGCCACTGTTCCTGTTTATAGGCACTATCCCAGAACATCCACTCCAATTTAGAACACATAACAAATGCATCTGTCATTGCCTTACGTTGGACTTGTGTACAAGTATCTGCCACCTCGTTACAGATGGAAATTGCGGTCTCTACCGACTCGGCAAAATCATCTCCTCCATAAGTATTTATCCAACTTTGGTATGGATTCTCTCCTTTAGTCTGATTTGCCAATATATAATCGCCCACCTCTTTGTATATCCAAAAGCAAGGCAAAACGGCGGCCAAAGCCACCTCTATTGGTGCATTAGCTAATTGCTTCATCAAGAAAGATGTGTATAGCAGGCAACTTGGCGAGGCTTCTATCTTCTCTTTTTTATCCAATTCGTGTACAAACGATTCGTGTAATATCTTCTCAACAGCAACACTTTCTCCTGCAAAATGAATAAAAGCTTCGATATGTCTGGGATTACTCAATTTCGAAGCAATAGCGGTCAACACTCTGCCGTAGTCTGCCAAATAAATGGCATCCTGCTGAATGTAGAATATAAACTTTTTATTATTGAGTGTGCCATTCATCAATTCTTTTATAAATGACAATTCTTGTATCTTTTTGTAGACTGGTTCAATCGCCTGCCATGCTTCTTCACTCCATTTCATATGCTAATTTTTGTCTTCTGAATTATACTTCTAAGTTGTAAAGCCGATTCTTTCGGATTCGCTGCCGACATTATTGCCGATACTACCGAGATACCATCAGCACCTGCCTCAATTATATCGGCAGCATTGGTTTGATTAATTCCTCCGATGCCCACAATAGGATGTTTACTTATTTTCTGAATCTCCCGTATACCACTTAATCCCAGAGCAGGAGCTGTATCGGTTTTGGTGGAAGTTCCAAATACAGGCGATATGCCGATATAGTCAACATCTAATTCGTTTGCATCAATGGCATCTTGCAGACATTCTACCGACAAACCGATAATCTTATCCTTACCCAACAGTTTTCGAGCAATTGCATAAGGCATATCACTTTGTCCGATATGTAAACCCTCAGCATCACAAGCCAGAGCAATATCTAAACGATCATTAATAATCAATGGGATATTATAAGGTCGTAAACATTCTTTCAGAAGAATTGCTTGTTGATAAAATTCAAGAGTAGAACAATCCTTTTCACGAAGTTGCACCATAGTCACTCCTCCTTTTGCAGCTTCGCTTACAACATATTCTAATGTCCACCCTAGAGAAAGCGATCTGTCGGTAACCAGATAAAGACTTAAATCAAATGATTTCATTACAATTTCAATTTATTTCGGAGTGTGTTTTCATTCAGATTGAATAATTCATCCAGAAAATGAACCTGCATACTTCCATTACCTTGCGATTTGGCAGCCGCCAATTCTCCAGAAATACCCATTACAGCCATTCCATGAGTTGCCGCTTCTAACATATTAGGGTTAACAGCAGCAAATGCTGCTACAATAGTAGTAGCGGTGCATCCCATGCCTGTCACCCACGACATCAGTGTATTACCATTTGACACCATTTCTGTTATTTGTCCATTGGTAATATAATCGGTTTGCCCGCTTATAACAACTACTGCACCTGTATCCTTAGCTAAAGTTTTAGCAGAATCAAGTGCCGAATCGGATGAACTTGTGCTGTCTACTCCTTTAGTCTTAATATTGCTGTTTACCAAAGACATAATCTCAGAAGCATTTCCTCTGATTATTGATGGTTTGCACTCCTCTAGTATTTGCTGGCATACTTGGGTTCGATACGAAGTTGCTCCTGCTCCAACAGGATCGAAGATGATAGGTGTTTTCTTCGCTTGTGCTGCTTTTCCTGCAATAAGCATAGCTTTAACCCAGTCGGTATCTAAAGTACCGATGTTAATCACGAGGGCAGATGCAATATTTACCATTTCGGAAACTTCATCCACTGCATGTGCCATAACAGGTGATGCACCAATGGACAAAAGAGCATTTGCCGTGTTATTCATCACTACATAATTGGTTATGTTATGGATGAGGGGAGATTTTTCTCTGACCAGATTCAAATCTCTTACTAAGTTTTGGATATTTATCATACGTTTTAGAATCTAAAATAAAAAAAGCCGCTTCGTGCAACACGAAACGGCTTTATAAATAATATATCGATGTGATGATTATTCAAAAAGTCAACCGTTTCCCTACGATGTCATTACAACATATCAGGTTCAAGGGTCTAATCTCAGCTCTTTCTACGAAAGAACACCCCCAACAGTGATGACTACAAACTTATAAAAAATATCTGAACTGAATGGATTTATGACCGAAATATAAATTCATTTAATAAATTGCATTCTCTTTTGTGATTGTATAAAATAAACGTGAAAAAATATGCTGACTTTATTTGAGTTATCAGAATTATTAACAGCATTGAAGTGCGATTATGAGATAATTCAACATAATCAGCCTATTTTGAAAACGGAAGATGCCAGCAAATACTTTGACTATAGCAATACCGCTCCCGTTTTTATTATAAAAACGGAGAAAGGGTTTTATGCTTTAATTGTCAGTAATCAATATAATCGTCTTGATTTTAAAAAGCTCGCACAAGATTTAGGCTTTTCAAAAATGAAATTAGCCGAAAAATCAGATGTCCTTAAAATAACAGGATATGAAGTAGGTACTATACCATTAATTGGACACAACTTACCTTGCTTATTTGATAAAAGGCTTTTGGCTTTTGATTACATTTATGGAGGAACGGGAGGTCAATTTCAGACCCTAAAGATAAACCCAAAGGATGTTATCAGATTAAATAATAATACAGTAGAAATAGAAATTCAATAGTTTAGAATATAATGATGGAGAATACTATAATAAGAAAGGCTGAGCAAACAGATTTAGATTCTGTTTACGATTTAGTTTGTGAATTAGAAGATACCAAGTTAGACAAAGAGGCTTTTACTCAGATTTATAAAAGGCAAATCTCTAATAGTAATTTTCACCTTATAGTAGCTCAGAAGAATGAATTGGTTACAGGATTTTTGTCCTTGCAAATAAAGGAACATCTTCATCATGCAGGAAAAATAGCAGAGATAGTAGAATTGATTATTCACGAACCTTCTCGTGGATTAAAAATTGGTGATTTGCTTTTTCAGGCAGCTAAAAAGATTACCAGACAGAGTAATTGTTTACAGCTAGAACTCTGCACAAATGTAAGAAGGATAAGAGCACATCTGTTTTATGAACGCCAGGGTATGAAGAAGTCTCATTATAGCTTCACAATGCCTCTTTAAAGATTAGGCTAATGTTCTTCCAACGCAAAAAGAGCTGTAAAACACAGCTCTTTTTGCAATATCATGTAAGAGAAATCATTTCTTGTCATTCACCTGAATATAGGTCTTTTTATCTAGCCCTACCCCAGTAATAGTTACTTTCTTCCAATGAGGAGGCATTGCAGTTCTTAATTGTCTTATTCCTCCCTGAGGATTAATGTCCAGACCTCCAAAACCCATCATTACAGCTTGCAGTAGACCTCCAGCACCGGTTGCAAAGTAAGGATTAGTACCTCCTTTGTATTCTGCCATTACTCTGAATGGAGGATTTAAATTGGGTAAATATGCATCTTTAAACCAATGGTAAGCTGTGGCTCCGTCTCCAGTTCTGCTATAAAGTAAGGCAAATATTGCTTGTGTCATAGCAGGAGTATCTCTATCTGGAACTTTTGTTTCATAGAATTTTAAATCTTTTATTATCTGATTCTCGTCCGTTACAATACCAAGCGGATACGCTAATAAATTTACATCTGCTTGTTTTATCTTCTGATCTGTATATGTATCATGTTCGCGTGTAACGCCATTTTCCATAGTAAAGATCGGAATATTATCTGCTATCTTACTCCATTCTTTTGGTGCCGCAACTCCAAGTACTGCAGCACATTCTGTTGCATATTGTAAATTCTTAATTGCAGCTCCATTTGTATAAGCATTGTTATCTACATTCTCTGCCCATTCATCTGCCGCAACTACATTCTTAATTTCATATTGTCCTTTATTGTTTAGTTCTACTCTACTTGCCCAAAACTCGGCAGTAGCTTTTAATATTGGCCATCCTTTTTCTTTTAACCATTCTATATCCTGAGTAACCAAATAATACTGCCAAGCTGCAATACCAACATCGGCTGTTATATGATGCTCGAAAGTTCCCGACAATGCCCAAACGGGACACTCCTCCGCTCCACTCGCTGCACTTTCCCAAGGAAACATAGCACCCGCATAGCCATAGATAGCAGCTTGTTGTCTGGCCGCATCAAGTCTTCGGTAGCGATATTCTATCATACTCTTTGCTATTTTAGGATGTAATAGTAAGAGAGGAGGATACATAAATATTTCAGTATCCCAAAAGATATGCCCATTGTATCCTAATCCACTCAACCCCATAGGTGATGGCGAAAGGTCGGTATTCTCACGAGTAAAAGAATAAAGATGATAAAGCATGCTCCTTATATCTTGTTGTGCTTGCGGATCTCCATCTATTTGAATATCACCTTCCCATAATTTATCCCATGCCTTTTGATGTCGGTTTAGCAAGCGCTCCTTTCCTTCGAGTTTTGCGTATATGGTCATACGTTCTGCTTGATTAAAAGGATCGGGAGTCTGCACAGATGAAAGCAGTGTTCCAACTACCGAAAAAGAGTATTGTTCCCCTGTTTTTATTTCTTTAGCAAACTTTGCACTATGCTTGTTACTATCTTCTACTTTATGATATATTTTAGGCTCAGACAAAGGAGCTTCTTCGAAAAGGAAAGTGTTAGAAACAGCAACTTTAATATTCTTAGATGGACTGTCTGCAATAGAAGTGAGCAAAGGAATATATAGGTGAGGTCTGTCTATTTCGTGATAATAGTTCTGCTGATCTCTAAGTGAAGATGGAGTCTCCAATACATTCTCTGCATCTATCTTTATGCCAGACTTAGCTTTTATATTTACATCAAGAAGAACGCAATGAGGTAAATTTCTCAAAGCATAATAAGAATAGGTTACCGTAGCTATATTTTTATAATCGAATGATCCGGAGAAACTCCCTTCTTTCATATTCAGTTCTTGTCTGAAATTAGAGACGTTTCCGCTATGGAGATAATCTCCATTTATGGATAGATTCAGATTTAAAAGATTATAATTAGGCAAAAAATTACTCACCCTCCCTCTATTGTATATATCATATACTCCTGCAAGAACCACTTCTTTTACCTTAAGAGGTTCGGGAGAAGATATAATACCAATCATACCATTGGCAACCGTAACCCCATAATAGTTACTAAACTCTGATTGATTCGCCGATATTATCCACGGATTTTGGGCTTTAAGAGTAAAGACTGAAATTAGGATAATAAAGAGTAATAAAGTGCATTTATGCTTCATCAGGTGAATTCTTGATTAGTTGGTCTATTTCGTTTATGTGTAAATTCAAATGGCTTAGATAGCCTTCTATCATATTGTGCAGGGTTACTTTATTCCCTTCGAAATCGTTCCAATAGTTTTTTAATTTCGTATGGTCTACTGTTTTTATAATCTGGATAATGTGAAGGTTATAAAACTTCCACAATTGCACTAGATTAATCCAATCTGTATGCTGATAGTCCTGAACTACAATCCATAAGTCATTATCCTGACGATAATCGGGAAACTCTAAGTATTTATTATATTGTAATCTTACTATTCGTTGATGATTGTTGGATGCAGAATCGACCAAATGACCTAGTATTTGTTTAATTGTGCGGCTCTGTTTATTTTTACATTCACCAATTGTGTCAATAGGTAAACCTGTAAGTATTGGTTCCCATGTTTCTACAACCCGATGAACTCCATTCGTAATATCAGTAAAATCGGTATTCATATATGATGTATTTAAAGTTCAAGCCTGTTTTTTGATAAGGGAAATACGCCCTTCAAACAGATTAACAAATCTAGTAATAAATGATTATAATATCTTCGGCGTTATTGTAAACAAAATTAAAAATTCTCCACAATGCAGTTACATTTTGATAGAAATACCATTCAACATCTAAGCATCATCCATCTATGAAAATAAAGAAAGCCACCTTGAAAAAAGGTGGCTTTCTAATATTTAAGTGAGAAACTTCAATTTGTTTATTCTTTACTCCACAGGTGCTATCTCTTCATTATAAAGAGCTTTTACTTGACCTTCAACCAGAGCAATATTGTAGAACTTAATTTCGTCCATTGCTCCTTCGAAATGATCCCAAGATGTTGGAGTATCCCATCCAGACCAGTCCCATGAAGCCAATGCTTCTTCGTAAGTAGTAGCAGCACCTATCATCAGAGGCAATTGTTTGTTAAGTGACGAAATGTAAGCCGGCATGTGTGCCCCTCCCAAATTAGGTTTAGTAGTATTTGTCCACTCTTTGGTCAATCGTCCATTTACATAGAAAGATAATTTCTGATTGCTAAGATCTAATGAAACTACTACATGTGCCCATTTACCTGGAGCCACCGATTGATCGTATTCATTGTCAGCATCTGTAAACCCTAGAGTTGATTGAACTGTGAAAAACGCTTTACCTTGTTCTTGTATCTGGAATTTCCAGTTATTCCAATAGTTTAAAGAAGCTACATAGTTTCCACCTTTTGTTACATCAGGCTTCAACCAAACAGCAATACTCAATTGTTGTCCTAAGAAATCAGCAGGAGCATAATTAGGAATTTCAAGATGCGAACCATTTTTAAAGTGGATAGCTTTACCTTTCACTCCCTCTACAAACTCAGGTAATGATGTTATTGGAAATATTTGAGATGGACCAGCAGTTAAATTAGCCGTAAGTTTTTTAATACCATCACTCACTAAAGACGAACCTTCTCCTTCATCAAATCCCCAGCCTGCAATAAGCGCCTCAACAGGAATACCAATGAGTCTCGAACGTAGAAACTTATTTCTAGCTTCTTCAAGATGGATAGTCATATTCTTTATATCCTGACTTGACAATGAACCTTGTTCTAAAACGCTTTGAATAAGGTTTAACTTGGCTTCAAATTCGTCTAAACTCGATTGCTCAAACTCCGTAGTAGTTGCTGTTTCCCAAAGGTTGAAAGCATCTGCAAGTTCAGCTTTTAAAGCTGTTGGGTCTCCCGGTATAAACACTTCTTTATCATCGCTGCTACATCCGGCCAACAAGGGAAGTATAAGCAGCAGTGATACTGCCCATACACCCATTTTATATAATTTATTCTGTTTCATAACCTGTTTCTTTAAAGTTATTTAATACCATGATTAGAATCTACTTCTGCTTGAGGAAGAGGGAAGTAATAGCGTGGAGACTCCCATTTGAAATTAGGTCCTAGAGCTGCACTTGCAACTTCTTGACCCCATCTCATCAAGTCGAAGAATCGATGAAATTCAAACCCTAATTCTCTACGACGTTCCGTATAAATAGCTGATCTCATTTGAGATTGACTTACAGCTTTTACTTTATCTAATCCGGCTCTTGCTCTTACTTTATCTAAAGCAGCAACACCTTCCGAAAGATTACCTTTTTCGGTATATGCTTCGGCTTTCATCAATAAAATATCAGCATAACGCATATAGATATAAGGAAGTCCGCCATCACCTTTTGTTCCCCATGCAACTTCAGATGCAGGTTGATTGTGTTTTCTTATCAAATAACCAGTTGTACTCCAAGTCGGATCGAAAGGCTCACCGTTTACCCAATCGTGACCATCGCGACCAATAGAAATATCTAAACGAGGATCTGTTTTTCCATCAATTGTCGTTTCGTCGAAAGAAGCCACATAGCTGGCAGTAGGTGCATTTGTATAATAACCGTTTTCAATTAAAGGAGCAAACCATTGGTTCAACGAGTTTCCTACTCCCGGATTTTTGTTACTCATATGACGAACCGCAAATACTACTTCTTTACTATTCTCTGCTCCCAGTTTAAACAATGTAGCATAGTTAGGCTCTAAATCATAACCCAAAGGCTCAATATTATTCACAATGGTTGAAATACTTTCGTCCCATTTTTGTTGATAGAGTTGAGCTTTAGCTAATAAGCCAAATGTGGCTCCTTTTGTAACTCTTCCTGCATTTGCCGCGTCATAACTTGCAGGTAAAACAGCAGCAGCTTCTTTTAGATCTTTCTCAATCTGAGCGTATATATCAGCCACTTCGCTCAATCTTAAATTTACGTTAGATGGTGAAGATGGTACCAATCTCAAAGGAACTTTTCCCCAAATATTTACCAAATTGAAATAATGATATGCTCTGATAAATTTAGCCTCTGCTATCATTTGTTGTTTTGTAGCATCGTCAATACCTGAGTTGTAAACTCCTGTAATAACATTGTTGGCACGGCTTATACCTTCGTAAGTAAATTTCCAATAAGTATATAAAACTCCATTGGACGATTTAACTTCGAAGTTATCAATAGAAGTCATGTCTGCCTGATCTCCGGGGTTTCCACCTTTTACAGCATCATCTGAAGCAATATCACCAAATACCCATATCATATTTGAAGAAGTGGTGAAACTCAAATTATTATAAACACCTGTTAGTACAAGGTCGGCTTCGGCTGGAGTATTGAATATATTATCGGAAGAATGCTCCCCTTTCAGAGGCTCATCCAAGAAGCTTTCACACGATGTGAAAAGAAAACTTCCCGCTAATGCTAATATAAATAGATATTTTTTCATGTCTAATTATTTTTAAGTAATGAATAGGTTTGTGACCTTAAAAAGTCATATTTACACCCAAAGTAAAAGTCTTAGCTACGGGATAAGTACCCCAATCGATACCATTTCCTCTATCGCCTTCTCCTGAAGAGTTAGCACTTACAGTCATTTCGGGATCAAGTCCATTGTATTTAGTGAACGTGAATAGGTTCGTAGCACTTCCAAATACTCTCAGATTACTAATAAGTTTTCCTTTAGTAGGAAAAGTATAGCCTATTTGTACATTCTTTAATCGGAGATATGATGCATCCTCTAAAAAGCGAGAGGAAACCATTACGTTATTCGATTTTGCATTCCATGAAGCTCTTGGGTGTGTATTAGATGTACCTTCACCTCTCCAATAATTGTCATAATAATCTTTAGACACATTAAATCCGCGATAAAATCCGTCAGTTTCATGACCGATTTGACGGTATATTTCATTTCCGAAAGCACCTTGAAAGAATACCGATATATCCCAATTATTCAAGTTTCCTTGTAGGTTTAATCCCAGTGTTTGAGTTGGAATAGAACTACCCATATGCTTTCTGTCTTTTTCATCAATTACACCATCACCGTTCAAGTCTTTGTACTTAACGTCTCCGGGTTGAACATTCGCACCTTGATAAGCAGATCTTACAATCTCCGATTCATTTTGGAAGATTCCATCCATCTCATATAAATAGTACGAACCTAGAGAATAGCCTTCTTCGATAAGTTTTGCATAGATACCAGTATCAACACGTCCTCCTTGAATAGGCGCATCTAGTTTCAGCATCTTATTTTTCAAATATCCCCAATTTAAAGCAATAGAGAATCCAGCATTTTTATATTGTTTTCTCATATATACTTCCAAGTCGACACCTTCGTTAAGTACCTCTCCGCTATTCACCCAATATGGTGCTGCATTTCCGATTGAAGGAGGAAGTGGTGCTTGAAGAAGGAGGTCTTTAGTTACTTTATGGTAATAATCGGCACTAAAACCATATTCTCCATTCAAGAAAGCCATATCCAAACCAAGATTTAACTGGTTACTAGTCTCCCATTTCAAATCGGTATTACCTAATTGAGTTTGAACATATCCTAAAGAGGGATCTCCTCCTCCAATAGGATAGTTAGCATAAGGCATATATTTATCAGTATAGGCATAGAGTGCAACATCTTGGTTACCTACTGCACCCCATCCTGCTCTTAGTTTAAGCAAATTAACAACAGGCGTAAGAGGTTTGAAGAATTCCTCTTCATTTACATCCCATCCTGCTGATAAAGCATAGAATGTACCCCATCTGTTTCCTTCTGCAAAACGAGAAGATCCATCTTGACGTATCAATGCAGACAAGTAATATTTATAATTGTAGTTATAATCTACTTTTCCAAAGAACGAAAGCAGTGATGATGCCCAATCGGCACTATATTGTGTGTCTCCATTTATAGAAGAACCTGCATTTTTATTTGTTCCGTTATAGCGGATAGCCTCAGTACCAACCATTGCAGTAAGACGATGCGAATCGTTGAATGTATGTGAGCTGCTTAATACCGAGTTTAGAGTCCAACCCAAATCTTCATTGCTGGCAAAAGATCTGCTACTTGGGTTATTTATACGATCATTTGTACCCCATGTTTGATTGTAAGCATTCAACTCACTTTTTTTGTAGTCTATACCAAAATTGGTATTCCAGATCGAGTTATATGGTAACTTAACTTCTACATTGATTTTACTCAATACTGTAGTTTCATCACGTTTACGATCTGCCATTTCGGCTACTCCTAAAGGATTGTAACCTTCACCAAAGAAAGTATCATACATAGCATGTCCAAAATATTCACTTGGCTTGTCCACAAATTTGCCATTCTGATCATATACAGGTATTGCCGGATTACGCATATAAGCATATCTAACCACACTACCACCTTCGTCATTTCCATATCCGTCACCCGAACTTGGAACTATATCGGTTGTAGATTTTCCAGCATTTGCCGACAATCCTATTTTCAGCCATTTAGTAGCCTGATAATTAAGATTGGTACTTCCTGTAAATTTCTCGAACTTACTATTCTTAATAATACCTTCTTGATTATAGTAACTACCAGAAGCTAAATAATTAAACTTGTCTTTTCCTCCGCTTACTGACACGTCATGAATGGTCATAAGTCCTGTTTGGAAAATTTCTTTCATGTGATCTACATTTGCGAAATCTTTCATCCATTTTCCTTCAAGAAGCTCTCTTCCATCATTTTTAGCGGCAGCATTGTAGATGTTGATATATTGAGATGTATTAGCCATTTCAGTTAAACTGCCATGGATTTGTGCACCAAACTGTCCATTATACGAAACTTTGGCTTTCCCTTGTTTTCCTTTTTTAGTAGTAATCAATACAACACCATTATTAGCACGAGATCCGTATATAGCCGATGCTGATGCATCTTTTAATACAGATATATTTTCAATATCAGTAGGTATTACTGAGTTCAAACCATTACTGGCAGGAATTCCGTCAATAATATAAAGAGGATCATTAGATGAATTGATAGATCCTACCCCTCTGATACGTATAGTTGCTCCCGCACCGGGTGCTCCACTTGCATTAGTTACCTGTACCCCTGCAACACGACCTTGTAGAGCCTCGGTTGTATTAGAAACAGGTAATTGAGTAAGTTCTTTTGACTTCACGTTTGTCAAAGCACCTAATACCTCACGTTTCTTCTGTGAGGTATAACCAACTACAATTACTTCATCCAATTCTGAGTTCGACACAAGCTTTACATTAAGAGTGCTTGTGTTTTGAACTGCTAGGGTTTCAGATTTATAGCCAACATAAGAGAACGAGATACGATCTCCTTTCACATCCAGAGTATAGTTACCATCCAAGTCACTGGCTGTTCCATTAGAGGTTCCGGGTTCAATAATTGCAACCCCTATGAGGGCTTCTCCAGTAGTTGCATCTGTAACAACTCCGGATATTGTTTTTATCTGCTGTGCCAATAAAGTAATGCTGGTCAGCGATAGAAACATTATGAATAATGTTTTCTTTAACATGGCTTATTTAATTTAGGTATATCATAAAATATTTGTTTTCATACTATGTAAATAAAAAGGCTGGTAACCTTATTGGTATGAGATAGTATATTTTCCATCTGCTATTATTTTACCATTCTCAACTGCAAGTTTTGTTCCTGCAGATAGAACGACTAAAACACGAGCATCATTTGCTCCAATTTTGAAATTGGATGCTGATGAAATATTCTTAGAAACATACTCTTTTGCAACAATATCAAATAGGTCAACAGGTTGTTTAGTCTCGAAGCTTACCGATTTCTCTTCGTTATGAGGATTGTAATACAGATAAGTAGGGAACTGACGTTCAGCATAAAAATCCGTTACATTACAGTTCAACTGAAGGATTCCTTCCACATTGGTTTCTCTCACCATTGCTCCGAAAATACCCATAGGAGAAGAACTGTAAACACTGAACATACTTTCTGTTGGATTGCCTTTTGCCCATTTAGGACCATCGCCAATTGCCACAGGCTCTACTCCTTTTAAAGAAGCTTTACCATAATCGTCGGCTTTACGTAATCCTTCGTACGAAATATTGTTATCAGTCAGATTCTTAAGTTCTGGAGCCCATTGGTGTTTATCGTCAATATCCTGAGGGAAGAACAAACGGCTTGAATTTACATTATTCAGCATCCATTTACCAATTGCTTTTGCATATTGAGGTTGGTATTTAACCATTGGTACGAAAGGCCAAGCCGGTTTGATACTATTCATCCCAAAAGCATAACCTCCACCATCAGTAATACTACCTTGCAGACCATTTACTTCGTAATCGCCCCATTTGCCAACAATAATACCCCATCCATAGCGTCCATCAGGGTTTTTACAACCATCGAATGTCCAGTCAAGTAATTTCTTAACATCATAGTTTGTTCCTTCCGTTGCGTTCAGATAAGCCGCGGTATAAGCACCGAGAGGTAATAATATTTCGTAGAAACGACTTTCTTTTTGGTTTACTAATGCTTCAACGGCACTTTTAGCATGCTTCAAATAACGAGGATCGCCAAATTTATGATATGCACAAAGCAATACATAAGCATGCCCACCTGCCGCATCTTGTTGCAAAGGAATATGGTTTACCATACCTTTCATCTGTGCATAGTCGAAGTACGAATAGTCGTAATTACCATTCAATATAGAGTCTGCTTTTACGAATTGTTCTGCAACCGTACGCTGAATTTGTTCTGCTCCTTCCACATTAGGGAATACATCGGAAACAGCATAAAATAAAGCATTCGGAAATACATCGTACCACCAATCTCTGCCATATCCACCGCCCAACATGCCTACACTAGGAGTTGTGTTGTTCATCACAATATTCCAACCATTTTCGGTGTTGAAATAATTCTGAATCATCTTCACATAGTTATAACCGTCTTGATTTGTCTTGTCTATTCCTACAAGTCCTGCACCTAAAAGAGCAGCCAAAGAGTTTAAGCTTTCGTGAAATTCTCCATTATTAGCATCTTTTCCTTGACGGACGTCTTTCAATGCAGTATATAAACCGAATGTAGTTTGATCTACATTGCGTCTGCTATCATCTAACCAGATGAGGTTACCTACTTCGCTTTTATTATTCCAATCGAAGGTGAAGCGGTCGAAAGATTTCGATTTAGCTTCCCAATCAAGAATCTTGTATGGACTAGGCATATTCGGCATAGAGTCTACACGTGCAATAGATACTTGTGCGACTTTCGTTCCAAACGATTCGCTTTTAGTATTCGAACACGATACAAACGAAGCCAAAACAAATAGACCTAATAGATACTTAGTTTTTTTCATTTTCATCAATCATATTAGTTTGCTTAATAATATTCTTAGCTAAAGGATAAGAGATAAGTTGTAATGCCGCTACTACTATAAGTGCATACTTAAGGGCAAAATCTTGCGACACGCCATATGCAAGGAAAATAAATAATAGTAATCCTGATGCTCTTCCTAAAAACAAGCCAAACTCGTGACTAAGGATGTAAGCATACTTATTTCTACCTTCAATTTTAGATACGGTATCAATTGTTTTCATCATAATAGGGAAATATGCCAAGTCGAATAACGGTTGGAAAATTACCTTACATAACACAAAAACAATCACACCTACTGCCGAGAAGAGAACACCATTAAAAAGTGTACCTATAAAAAATATAAGTAGTCCTCCTGTAAAGATTTTGATACGGTCTTCGGGTTTAGCAATACGTCCGAGTATATATACCAGAACTGCGGTTAAAGCACCACTTACACCTTGTATAAGCCCAAGTGCACCTTCGTCGCCAACAAGTTTCATTATAAGGATTGCAGGAGCTGTAACCAAGAAACCCTGCACCATTCCTTTAAGAGACGATAACACTAACATCTTCCTCCATAATACAGTAAAACGAAAATAGATGAAGTCTCGTTCAATGGGATTTACGAATTTACCTCTCCACAATACAATTGTAGCTAGAACTGTAAGTGCAATTACACCTATTGTTACTACCTGATATGCCAGATTTACATCAAAACTTATACCTAAAATAGTTACTCCGTCTATCTGACTAAGGAATGCACCAATAACCAACGGCACAGTTATAGAAGCTATTGAAAAGAAGAAAGATTCTAAACCAAAGAAATAATTTCGGTTTTCGTCTGTCGTATTATTCAATGTTAGTAAGTATCTGTTTGTCCAGAAAAATCCGGCAGCCGCACCCATCGAAAAGCCTGCAATACCCAATTCCATAAAGCCTAAAGACTTTATTGTCATCATGGCATACATAGACAGACCACTTACCAGTATACCTGCTGCATACAAGACTTTTACATTAACAATCCGTAACAAATAACCGTTGAGGCAAGAAGTTGCTACAATGCCCACATACATAAACAGTTGATAGAAAGCTACAGATATAGGATCGCTTGTATTACGCATAATATAAGCTCCTATAAATATCTCTACCACAGGTAGTACTAGAGCATAGAGCATGTTTGTCATCAGCAGGGTACGCATATTAGGTTCCTGCTGTTTGAAAAACAAATATTCTGATTTTAATTTATTCATTATGCTTGTTTCAATGATTTTAAGATCTCAGCGATTGAAAATTCAGCACCACATATTACCTCATCACTAGCTCCGTAATACATCTTGATAGTATCACCTTCTACTACATGACCGTTTGTAAATACTACATTACCAAAGAATCCAGTTTGTTCGTATTCAGCAATAGGCTCCATAATAGGTTCTTTGCTACGTGCTAGTACTTTTGAAGGATCGTTCAAATCCAATAAAAGAGCACCTAAGCAATAACGGTGATTGTAATCGGCACCGTGATAAATTTCCAGCCAACCTTCTTCGGTTCTGATTGGGGCAGCTCCTGCACCTACGCGAGCACAATCCCACATTCCTTCGCGAGTGGTGGCAATACATTTGTGACCACCCCAATGTAAACGGTCAGGCGATGATGATATCCAAATATAATTACCTCCTAGCTCGGGACTGCTTGGACGGTGTAGCGTGAAATATTTATCTCCTATTTTTTCTTCGAATAATGCACAGTCTTTATTGTGTGGAGGGAAAATCATTCCATGACGGGTATAGTTTTTCCAGTCTTTGGTGTGTATCAGTCCTACACCTACTGCTACGGAAGAAACTTCTGTGAATGTCAAAAAGAATCCGTCTTCGGTAGTTGCTACACGACAATCTTCGATACCGAAAGCTTCAAGATCTCCTTCTCCGAAAATAGGAGGATACTCTGCTTCTTCCTTAAAGTTAATACCATCTTCGCTTGACACTAAACGTAAGTAAGACATGGTGGTCAGATAATTCTTTCCATCATATTTAATAACACGAGGATCAGAAGCGTCTAATTTAGGATCGTCTTTACCGAATGAAACAACTTCTATTTTGCCTTCTTTATTATATACTGGAAAACTGATAACATCATCTTTCTGTGTAGGGCGTTCTGCCACACGAAGCAATAACCATGTTTTGCCGTTGAATTTAAAAACTCCCGGATTTAGTAGACAGGTTATTTCCATTCCGTTAATTCCTGCTTCAAGGTCTGCAGGTTTTAATAATGGGTTTTGAGCGAATCTTTTTGCGATATCCATTTCTTTTATTCTTTATATGGTTAGTTTATTTTGTTATCTCGAAACAAAGCTATCGTGAACTAGAAGCCATAGGGTGTACTATATTATCAAAAGAGTATACACGTGCTCTACAACATGTTTTCTCAGGTTTTAGAATCTCAATCTTTGAGTTTTCTGTAAACAATAAAACTATTTGGTTTGAGGTGTTTGCTTCCCATTAGTACCGAAGTTCCTTTGGGTAGTGTTATTTCTTTTTCTGCCCCGAAGTTTATTACAACAGTAATTTTATCATCGTCGAAAGATCGTGTAAACGAAATTTGATTGTCTTCATATTCCAGATTTTCATATTCTCCATATTGCAGTACCTTTTCACTGTTTCGTAAGGCTATTAATGCTTTATAGATATTAAGAATAGAACCTTTTTGAGAAGTTAGAGCCTCAACATTTAAGCTTTTATAATCAGGATTAATTCTAATCCATGTTTTTTCGTTAGAAAATCCGGCAAAAGCATCTTCGTTCCAAAGCATAGGACTACGTGACTTATCTCGATTATGCTCGTTTCCAAAGCGAAGAGCTTCATCAAGGCTCTTACCCTCCTCTAGAGCCAGTCTGTATTGTGTTCGCCCCTGTATATCGACCATTTCATCGAAATTCTGAGCAATAATATTGTGCATTCCAATCTCTTCACCATAATAAATAAAGGGCACTCCTTTTGCGGTAAGTATTAAGGCTGCCAATGCTGTAGCTCTGTCTTGGTCACCATCTGCCAGCCGATCTATCATTCGTGGCATATCGTGACTACCGAAAAACAAAGTCGGGTAATTGCTCATGTTTTCTTCCATACTTTGCAATTCATCAAAAATGCGTTGTACCGAAAATGATGCGATACTCCCAAAATTGAAATTGAAAACAACATCTAATAAATCCTGAGCTTGGTATTGTTTTAAAACCTCTATTTTATCGCTGCCTATTTCTCCCACAATAAAACGATCATCGTATTGGTTTACTGTGGCTTTTATAATTCGCATAGCATCTTTTACGCCTGATTGATTTATATCGTTTACGTGATCCTGTTGTCCATCTTTTGTTGGGTTATCAGTTGTAATTCCATCAGTGTTGAGAAAGTTGATTACGTCTAATCGGAATCCATCTACACCTGCATCAAGCCAAAAACGAAGAATATTTTGTACCTCACTAACCACTTCTGGATTTGCCCAATTAAGGTCTGCCATTCTTACATCGAACTTGTGATAATAATATTGATTAGTTAAGCTATCTTTTTGCCAGGCTGTACCTCCAAACAATGATTCCCAATTGTTGGGCTCATCTTTCCATATATAATAATCACGATAAGGATTGTCTTTCGATTTTCTTGATTCCTGAAACCACTTACAATCAGTGGATGTATGATTGAGAACCATATCTATGATTACCTTAATACCTCTTTGATGTGCTTCTTTTAGAAAAATATCAAAATCGGCTTTAGTGCCATATGTCGGGTCAACTTCATAATAATCAGCAATATCGTATCCGTTATCTACTTTCGGAGAAGTCAGAAACGGGGTAAGCCAAATACCTTTAATTCCTAACGATTGTAAATAATCTAACTTATCGGTCATTCCTTTAAAATCTCCGTATCCATCCCCATTGCTATCTGCATAACTAGGCATGTATATTTGATAAAATACAGATTCTTTCCACCATTTTTTATCAACAGATTTTTCTTTTGCAACTCCTGTATTTACATTCATTATTAACAGGAAGAAAAGGGTAAGATTCAATAAGGTAGATTTCATAACTATTTTTATTTTTAGAGGTATTCTGTTCTTTTACTTTAATATTTCAGAAGAGTTGGTACAGTTCTAATTAGATAGTATATTATTAGTAATACTTCTTTTGAGTTACTCTTTAAATGTTCTGGTTTAGGTTTGTTTGCGTAATACGCTAATCAGTTTCTTTTAAACAAAGCTATCGCGAACGCCTAGCCATGAGGTGCACTATATTATCAAAAGAGTATACAGGTGCTATACAACATGTTTTCAGTTATTTTTCGTAGTTTTACAAAGGCAACTTTTGAACAAAAAAAGATCTGAAACCTTAATTCATTATCCATTCGAACACAACTATCACTATTGGTTGTGATTTAACGATGTATCATTAAGCACTTTCAGCTAGTAAAAAGAAACTGTATCTATGGAAAAATTATTAAAAATATTTCCCTTTAAATATTTCATTGGAGTGTTATTCGTAACCCTCTCATTACCTATGCATGCGACAAATGTTGTAAAATACCTATCAAACATCAACGGTTTGTCGAACAACTCGGTTAACTGCATTTTCGAGGATTCGGAACATACTGTTTGGATCGGAACATGGGATGGATTGAACGCCTATAATGGTAGAGATATTAAAACATTCAGATATAATAAAAATAATAAGCACTCTATCAGTAACAATATTATACGACAGATTGTAGAACAAGATGCCTCTTATTTGTGGGTTTCTACAGACTATGGTGTAAACCGGTGGGACAGAAAGACTCAAACATTTACCAATTATTTTTTCGGACCAGATCACAAAGTCCCTAAGCAAGAGAAATCGTTTATGCTGGGACTTACATCCTCCCGAAAAGTAGTTTCGTTTGTGAAAGAACAGGGTTTGTTTTATTTTGACGATCAAGCTCAACTGTTCAAGGCTATAGATATTCAGATAAAAGGCGAGATTAAAGATTTCTTGATAGATAACAACGATAACGCCTATTTTCTCTTAAATAATGGCACTCTTAAACACTATAAAGTAAAGCAAACAGGAGATAACGTAATCTCATTCAACAATGAGAAAGAGGTGAAAAGTGATAGTTTTATTGACCGAATATTTTTTTCTGAAAACAAGCTTATCTTAACCTCTTCTAATGGACTGTCGATACTAAATGAATCATTGTCATTAATAAAACATTTAGATTTCAATCTATCTAAATCTATATCGCAAGCTGTTTATCACAAAGACATATTGTACATAAGCTTCTATGAGGGTGGGTGTATCAAATATGATCAAAAAGAAGATAAACTTACGGATGTAGAAGGTGTCTCTGATAGAGTACCCATCTTTACTATGTATTTTGGGAATCAGGATATCTTATGGGTTGGAAGTGATGGACAAGGTGTTTTGCAGGTCTACAAATATGCTTCTCCTTTTCAGACTGTAAAGACGAATCATCCTGTCAGAAGTTTTTGTCAAAATGCAGATGGTGAAATATTAATCGGGACAAAAGGTGATGGCATCAAATTATTAAACAGAGAAACGGGGCTTGTTTCAGACTATAAGAATCTCAGTAACGGACTTATATCTAATTCGGTATATTCAATCAAGAAAAATAAACTGAATGACATATTTATCGGAACAGAAGGTGAAGGTATTAATATACTACATGCAAAAAACAATCGTTTACAAAAATTAAATATCCCCTCTCGATTCCCCATTTTTAAAGCGATTTATAGTATCTATTTCTCAAATAATGATTCTCTGCTTTGGCTGGGAACTTCGGGATATGGATTGATAAGAATCAAACTGAATAAAGTAAATGATGAATATGTAGTAGAAGATTTAGAACAATATATCTCCTCCGATCAGCGAAAATCGCTAAGTAATGATGTTATTTATACCATTATTCCTTCGAGTAATAAGAATGAATTGTGGTTTGGAACCCGAGGGGCAGGTCTTAATAAAGTAAATACTAAGAATGGTACTTTTGAGAATTTCGAAGATGTGCATAGCGACCTACCACTCACAAATAATGATATACTGTGCTTGCTGAGCAGTAGCGATCAGAATCTTTGGATAGGCACTAGTTATGGATTGAATCGATTGGAAACGGAAAGCAATCCGAAGCAGATATTTCAATATACAGAAAATGAAGGTTTAAACAACAATACAATTCATGGGATATTAGAAGACAACTCAAACAACATCTGGATAAGTACTAATCAAGGTATCTCTCGTCTTGATTCATCTTCTGGCAAAATAGCCAATTATACTCTTATGGATGGTTTGCAGAATGATGAATTTTCGGATGGTGCTTATCTTAAGGACAAAGACAATAATCTTTATTTCGGAGGGGTAAGCGGGTTTAGTTATTTCAATCCTGATAATATACAATTACGAAACTTCGATCCGATATTAAGTCTTAGCAGTTTGAAAATATACAATACCTCTCAGAATATCAATGAGAGAATCAAAGATGGAGTTTTACAACTGTCTTACGACGAACGCTATGTTACATTCTCATTTATAGCAAGCGACTTTATCAACAATGAGAACTGCGAATACGCTTATCGCCTATCTAATTATACCGAAGGATGGATTAACAACGGGAATAATCCGAATATTGTTTTTGCCAAGCTACCTCCGGGGAAATACAAATTGGAAGTAAGGACTACTAATGGAGATAAGGTTTGGAGTAAAAATATGTACGAACTTCAAATAAGTGTGGCACATCCTTGGTGGCTTAGTACCATAGCTATATTGCTTTATGTTTTATTGGCGCTTATAGCGTTGTATGTTACTCAATCGGTAATTAAGAATCGTATCAGACTTAATAGGGAGTTGTTTCTGAAAAAGATAGAGAAAGAACATCAACAAAAAGTATATGAATCTAAATTGAATTTGTTTACCAATGTTGCACATGAGTTTTTTACACCCTTAACCCTTATTTATGGACCTGCCCAACACCTGCTCGAAAGTGTAAAACTCGATAGTTATACTAAACGGTATATACAGATTATAAAGAATAATGCAGAGCGGATGCAGAAACTCATCAATGAATTGATGGAGTTCCGAAAAACAAAAACGGGACATACCCCCTTACATCCCGAAACAATTGATGTGAAGTTATTAACCGATTATGTTTCCGATAACTATATCGAGATGGCTCAGGAAAATAAGATAGACTATCAGGTGACGGTGAATAATACATCTACTATAAATACAGATAGAGATTCATTGGAGAAAATATTTTTCAATCTGTTTTCTAATGCCTTTAAATACACTCCACGAAATGGCTATATTCATATAAACGTATGGCAGGATGCAGAACATGAGAATGCATTACATATGACCGTTCGAAATTCGGGCAAGGGACTTACCGAAAGTCAAATGGCTGAGATATTCAACAAATATAAAATATTTGATGATACCCCTAAAGTACAAAGTGCCGTAAGTACAGGTATAGGGTTGAACCTTACGAAGGGTTTGACTGAATTGCTTGGGGGAAAAATTACAGTATCCAGCAAGTATGGTGAATCTGTACAGTTTACATTAGTGGTTCCTCCATTATTAATGGAAAAGTCGAATGTTGTCAGCGAAGAATCGAATGTTGTACCTCAGAGCAATTACCTGCTTAATATACAATCCAATAAAAAAGTATCTATATTGATTGTAGAAGACGAGAAAAATATCACCGAATTACTTAAAGATATTCTTACACCCTATTATACAACACAAGAAGCGGTTGATGGAGAAGACGCATTAAACCAAATAGAGATTAATCGCCCTGATATTATAATAAGCGATATAATGATGCCCAATTTGGATGGAATTACATTAATCGATAGATTAAAATCGAATCCTAAAACTGCACATATTCCAATTATCAGTATTTCTGCAAAGAATACAATAGAGGATCATATCAATGCTTACAAGCATGGAGCCGACTTGTACATCAGCAAGCCATTTCATCCTCGTCATGTACTATCAACTATTGAAAACCTGATAAACAAACAAGCAACATTAAAAGAGTATTTCAATTCGAGTATATCTTCCGAGGTAGTAAGAGACGGAATTACGATGCATCAAGAAGGCGAAAAATTTCTAGAAGATATAATTTCTTTCATAGAGAACAGTATGGATGACGAGTCTCTTAATCCGAACTCTATTGCTGACTTCTTAGGCATAAGTAAAGCTACTCTTTATCGTAAACTAAAAGAGCTTACAGATAAGACTCCAAGTGAGTTTGTTAGAACAATACGACTTGCACATGCGTCGAAGCTGCTCAAATCAACTCGACTAACTGTTTCTGAGATTATGTTTAAATCAGGATTCACCAACAAATCGTATTTCTATCGGGAGTTTGCAAAACAGTACGAAATGTCGCCCAAAGAATACCGAGATGCCAATGATACACCCAGCTAATAATTATTTGCTGATTGAAAGAGTTCCATTTAATTTCAGATCTCGAAAAAACGATATACAGTCTCTCCGTTATTCTTTTTATCAAACAAATTATAGTTTCTGAGTTTAATGATATAATACCCTCTGAACATTGTATAACCAGCCAGTGTTTAAAGTTTGATTAAAATAGATATTTAATGGAAGTAGCACTTATATTTACTGGTTCACTGATTTTTTTCTCATTAATCTTTAATGCCCTTTTTGAGAAAACCAGAATACCGAATGTTCTTTTTTTACTCTTTGTAGGTTTGCTGATTGGTCCGGTTTTTCACCTTGCCAGCCCCGAAGATTTAGGTCGATTAGGTAAAATTTTCACGACTATAACTCTTATTGTTATTCTTTATGAAAGTGGAACACGACTCAACTTCGATGGTATAGGCAAAGCTATCGGCCCCGCAAGTCTCCTCACCGTATTTAATTTTCTCGTTCCGGTAGGTGTAGGTATGGCAGTAGGGTATTATGGATTAGGACTCGATTTATTACCGAGTGCTTTTATGGGAGCTTGCGTTGGTAGTATCTCTACTCCTATTATACTACCTATGCTAAAACAACTTAAGTTAGGAAAGAAAGCTGAAAGTGTAGTTTTTCTCGAATGTGCATTAAGCGATATCGTCTGTCTAATAGGAGCATTGGCTCTACTTGATGCAATGGATAGTGGTTCATTTAGTGTTGCTGATACTATAAAACATATGGCAATCTCACTTCTTTTTGCTACCTCTATCGGTCTTGCCACTGGTTATTTTTGGACGAGCATACGACGATATGTTATAACTAAACTAAAGAATAGCATGTTTACCTCTTTCGCTTTGGCATTTATTATCTATGGTTTTTGTGAACTTTTAGATATCAATGGAGGTATGGCAGTATTATCATTTGGTTTTATGTTGGGTAATATTGATGAATTTTCCAATATTCTTGAGAAACGAGATCCGGAGAAGAATTTCATAAAGCGCAAAAATCCGATGCTACTTATGGAAGATGAGAAAAACTTCTATTCGGAAATTGCATTCATCTTCAAAACGTTCTTCTTTGTGTATATAGGAATGAGCATTAAGTTATCCGAGTCGGATCATATAATAATGGGTGTTCTATTTATATGCCTTATGTTTATTGTACGTATACCTTCCATTGCTCTTTTTTGCAGAAGAGGTTATTCATCCCGAGATAGAAGAATCATGAGCATACTTAATCCAAAAGGGCTGGTATCCGCAGTATTGGCTTCAATGCCTTTACAGTTAGCAGTAACAGAACAACAAATACACGAAGGCGAAATAATTCAAAACATAGGCTATGCAAGTGTTATGTTTAGTATTATTATTTTCAGTTTACTGATGTTTCTAGTTGAAAATTCGACAAGAAGGATAAGACTGTTGGTCTAAACGATAATATATAATAAGAGGATTGATTAACACCGTGCATGTCTAGCTGTTTTTGTATAGTCTTCCTCAAAAATAATTTACCATAAGTTATTATCTATAGCTTACGGTGCATTAAGTAATATATGTATTTTAAGATGTTAATATTTCGGCTGTTTATTTTACTAAAAAAATAAACAGATACTTTAAATTAAAATATAATCTAAGAATTAGATTTATAAGAAAAATGATCAGCCTCCGTAATTAAGATAACTAATTCATTAATTACAAGACATAATAATTTAACATCTTGTCATGAAGATTTGAGCCTCTATATTAACGGTTTAGATTCTGTCAATTAAAGTCATTATGTCACTAAACAGAAAGGTAATTATTTGTTTTTTAATTTTTTAATGCGTTTAAAATACGTTTTTCGAATAAAAATACATACATTTGTCACACCAAAAAATATTTTTTTTGTATACATAAGGCATTTTTTTATACGTAAAACGACCATTAACTAACCTGCCTTATCTAACGTTTTTTTCCTTTTTTATTTAATTATTTTTCTAACAAAGTTAGATTTATGAAAATTATTATGTGGAGATTAACATCTACAACATTTAATTTTTTATCAATTTACTTAATTGTTAATCAAATTATTTCGGAAGCAAAATGCTCTCCTGTTGTAAATGGAATAAATGGTAGTCTCATATCTATTGATGATTCTATTTTTCTAAAGAATATATTTCTCGAGAGCTATTTCCTGAAACGATTTTTAACGTCTATACATTTCACTCCTATAGAAATAAAGATAGCTTCAATCTGGAACAAGCGGCTAATGCTAAAAATCATCACAGCGACTATATATCAGAAATCTACTGTCCTCAGCAATTGGTTTAGCAATCGTGAGCTCTATTTTTCTTGCTGTTCTGAATCTATGTGTGCATCGAAGAAAAAGCAGATATGTACTACAGGCTAGCTGTAGTGAATATTTTGGAGCTTTTCGTCGTTTAACTTCTCAATGAGTTTTTGTTAATAAATCATGAGATGGATGACATACTTGGAAGATTAGCGCTAAGGTGTTAATTGCAATTTATAAAAAACAACAACTAAACAACAATCAATAAACGAAGAAAATAGTCAGAATTAATCTGCATATATCGTTAAATTCTTTCTGAGACAGATAAGTATTAACACGAAGTGATCTTTAGAGATTTTTCATATTGATCCGAATGCAGATACTACAAAAAAGATTAGCTAGATGAATTATACGCTCATCATAAATAAGACTCTTCATTTGAGATATTGTTCTATAAAAACGTCAACAGGTTATGATTATAGATTTTATTAGTATAAAAAAAGGAATATTGTTGACTGGAATTTTTTCCATTTCAACGTTCGCTTTTGCGCAGATTGGTATTAATACAGCAACACCTCATTCTACACTAGATATAGAAGGTAGTATCGAAGCCAATAGGGTTGCAGGCATTCAGGCTCCCCGTTTAACTTTAGCTGCATTAACAGCCAAAATAAGTTCTTTGTATGGAGCTAATCAGATAGGGGCACTGATTTATATAACGAATGTATCGGGAGGAGATAGAACCGGACAACGGGTAAATATTTCTTCTCCGGGGTATTATTATTTTGATGGAAGTTTTTGGCAAAATCTGGGAATTCCAGAGCCGAAGGTATTGCCTGGTGATATTAAATATTCGGTTGTTGAAACAGATCATGATGGATGGTATTTAATGAATGGGAGAACTGTCGCGAGTCTTCCTGCAAATTTACGACCAATAGCGCAGAAACTTGGTTTTACAAATAATCTACCAGATACTAGAGACCGTTTTCTTAAGACTAAGACAGGAACCGAAGCTGTTGGAGTTATTGGTGGAACCAACACATTCACTATTGCAGAGGCAAACTTACCTAATCTTAACTTATCAGGTAGCTTTAGTGGCATTTCGGCTAGTGGAGGGGCGTCTCATGCTCATACTTTTAGCGGAACTTCGGCTAGTGGAGGGTCAGCTCATAATCATACTTTCAGTGGTACTTCGGCTAGTGGAGGGGCAGCTCACACTCATACTTTGAGTAGTATAGCTTCAGGAAATGGTGGAGCAGCTCATACACACCCATTCAGTGGGACATCAAGTAATACAGGAAATCATACCCATACTTATCTGGCACCTCCAAGAGCAACAACAAAAGATAGGGGACCTTTGGTTTCTAAGGTGAGTGTAGACGTTCCGACTAATAACCAGATTGATGCAGCAGGAGCTCACACTCATACTTTTAGTGCGACATCCTCTAATAATGCTCATACTCACACTTATTCGGGAAATGCTGCATCTACATCTCATACCCATGCTTATGATGGAACTTCTACTAGTACTGCACATAACCATACATTTAGTACAACTTCGGAGAGTTCAGGTGCGCATAATCATACACTGAGTGGAAATGCAAATTTTTCTTTGGGAGGCAGTGGTACAGCTCTTTCTAACAGGTCTGCCTATTTAGTAGTGAATGCATATGTTTATTTAGGGCAATAAGGTGAGTGTCTAAATATTATTTATTTATGAAATTGAAAAGTATGAAATATAAGATTTTATTTTTACATATCGTATTAGCTTATTTGTCTGTTAATAGCTTATCTGTGGCACAAGTAGGTATTAATACACCCCTTCCTAAGTCTACACTAGATGTAGCTGCATTTAATGAAGTGAATGTAGCAGATGGCATACAAGCTCCGCGTTTGACTCTACTTCAGCTTACAGCAAAAGGCAATTCGTTGTATGGAGCCAATCAGAAAAGTACTATTATTTATATTACAGACATATCGGGAGGTAATAAAACTGGTCAAAGAGTAAATACTACTAAGGTTGGTTATTATTATTTTGATGGAAATGTTTGGCAACAATTTACTTTCCCCAATGTTGCAAAGCTGGGTGATGTAATAAACTCGTTCGCTCCATCAGATTATGAAGGATGGTATTTGCTTGATGGGAGAGCGATAACTAGTCTTCCGGCTAATATTCAGCAAGCAGCTAAAAACTTAGGATTTGCAACTACTCTTCCCGATGCTCGTGATAGAGTACTGAAACCAAAAACGGGAACTGAAGTTATAATGAGTACAGGCGGTATAAATGATTTGGCTATATCAACTGCAAATCTGCCGAATATTAATTTAGTGGGGGCATTTAATGGTTCGGCTGCTAATAATGGAGCCCATACACATGCTGTGAGTAATACATTAGCTACTGGAGGAGATCACTCGCATATCGTCACAGGAACATTGGCTGCAGGAGGAGCTCATGCGCATGGGGTTAGTGGAACATTAGCTGCTGGCGGAGGGCATACACATGGAGCGAGCGGTACCTTAGCATCAGCTGGTAATCACCGACATACGGGAGAAAATATTCAGGTAATAAACGATGTTGATAGAGGAGATAGCAGAGGTACGGCAGCTCTTTATAACTATAATGCCTTAACAAGGCATAATACCAGTAGTGCAGGCGCTCATGCACATACACTTAGTGCCACTCTTACTTCGGGTGGCGGGCACACGCATCCTGTTACGGGAACATTGGCTTCGGCTGATGCTCACGCACATGCTATTGCTGCAACATTGGCTAATAATGGAGCTCATACGCATGCTATCAGTGGTACATTGGTGTCAGTTGGAGCTCACACACACACGTTTTCGGCAAATACAACTATTCCTTTAGGGGGAGCAGGCAAATTGTTAAATAACAGACCTGCTTATGTCGTTGTAAATACATTTATTTATTTGGGTAAATAATATATCATTTAAATTTTCGAGATGAAACAGCAAATTTTATTTTGGGTACACATATCATTCAGTCTACTATTGAGTAGTTCAGTTTTTGGGCAAGTTGGAATTAATACAAAATCTCCGGCATCTACCTTAGATGTTATGTCAACTAATGTTACGAGTAATATAGACGGGATACAGGCTCCACGCCTCACTTTATCTCAGTTGACCAATAAGGGTGATGTTCTTTATGGAGCAGATCAGGTAGGTACTATTGTTTATATAACAGATGCTTCTACTGGTAATAAAACAGGACAAAGAGCTAATATTACATTGCCAGGATATTATTTCTTTAATGGTAGTGTTTGGATCAAATTGGGAGTACATGACTACAAGACTGTCTTAGGACGTGTAAAAAACTCTTTCCAGACTTCAGACCATGATGGCTGGTATTTATTAGATGGAAGAGCTATTACTGCTTTTCCTGCTAATGTTCAGACTGCCGCAAAATCATTGGGTTTTGCCACAGCACTTCCTGATAGTCGTGATAGAGTATTAAAGAGCAAAACGGGAGCAGAGACGCTAGGTAGCATTGGTGGTAGTAATGTAAAGACAATAACTAGAGAGAATCTTCCTAATATATCCCTAAGTAGTACTATAAATACTACAACATCAAGCAATGGGGCTCATACACATACTTTTAGTGCTACATCTTCAGATAATGGAGGTCATACACATACTTTATCTGCAACTTCGGCTTCAGTGGGGCATCAACATTCACTCAGTTTAACATCAACTAATACAGCCCATACGCATACTTTTAGTGCTACTTCTACTAATAATGGAGCACATGTGCATGGTTATAATCAACCGACACGGGCTAATACCACTAAGGATAGTGGCGGATATAGCTCTGACTTTAATATGAAAAGTGGACAAGTAACTAGAACCACAGCTACTGCTGGAGCTCATACTCATACTTTTAGTGGAACCTCAGCCAGTGGTGGTGCGGCTCATACTCATACCGTTAGTGGTACAGTAGCTAATGGTGGCGCAGCCCACACTCATGCTTTTAGTGGGACCTCTGCTAGTGGCGGTGCAGCTCATACTCATACTTTCAGCGGAACTTCGGCCAGTGATGGCGCAGCTCATACTCATGCTTTAACAGGTACAGTTGCAGTACCTATTAAAGGGAATAGTCTGGCATTAGATAACAAATCAGCATACTATGTTGTAAATACGTTTGTGTATTTAGGTGTATAATTAATTTCCAGAAAGAATATATTCTTATACTATAGTGTAAAATAATAAAAGAGACAAATTGATATGTGTCATCAAAGTTTAGACAAGCTAAAATTGATTATCAAGATTGACTTTTGTCCGTCCTTTAAGATTTCCAACAATAAATAAAAACTTTCTAAATTATTCTTTGAAAGAAAACAAACAAAAAAGACTCTCAATTTCTTGAAAGTCTTTTTTTTGTTTAGTGATCCCGCTGGGGCTCGAACCCAGGACCCCATCATTAAAAGTGATGTGCTCTACCAACTGAGCTACGGAATCTACCTATTTGCTTTTCTTGAAAGCGAGTGCAAAGGTAGTATAATTATTTAAAAAATGAAATTTCAGAAAGAAAAATCATAACTTTGTTTAGATAAACTATATTCAAGAGGCCTTAAAGGCACAAAAAGACTGTCATAATGAACGAATCACCACTCAATACTCAGCAATCAAAATTAACAAAAAGCACCCTATGGCTCATGACAATAGGAGCAGGATTAGTTGTTGCTAATAACTACTACAATCAACCTCTATTAGGCAAAATTGCAAGAGAGTTAAATGTATCGGAAGCCATAGCAAATAATGTTGCAATGATTACTCAAATAGGCTATGCAGCGGGATTATTCCTTCTTGTTCCACTTGGAGATATGTTTAGAAAGCGAAAAATCATAATTCTAGATTTTGTCCTTATTATAGCTTCTCTTATCGCCTTTGCCCTTAGTGAAAACATTACAACAATGATTATAGCCAGTTTCTTTATTGGCTTAAGCTCTGTTGTTCCTCAAATGTTTGTTCCTTTAGCTGCACAATTATCCGACCCCAAAGAGAAAGGTAAAAATGTAGGAATGGTTATGACCGGATTACTCATCGGGATATTAGCCTCTCGTATTTTCAGTGGAGTATTAGGAGAATATTTAGGATGGAGACAGGTATATTATATAGCTGCAGGAATTATTTTCATACTTTGGATATTAATATTCTTTCTATTGCCTGATATAAAACCGACTTTTAAGGGTAGTTATTGGGGGCTTATGAAATCTATCTCACATTACATTAAAACAGTACCAAGTTTACGCCTTGCTTCAATAAGGGGAGCTTTGGCATTAGGATCTTTTCTAGCTTTCTGGACAACACTAACCTTTCACCTAGAAAGACCTCCATTCTTTGCAGGTAGCGATATTGCAGGAGAATTGGGTGCTGTTGGTATTGGAGGTGCTTTAGCTGCCTCCATGGTAGGACGAATTGCCGACCGTGTAAATAAAAACACACTAATAATGTGCGCTACTATTTTAATGATAGTATCGTGGGCTGTTTTAGGAATTTGGGGATTTACCTATGCGGGACTTATTATGGGTATCTTCATTCTCGACGTAGGGCTTCAATCTATCCATGTAAGTAATCAAACCATTGTTTTTTCAACTAATCCCGATGCCACAAACAGACTTAACACCGTATATATGACAAGCTACTTTATAGGAGGATCATTCGGTACTTTTGCAGGAGGCAAGGCGTGGGAATATATGGGTTGGAACGGAGTTGTATTAACTGGAGGTGCATTTGTTGTTATATTATTATTAATACATTTGATTTTCTCTCCTAAAATGAAATAGCATGAATAATAAGTCTAACGAAAAATTCTCTTTAAGCAAAAGACTCAGAAGTTTCTCATACGCTTTCAATGGATTAAGAACAGTAGTCAAAGAAGAACATAATGCACGTATACACCTTATAGTATCTTCAATTGTAATAGTGTGCGGATTTATATTTCAAATTTCGATTATTGAATGGATAATTCTTTGCTTTGCAATAGGGTTTGTTATTTCTATTGAAATTCTTAATTCCGCAATTGAGAATCTGGCTGATTTTGTATCTCCTGAATATCATAATTTAATCAAAAAAGTAAAAGACATTTCAGCAGCAGCCGTACTCGTTAGTACAATATCAAGTGTTGTAATTGGCATTTTAATTTTTCTGCCGAAAATAATCCTTTTAGTAAATAACTAAAGAGGAATTTCACAGACCGACTAATTGGACTACTTCTCTAATTCACTATCATTGAACCAACTACCACCGTTAAGTGTTTTAAGAACAAACACTATCAATATGAAAAAGATATCTATAATAACCAGCCTTATCTTGCTTGCTATTCTCATTGGATGTAAAACAAAAGAATTAACGCCTGAACAACAAGCTAAGGCAAAGGAGTATGCCGAAAAAATAGAGAATCGCAACTTCACATTTCACGCAACCAGTGCACAGCCAATGTCTGGAAGAACGGTTAATCTCAATTACGACTACTATCTAAAAGTAAAGAACGATACTATTATAGCCAATCTTCCCTATTATGGACGTTCGTATGTTGCACCTATCAATCCAAGAGATATCAGCATAGATTTTACCAGCACCAACTTTAATTACTCTGACACCAAGAAGAAAGATGGAAGCTATGAAATAAAAATTGAGCCTTTGGATATAACAAACAGAGAAAACGTAGGAATCTCAATCTTATTACGAATAAGCCCAAGCGGGTATGGCACACTAAATGCTTTACCAACCAACAGACAAAATATCTCATTCTACGGTACAATTGATTAAAAGAATAATCCATTTAGGATATATCTGCTCCAAAATGCTAAATAATTTGTTAGCCAATATCAAATTGTTCCCTATCTTTAGAACAGACAAACTCCCTTTTGAAATAGCATCAAAACCGAGAAGGTCTATATATCAAAAAACAAACCAGAAAATAATACTATAAACTCAAAACCAATAAACGATGTCAATAGAACCCAGTGTAAGTGTTGGTATCTTATCCAATAAAACCATCACCTTTAATTTTCATACTGATTATCTATGTCTGCAACAAACTGCAAAAGGTAAGAATACTGCAACTTATCAGGAAGGAAAAATCTTATGGGATGGAGCGCTTTACGATCAATTATTATTTGAATCGACAAACAAGGAAGCTTCTTTTGTGATAGAAGATGTTATTATAGGAGTTAATTTTCATTGGGAACGAAAAGAGAATCAAGAGTTTCAAGGTGCATTGAAACTTATAGTTGAAGACGAGCAAATAACGGTCATCAATATAATAAAGATTGAAGATTATCTTACCAGTGTCATATCATCTGAAATGAGTGCAACAGCATCTCTGGAATTATTAAAAGCACACGCCGTAATATCCCGAAGCTGGCTTTTAGCTCAAATAGAAAAAAACAAAGAAATAGTAGCCGATAAAACCGAATATTCGTCTTTTTCTGAAACTGAAACCGAATCCATACGATGGTATGATCGCGAAGACCATGTAAATTTTGATGTTTGTGCAGACGATCACTGCCAACGCTATCAAGGAATAACAAGAGCCTCATCAAATATTGAAATTGTAAAACAAGCCATTGCAGAAACCAGAGGACAGGTTTTGACCTCTGAAAGTAAAATATGCGATGCACGTTTTTCTAAATGTTGTGGAGGTGCAGTAGAGGAATTTCAAAATTGTTGGGAGAACACCAAATTCTCATACTTAGTAAAACTCAGAGATGACATTAATCCAAATGACTTACCCGATCTAACAAAAGAAACAGAGGCTTTGAAATGGATAAAAACTCGTCCTTCTGCATTTTGCAACACACAGGACAAAAAGATACTGGGTCAGGTTCTTAATAACTACGATCAGGAAACTATCGATTTCTACAGATGGAAGGTCTCATACAGTCAAGAAGAATTATCTGCACTTGTATTAAGACGTTCGAGTATTGACTTTGGTGTAATACAAGAGCTCATCCCTATACAACGCGGAACTTCGGGCAGGCTTATTAAATTAAAAATTGTCGGATCGAAAAAGACTTTAACTATAGGTAAAGAACTCGAAATACGCCGAATACTATCCACCTCACACTTGTATAGTTCTGCTTTTTATGTAGAAAAAGAAGGCAAACAATTTACTCTAATTGGTGCAGGTTGGGGGCATGGCGTCGGTTTATGTCAGATAGGAGCAGCTGTAATGGGTGAAAAAGGATATCTGTACGATCAAATATTGCTTCATTATTATGTGGGAGCAGATATTGAAAAGAGCTATAATTAATCTAAAAAATCACTCTTAAAGCAGATGATTACTTAATCCAAAATAATGAATCGCAATAAGTTTTTCTTTTTAGTGCTTATCTTGCTATTATCAGCAGTTGGATTCTTTTTCATTTCACCTAATGAGAAGTCTATTGACGATCGCATTATTGATTATAAAGTGGATTTAGCCTCAAGTGATCTAGCATTGTATTGGAAAAATGACAGCAGCAAAATTATCAAAAGCATCCAAAATCTAAAAACATTTGTTGAAAATAAGAATCTGAAACTTCTCTTTGCCGTAAACGGAGGGATGTACAACGCAAATAATATCCCACAAGGGCTTTATATTGAGAACTTCAAAACTTTAAGCCCCATAGACACGACTTCGGGAAGTGGTAATTTTTATTTGAAGCCTAACGGCGTCTTTTATATTACGGCAGACAACATCCCCGTGATTTGCAAAACTGAAGATTTTATTAACAATGGACATATAAAATATGCAACCCAGTCGGGTCCAATGCTAATAATTGACGGACAGATACACCCCGAATTAAAAGAAGGATCTACAAATTTACAAATCCGCAATGGTGTGGGTATTCTGCCCGATAACAGAGTTGTTTTTGCCATGTCGAAAACTAAAATAAATTTTTATGACCTTGCGATGTATTTCAAATCGCAGGGTTGTAGAAATGCACTTTATCTTGATGGCTATGTATCACGCACCTACTTACCTGAAAAGGACTGGAAGCAAACCGATGGAGATTTTGGGGTAATTATAGGAATAACCAAGCCTCTTACAAACTGAACAAACAAAACCCAAAAGAGATAACACACCTTGACCAAATTACAGACTACAAACACTCTTTAATTACCGATAATAAAAAGTCTGACTAAGTATATCTAAACCTATTCTATCGGACAGATAACGTAGTACACTTAATAAACACGATCTGTAATGAAGGGTTATAGAAACTTTAATTTAAAATCACGCAACAAATAGCACATTTGCTACCTAAAAAAGCGGTATTTTAAATTTTCAGCAAATATTATTTCGTTAAATACCTTAAAATGGTGGCGAGTAGCTTTCTAAAACTTATCTTTGCTCTGAAAAAATAAATCTTAGGATATTCTACTTTGAGGAATAAAAATGTAAAATTATCCTGGAAATATTATATTTATTAGAATACTAGATATTTGCAACTATCCATTGCCGTATTTAATTGTTATAACCTATTATTGCTATTAATTTATTTGAGCAATAAGAAGGTCTCAGACCTTAAGATAACAGACTATGACTCAACAAGCATCTAACCGACTACTCTCTCTGGATATTTTACGTGGGATAACCATCGCAGGAATGATTCTGGTAAATAATCCAGGCTCATGGGGTTCTATCTACGCCCCACTACAACACGCTGCGTGGAATGGATTGACCCCGACAGACCTTATTTTCCCTTTCTTTATGTTTATTATGGGGATCTCAACCTATATATCCCTCCGCAAATTCAATTTTGAATATAGCAAAGCAACCGTTCAAAAAATCATTAAACGTACTATAGTCATCTTTCTTATTGGCTTGGGCTTAGCATGGTTTGGCTTGTCGTGCAGTAATTTCAGAAGTTTATCGGACAGCGATATGGGCTTTTTTGAACGATTCTTCCAATCCATTACCAATATGGAACATATACGAATCCTAGGAGTAATGCAACGGTTAGCTCTGGCATATGGTATTACCTCTCTGGTTGCTATATTTGTTAAACATAAATACATTCCCTATATAATCATCGTCACCCTCTTCGCCTATTTTTTACTTCTTTTGTTTGGTAATGGGTTCGAATTCAGCGAAAATAATATAATCTCAGTCGTAGACCGAGCTATTCTCGGTGTCAATCATGTATATAAAGATGTAGGTATAGCAATTGACCCGGAGGGATTTTTAAGTACTATCCCAGCAGTTTGTCATGTATTAGTTGGTTTCTGCTGTGGTAAAATCCTGATGGAAGTAAAAGACAATCAGGTTAGAATCACCCGTTTATTTATTCTCGGAACAATACTTACATTTGCCGGCTTTTTATTAGATTATGGATGCCCAATCAATAAAAAAATATGGTCACCAACCTTTCTTCTTGCCACTTGTGGTTTAGCCTCGAGTTTCTTGGCACTACTTATCTGGATTATCGACATAAAAGGGTATAAACGATGGAGTGTATTCTTCGAATCATTCGGTGTAAACCCTCTGTTTATTTATGTTCTGGCAGGAGTCCTCTCTATTTTAGTTGGTAATATAACATTTACATACAATAGTGAAACCATCAGTCTACATGGATTTATATATAATGAGGTTCTTCTTCCTTGTTTGGGCGATTACTTGAGTTCATTTGTTTTTGCACTCTTATTTGTAGCTGTAAACTGGTTTATCGGAAACATTTTATACAAAAGAAAAATCTATATAAAGATATGATATTACTGGCAGATGGCGGATCAACAAAAGTTGATTGGTGTTTGATAGATCAGGGACAAAAAATAAAACAAATTTATACCAGAGGAGCCAATCCCTTCTTTCGATCGCGCGAAGAAATAGGAGAAGAATTAAAATCCTTTTTGGTTCCAGAATTAAAAGGTTATTCTATTGACAAAGTGTATTTCTACGGAGCAGGTTGCGCTTTTACAGAGAAGAACGAAATCGTTCGCCTAGCAATAGCCGATAATATCAATGTTTCCGAAATCTATATCGGGAGCGACTTATTAGCAGCAGCTAAAGGATTATGCAACAACAAAGAAGGTATAGTTGCAATTATGGGTACGGGCTCAAATTCGTGCTTTTATAATGGGAAAGAGATTGTTAGTAATATATCTCCACTCGGATATATCTTAGGAGACGAAGGTAGTGGTGCCGTATTAGGAAAGCTTCTATTAGGGGCATGCCTCAAAAATCAACTGACAGAAGGATTAAAAGAAAAATTTCTCACCCAATTTGAACTAACTCCTGCCATTATATTAGACAGGGTATATAAACAGCCTATGGCTAATCGTTTTCTGGCAAACCTATCTGTATTCCTCATAGAGAACATTGAGGATCAAACAATATACAAGTTGGTATATAATGCTTTTAAGGACTTCTTCTTACGAAACATAATGCAATATGACTATATGAACAATGAGATTCATTTTACAGGTTCGATTGCTTTTCATTACCAAGAGTTATTAAAAGAAGTTGCCAAAGAACTAAATATTGAGATTACAACAATAATAAAGTCTCCTATGGAAGGACTTATCAGGTATCATTCTCATTTAGAATAAGGGCACAGAAAGCAAAATAAGACAGATAAATTTGAGTCTATTTGCGACCTTAAATGTGCCCATCTTATAAGATAGATATTAATATTTGACCTGTACTTGATACCCTAGATATCCATAAGATTAACTACAAAGCTGATTATGACCTTTAGAAAAATAACAGAGCAACCTTCGTTATATGACGATTTAGAAAAAAAGTCGGTCAAAGAACTTCTCATTGATATAAATAACGAAGATAAGAAAGTTGCACTAGCTGTAGAAAAAGCAATTCCCCAGATAGAAAAACTAGTCTCTCAAATTGTACCGCGCATGGAACAAGGCGGACGTATATTTTATATAGGAGCAGGCACAAGCGGTCGTTTGGGTGTATTGGATGCCTCGGAAATACCGCCTACTTTCGGTATGCCAAAAACTCTTGTCTTCGGTCTGATTGCAGGAGGAGATACAGCATTACGCAATCCGGTTGAAAAAGCAGAAGACAACACCGAAGCCGGATGGAAAGAGTTACTAGCTCACAACATCAACGAGAAAGATACGGTAATAGGCATTGCGGCATCGGGTACCACTCCCTATGTTGTGGGAGCTTTACGCGAATGTCACAAACATGGAATACTAACTGCATCCATAGCCAGCAATCCTGATTCACCCATTGCACAGGAAGCCGAAACAGCCATAGAAATGATTGTAGGCCCTGAGTTTGTTACGGGTAGTTCGCGGATGAAATCGGGAACGGGACAAAAAATGATACTCAATATGATTACCACCGCTACCATGATAAAACTAGGCAGAGTTAGAGGGAATCGCATGGTGAATATGCAATTATCGAATGCCAAATTAGTAGACCGAGGTACACGAATGATTATAGATGAGCTAGGACTAAATTACGATGAAGCCAACAGACTACTGTTATTACATGGTTCAGTAAAAAGTGCCATAGATGCTTATCGGGCAGAACATAAATAAGGTCTTAGATGTTTTAATGTCTTGTATTTGTTTTTTATTAATCAAACCTAAATTCTGCACAGAATGAATTTCTCCAAAATAATAAACAGGTCAGCAACCTTACTATTTATTTTGATCTCATGTTTATCTATTCATGATCTCAATGCACAAACCCTTCCTAAAAATGTAATAGCCAACATCAGTCAATACCTCACTTCTACTGCGCGCCAGGAAGTAGCAGGAAGACCAATAGCTATAGACTCTATAAGAATAGTAAAGAAAACAATTAATATATATGCAGGAGTAGAATTGTCGTATATACCTTTTAGAAAGAAGAATGTTACTACGATTTATGCACAAGTAAAAAAACGCCTGCCTAAAGAATATGCAAGTTACTCTTTAGCTATCTTCTCCGACAAATACAAAATAGAAGATTATGTACCTTCATCTCTAAATGATCGATTCGCCAACAAACTAGATAAACCTCTTATAACAAACACCTCCCGTCCATTCGAAGCAGACCGAGGTTTACTAGGACACCATCTAGCCATTTGGCAAAGTCACGGTTGGTACTATGAACAAAAGCTAGGCAAGTGGCAATGGCAACGTGCTCGAATATTCCAAACCGTAGAAGATTTGTACACACAAAGCTATGTACTACCCTATCTTGTACCTATGTTAGAAAATGCAGGCGCAAATGTACTTCTGCCTCGCGAGCGTGATACTCAATTGCATGAAATTATTATAGACAACGATCATAATAAAAGCCAATCAACATATAAAGAAAGAAAAGGCAAAGAGAAATGGGATGATGGAGAGGCTCCCGGATTTGCAAACTTTAAAGGAAATTATCAGGTAGGAGAAAACCCTTTTAAGATGGGTACATTCAGAGAAATACCAACTATATCGAAAGGCAAGGAAAGCTTTTGCGAATGGATACCCAATATTCCTGAGGCGGGAAAGTATGGTGTATATATTTCTTATCAGACAGTAGAGAATAGTACAGATGATGCGCTTTATACAGTACACCACCTTGGAGGAGAAACCGAATTCAAGATAAACCAGAAAATGGGAGGAGGTACATGGATATTCCTCGGATACTTTAGTTTCGAAGAGGGCATGAATGACAATTGTAAAGTTGTACTTTCGAATAAAAGCCAAAAATCGGGACGCATCCTTACTGCTGATGCTGTTAAAATAGGCGGAGGTATGGGTAATATTGCTCGCGTGCCACTTAATAACGAAACTAATACGATTACCTATAAACCAACTATCAGTAATTACCCCCGATATACAGAAGGTGCGCGCTATTGGTTGCAATGGGCAGGTGTACCCGATACAGTTTATAGTAGAACCGCAGGAGAGAATGACTATTCGGACGATTTTCAGAGTCGTGGTTTCTGGGTTAATTACATTGCTGGAGGTTCTAGTGTTTTGCCCGAAAAAGGAGGACTGAATATCCCTATCGATCTGGCAATGGCCTTTCACTCTGATGCAGGAACTACACCTAACGATTCTATTATAGGAACTTTAGGTATTTGCATGACACACTTCAACGACGAAAAATTTGAGAACGGAAAACCTCGTCTGGCCTCCCGGCATTTAGCAGATATGATTACAGATGAGGTAATAAAAGATATTCGCCAGAATTATGAACCTAAGTGGACACGCAGACCCATATGGAATCGTTCTTACAGTGAGGCTCGCGTACCCGAAGTTCCCACTATGCTACTTGAATTATTATCGCATCAAAACTTTGCCGATATGCGCTATGGTCTCGATCCCCGATTTCAATTCATAGTGAGCCGTTCTGTTTATAAAGGAATGTTGAAATTTGTAGCCCACCAGTACGATTATGATTATGTGGTGCAACCATTACCCGTAACTAGTTTTAGTTTAGAATTTGTAGGTGATACCGAAGTCCGTCTAAATTGGATTCCGACATTAGACAGTACAGAGCCAACAGCTAAGCCAACTAAATACATAATCTACATGCGAGTTGATAACGGAGACTTTGACAATGGCGAAATAGTGCCTTACAGCAATGCTCAAGTGTCAATTGAAAAGGATAAGATATATAGTTTTAAAGTAGCAGCCGTAAATGATGGAGGTGAAAGTTTTCCTTCAGAGATATTATCTGTTTCGCGAAAATCTAACGAAAAAGGAAATGTTCTCGTTGTGAACGGATTCGATCGTATATCAGCCCCTATAAGCTTTACCGCTCAAGATAGTATTGCAGGTTTTCTGGATGCCATAGATCATGGAGTACCTGACAAAAATCAATATAATTATACCGGAAGTCAGTATGAATTCCGAAGGGATATACCCTATATGGGAAATGATACTCCCGGTTTTGGAGGTAGTAACTCCGATTATGAAACAACGGTGGTAGCAGGAAACACTTTCGATTACCCATTTCTCCATGGCAAATCGATACTTAAAGCAGGGTATTCCTTTATATCTTCGAGTCGTGATGCTGTTATTAACGGACAAACAAAGCTTGCCAAATATCAACTTGTTGATTTGATTCTTGGTAAACAAAGACAAACCAATATAGGCAGAGGATACTTTGTTCCCGATTTTAAAACTTTCCCTAAAGAACTTCAAACAAGAATAACAGCCTATTGCCAACAAGGTGGTAATATATTTGTTAGTGGGGCATTTGTAGGTTCTGATCTTTGGAATAGCGAAAATGTACTAGATGAAGATTTGGCGTTTGCATCTAATATTCTAAAATACAGATGGCGAGTAGGTCTAGCCGCAACAACAGCAGGTAATGTAAAATATGTAACATCTCCATTCCCGATGTTTAAAGGTCAAATGGATTTCTACAACAAACCCAATACAGAGTCATATGGTGTAGAAGCACCCGATGCTTTAGAGCCGTTAGGAGAAAACAGTTATACAATTTACAGATATTCGGATAATAACCTCAGCGCAGGAGTAGCTTCACAAACAAACTACAAAACATGTGTACTTGGCTTTCCATTCGAGGTTATTGAGGAGGAAGATCAACGAAACGATCTAATGAAAGGTATTCTATCTTTTATGTTTCGGAAGGATTAAGTTCCTTAGCTGTTCTGCTACGGGAAACACTGATCATCTGTAGCAGAATAGACAACATAATAATACCTAAACCGATAAAGAAAACTGGAGTCAGCTCCTTTGCTTCACCAAAGATGATTATAGCGAGGATGATACTGTATATAGGTTCTAGATTATAACTAAGATTGACCGTAAAAGCTGAAATATGCTTTAGTGCCTGTATCTGTAAAAGATACAACCCAATGGTACACACAGTAGATAACAGTACTAGATATATCCAATCGGGTATACTCGGCATTAAAGTTTCAACGGGAATAAAATAGAGATAAAACGGAAGAATAAGACTCATACAAACAAAGCCGCCAATCATCTCATAAAACAACATCGTTGTTGAACTATGGCGCACCCCTACCCTTTTGTTCATAATGGTAAACAAAGCACACAAGCAGAGGATATAACTCCTAGAATAATCCCCATCCGATACTGACTATCGAATTGAAATATCAAGACAATACCGCCCAGAGTAATCAAGCTAAAAAGAAGCTCTTTATAAGAAACTCTATGTCGGTTAATCATAGGTTCAAGCACAGCAGTAAAGAAGCCCACTACCGAGAAGCAAACAACGCCTATGGATACATTCGAAGCTTTGATGCTCCCATAAAAGAATATCCAGTGTAAACCTAGTAATAAGCCCACTCCTCCAATTTTGAAGATTTCACGCTTTGGAATAGTTGGAAGTTTTTTTGTAGCCCAAAGGAGTGCATATAAAAGAAGTGGAGTTATAAGCATTCGATACCAAACCAGCAATCCCTCATTGAGAGAAATTAGTTTGCCAAAAATTCCCGTAAACCCAGCTATCAGGATGGATAGGTGCAGCTTAATAAATGCCTGTTTCATCTTTCTGTTCTAAAAATCGAGCAAAGATAATCTATATAAATAAGAAAGACCACCCAAAGGGCAGCCTTTCTATATAGGGAAATGACGAAGTTAATCGCTTATCATAATCTTTTAAATAAACCATCCTTACTGATCAAAACACTTGATAGAATAAAAAATATTCCAGTTATCACGAAAACAAGCCATATACTGACAAATGAATCAGCTTTAGCTAGATTACCAATCATATAAATAAAGGCAGACATAAGAATCACAATACCCGAGTAAAAGAGTAATTTACTTACCATCGAAACAATGCAGTTATTGCTCTCCTTATTATTCGTCTTCGTTAGGAAAAATCTTGTTTGTCTCATAGTCCTTAATTTAAAAAGTAAACCTTTGATTAGAGTATAACTTTTAGAAACCTAAATATAATAATAAAAAACAAAAAAGGGGCTACGGAATATAAATTCCGTTCCCCTCTTCTATATCTGCTTCTTTGTAAAGCTCCTTACAACCTTTTAGGTTTAATATTCGTCTTCGTTAAAGAAAAAGTCTTCCTTACTTGGATAATCTGGCCAAATATCTTCGATTGTATCAAAAATTTCGCCCTCGTCTTCCAATTCCTGAAGGTTTTCTATAACTTCCAACGGTGCACCCGAGCGTTGAGCATAGTCAATCAACTCGTCCTTAGTAGCAGGCCATGGTGCATCTTCCAATTTCGATGCTAATTCTAGTGTCCAGTACATAGTAATGTATTTATTATAATTCTCTTAATTCTTATTTTCGGCAAAAATAGCAGAATATTCCTTAGGAACAAGTAGTATCCCAGAAAATTTCCTTTCCATTCTTATTACATTCTCTTCGGGCAAGGATAAAGAAGTAATCAGACAAGCGATTCACAAACTTTAAAATATTGTCTTCCACTGGATAATCTTCCTTAACTCGGTAAATGCAACGCTCTCCACGACGTGCTATTGTACGACAAATATGAGCTCTGGCTGCAGCTTCGCTTCCTCCCGGCAATACAAATTGTCTAAGTGAAGGTAACTCGCTATCCATGCGATCCATTTCCTTTTCTAACAATGCAATATTCTCATCGGTTATAATACTGGCAGCTTTTGGAGAAATGGCCTCTGTCTCTGTTGCCAGATACGATCCCACAGTAAACAATTTATGCTGAATGAAAGAAAGTACTTTCAGAATATCTTCCTCTTTTATCTCACAAATAAGCAATCCTAAAAACGAATTTAATTCGTCGATAGTACCATATGCATCTAACCTTACATGTGACTTAGGAACCCTCATCCCACCAACTAAGCCGGTAGTTCCCTTATCTCCTGTTTTTGTATATACTAAACTTTTTTTCATCAATAAGTAATGTTAAATATCTATTACTATATTCTACAATAGCTAATCTTAGTTATCACTCTATTCAAAGGAATAAAAGGTCTGAGAACTTAACCTCAGAAACTGAGTTTGTAATTTCGTTTGTAATATTTTTTATCGAAGAATAATATTCCAAGATGGAATAAATCTAAAGACACTATTACATCATTTTGTTGAACTAACATTTTCCATAACGTTTGTAGCTTTCTATTTGTTCGGATTCCATCAATAATAATTACAGAATCTTTGTGTACCAAAGACAGCAAATAGATAACCAGTTCATTATGAGAGACATTGTAATTTTTAAGATTCACGAAGATACAATCTTTTTTTCCGTTTATTAAAGGAAATGGCTCTTCTGACTGTATTATATTACGATCCCACTCATTATAAAGCATTTGTGCCTGATTATATTTGGATGGAGTAAGTTCCACACTCAAACATTCGATATCGGAAGCCGTCGCGGTCATGTATAAAGTATGAACTCCAATACCTCCTCCCAATTCAAGAATTTGCTTTAGATTGAAATAATTAACAATCTTGAATAATAAACGATGTGTTTTATTCTCCTGAAAAGATAAGGCTGGAAAATCTTTCATGTGATTGCGAACATCCTCATAAGCATGGTAAGGTGTTTTTTCTTCAATCACTCTAGTGATAAAGCTGAAAACAAAAGGAGAGTGTATGCCATGCCCTTTGTGATGTCGTACTTTAAACAACAATCTTACACCAGCTTTTGACAAACGAAATATTTTAGGCATAGGGTTTAATAAATTTCCACAAAAATAGAATCTTATTGCAACAATCAAAACTCAAAACAGGACTAACCTGCAAAAAAATAAAAAATAGAGTAATATCTTTAGTCTGATATACTCTATTTTCTGTTTTATCTCTTATCAATTGAATTTATTTAGCTTTCAAGTCGTGCAAGATTGGAATCTTGACTGTCTTTACTTCTTTCTTCAATTCATCATTTTGCTGCTCGAAGATCACAATATTGTTTCCTCCTTTTTTCAACCAAACTCCGGGTATATATAAAGTTTGTTGTGGACCAACATTCCAATATCTTCCAATATTTTTACCGTTGATAAAGATGATACCTTTACCCCAAGCAGACATATCAATAAAAGTATCGCCAGTTTCAGCTAAATTAAAAGTACCTTCATAAATAACAGGTCTGCCTGCTAGCTTAGCATTCAATTTGCTATTAGTATCTTGAAGATTATCTAAAGCTTCCGACTTTCCAATCTTTGCCATTGTAGAAGCTTCGCTCATCGGAAGTTTATACATTTCCCAATCTCCCTCAATATCCATTCCATTGATCTGAACAGGGCTTATTATACCTTTATTGTTATGAACAATCTCTGCTCCATAATTGATACGTCCCATATTTTCGACCAATATTTCCAGAGAAGAGTTAAACGGAATATCAATTTCCATTGAATAGTTCTTATAATAGCGATTCAACTCACCTACTTTTTCGCCGTTCACATATACAATAGCATAATCACGTAACCCTGTAATTTCTAATGTTCCACTAATTGGTTGATTAAAATGTCTCGAATAAAGAACATATCCGTAACCTTGGTTCAATTGTTCAAAAGTCAATGGCTTTTGACTTTCAACTTTCTCCTGCTTCATTGCAAAATTTAAAGCATCAGCCACTTTAGTCAGTTTGATAGAAGGAATCTCAATCAATGGTATTTGCTTTGGAGCTTCCGGAATATCGTATTTTGCATATTTCTTAATTACATTCTTAAGAGAATCAAACTTAGGTGTTACCCAACCTGCTTCACTTATTGGTGCATCATAATCATAACTTGTTAAATCGGGTTGAATATCGTGATTCTTATCATAGTTAGCTCCACTTGTAAAACCAAAATTGGTACCACCGTGAGCCATATAATAATTGATAGACACATCATTCTTTAAGTACTCCTCAGTCTGTCTTGCAACTTTAGACGCATCCACTTTAGGATGAGGCTCAGCCCAATGAGCTAACCATCCGGGATAAAATTCCGCTACCATATACGGACCTTGTCCTCCGTTATACTTATCAACCACCTTCTTCAGGTTAGTAATATTACTCTCTCCGTTAGCCGTAGGTAAAGCTCCGGGAGTAGAACCTCCTTCGAACAACCAACTACCATCAGATGTAAAGAAGGGTACTTCTGATCCTGCTGTTTTCAACTGAGCCACAATCTTTGCATTATAAACACGATGCTCCTCTAATGAAATATCTTTACGTTGAGCCACATAAGAGCCAAACTCATTTTCAGCCTGAACCATAATGATCGGACCACCTTTGGTTATTTGAAGATGTCCAACCTCTTTAAACAATCTATTGATATAAATTTCTGTATATTTCAAGAATTGAGGATTGTCTCGTCTGATTTCCATTCCTTCCACATTTTGAAGCCACCAAGGATAACCTCCAAACTCCCACTCTGCACAAACATAAGGACCCGGACGTAGAATAACCATCAAACCTTCTTCTCCTGCTATTTTTATATATTCTGCCAAATTATTATCTCCCTCGAAATCCCATTGACCGGGTTGAGGTTCATGAGCATTCCAAAAGACGTAAGTGGCAACAGCATTTAACCCCATTGCTTTCAACATCTGAAGTCTATGTCTCCAATACTGATGCGGTATTCTTGCATAATGCATCTCTCCCGAATGAATCTGAATCGGTTTTCCATCATAGACAAAATTTCCATCTTTAATTTCAAAGGTGTGTTTTGCCTGCCCATTGATCACCAAAGGGCTCATTAGAAAAAGGGTTAATAAAAAGAAGATCGTTTTTTTATTCATGGTTATTATATTAAGAGATCAGTGTTCTACTATTTTTTTGAATGGTATAAATTTACAGTACTTTTAATGAAAAACGAAATTTTAATGTATCAAATAAGCCGACTCCAGCCTAAAGAGCGATTAAAACAAGGCTCAAAGTAGAGACCATTCCGAGATTATTTTTATCTTTGATTAATTAATATTTTACCAACGGTATATCATATGAAATATATCAGCCTGATAATATCACTTTGCCTATGCTTCGCTTTAAATGCTCAAACTACTAAAGATTTGGCGCAGGCAAAACTTGACTATAAAAATAACGACTTTGCTAAAGCTTTACCTGTATTTGAAAGAGAGCACAACAGCAAACCGACCGATCCGTCACTCAATCTTTGGTTAGGTGTATGTATCTTTGAAACAGGTGGAAACATCAAACAAGCCGAAGAATACCTACTGATTGCCGCTAAGCGCAATTTACCGGAATCGTATTTGTATCTGGGTGATATCTACATCAAACAATATAGAGTTAGCGAAGCTCAACAACAATATGAGCGATATGCAAAAGCCAGACCGAAAGAAAAGGAAACAACTCTAGGCACTCGTAACCAATATTTAGATAAACTACAGAGGGCAATATCCAGAACTGAAGACATCCAAATTATCGATAGTTTGATTGTAAATAAAGATGCTTTCCTTTCGGCTTATAAATTATCATCAGATGCAGGTTCACTAGCTGCTTTTAATGATATTTTTGATGCAGACAGAAGAATAGAATCTACAGTTTATATAAATGGAAAAGGCTCAAAAATCTATTTTGGGCAACCAACCAATAATAAGATGAGTCTTTTTTCGATGGATAAACTCCTAAATGGATATGGCAACGAAAAGAAAATATCAAATAACAACTTAGGTCTTACGGGTAACACTAATTATCCTTTCGTCTTAACTGATGGTTCTACAATTTACTTTGCTGGACAAGACGAAAACGGTTTAGGAGGATATGATATTTATGTAACCAGATACAATCTGAATAATGATACTTATCTAACACCCGAATTACTAAATATGCCTTTTAACTCAACAGCAAATGATTACCTTTATGTATTCGATGAAGAAAAAGGCATAGGATGGTTTGCAACAGATCGCTTTCAACCCGAAGGAAGAGTATGTGTCTATACTTTTATCCCTAACGAAGAAGTGACGCTAGTGGAAAGTGATGACGAGATATACAAAGAAAACAGAGCAAAAATAGCTTCTATCAAAAGTACCTGGAGACCAGGTAAGAACTACTCAAGTCTCATTGCCACAGCTAGAAAAGAAAATACAGTAGTTGAGAAGAAAGTCTCAGACTTTACATTTGTAATTGACGATAGATACACTTATAATGCATATACAGATTTCAAAAGTTCTACTGCACGAAACCTTTACTTTGAAGCTAATGAGAAAAGAAAAGCATTAGAAGCAACTGAAAAGGACTTAGAGGATAAAAGAACTGAATATATAAATGTATCAGGCAATCAACGTTCAACTTTAGCCAGCGTAATTCAGAATCTGGAAAATAGACAATCTCTGCTTTACAACGAAGTTCAAGATTTAGATATCAAGGCTCGCAATGAAGAGATCAAAGCCTTACGGTAAAATCCAATCAGGCAGTATAACATATTTATTATTTCGGGCAGCTTTAACCATCTTTGTTTTTTTTAGACCGTTCAGAAACAAAAATGTTTGAAACCCTAAAACGCATTTAAAACTAATATTAATATATGACAGTCGAAATTATCATCATCGTTTTTTTGATTATACTAGGTGTCGGTCTTTTAGCAGCAGAAATTTTTCTATTACCGGGAATAACAATAGCAGGCATTGCAGGAGGACTTATGCTTATTGGCAGCATTGCCTATGCATTCTATTATATAAATGAGACTGCGGGATATATAACCATTGCAGCAAACATTATAATCTCCATCGCTGCCTTTTTATTTATACTCAAATCAAATGCCCTGAATCATATCGCACTAAAAACGGACATTGATGCAACTGTAGATCAAACAGAAATTTTACAACTCACCATAGGACAGACTGGTATTACTTTATCCCGTCTCAACCCGATTGGGAAAGCCGAGTTCGACAATCAATATATCGTAGAAGTAAAATCTATTACTGGCGAATTTATTGATGAAGGAGAAAACGTGCAAATCGTAAAAATAGAAAAATCAAGTGTAATGGTACAATCTGTACCTCAATTAGAAAATCAAACAAGTATTAACTAATAATTTTATAATTATGCCATTTCTCGTAGTTACAATTGCATTAGCAGCATTCGTGCTTCTACTCATCTTTTTCTACTACGTTCCATTCTTTTTATGGATCAATGCCCTATCGGCAGGCGTACGTATATCACTCGTTCAGTTATTTCTGATGAGATTACGTAGAGTACCGCCACGCACCATCGTATATGCTATGATCGAAGCTCATAAAGCAGGTCTTAGAAATATTACTCGTGACGAACTGGAAGCCCACTTTCTAGCAGGTGGACACGTCGAGAAGGTAGTACATGCATTGGTATCTGCATCTAAAGCAAATATCGACTTAACATTTCAAATGGCAACAGCTATTGACCTTGCCGGACGTGATGTATTGCAAGCAGTACAAATGTCGGTAAACCCAAAAGTAATTGATACCCCTCCTGTAACTGCGGTTGCTAAGGATGGTATCCAGCTGATCGCTAAAGCCCGTGTAACGGTGCGTGCCAACATTAAACAGCTAGTTGGTGGTGCAGGTGAAGAAACAATCTTAGCTCGTGTAGGCGAAGGTATAGTATCATCTATCGGTTCATCCGAAAGTCACAAATCTGTACTAGAAAACCCTGATTCTATTTCAAAACTTGTTTTGAAGAAAGGTCTGGATGCAGGAACTGCATTCGAAATTCTATCTATTGATATCGCGGATATCGACATAGGTAAAAATATTGGTGCAGTACTTCAAATAGACCAAGCTCAAGCAGATAAAAACATTGCACAAGCAAGAGCCGAAGAACGTCGTTCAATGGCTGTTGCTCTAGAGCAAGAGATGAAAGCAAAAGCTCAGGAAGCTCGTGCAAAAGTAATAGAAGCAGAAGCTCAAATACCTATTGCAATGGCAGAAGCCCTTCGCAGTGGAAATTTAGGAGTAATGGACTATTACAAAATGCAAAACATCCAAGCTGACACCGACATGCGCGACTCTATCGCACGTCCAACAGGCAACTCTGGAGGTGGTAAAACAGATAAGAAGTAAAGGTTCACACCATTCATTACAATACAGAAAAGGGTCTGAGAATAATAATCTCAAACCCTTTTTATATTTACGCAAACCTCTTTACAATAACACTACATTCTATAGCTTTGATATTAGCTTTTAGCTATCAGATATGTTGTACCAAAAACTTAAAAGCCCCTGAGATAAATTATCTCAGGGGCTTTTAATATATTAGAATGTAAATCTTCTTATTTCTTAGTAAAACGTTTACGTTCGTTCTCATCCAAATATATCTTACGCAGACGAGTTGCAGAAGGCGTAACCTCTACATATTCATCTTCTTTAATATATTCCAAAGACTCTTCTAGACTAAAGATAATAGCAGGCACAAGCTTTGCTTTATCATCAGTTCCGGAAGCACGCACGTTGGTAAGTTTCTTTGATTTAGTCAAGTTAACAACTAAGTCTCCTTCTTTTGAATGCTCTCCTACGATCTGACCCATATAAATATCGGTTTGAGATTCGATAAAGAAACGTCCTCTATCTTGTAGTTTATCTAAAGCATAAGCAAAAGCATTACCTGATTCACTTGCAATAATAGAACCATTCTGACGCTTTTCGATATCCCCTTTCCAAGGTTGGAATTCTAAGAAACGGTGAGCAATAACAGCTTCTCCTGCAGAAAGAGTCAAAGCAGCATTACTGATACCAATAATTCCTCTCGAAGGTATTGTGAATTCTAAGAATACTCTTTCGTTTTTCGATTCCATCATTGTCAACTCACCACGACGACGAGTTACAAGGTCAATAATCTTACTTGAATATTCTTCTGGAAGATTTATTGTAAGTTGTTCAATCGGTTCGCATTTCACACCATCAATTTCTTTGATAATAACCTTAGGTTGTCCAACCTGAAGCTCATATCCTTCGCGACGCATTGTTTCGATCAATACTGATAAGTGTAATACTCCACGACCAAAAACAATCCAAGAATCTGTTGTTTCGGTAGGCTCTACACGTAAAGCAAGATTCTTGTCCAATTCTTTCATCAATCGCTCATATATATGACGAGATGTAACGAATTTACCGTCTTTTCCAAAGAATGGAGAGTCGTTAATCGTAAACAACATAGACATTGTTGGCTCATCAATATCAATAGGCTCAAGAGGTTCAGGATTAGTAATATCTGCAATAGAATCACCAATTTCAAAACCTTCTATACCAATCAATGCACAGATATCACCACATTGTACAGACGAAACTTTTGCTCTACCTAAACCTTCAAAGACATTCAATTCTTTGATTTTAGATTTTACAATCGTTCCATCACGCTTACATAAAGAAACATCCATGTTTTCTTTTATTTCGCCGCGATGTACACGTCCGATAGCAATACGACCTACATATTTTGAATAATCAAGTGATGTAATCAACATCTGAGGTGTTCCCTGTAGAATTTCGGGAGCAGGAATATGCTCAACAATAGCATCAAGCAACGCAGTAAAGTCTGTTGCTGGTGTTTTCCAGTCATTCGACATCCAACCGTTTTTAGCTGAACCGTAGATTGTAGGAAAATCAAGTTGCTCTTCTGTAGCATCTAAGCTAAACATCAGATCGAAAACCATTTCGTGCACTTCATCAGGACGACAATTGGGTTTATCTACTTTGTTTATTACAACAATGGGTTTCAAACCTATTTCGATTGCTTTTTGAAGTACAAATCGAGTTTGAGGCATTGGACCTTCAAAGGCATCAACCAACAATAAACAGCCATCGGCCATGTTTAATACTCGTTCTACTTCTCCTCCAAAGTCAGCGTGACCCGGAGTATCAATAATGTTGATTTTTGTTCCCTTATAATTTATCGAAACGTTTTTAGAAAGGATAGTTATTCCCCTTTCTCGCTCCAAGTCGTTATTGTCTAGAATTAATTCACCCGCAGTCTGATTGTCCCTGAAAAGCTGCCCGGCAAGTAATAATTTATCTACCGTTGTAGTCTTGCCATGGTCAACGTGTGCGATGATCGCGATATTTCTAATATTTTGCATACCTATTTTTTGAGGCTGCAAAGATACAACAAAATATCGACAATCTTCTCATTCTATGAGAATACTGTCGATATTTAATTCATAAGATTCCTTTTATTTTCAACAAAATAAATACAATAACTAATATAAACAAAATAATAGCAATTATTACTTTTGATTTTGAAATATTAAAATTTGGCTTAGAAATCATACTCTCTTTATAATTTAGTTTCACCAAAAATGCATTGCACAATGCACACATGCTCCTAATTCTAATAATCCTGCTGCAGCCAAAACTCCCGATCCAATTGCAATTCCCCCAAGAGCACAATAGCCGCAAGAAATCCAAGCACCACAATCATCACATCTTAAAGTTTGATCTGCTTGAAAATGCAATGTATAAATCTTATCACTATCTCCTACTGAACGTAAGCCTGATTTAAAGCTTGGGTAAAGACTTTTAGGTATCATTTTCAAAGAAGAATTTTCTTTATCTAGAAAGACAATCATATCATCGACTTGAAAAACACCATCTTTATTAAATAAAAAACCTAAACCATCTTCATCTTTTAAATATTTATCATCAGTACCATTTATAGAATAACCTACCAACTCACTGAATTTCGTCCCACTATAAGAGATATAATCATCACCAATACTTTTAGCTATACTTTCATATAAAGTATAATCATTTTTATTATTCAAAATATCTCTAAGTTGTGCTGCGTCTATTTTTATACGCCCGTCATACAGTTGTGCACTAAACTTTAAAACCTGTTGCTCTTTATCTTTTTCTTCAGAACAACTTAAAGTCATAATTAGAATTGTAACAATACAAAATAGATGTTTTAAATTTCTCATTTTATAAATTTTTTGTTAAGGTTTATAAGAAGAACAATCATTTAGCTAAAAGATTTAACAAAAGAATAGAAATTAGATATTCTTACAAATACCATAAATGAGGTATATTTAACAAAAAAAATAAAAACAAGAAAATTTACATTCGATTATATCAATGAGTTGAAAATATCTGATCTAAAACAGCCGCCAATCGCAAACCGCCTCGTTGCAATTGTAATTCTACAACATCTGTATATTTATAAGCGTAGTCGTAAGACAATCTATCCTCATTATTTACAGACGAATAAATCTCATTTGCCAGGCAATGAGATTCATACAACCAATCCTCTAATGTTCCAGCCTCCAAGGCTTTCTTCTTCTCTTTAGATATAGTATTCAGCAGATTAGCATACTCAGTATAACTATACTTCATATAATCAATCAATTTACCATCCCAAACAGAATGTAGGTTGCTTTTATCACTAAACCACAATACCGAAATACGATTACCTCCCAGATCCTCTTCACGACCTACGTGCATGGGCTGATGTGCATCTCCCATAAGATGTACCAAGAAATAGAGTGCAACTCTTTTTTGCTCAACAGACGAAACATTATCGGCTATAATCTGCTCCAACTTAGGAATCTCTTTGTAAATATTATCTTGCTGAATATTCTTAATATAAGCCACAAAATCTTCTTTTGACAAATTACCCGGAGCATTCACGTAGTGCCAAGTATGGGTATGATCATACTCTCCTGTTTTATCCGATTTGATAAAATCAGGCCAATTTGCCCAATATGCAACAGCCATATTATTTAGCAACTGGTTAATCTTTTTACGTGTACTCGATTTAATATTCTGATCGGCAATTTGAGCCACGACTCTATGCCCAGTCATTCCCCAAGCGAATAATTGAGATGGTAATAAAATAGAAACAGTAAGAATACTAAGGACTAAAAACTTCTTCATATCAGGAATTTAAGGTCACAGACCCATTTATATTATTTAGGAAAGTTAAATAATTATATTAATCCACTATAACTAAACCAAGTAACGAACAGTTTAAATTATTTCAAAATTACAACAAATCTACACATTTTTCTAGTTGAAGCCCCCTTGACCCTTTAATTAAAATAAAGCGATCTTCTATCGGATTCTTTTTTAGGAAGTTTGTAAAATCATCTAATGTAGCAAAACAAGGATAAGTTGTATTTGTCTTACTAAAATTGTCCCCTACAAAAAAAGCATTATCAATAGAATTTGAAGCTATAAAATCAACAATTTTTTGATGTTCTGCTGCACTATCATTACCAAGCTCCCTCATATCTCCCAAAATAAGAGTTTTGTTGGGAACATCCATTTTTGTAAAATTCTGTAATGCAGCCCCCATACTGGTAGGATTAGCATTATAGGCATCGATGATTAATGTGTTTTTTTCGGTCTTTTTTAATTGTGAACGATTATTATTTGGAACATATTCTTCAATAGCCTTGCATATTTTAGCTGTTTTCACTCCAAAATATTTACCAATAGCCACAGCCGCTAATGCATTCGAAAGATTATACTCCCCTATTAAGTTCGTTTTCACAATATGATCATTCTTCGAGAATTTCCACACAAAGCTTAAATAGGGATCATTTGCAACTGCCCTTCCACAAACAAAAAGAGAATCGTCGTTACCATAACTTATCGTAGCTATCCCCTCAGATATATTCTTTAAGTATGGATTATCATTATCTATAAATATTTTACTATTTTTTTGTTCTCTCAGGAAATCATAAAGCTCGCCTTTCGCTTTTATAATATTTTCAAATGAGCCGAACCCTTCGATATGTGCACGACCAACATTAGTGATAAGACCATAGTTAGGTCTGGCTATTTCTACCAATGTTTTTATTTCACCTACGTGATTAGCTCCCATTTCGATAACCGCTATTTCATGAGCTTTAGTCATCTTCAAGAGAGTAAGTGGTACCCCAATATGATTATTGAGATTACCGTGGGTTGATAACACATTAAACTCTTGAGAAAGCACTGCTGTTATCAACTCCTTAGATGTTGTTTTACCATTAGTCCCGGTCACCCCAATTACAGGAATAGATAATTTGCTACGGTGAAAACTTGCCAGCTTTTGTAACGTGGTCAAGCAATCATCTACTAAAAATATATTTTGAGACTCATCGGCAAACTTGGCTTCATCTACAATTGCATATTTGCAACCTAACTCTAAAGCCTTTTTAGCATATAAATTTCCATTGAAATTGGAACCTTTCAAAGCAAAGAAAATAGAATTCTCTGCACAATTGCGTGTATCGGTAGTTATTGACGGATATTGTTTAAATATTTCGTACAATTGAGATATTTCCATAAATTGCGTATATGATATAATAAATAAAACTTATGCTTGATAAGGAACACCTCAGTGATCAATTTTGTTGACCTGAAAAGCAATAATCTTCCTTAATTTTTTAAGGTCTGAAACCTTTTTTTAATTTTGACTAATATTAAGTGTAATCTGCTACTATAATTGCTGATAATGTAGCATTAAAAACTTAGTATTATTTTGTATCTTTCGCTTATATAAATACCCTGCAAAAATACCCCATTTATGGTATTTTATTTATGGTTTGAAGCACGTAATTTTGTATCAATTAATAATAAAACAAAAAAATATATTGGTCATGACTAAAATAGCAAAAAAACTTACCGACCTAATTGGTAACACACCTTTATTGGAACTATCAAATTACGAAAAAAATCACAATATCGATGCAAAGATCATTGCAAAGTTAGAATATTTTAATCCCGCATCAAGTGTAAAAGATCGTATTGCTTTTGCAATGATTACAGACGCCGAAGAAAAAGGAATATTAAAAGCTGACAGTGTTATTATTGAGCCAACCAGTGGAAACACAGGAATAGGTTTGGCTTTTGTAGCAGCTGCAAAAGGATACAAACTGACTCTTACAATGCCTGAAACGATGAGTATTGAACGCCGAAACTTACTGAAAGCTCTTGGCGCAAATATTGTTTTAACTCCCGGACCTGATGGAATGAAAGGAGCTATTGCAAAGGCTGTAGAGTTGAAAGAAAGTACTCCTAATGGAGTTATACTTCAACAATTCGAAAATCCGGCCAATCCTGCTATACATCGCAAAACTACCGCCGAAGAAATTTGGAGAGATACCGATGGACAAGTAGATATTTTTGTTGCCGGTGTGGGAACTGGTGGAACTGTAAGCGGAGTAGGCGAAGTTTTGAAGCAACGCAATCCTAAAATACAGATTGTTGCCGTAGAGCCAACCGATTCACCTGTATTATCAGGCGGTAAACCAGGTCCTCACAAAATACAAGGAATAGGTGCTGGCTTTATCCCTAAAACTTATGATGCATCGGTAGTTGATGAAATCATTCAAGTAAAGAACGATGATGCTATACTTACCAGCAGACTTCTAGCTCGCGAAGAAGGTTTATTAGTTGGTATCTCATCAGGTGCAGCAATATATGCTGCTGCTGAATTGGCAAAACGCCCAGAAAATAAAGGTAAGAACATAGTAGTAATACTTCCTGATACAGGAGAACGTTATTTATCGACTGTTCTTTATTCTTTTGAAGAATATCCCTTATAAGAAAAAGGTCTGTGACCTTATGATTGCAAATAATAAAGTGTACTATATTATACCCGAGAGCTATGTAAAAGTAGCTCTCTATTTTTCATAACCCATTTAACCATATCATTTATGAGCACCTATAAATTTGAAACACTCCAAGTACATGCCGGACAAGAGGTAGACCCAACAACTCATTCGCGTGCAGTACCCATTTATCAAACAAGTTCGTATGTATTTGAAGATGCACAAGATGGTGCAGATTTATTCGGATTGAGAAAATTCGGAAATATCTATACCCGTTTAATGAATCCAACAACTGATGTTTTCGAAAAACGTATAGCTGCTTTAGAAGGAGGTATAGCTGCTTTGGCAACTTCATCAGGTCAATCGGCTCAATTTATAGCTCTCAATAATATTGTTTCAGCCGGAGATAATTTCATTTCGACTTCACATCTCTATGGTGGTACATATAATCAATTCAAAAACCAATTCAAACGTTTAGGCGTAGAGGTTAAATTTACACCAAATGATACTCCTGAAGAGTTTGAGAAATTGATAGACAATAGTACCAAAGCTATTTATCTTGAAACAATTGGGAATCCTGATTTAAACATTCCTGATTTTGAAGCAATAGCTGCGGTTGCAGATAAACACAACATTCCTCTTATTGTAGATAATACTTTCGGTGCAGGTGGATATCTATTCCGTCCATTGGAACACGGAGCAACTATTGTTGTAGAAAGTGCTACTAAATGGATTGGTGGACATGGAACTTCATTAGGTGGTGTAATTATCGATAGTGGAAAATTCAATTGGGGAAATGGTAAATTTCCAGAATTCACAGAACCATCAGATAGTTATCACGGATTAGTATTCTGGGATACTTTTGGAGCTAATAGCCCATTTGGGAATATCGCCTTCATTATACGAGCTCGTGTAGAAGGACTGAGAGACTGGGGTAACACAATCAGCCCACTGAATTCATGGTTACTCATTCAAGGACTCGAAACTCTCTCATTACGTGTAGAGCGTCATGTAGAGAATGCTCTTGCAATTGCCGAATGGTTAGAACAACATCCACAAGTAGAATATGTAAACTATCCGGGATTGAAGAGTAGTAAATACCATGACCTTGCCAAAAAATACTTAAAGAAAGGTTTTGGAGGTGTATTATCCTTCAAAGTAAAAGGTGGTGCTGAACAAGCAGATAAATTGATCAACAGCCTTGAGCTGATTAGTCATCTAGCCAATGTGGGAGATGCTAAATCATTGATTATACATCCGGCAGCAACAACTCATGAACAACTTGACGAGAAAGATAAAATCGCAACAGGTGCAATTCCCGGGTTATTGCGAATCTCTGTCGGAATCGAAAATATTGCAGACATTAAAGCTGATTTAGATCAGGCATTCAAGAAACTATAATAAATAAAAAGAGACGTAAATTTACGTCTCTTTTTATTTTAACTAGATAAACCTTATTGAACTTCTTACTTTTGTGAACTACTTGCAACTGTCAATAAATCTGTTTTCGAGTCATATACATGCATTACATACTGAATATCGTTTCCCCAAGCTTTCGTCGATTTATTCCACTCAACATATGATATAGCTTTAAGGCTTCCCTTATCATATTCATACATATACTTTTGATATGCTACCCATACTTTTTTACGAGACTCCCATTTATAAGAAATTCTTTCCTTAAGACTTCCATCTGCATTGTATTGGAGAACACACTCGGTCAATGGAACCAAGTTCATATCGTTTTCACCTTTACAAACAGTAGTTGTTACTGTACGCTTCTCTTTATCTTCAATTACATTCTTGTATAATTTATCACCTGCAAAGGAGTTGCTTATCGATAAAAAGAATGCCACCACCAAAGTACCTATTATTGTTTTCATGATTATACTATTATTTGATTCTTATACTATTAATATTTTTTATTCTTACTATCTGTTACAGATAAGTATTTTACAGGAGAAGACTCATTGCTTTTATCATAAATATACATGGCATACTGAACATCTTTGTTCCAAGAATTAGAAGATTCATTCCACGACAGATATGAAATATTAATTAATTCGCCATTTATATTGTATTCGTATTTATATTTACTTACTACAAGCCATTGTTGTGTATTTGAATCCCATTTATAAGAGATTCTTTCTTTTAGATTTTTATCTGTATTATATTCAAAAACTGTTTGTTTAAATGGAACCAAGTCTCTATTATCCGTACTATTATAAACGGTTGTTGTAACAGTACCAGTTTCTTTACTACCTTCTACATTCTTATGTATTGTATTGCCTCCAAAAGAAGTACTGATTGACAAACAGGCTGCTAGTATTGTAATAATTGTTGTTTTCATAATCTTATTGTTATTTGCTTTATATTTAAGACGCATAATCTAAGCGATTGGTTACAGTCTGTTCTGATTTTTTTAATCGTATACTGATTTCTCAACCAGTATACGATAGATTGATTAATATGAGTAATGTGCTAAGTGTATTTCTGAGGTGACTGGTTTAGTATCTAAATAATTTACAGAAAGGTTTTCTTCATTTGTATCATTTATATACATCGCATATTGTATATCTTCCGCCCAAGTATCAGTAACCTTATTCCATTGAGTAAAAGAAAGAGATAGCAATTTGCCATAAGCATTATAATCGTAATTGTATTTTTGAACAGCTACCCAACTACGATTATTCGAATTCCATTCATATATTTTCTTTTCGATGGGGCTACCGTTGGAATCTGATACAATAACATATCTTTTAATTGGCGATAAGTATTTCTCGTTTTCTCCTTGGCAAACAGTAGTAGTGGTAGTACGATCTTGCTCATTAGTCTCAACACTCTTATAGATTGTATTACTTCCAAAAGAATTGCTTACTGATAATAATGCTACTACTGCTAGTGTGATAATTGTTGCTTTCATAATGTTATATATTTATTTGTTTTAATTTTTCACGTTTCTACTATATATAATGCCAAAGCCATGCCAAAACGACTAATCACTTAATAATCAACAAATAGAATATTCCACAACATATCTAGATGTGTAAATAAAATTTACACACAACAGTATTTATTTTTACATATTAGATATTTCCAGAGGATTATAGACATAAAAAAACGGATGCTGATTCTACAATCAGCATCCGTTTAGGAAATATTCTTTATTTTATTTTTTGTCTAGATCAATTATAATCATCTACACCCATAGCATCTGTAGAATTTCGAGCAGCCTTATTTGTTATATTAAATCGATAACCCAAACTAAACATAAAATATTGCCCAATCATATTAGTCTTCGTATCTGAAATATAATTTCCTGAAACAACACGCATAAGGTTATTACGATCATCCAAAATATCATAGCATTGAAACTTAGCTGTACCCTGTTTCTTCTTCAAGAAAAGCTTGGCAATAGACAAATTCCACAGCATCTCCGATTTTCGGAAATTCTCAGCATACCCTTGATTATAGGTAAAACTCATCTCATTCTGAATAACAAAATCATTGGGAAGCTTTAGTAGCGTAGATGATTTCAGACCATAATTAGCCGTATTCATCCCCTCTTGATTAGGAAGGTTGTTTCTTGTTATATTATACGATATATTAGCCTGTAAACGCTGTTCGAACTTATCAGACCGATAGTTTATAGAAAAGGTTTCACTCATTGTCAAATTATAAGTAACACTCTTGACACTATTCGAAAATCCTATATTTCGGACAAAATAACCAAAGGAGCTATTATCCACAGTAAATTTTTTATTTCTCAACGGAGTATTAAACATTATACCTCCATTTAAGCCCCAGTTTCCATTGACATTTCGATATGAGCTTTCAACATTTCCAAATTCGTCAATCGTATTATAATCAACTATTTTATTTACAATATAATTACCACCACCCGTAATCATAAAAAATGAGCCTTTCTCATAATTCGATTTCTGATAATAAAGGCTAACCGTATTATCAAAACTAGGTTTTAAGTCGAGATTTCCATACGTTCGATTAAGAGCATCAAGTATTATAGTATCTGCTGATATCTGCTTTAAGGTAGGCTGTTCGGTAGAACCATAATAATCAAAATCGAAAGTTACATTATTCTGAGGTGTATATGTAAACTTGAAAGTAGGAGAAAAGTTTACCACTGTTTGCCTCTGATTTTCGATGATAGAATCCTGCATCATCGTCTTAGAAGTAGAAGTAGAAGGATCGACATTAAAACCAATATTATACTCATATTTCTTCATTGCCGATTGAAAACCAACATTCATTCTCTGAGTAGTATATTGAGATGTAGTGTGCCTCGTAAAAGCAGTATCTACGATCGTATACTCGCCTTCACCATCACGTCTGAAAGTAAGCCTATCTCTATCCGAATAATCACGTCGATAAGAATAGGCGACCTTAATAGAATTATGTTTGGTTATCGGTTCAACATACGCAGCCATAAAACCCCAGCTATTTCCCGTATTATCAATAGACAGCTCTTGATCTATAATTGTTGTTTTATTAGAAGCATGGTAAAAAACAGGAGAATAATTAGTTCCTGCACTTGCTCCCCCACGAATACCTCCATTCAAGCTAAAGCTAATATTTCGTCCCGCACTATTCAACTTACGTCCGAATATCATAGATGCGTTTAAATTATGTGTATCTCCTTTTGTTTTATAGTCTGTCCATGCAGTAGTTGTATCTTGTATGCCTTGTACATAGGAGAAGTTATCATTGCGTCTTATATCATCACTTGTTCCCGTATTAATATTCATTCGGGCATAAATTGTCGTTACCGAATCGGGATTCCACTTCATATTTAACCCCAGAGAAAGGTCTCTTTTTATACTTCGAGTCTCAGATGATTGGGTACTAAGCCTATTACCTGTTTCGATGAAAGTCTTTGTATCACTATCCATTTTAAAGACATTGTCATTATTCTCATAGTGTAAATTTCCTCCAACATTAAGTTTATCGCTTTTCAAAGCATTAAAGTTGAATCCTATCTCGCTATTTTTGGTAATACCATCATACTGACTAGAAGCTCCACTATATTCAAAATCGTCTGTAATATTTTTAAGATTTCCGATTAAAGAATACTGATTATCATCCATCATATAGTGAGCATTCAATTTATTGGAATATCGACCATTACTTCCATAACCAGATCGCCCTTCTCCAAATATACTTTGCTTCAATGCCTCTTTTACCGTCAGGTTTAGAACTTGTTCTGCATTTCCATCATTAAAGCCAGTCACTCTCGACATCTCAGATTGCTCCTTAAACAGTTGCAATTTATTAATCATCGAAGCAGGAAGATTCTTCAATGCCAAATCGATATCATTACCAAAGAACTCTTTACCATCAATAAGAATCTTGGAGATAATCTTCCCATTAGCCATCAGTTTTCCGTCTGCGCTAATATCAATTCCTGGCATTTTCCGAACCAGATCTAACAGTAAAGCATCCTCTCCCACTCTATAGGCATCGGCATTATATTCTATGGTATCTCCCCTCACAACAATATCAGGTACAGGGGCAACTATTATCGCTTCGCCCAACATATAAGAAGCTTCGCCCAAATATATAGTTCCCAAATCAAGGGTTTCTTTTCCTTCTAAGCTAATTTTACGGGTATATCTATTTGTACCTACATAAGAGATATCAATAATATAGTCTCCTTTAGAGTGGTTAATTGTAAACTTCCCATTAGACGCACTCACCGCCCCTACAATATAAGTACTGTCACTTACATTGAGCATACGCACAGATGCATAACTAATAGCTTCGCGATGCAAGCTATCACAGACAATACCTGTAACAGACTGGGCGTAAGAAACAATAGTTATGCACAAACAAATAAAAAGACAATAAAAGCGTCTCAATGAATAGTGTTTACTTTATTTCGGTTTTTAAGATTACTTGATCATAAACCTGTTTATCACTCAATAAGTATCTCTGAAATTAATTTTGCCTAAAACTTGAAGAAGGCTATTCTACAATACTTATCTCATCAGCTATATAACGAAAAAAAAGAGCTTCTATTATGATAGCCCTTTTTTTCTATACTGTAAAACCGCAATCGGTTTATTTTACTTAATCCTTTTGAGTAAAGAGTACCATCTTTACTCGAAGTTTATTTCCTATATCAATTACATTGATTATATCTTGTAAGTTAAGTGCCCGATCTGCTTGCAGAAGGACATTAACATCATCATCTTCATGACGCTCTCCTATTACAGTTGATAATTCTCCCTCAAGAGCTTCAAAAGGAACTTGCTTATCATTTACATAATAAGTAAGATCAGAAGTTACAATCAAATTAATATTCTTTTTAGTCGCCACCTTTTCAGCAGTCGACGAGTTGGGTAGTAATACCCGTATGGCAGCAGGAGTAACCATCGTCGAAACGATGAGAAAGAATAACAGCAAGAAAAACATAATGTCATTCAATGATGCTGTATAAACTTCTGCGGCTCTATTTTTACGACGTTGAATCTTCATAATTTTTGGCTGTTAAGGTCAAAGACCTCTTTATTGCTTTCAGAATTACATTTAGTCCTTTAAAAGACTAATAGCATTCTGGTTCTTTTTATACAATCTGATAGCTCTTAATGCTTCATTTGAATCTCTATCCAGATTAGTTACAATCTTGTCTATATTTCCATTTAAAACATAGTATCCTGCATAAGCAACAATACCAACTAACAGACCTGCTCCCGAACAAATCATTTTTTGATACAAACCATCTGATATGGTCGCAATATCTAAATCGGCTGTTTGAGAAATATTATAGAAGATATTAATTACCCCGAAGATAGTCCCCAAGAATCCTAACATGGGAGCGATAGAAGCAATAATTCCTAAATAATTCATGTGATTTTCTAACTTCGATACTTGTTGGCGAGCTTCTACTTCCATCGTTTCTTCGATTTCGGCAATAGTATCTTCTTTTTCTTTTAATCCCGCAGCGATAACCTTCCCTAAGATATAAGGTTTCTCGAAACAAAATTTCAACGCTTGTTCAATCTTATTTTCAGAAATAAGCTCAACTATACGTGACTGCCAGATAGAATCTGATTTTCCAACTTTCCTTATAATCAAAGTTCGTTCAATGATATAATAAATAGCCAGAATTGAAAGAATAGCAATAGGTAACATGACCCAACCTCCCTTAAGTATCAAACTGAAGTAATTTTCAGCGGGTGCGGGTGCTACTTGTTCCAGATTTGTTGTTACTGATTGTAGTAAAATAAATAAATTCATATATCAAAAGCAGATTAAGGTCTAAGACCCATTTATTACTTTGGTAAGACAAGTATAACTTACTGTTATCACAGAATAACGCTATATTAGATACTATACTTACTGCTATTAAAGAACAATCTAAGGTCGTACCTCTTTATGACATCGCCAGAGGTATAAACGACTAATTCGATAAATACAAAGTTAAGACTAAGTATTTATCGAATTAGTTTTATTTTGAACAAATATTGTTAAAAACCAAAGCTTACTGTATTAATATAATCGTAGAAGCAATTAATTACTCCAATACAGAAGATACCAACAACCGAAGCCACTAATGAGATTTTTAAATAACTATCTGTATTTAACGTTTCAATAGGAGAGTTATTCTTATTGATAAACATCGCTTTTACAACAAGCAAATAATAATACAAAGATACAACTGTATTTACCAATGCAAGAAAAACTAATACAGTGTTCCAAGGATTGCCCGACTCCATAGCAGCCATAAACACAAACAGTTTACTAAAGAATCCTGCAGTGAAAGGTATACCTCCTAAAGAGAACATAGATATCATCATTACTAAAGCCAATTTAGGATTAGTAAGATAAAGACCGTTGTAGTCATCCATATTCACTTTGCCTGTTTTGTTTTCAATTGCTGAAATGACACCAAATGCAGCCAAGTTAGAGAAAACATATACAAACACATAGAATATAGTTGCAGCCATACCTGCCGATGATCCTGAGAATACGCTTAACATGATATATCCCGCCTGAGAGATAGAAGAGAATGCTAGTAAACGCTTCAAGTTCTTTTGTCTTAGCGCAAATAGGTTACCTATTGTTATCGTCAATAAAATAAGAATCCAGATTATAGGCTGCCATACTCCTGCTAATGCAGGGAATACTTTGTATAAGATAATCATAAGGGCAAATACTGCTGCACCTTTTGATATGGTCGACAAATAAAGAGTAACATTGGTTGGTGCCCCTTGATAAACATCGGGTGCCCATAAATGGAAAGGAACCAATGAAATTTTGAAGAACAAACCTGAAAGGAAAAATATCATAGCCATAATAATCAATGGCGATGAGTATATACTCTGAAACATATCATCAAAATACAATGTTCCACATGCCCCATAAAGGAAAGATATACCAAACACCATAATGGCAGATGAGAATATCGCATTAAAGATATATTTAGCTCCTGCTTCAGCTGAGTTATTCTTGTATTTATCAAAAGCAACTAAAGCTGCCACTGGCAACGAAGCCATCTCAAGACCTATATAGAATATCATAAAGCTTCCTGAAGAAATCATCAAATACATACCCAGTAAGGTTAGTATTGTAAGCATGAAGAATTCACCGCGTTTAAATATTGATTCGGGCTTTTTCAACCATTCGTTAGCTTGCAGAAATATAAGGAATACACCTATATTCAGTACACATTTCATTGTTATCTGAGCCGCTCCTGTAACATACATCCCTCCAAAAGTCGTAAGGACATCTTTGTTTATAAAGAAACAGTAAACAGTATGCACAAGAAATAGCAAACAGGCTATAGGAAAATAGTACTTTTTTGCGTTGTCCGAAGCAAACAAATCATAAAAGATCAATAACAGAAATACCGCGATCAGCGATAATTCAGGCTTCATCAACAAATAATTGCTCAAATTCATTTCTTCAATATCTTTATTTGTTTGAGTATAGGAAAATGGCAATTACACCATATTTTCCAATTTTATCAGGCGTTATTCTGAATTTTACAAAATCAACAATAGGTCTCAGACCTTATTTTACAATATATTTAGCAGCATTGGTGTACTTTACCGATATGATATAGATACCACTAGGATCAACCGTTTTATCAGTTGTCAATATCACCTCAATACCTGGTCTCGAATAAAACAGAGAAACATATTTGCCTCCGTTTCTTCTCTCGGTATTTGTCAGTTTATATTTACTCGCTGCTAATTCGCTTTTTAAAGCGTTATAAGATGCAACAGTTTTAAACTCCCAAGAAACCATTCTTACATCACTATCAAAAGAAGGTGTAATCAATGTTATTTTCGAATCTCCTGAATGAGTATAAGTGTAATTATTGGATAAACCACTCGCTCCATTTTCTTGAAGAGTATATCCTTTTGCTGTTACTATATTCGAGAAGTAGCCTTCTCCGTTTGGAGCCATATCAACTAATTCAGCTAAAGTAAAACTTTGAGCAGAAGCTAAAGCTGATACCGATATAAATGTAATTAGGAAAAATAATTTTACGATTCTTTTCATTGTTTCAAATGTTTAGTGTAAGCATGTATGAATTAAATTGGAGATCCATCCGGGGAATAATCCCACACCGGCAACACTTAGAACTAATCCTACAACTGCAACTTTTTCATACCAAACTGCATCTGTAAGTTCCAAATGATGGTCGTCTACGACAGGACCATATAATATTTTTCCAACAACTTTAAGTATATAAACGGCTGTTATCACAATTGAAGAACACGCCATTACTGTTAATACTCTATGGAACATATCTTGATGTTGGAATGAACCAACGAATATAGTCATTTCAGCAACGAATCCACTCAATCCGGGCAAGCCTAATGAAGCCAAACCTGCAATTACATAACAAACAGAAAGGAAAGGCATGATCTTCATCAAACCACCCAATTGTCTAATATCACGAGTATGTGTTCGTCCGTATATCATACCGATCAATGCAAAGAATAAAGCTGTCATCAATCCGTGAGAAAGCATCTGCATAATAGCACCCGTAGTTGCCGTATTATTCATCATAAGGATAGCAAACAATACCAATCCACAGTGACTAACAGAAGAATAAGCATTAATATATTTCAAGTCATTTTGTGCAATTGCTCCAAACGCTCCATAAACCACACTGATACCTGTTAAAATTAAGAAGATCCAAGAAAGCTCGTTTGCTGCTTCTGGTAATAAATGCATTGCTATACGGAAACATCCATATCCTCCCAGTTTCATCAAAACTCCAGCGTGAAGCATTGATACTGCGGTAGGTGCTGAAGCATGACCATCAGGAGACCAAGTATGGAATGGAAATAATGCTCCTAGCACTCCAAAGCCTAAGAATGTCAATGGGAATATCCATCGTTGAGCTTCTACCGGAATAGCGCTATTTTGAGCAATCTGTAATATATTGAATGTATATTCACCAGTGACCGATGAATTAAAATAAATTCCAAAGATACCTACTAGAAGAAAGGCAGACCCACCCATCAGCATTAAAGTAAGTTTCATCGCTGAATATTCTTTTTTTCCTGTCCCCCAAAGACCGATCAATAAGTACATCGGAATCAAGGCTATTTCGTAGAAGAAGAACATAGTGAACATATCTAACGAAATAAAGAAACCATACACTCCTACTGCAAGTAAGGTAAGCCACATAAAGAAATCTTTAGGTAGTGGATCCATATTCCATGAGGCAAATACTCCGGTAAACATGATGATAGCAGTAAGCAACAACATTAACACCGATATACCATCAACACCGACAGCATAATGAATATTGAGTGCTTTAAACCAAACTACATCATATTGGAATAACATGGCACTTGAAGGGTCAGCTTCTCTTGCTCCCAAGAACATAAATAAGAAAACTACCGAAAATATCAGCTCAATAGCCGTTCCTATCACAGCAACAGTTCTTACTTGTTTGATATTTTTGCAAAAAAGAAATGCAATTAACATCAAAACCGGAATCAGGACAAATAATGAAAGAATATTCATTGTTTTATAATTTAAGAGGTCACAGACCTATTTAATTTAATATTTTGGCAATAAAGACTTACTTATTTACAAATAAAGCATATCAAACAGAAAGCGAATACTACTACAATAAGTAAAGCTCCCGACAAATATACTCCTGCATATTGTTGTATTCTTCCCGATTGTAATCCTTTGATTTTATCGGAAGCACTATTGGTTACAAAAGCCAAAGCGTTCATAAATCCATCAACAATAGTATGATCAAACCAAGCAATAGGTTTAGATATGCAGTTAAATATGATTTTACGTGTAACGAACAACCACAATTCATCGAAATAGAATTTATGATAAGCCCATTTGTAAAAACTACCAACTCCATTCGAAACTTTATCAGGCATATCAGTTTTCTTGAAATACATCATCGTTGCGATTCCGATACCAAGAAGGGCAACAGCCACACTTGATCCGGCAACAACCATATCAATATGTGCTTCGAAAGGCATTCTGTCTGCTGATATAAAATCGGCAAAAGGAACAAATCCGGAGAATACAGAGAATACTGCCAATATAATTAATGGAATTGTCATTGTAGCACCTGCCTCATGGGGAGCATGGTGATAATGTTTCTTTGTGTCGTTCCAGAATATTCTGTAATATAAACGGAACATATAGAATGCTGTAAGACCTGCACCTAAGAATAAACATGCGAACAAGAATTTATCGTGGTGTAAAGCCGCAGCTAAAATTTCATCTTTACTAAAGAATCCTGAGAATGGAGGAATACCAGCAATAGCTAAACATGCAATAAGGAATGTTATATGTGTAATTGGCAGGAATTTTTTCAATCCACCCATATCATCCATTTCATTACTATGCACAGCATGAATAATTGCACCTGCTCCTAAGAACAACAATGCTTTGAAGAATGCGTGTGTAAATAAGTGGAACATAGATGCCATATACCCCAATCCATCGTGACCAGAATAACCTGATACACCCAATGCTGTGATCATATATGCAATCTGAGAAATAGTTGAAAAGGCTAAAACCCGTTTAATATCCGTTTGTGTACAAGCCACTATGGCTGCATACACAGAAGTTATACCTCCCACATATCCAATTATAGTAAGAACCTCGGGTGTACCAAAGAGATATATAGGAAATAAACGTGCTACAAGAAATACCCCAGCAACAACCATTGTTGCAGCATGGATTAGTGCCGAAGCAGGTGTTGGTCCTTCCATCGCATCGGGCAACCAAATGTGGAATGGCATCATTGCTGATTTACCTGCACCACCCATAAATATAAATAACATTGCCCAAGTTAAAGCTGATATTCCCAAGAACGAAGCGCCCATAACACTTGATAAGTATGGAGCATCCAAAGCCGTTAGAGTTTGGAAGTCAAATGTTCCCGAATAATAAGACAATACAAGTATACCTATAAGGAAAAATAAATCTGCAAAACGAGTTACGATAAATGCTTTCTTAGAAGCAGCCACTGCACTAGGTTTAGTATAATAGAAACTGATAAGTGAGTAAGAAGAAACCCCTACTAACTCCCAGAATATATACATTTGAAAGATGTTAGTAGCAACTACCAATCCTAACATCGAAAAAGAGAACAGAGAAAGAAAAGCATAATAACGTTGGAATCCTCTTTCTCCTTTCATATAGCCGAGACTATATATATGCACCATTAACGAAACTGTAGTAATAACTACAAGCATCATTACCGAAATAGGATCTAACATGATTCCTAAATCGATATGCAATTTGTCTGTAAACTTCAACCATTGGTAAGGCTCAACAGCCATTAATGTTTCGTAGGCTCCCGAAGCTCCTTTTCCTATTCTGAAAAAGTATTCATAAGCAGTAAAGTACGACAATGCTGTCATAACTGCCAGAGACAAGGTACCGAGAGTTCCAGCAATGATTGGTTTCATTTTACCTCCCAACAGTCCCAATATAAGGAACATAATTGCCGGTAGTACGATTATTAATAATGTATAAGACATATCTATATCGTTATTTATTCTTTATAAATTAGGTCAACGACCTTATTAATGTTTCATGTTTGTTATGTTCTCATCTATATAAACGCTCTTCACATTGCGATATATAGTTATGATAATCGCGATGGCAATAGCTGTTTCGGCTGCTGCTATGGCAATAGAGAACAGAGCAAAGAAAAGCCCTTCGAAATGACCGGGATATAAGAACCGGTTAAAAATCACAAAATTCAGGTCTGCTGCATTCAACATCAATTCCATTGACATCAATACCATCAACATGTTTTTTCGAGACAGAAAACCATATACCCCAATAAAGAACATAAGTGTACTTACGGTCAAATATGCTTCCATGGGAACGGAAAAGGTTTCTACTAGAAATTCATTCATAATTGTATATTATTAAGCTATATAACTCTTTTTCTTTTTCTGTAACAAATTAGTTACAAAGCGGTTTGAAACCGTTATCGTTTACGGGCAATCATAATACCACCTATTATACAAGCCAAAAGCAATAAACTGATAGCTTCAAAAGGAAGTAAGTATTGATACTTTTCTGTACCCATCATAGTTGTTCCTAGCTGAGTCATATCAATAGCCGAATCTGCATAAGTATAGATACGAGATACGTTATAATAGATAATATGACCACAGATACCCAAACCAACGACTGAAACGAGAGCCGCTAATATCATTCGACCGGGTTTCTCATATTTCACTTCTATTCCAGGATCGTTAGTCAACAATATCGAGAATATATACAAGACCATAATACCACCTGCATACACTGCGACTTGCACAGCTGCAAGAAACTGATAATCCATCAACAGATACAGACCTGCTGTTGCGATCAACACAAACAGCAAATAAGTTGCTGAACGGATAATCATTTGAGTAGTAACTGCCAATAGTGAAAAAACGACAATTACAATTGCTAATACACCAAATATAATAAACTCTGCCATAATCAACCTTTACGTATTTTGATTATTATTCTTTTGTTACATTATCAGAAGTTGCACTATCTGCACTTTCCTGATTTATGATATTCTCTTTCTTTTCTGGTTCTACCGGTGCAGCTGGAGCAGCGGCAGGTTTAGATTCAGCCGGAGGGGTTTGAACCGCAGCAGGCTTTTCTGCTACTGGCTTAGGCTCAGGCTTCTTCTTTTCACGAAGTTTCGATCCAAGATGATTAAGTTTCATATTCAGCTTACCTCTTGTAAACACTGAACTTTCAAATGTATTCTCAAATTTGATAGCATCCGAAGGGCAAGTCAACACACATAAGTTACAGAATGTACATGAACCCAGATTGTAGTAATATTCATCAAGAATTTTCTTCTTTTTACCTTCCTCTGTTTCTATTGTCTTAGACTTGATTACAATTGTTCCATTCGGACAATTCATCTGACAAATACCACAAGAAGTACAAGCATGCTCGTTATTCAGATCGTGAGGCATTACCAACTCTCCACGAAAGCGATCCGAAATAACTAAAGTAGCTCTATTCTCAGGATACTGTTGTGTGATCTTTTTAGTAAATAGCTCCTTCCAAGTTACTGACATACCCGTAAGCAGGGCACCAATACCTTGAAATAAACCTTTAAAATATTGTGATACAGAACTCATCTTTATTCAGCTATAAATTTAAATATACTAGGAAATATATCTTCTAATGTTAGACCTGCTAATACGATAATTACCATAAGCAGTAGGTTAAACATATTAATAGGCAACAAGTACTTCCACTCAAGATTCAATAATTGGTCGATACGTAAACGAGGGAACGTCCATCTAACCCATAAGCTTAGGAACACTAAACATCCCGCTTTACCAAAGAACCATATATAAGAAGGAATATAATTCATTACTTCATTGAATCCATCAAACCCTTTCAATTGAATAGGCATCCACCCTCCAAGAAAAACAGTTGTGGCAATCGCTGCAATAATAAACATATTCAGATATTCAGCTAAGTAGAAAAATCCGAATTGCAGACCCGAATACTCAGTATGATATCCGGCTGTAAGTTCAGATTCAGCTTCCGGTAAATCAAAAGGTCCACGGTTGGTTTCGGCATGTCCCGATATAAGATATATAATGAATGCTATTACTGAAGCAATATGACCATTAAATAAATTCCAGCAATATGTTTGACTTTCGATTATTGTAGAAAATTGCATCGATCCTGACAGTACAACCATCGTTATCAAAGCAAAACCGGCAGATAATTCATAACTGATAAACTGAGCACCGCTTCGCATAGCACCAATCATCGAGTATTTATTGTTACTTGACCATCCTGCAAGTAAAACTCCAATAATACCAAGTGATGAAACAGCAACGATGTAGAATACTCCAATATTAAAGTCAACAGCTTGTAAACCGCGTCCAAAAGGAATCGCTCCAAATGTCAACATCGAAGCAACAATCATAAAGAAGGGAGCTGCATAGAAAAGGAACTTGTCTACATTGTCAACATGAATAATTTCCTTCAAAAGGATCTTAACCATATCGGCAACACTCTGCACCACACCATACTTCCCAACACGATTAGGCCCTAAACGACATTGAAAGAATCCGGTGATTTTCCGTTCTACATAAATTAAGATTAAAGCTAATACTGCATAGGCTGTCAATAAAGCAACACCTACCAATACAAATTCGATGAACAATACCCAAAACTCGGATAAACCCCAAGTTTCTCGAAGTAAGCTATCGATTAAGGCAGTCAAACGTGAAAGTTCTAACATATATCTTTAAATATAATAACTAATCTATTAATATCTTTCTTTAATTAGCGATCAATATCGGGTATCACATAATCCATTGATCCACCAATACCAATTAGATCCGAAAGCTTTTCTCCTGCACAAAGAGTTGGCATTGCAGAAACCAGAGCCATTGATGGTGATCTGAATTTCAGACGATAAGGAGTTTTATCTCCGCGACTTTCGATAAAGACACCAAATTCTCCACGAGCAGCTTCTACTCGTTGCGAGTATTCTCCCTCCGGCAGTTTTATAATAGCTTTTACTTTTGCCAAGAAATCTCCGTCAGGTATATTGTCTACTAATTGTTCTAATATTTGTAAAGATTGTTCAATCTCATCCAAGCGATTCAAGTAACGAGAGAACGAATCTCCTTCGTGGCGAATCACTTCCTTAAAGGTTACTTTATTGTATAAAGCATATGGATGATGTATTCTTAAATCACAAGCAAATCCCGAGGCACGACCAGCAGGTCCTGTAACGGCATAAGAAATAGCATCTTCTTTTGACAGAATACCAATCCCTTTTAGTCTACCTACAATAATAGGGTTACCTGTAACCAGTTTATCATATTCTTTAAGACGTTCTCTCATCTCGATTATAAAAGCTTTAATATCTTTCTGAAAATCGGGATATATATCGAACATTACACCGCCAACAACGTTATAATTTATTATAAGACGACCTCCCGATGTTTTCTCAAAAATATCGAGGATACGTTCACGTTCGCGCATTCCATAAATAAAAGCAGTAGTTCCTCCCAGGTCCATACACAGAGTACCCCATGCTATCAGATGAGAATCAATACGATTCAACTCATCCATAATAGTACGAATATATTGTGCTCTTTCGGGAATTTCTATTTCTGCTGCTTTCTCCACACACATACACAAACCATGGCGGTTGATGTTAGAAGAAAGATAGTCTAATCGATCTGTAAAGTGTAGTATTTGAGGATAAGTAAGATTTTCGCTTAATTTCTCTATCCCTCTATGTATATAACCACTGTGAACATCTATTTTTTTCACAATTTCACCTTCCAAAGCTACTCTAAAGTGCATTACTCCGTGAGTAGAAGGGTGCTGTGGTCCAATATTTATAATATAATCGTCATCCTCAAATATCTTAATAACCTCTTCTTTTAAACCCTGAGGTGTTTCATAGATACGCGGAGCTGTATCAACCATATCCTTACTTTCAACCGAAACCGGATTGAGTGCCGGATCAGCATCATAATCTTTTCTTAAAGGATAACCTCTCCAATCCTGATTCAAGAAGAATTTACGCATATCAGGATGATTTATAAATCGTATTCCTAATAAAGCATATACTTCTCTCTCGTTAAAATCGGCAGTTTCCCAAAGATCGGTAACTGTATATAACAAAGGGTTAACCCTATCTGCTGTATTTGTTTTAAGAAGTATTTCTACTGAAACATCTTTAGATGATGACAACAAATAGTTTACTCCTAATAGCTCACCTCTATCGACCCCTGTTAATTGAACAAGAAAATCAAAAGGAAACTCAGCATTATAACGCAACGTTTTTGCCAAGTGGTGCAGTTTGTCCGACTCTACAGTCACAGTCAAGACTTGTTTGTCTTCAATGACTGCTTCAGGTACCGTATTTAAGATTAAATTCTTGATATTCTCCATTGATCACTCTTATAAGGTCTAAGACCTTTTTATTACTTTGGTAAAAACGTGGCTAAAGCCGGTTTATAGTTAATCGATTATCCTAAATTTCTAATTGAAAAGAAATTGGATTACCGAATTTATTTCTTCACTTTAAATAAAAAACGCTCCAGTTTTATCTTACGTTGCAATTGCATCAAGCCATAAAGCAACGACTCCGGACGAGGAGGACAACCGGGCACATATACATCTACCGGTATAATTTCATCAATTCCTTTCACTACATGATAAGAATCAATAAATGGTCCACCCGAGATAGCACAACTACCCATAGAAACAACATATTTAGGCTCTGCCATCTGATCATAAACACGCTTCAAAAGAGGAGCCATTTTATGAACAATGGTTCCTGCTACCACAATACAATCTGCTTGACGCGGACTATTACGGGTAACCTCCATACCAAAACGTGCTATATCGTATTTTGCTGCTGCTGTTGCCATAAATTCAATACCACAACAACTGGTTGCAAAAGCCAAAGGCCAGATTGAATTTGAGCGACCCCAATTAATAAGATCATCCAATTTACCGATAACTACTCCAACACCATTCGCTTGAAGTTCTTTAACATAATCTTCAAGATACTCGTTATCACGAAACTCTTCGTTAGGAATTCCCTTGATATATATATTCTTTACTTCCATTGTAATGCTCCTTTCCTCCAGGCATAAGCTAAGCCCAAACCTAAAATCAACAAGAAAAATAATATACTATACAATCCAGCCATACCTAAATCTCGAACTACAGTAGCCCAAGGAAATAAGAAAATAGCTTCCACATCAAACATTAAGTAGAGTATTGCATATAAATAGTAACCCACCCTGAATTGCATCCAAGATGTTCCCTTCGTTGGGATACCACATTCATATGCTTGTCCCTTTTGCGCATTAAAAGAACTGGGAGATAATAATATCGCCATCCCTAAACCGGCACAAACCAGAAGCAGACCAGTAACAAAAACAACTAAAAATAAAGCAGAGTTCATATACTTGATTATTCAAAAAGGCTACACATTATAAGATCGAAAAGACAAACGAAAGGCAAAACTATCAAGTCCACTTGTCATAATCGGTGCAAAAGTAAGCCTTTTTTTTAATGCACAAAAGAAATACCCACAAAAGTACATCTTTCATAGATTCAATCTATATCTATCCGAAATATATGTAAATCAAGATTAATCTTTAAGAATATTTAAACTAAAACAATCAACTAATAAACTAAAATTGTACTTTTGCGAATACTCACATATAAAACACGCGGGTTATTTCGTAGGTTATAGACATTATTAATAGAATACTAGACATGGGTACAATAGACTGGACAAATTTATCTTTTGGATATTTAAAAACCGACTTCAATGTTCGGAGCTATTTTAAAGACGGAAAATGGAGCACTCCAACCGAAAGTTCTTCCGAAACAATAGAACTTCATATGGCTGCAACTTGTCTGCATTATGGACAAGAGGCTTTTGAAGGACTAAAAGCATTCAGAGGAAAGGATGGTAAAATCAGAATTTTCAGAATGAGAGAAAACTCTCTTCGCATGCAGTCTTCATGCCGAGGCATCATGATGCAAGAACTTCCGAACGAAGTTTTTGAAGAATCTGTTATCAAAGCGGTTAAGCTAAATGAAAGATTTGTTCCTCCCTACGAAAGTGGAGCAGCTCTATACATACGCCCTTTACTTATAGGCATTAGCCCACAAGTAGGAGTTAAACCATCAGCAGAGTATTTATTTGTTGTATTCGTAACCCCCGTAGGCCCTTATTTTAAAGAAGGATTCAAACCAACTCCACTTGTAATATTCAGGAGTTTCGACAGAGCTGCCCCTCTAGGCACAGGCACCTACAAAATTGGCGGCAATTATGCTGCAAGTTTAGTTGCAGGACATAAAGCTCACGAAATGGGATATTCTGCTGTATTATATTTAGATCCAAAGGAAAAGAAATTTATAGATGAAGGTGGTCCAGCCAACTTCTTTGCAATAAAGAACAATACGTATATAACACCAGAGTCAACTTCAATACTTCCATCAATCACCAATAATAGCTTGATGCAATTAGCTGAAGATTTAGGAATGAAAGTTGAACGTCGCCCAATACCAGAGAACGAATTAGGATCTTTTGAAGAAGCAGGCATCTGTGGAACTGCGGCAGTAATTAGCCCAGTTGAAAGAATTGATGACTTGGAAGAAAACAAATCATACTCTTTTGTTAAAAACGAACAAGCCGGTCCAATATCCACTCTCCTTTATAATAAACTGAGAGCAATACAGTATGGAGATGAACCTGACACCCATAATTGGGTAACTATAGTTGAGTAAGTATTTAACTGTTTCACGAATCAATAGGTTAAATTAATGCAGCCCGAGAAATCACAAATGATACTACGAACTGAAGATTTAGTTAAAAAATACAAATCTCGCACCGTAGTAAATCATGTTTCAATAGAAGTTAAACAAGGAGAGATTGTAGGTTTATTAGGTCCTAACGGAGCTGGAAAAACTACAACATTTTATATGACAGTAGGATTAGTTATGCCAAATCAAGGACGCATATTCCTTGACGATCAGGAGATAACCAAATTCCCTGTGTATAAACGTGCCCAAAACGGGATTGGATATCTGGCGCAGGAAGCATCTATTTTTCGCAAGCTTACGGTAGAAGACAATATCAGATCGGTTTTGGAAATGACAGGGCAATCGAAAGAATATCAGAAAGAAAAATTAGAGAGTCTCATTTCTGAATTTGGGTTACATAAAGTTCGTAAGAACTTAGGAGACAGGCTCTCAGGGGGTGAAAGAAGACGAGCTGAGATAGCTCGCTGCTTAGCCATAAATCCTAAATTTATAATGCTTGACGAACCCTTTGCCGGAGTAGACCCCATAGCGGTACAAGACATCCAGGAAATAGTGGCTCAACTAAAATATAAAAACATAGGAATTCTTATTACCGATCACAATGTAGATGAAACACTTAGCATAACAGATAGAGCCTATCTATTATTCGAAGGTAAAGTTTTATTTCAAGGTACTCCTGAACAACTTGCAGCGAATGAAACAGTTAAAGAAAAGTATCTGGGTCGTGATTTTGAGTTAAAAAGACGTATAATCGAACCCCCAAGATAATTATATATAAAAAAAACTATATCTTTGCCGCTCATGGGTAGACTACTTGCAATAGATTATGGAACAAAGCGCACAGGTTTAGCTGTTACTGATCCTTTAAGAATTATTGCGACAGGGCTTACAACTGTACCAACTCATACACTATTAACATATTTAAAAGATTATTTCGCAAAAGAGCCTGTTGATTATGTAATTATTGGCATGCCTAAACAAATGAATAATGAATTTTCTGAAAACATGAGACATATAGAACCCTTTGTGAAAAAGTTCTGTGCTCAATTTCCCCACATCCCTATCGAATATTACGATGAACGTTTTACTTCGGTAATAGCTCAAAGATCTATGATAGAAAGTGGTATGAAGAAAAAAGACCGTCAGAATAAAGCTATAATTGACGAAATAAGTGCAACTATTATATTACAAGACTACATGGAAAGTCTTACATACAAAAATAAGAATTTATGATACTTCCAATATATCTCTATGGCCAACCTGTATTGAGAAAAATTGCTCATAACATAGAAAAAGATTACCCAAATCTGAATGAGCTTATTCAGAACATGTTCGAGACAATGTACAACGCAGATGGAGTGGGTTTAGCTGCACCACAAATAGGTCTAAACATCCGTTTATTTGTTATCGACTTAGAACCCCTAGCTGAAGATGATGAAAAATATCATGGATTCAAAAAAGCCTTCATTAATGCTGAAATCTTAGAAAGAACAGGAGAAATAACCTCTGTTCAAGAAGGCTGTCTCAGTATTCCGGGAATTAACGAAAGTGTCCAAAGAGAAGAAACCATCAGAATCAAATATTTTGATGAAAACTTCGTTGAACATGAAGAAGTGTATTCTGATTTTTTTGCACGCTGCATTCAACATGAATATGATCACATAGAGGGTAAACTTTTCATAGATAAAATCTCAGGGATCAGAAAACAATTGATAAAATCGAAGTTAAACAATCTGATAAAAGGGCGTGTAAATTGCTCTTATAGAACAAAAGCTATTCAAAACAAACCTTGAGACTTATGAAAATTAAACTGCTATTATTGCAAATAGTTATAATATCTCTGTTGAGCTCTTGCGTCACACCCAAAGACACCAACCTTCTTCAAGACATAAAGAAGAATTATCCTATTGATGTGAATCTAAACAATGATTATAAAATTATCATTGGCGATCAACTTGTGCTACGCATCTATACACTAGATGAGAGCATGAGAGAACTTTTCTCGGTATATATAGTTAATCAATCTTCAGGTATAACAGCAGCCTCTATCGAACAAACGGCACCGAATGTATTGAATGTTTATTCAGATGGAACTGTTAAGATACCCTATTTAGGCAAAATCTTAGTGGAAGGCTATACTACAAATGAAGCAAAAAAAATTATAGAAGAACGATTTTCAACATTTTCTCCCAATCTAGTAATTGAATTAAATCTTCAAAATCGCTTTTTCAGCGTATTAGGAGAAGCTGGGCAAAATCGAATAGCAATGAACCTACCTAAGCTCACAATATTTCAAGCATTGGCAATGTCTGGCCCTATTCAAACCTTTGGAGATCACAAAAAGGTGAAAATTATCAGACAAACTCCGAATGGAACAGAAGTTAAAACTTTTGACATACGTTCTAAAGATATTGTTGATTCTGAATACTACTATATACAGCCTAATGATGTTATATATGTACCAGAGATAACCAATACGTTTTTCTTTGGACGTATAACCTCTTTCACGGGAGTACTAGGTATAGTAGGATTACTTGGTACAATAACTGGAGTAATAGCTTTAATTTCAAGATTATCAAGATGAAGAAAGGATTAAAATATTTTTGTTATTGTCTAATTATTGGATTGACAACAGTATTACACAGCTCGTGTACATCTCCTAAAACAACCAATTTATTACAAGACAAAGGTCCATTATATGCAGCAAAACCTTTTGAAGACTATAAGCTTCAAATAAATGATGAAATATCATGCTCTATATTAACAAGTAATAAAGACTTTTCAGATGTTTTTAATGGTGTTGTATCCAATGAAATAGGAGGAGCTAGATCATCATCTTATCCTATAGTTGAAACAGGAGATATATCCATTCCTTTTTTTGGCGAAATACAAGTCTTAGGACTAACAATTCCTGAAGCGGAAGAAGTTATACAAAATAAGATGAGACAAGCTATACCCGATGCTCAGGTCAAAGTTTTCTTAAAAAACAATTATTATTATGTAGTTTCAAAACAACAAAATGGACGTCAAAATATATACAAAGACAACATGACCATATTTCAGGCACTGGCTATCAACGGAATGCCTGGACCTGACCTAGAATTAGAGAAAGTGAAAATCATAAGACTTGATGAAACGGGAAGATCTATTATAAAAGAATTTGATCTTAGAGCTGAATCAATTATCGAATCTGAGTTTTACTATATCAAACCTAATGACATGATTTATTACTCTACCAGCAAAAGGGCTTTCTTCCGCATAAATTCAGTTACAGGACTGATTGCAACCATTATAGCCCCAATAACTGCTGCGTTGGTAATATTATCTTTCCGAATAAATTAAGAAATACAATTTAAGGATTTTACGAAATCATGGAACAGAATATAAACAGACCAGCCGATTTTGGAACAGACCCATATTTTGATGAAGTTCAAGCAAAGACAAAATTCTCTTTTGACTTCGTCCTTTGGTTCTACCGAATACTTAAATATTGGTATTTATTTGCTCTATCACTAGCTCTTTTCTTAGGATATGCCTATCTCAAGAACAAAAGCTGGACTCCATTATACCAGTCCGGAGCAGTCCTAATGATGGAAAGCAGAGGTGGAGGCGTAGCCTCAGGAGCTGTTCAATTGGGTAGTTTAGTGCAAAATTCAGTCAACCAGCAGATGATACTTAATTCATATGACATGGTTGTTCGTTCAATTGCCAAATTACCACAAATGAGAGTTGACTATTTCAAAAAAGGTAAATTTAAAGCTGATAATTGGTATGGATTAACACCAATTACGATTGAGGCTAAATACGTTGCACCCAGTGCATACAGTATTGTTTTTGAAATAGAACCAATAAATGCAGATAAGTGCCGAATATTTTATGAAGGTTCTGAAACCACACCTCCATTCTCTATGGAAGTGCCCTATGATCAATTTGTTCAAGAACCCAGATTCTACATAAAAATAAGTAAATCTCCTCGATTTGCAGTAAACTTTGAGCCTTTCAGCTTTAGGTTTGTATCTAAGGAGGAACTTATAGGACGTTATTCTGGAAGAATATCATCAGGTATGGTTAGAGAAGGATCTACTGCATTAGCGATATCAATATACGGAAGTAGCCCTGCTCAGGATATTGATTTCTTGCGTGCATTGCTGCAAGAATTTGAAGATTATAACTTAACTCTAAAAAACGAAGCAGCAGATAGAACAATTGCCTTTATCGATAAGCAAATGGCAATTATAGGCGATTCACTCCAACAATCAGAAGCTACCTTCAAGGATTTTCAAGATGAAACCGGATTATATAGAATAACAAAATCTGATGGTCGCGCGGAGTTAGAATCAGTAATGCAATCCATAGGAGAAGTTAAAGCTCAAGAAGGCTTGATCCTTAGACTTACCGATGAAATCAGTAATTCTATCTTAAACAGGACAGAACTTGTTGAACCTACAGCTTTAGGTTTAACCGAGCCTAAATTAACTCAATCGATAGGAGACTACAATAGTTTAATAAATAAACTTGCGAGTATGGGTAATGCTCACCCCATGTATTCAAAAAGTGAGCAATCTTTAACAAACCTCAGAATAAAAATTCTGGAAGAGTTAAGGGCTCTACAAGACCGTATACAGAATAAAAAAGAAAGTCTAGATAGCAATACAAGAGAAATCGAAAGTAGAATGTCTACTTTGCCTGCTCAAGAAAGAGAATATGCACGTTACGAAAAGAAATATCAGGTAAATGATGCCTATTATACCTATTTGAGACAAAGAAGGTATGAAGCTACTATACAGAAGGCCTCTAACATTCCCGATAACTTCATTATGGAAGAACCCAGACTAAAGGGAGGACCAGTAAATGGAGACGAAAAATCAAAGAATTACACATTCTTCTTTCTTATCGGATTAGCTTTGCCTTTAGCGTTTGTTGTATGTAAGGAGGAGATTTTCAATCATGCTATATCTACAAAAGAAGATTGTGAACGATTATCTGGTTTACCGGTAATAGGAACTATTGAGAATATATCCAAAAAATTATCATCTTCTGGTTCAACAACATTGGTTAAGAACTTTCCAAAATCGAGCTTTGCTGAATCTTTTCGTAATATGCGAATAAGGATTGAGTATATGGCTCAAAAGGAAACAAACATATCAACTTTAATAACATCTGCCGAACCTGGTGATGGTAAAACATTTATTGCAGGAAATATCGCTTCGGTATATCAATTGACAGGAAAAAAAGTTGTTCTGATTGACTTTGACTTAAGACGCCCTTCTGTCGGAAAACTGTTAAATATCGAAAGCAAAAAAGGAGTATCAAACTACCTGATAGGACAAGTTACTTTGGACGAAATAACGTTGACTCATCCTGAGTACGAGTTTGATGTAATTACAGCAGGAACACTACCTCCCAACCCTAGTGAGTTAATTAAAACTAAAAAGACAAAAGACTTACTAGACCACTTGAAGACCAAATATGATTATGTAATAGTAGACTGTAGCCCAATCGGACTAGTCTCTGATGCATATATATTATCAAAATATGTAGATACTACCCTATTTGTCGTACGTAGAGCTAAAACAAACAAAGCTTTTTTCAAGAGTGTTGTTAGTCAAATGCGCAATGACGGCTTAGAGCATGCTGCATTAGTCTTTAATGATGTAAAAGGAAGAGAAGGATATTATGGAACTTCGAGATATTATGGAGACAAATCTTACTACTTGAAGCGGAACTCGTATTATCACGATGACTATTTCGAAAAATGAAAAATATATAAAAAGAGGGGCTTCAATTGCCTCTCTTTTAGTTTCTATAAGTAGAATTCATATATTTGCCGTTCATAACATTTTATAGAATCGTGAAGAAATATATATTAATACTTTTTACGCTCTTTCAGTCGGTAATACTCTCTGCTCAGATTAACACAGACAGAGTTACATTAATCGGACGTAATGCGTTGTATTTCGAAGATTACATTCTTGCTATACAATACTTCAATCAGGTTATAAAATCAAAACCATATCTGGCTGAACCTTATTACTACAGGGCAATAGCCAAGTATTATCTTGACGATTTTAAAGGAACGGATGAAGATTGCTCACAATGCATTGAGCGAAATCCTTTTTTCACGAATGCTTATCAATTACGTGCAGATGCACGTCAAAACCAAAAAGATTACGATGGAGCGCTAGAAGATTATAAAGTAAGCCTCAAAAATAATCCAGATGACAAGTTTATCCTGATAAATATGGGTATAGTCAATATCGAGAAGAAGGACTATGAGGAAGCTGAAAAAAGTTTAGATCGGTTAGTTCAAACAAACCCAAATTACACTCAAGGGATATTAACCAGAGGTAGTTTATATTTAGAGAGAGGCGATACTATAAAAGCTTTGGATAGTTATAGCAGAGCAATTGACAAAGACAAATACTTTGCACCTGCTTATTCAATGCGTGCCTCAACTTATTTTTCACAAAAGGAATACGACAAAGCCTTAAGTGACTTTGATGAAGCTATAAAGCTTGATCCTACTATGACTGGCAATTACATCAATCGAGGACTTACAAAATACTACAAAAACGATTTAAGAGGAGCTATGGCAGACTATGACCACGTAATAGACATAGAACCTAAGAATCATATTGCCCATTTCAACAGAGCCCTTCTACGCGCTCAAGTAGGAGACGATAATAAAGCAATATCCGATTTTGACTTTGTTATACAGAATGAGCCCGATAATTTTATTGCCTACATGAATAGAGGTATACTAAAAAACAATATTGGCGACATAAAAGGTGCGCTAGCAGACTTAAATATAGTATTGAAAGAGTATCCCGATTTTTATCAAGGGTTTTATCTGAGATCTGAAATTAAGCGTAAACAAAATGATTTACGAAGTGCTGAGCAGGATTATCTATACGCCCGACGAAAAGAAGAGCAAACTAAGAAAGACGCATTAGCTGGAAAAGACATGGATAAAACGAGAGAGAAATCAGATAAAACGATTGACAAATTCAACCTTCTTGTTGTAGCGGATAAAGAAGAGGAAGAAAAGAGCAAGTATAATAGTGAAACTCGTGGAAAAGTTCAAAACAAACAAGTCAATACAGAACTGGCTCCAACATTCATAGTATCTTATTATGAGAAGATGAATGATTTCCAAAAGTTCATCCATTACAATCAAGATCTTGAAAACCTCAATAAGCAGAATATTCTTAGTCGAAAATTGATTATTACGAATCAGGAAGTAGCATTGGATAGTACACAGATTGCAATCCATTTTACCTCTATCAATGAATATTCAAAACTGATTGATGAACAACCTCAAAATTCAATATTATATTTTGCTAGAGGTATTGATTACATGTTGGTGCAAGATTTCAGCAGTGCAATTGAAGACTTTAGAAAAGCGACAGTCATCAACCCTAAGTTTACACTTGCCTATTTTAATCTGGCAGTAGCATATTCTAAGCAATTAAAGTCTAAAGATATTCTTCCTGAATTGTACAATCAAGCTCCTCAAACAGAATTGAGTATCAACATGAAGCTTGGAGGAGCAGACAAGTCTGTATCTACCACTTCAGGAAGCAATTCAGATACAGACTCTAAGGCAATGAGATCAAGGCTTGAATATGAATCTATTCTTAAAAGCTATGACCGAATCATAGAACTATCTCCTGATTTCACCTTTGCTTACTATAATAGAGCAGAAATAAAATCGGTTCAAAAAGACTTTAGAGCTGCAATTCTTGATTATAATGAAATATTACGTCGAGATCCTGAATTTGCCGAGGCATATTACAATAGAGGCTTAAACAGATTACAGATAAAAGATACTGATAGAGGCTTAGACGACTTACGAAAAGCCGGTGAGCTCGGAATGGTAAGCGCATACAGTATCATTAAAAGGATGACTCAATAAGTATTGTAAAAATAAACAACCATAAAGAGCAAGCATATCTATTATATAGAAGTATGCTTGCTCTTTTATTATCAATAAGAGAATTAGATAAATAAAGAATCTTTTGATAGAACAGCCACTTTTTTCCTATATCCGATTGCTGATTCTATAAAATTCTTAATTTTGCAGATCAAAATCATAAAACATTATCTTCGCTTGTAGGGAGATAAATAAAAATAGTATACAAATGATTAAAATTACATTTCCTGATGGTTCTGTGAGGGAATTCCCCAAAGGAACAACTTCAATGCAAATTGCAGAGAGTATTAGCTCAAGATTGGCTCAAGATGTATTAGCATCTAGTGTCAATGGACAAACATGGGATCTAACCCGTCCAATAGAAGAAGATTCTACGGTAAGTCTGTTAAAATGGGATGATACAGAAGGAAAGCATGCATTTTGGCACTCATCAGCACACTTAATGGCCGAAGCTGTACAGGAATTGTATCCTCATGCTAAATTCGGAATTGGTCCTGCCATTGAAAATGGCTTCTATTATGATATAGATTTTGGTGATACCCCTGTAAAAGATGCAGAATTTGCTGCTATCGAAAAGAAAATGAAGGATCTTATCGCCCAAAAAGAAGAAATAGTTCGCAAAAGCATATCAAAAGACGATGCCCTAAAATTATTCGGAGATCGTAATGAAGGATATAAAGTGGAACTTATCAACGATTTGGCTGATGGAACCATAACAACATATACACAAGGATCTTTCACCGATTTGTGCCGTGGACCTCACTTACCCAATACTTCTTACATCAGAGCTGTAAAGATACTAAGTGCAGCAGGGGCTTATTGGCGTGGTGACGAAAAAAGAAAACAATTGACTCGTTTATATGGAATTACCTTCCCTAAACAAAAAATGCTAGACGAATATCTAGTATTATTAGAGGAGGCAAAAAAACGTGACCATAGAAAGATAGGAAAAGAACTAGAACTATTTGCATTCTCTGAAAATGTAGGAAAGGGACTACCTCTTTGGTTACCTCGCGGAACACAATTGCGCCTACGTTTAGAAGATTTCTTGAAGCAAATACAAAAGAAATTCGACTATCAACAGGTTATGACTCCGCATATTGGAAGCAAGCAATTATATGTAACATCTGGGCATTATGCAAAATATGGCAAAGATTCTTTCCAACCTATTCACACACCTGAAGAGGGAGAAGAGTTTCTTCTTAAACCAATGAACTGTCCTCACCACTGTGAGATCTATAAAATAGTGCCACGCTCATACAAAGACCTTCCTCTTCGCCTAGCTGAATTTGGCACAGTATATCGTTACGAGCAAAGTGGAGAGCTTCATGGCTTGACTCGTGTTAGAGGATTTACTCAAGACGATGCGCATATTTTCTGTACACCGGATCAGCTTAAAGCTGAATTTTTGAAAGTTGTAGATATTATCTTTATTATTTTCAAAGCTCTTGATTTTGAGAACTTCGAAGCACAAATCTCATTAAGAGATCCTAATAATAGAGAAAAGTACATTGGAACTGACGAAAACTGGGAAAAAGCTGAACGTGCAATCATAGAAGCTTGTGAAGAAAAAGGATTACCCGCAAAAGTTGAATTAGGAGAAGCTGCATTCTATGGACCAAAGCTTGACTTTATGGTGAAAGATGCTATTGGCAGACGTTGGCAACTTGGAACAATTCAAGTAGACTATAATCTACCTGAACGTTTTGGTCTAGAATATAATGGAGCAGACAATCAAAAGCATTGCCCTGTAATGATTCACCGTGCACCGTTTGGCTCTATGGAACGCTTCATTGCTGTACTAATAGAACATACTGCCGGAAAATTCCCTCTTTGGCTCACACCCGACCAAGTCGTAATTTTGCCAATCAGCGAAAAATTCAACGACTATGCACATAAGGTATCTGCATTCTTAAAAAACAAAGACATTCGCTCTCAAGTGGATGACAGAAACGAAAAAATAGGCAGAAAAATTAGAGATAACGAATTGAAACGAATCCCATATTTACTCGTTGTAGGAGAGAAAGAAGCAGAGAGTGAAGAAGTTTCCGTAAGAAAACAGGGTGAAGGTGATAAAGGTTCGATGAAATTTACTACCTTTGCCGATCAAATTACTGAAGAAGTTGAAAAAATGATGAATGCGTGGAATCATTGATTCACTGTCCATTATAAATAAACGGATAATCAACAGCATAAAAGAAAAAATAAAACAGAAAGGAAATAATCTTTTTTAATGAGGAACAACAGAATAAATAACAACAAAAAAGAAGAACTTCACAGAATTAATGAAAAAATTCGTGTGCCCCAAGTTCGTCTGGTTGGAGAAAACATTGAGCAAGGAGTTTACTCAACACATGAAGCTTTGAAAATAGCCGACGAAAAAGGCTTAGACTTAGTCGAAATCTCTCCTAGTGCAGATCCTCCTGTTTGTCGCATCACTGATTATCAGAAATTTCTATACCAACAAAAGAAAAAACTGAAAGAGCAAAAAGCTAAAACAGTTAAAGTTGTAGTAAAAGAGATTCGTTTTGGTCCTCAAACTGATGATCATGATTTCAACTTTAAATTAAAACATGCCAAATCTTTCTTGGAAGAAGGTTGTAAAGTAAAAGCATATGTGTTCTTCAAAGGTCGTTCGATCTTATTTAAAGAACAAGGTGAAGTTTTACTACTACGCTTTGCTACAGAATTAGAAGACTTCGCAAAAGTAGATCAACTACCTCAATTAGAAGGTAAAAAAATGATCATTATGCTATCTCCTAAAAAAGTACAACCAAAACCAAAACCAGTAGAAGATAAGCCACACAAAGTGAAAGAAGCGAAACCAAAGACTGAGGAAAAAGCGACAACTGAACCTGAGGGAGAAACTCAGACTCAAGATACGCCCGCAGCAGAGTAAGCTCAAAAATGAATAGAGGAAAACACCAGTAATGGTGCTATTTTAAATAATTAAATTAAGTTTAATAAGATGCCAAAAATGAAGACTAATTCCGGTGCCAAAAAAAGGTTCAGCCTTACCGGATCAGGAAAAATCAAAAGAAAACATGCTTTCAAAAGTCACATCCTGACTAAGAAAACTAAAAAACAAAAAAGAAATCTAACTCACTCAGCTACTGTCCACAAGTCTGACGAGAACAATGTTAAGCAAATGCTTAGATTGAAATAATTTCGAAGTTTTTTAAAGCAAATTTTCAATTAGGTTTATTAACCGAATGTACGCATCAAAAGAGTTCTTATTAATAAAGGAGAACCGCTAACATTCAAAACATCTTACAATTATGCCAAGATCAGTCAATCATGTTGCCTCGCGCAACCGCAGAAAAAAAGTATTAAAACTAACAAGAGGTTACTACGGTGCCCGCAAAAATGTTTGGACAGTTGCCAAGAACACTTGGGAAAAAGGTCTAACATATGCATTCCGCGACCGTCGTGCTAAAAAACGTAACTTCCGTGCACTTTGGATACAACGTATCAATGCAGCTGCACGTGCAGAAGGAATGTCTTACTCTCGTTTAATGGGTGCTCTTCACAAAGCAGGAATTGAGATTAACCGCAAAGTTCTAGCTGACCTTGCTCTTAATCATCCAGAAGCATTCACAGCTATCGTAAATAAAGTGAAATAAATATATTCTACGATATAGAAAAAGATCAAACAGTTATTGTTTGATCTTTTTTTTGTTTATATTCTTTTATCTTTGACGTAAATTTGAGTAAAAGAAATAATGCAGAGGGACTACTTCATAGATGTTATAAAAGGCATCACAATTATAAACATTGTAATCATTCACACCATCTACCATTCAGGTGGAGAATTTCCAGTCTTCCTAAAAAACTTTGTTTTACTGGCCGATGTTCCTATCTTCTTCCTTTGCAGTGGACTTACATCCTCCGGAAATATAAAGAAAACAATCATCAGATTATTTAAGCTACAACTAAGCTTCATGCTTTTTATCTCTATTGTATTTATAATTTCATCGATATACACACAAGATGTATCGTGGGGACTATTCTTTGATAACATATCGCATGACTACAAAACAATGCCACCATTTCACTCTGTGAATTATTCATTATGGTATATCAAAGCTTATTTTATAATTGCAGTTATTGGCTCCATTATTATTCATTTCGCCTCTACTAAACTAAGAATAGACATTATTCTATCCATCCTATTTTTAGGAATACTATATTCAAGCTTTCAAGGTTATATACTTGACAGTATCTATATATCAATCATTAATTTTTACTTATTCATATTCTTATTAGGCTTTAGGCTTAAAGATATCAATATAAGTAAACAAGTATTTTCAGGCACTATCCTCATTGTATTGTTCTGCCTATTGTTCTGCCTATTTTTCTGGTTCTTTATTGCAAATCAATCCAAACTTATCCAAATATATAAATTCCCTCCTCATATAATTTATTTGCTCATATCTGCTGTAGGTTTATCTACCATCATTTTTTTAAGAAGAAAAGTAAAAATAAGTCCAAAGAACATATTTATCTACCCCGGTAGAAACTCATTATTCTTTTATTTTGCTCAAGGCATAGGAGGAAGCCTCACTCTTGGAGTAGTCATAATAGGCATGCAACATTCACTAAAATGGTATCTAATATTTTTGTTAGCTCTAATTCTGAACTTAACTGTTACCTGCATTTTAGCTCCATTCTTAAAATACTGTGATTCATTAATGTGGAAAACAATTCATATCGTTATGAATAAAACGAGAAAAAGCGTTCAATAACGTAAAAAATTCCAACACTAAAGAACACTTCTCATAAAGAATAAATACTCCAAACTTACAAGATGAATAATATTCACACTTTGCTATAAGCCGAACTTGACATTTAGTGATCTTATCTATTTTTCATCTACACTTATAAAAAAAATCACAGATCAATCCTTTCCTGAAAATTCACACTTCATTTTCACCTCTGATTCTTTAATGCAAAGAGCCTTCAAAACATTTTCACTATAAATAATTAGTATACAAATCTAGAATAGATAAACTAAAGGAAATATAATTAACCTATGCAACAATGCAAAAACAGACAAAAAAGTCTCATTTTACTTTCTTTACTAGGTTATTTACTCTATTTTTGCACTACGAATCATTGATAAAAAAGATGCACTATTACTTTTATTTATAAGAGTCTAATCAATAACCATTAAATAACTAAAAAACTATTAAATCTTATGAGTTGGTTACTTAATTCTTCTATTGGCCGCAAATTCATCATGGCTTTGTCCGGCTGTGCGTTGATTTTGTTCCTACTATTCCACATGAGCATGAACTTAGTTTTGATCTTTTCGGTCGAAGCTTATGACATGATTTGTGACTTTCTTGGAACAAACTGGTATGCGATTGTAGCTTCTATGGGTTTAGCTGCATTGTTTATCGTACATATTTTGTATGCTGTGGTATTAACATTGCAGAACAGAAAAGCACGTGGTAGCGACGTGTACGCATCATCTAACCTTTCTCCTGTAGAATGGTCATCTAAAAACATGCTGGTATTAGGACTAGTAATTGTTGCTTTCCTTGTATTGCACCTTTACGATTTCTGGTACAAAATGCAGTTCTCTGAACTTTTCCATTTAGAAGGTGCTGAACCACACGGATCGGTAATCGCAATTGATTTATTCAGTAATCCTGTGCATGTGCTTCTTTATCTTATAGGTATCACAGCACTTTGGTTTCACCTTGCACACGGTTTCTGGAGTATGTTCCAGTCAGTAGGTATCAATAACAGAATATGGTTACCTCGTTTCAAAGTTATCGGATATGCAGTAGCAACTATCATTTGTGTAGGCTTTGCTATAGTACCGATTTTCTTCCTAGCGAAGCATTTCCTTTGTTCTTCTTGTATTTAATTAACCGCTAAAAGAAAAAAACAGATATGGCTACTATATTAGATCCAAAAAAAGATTCTAAAATTCCTGATGGGCCTTTGGCTGACAAATGGAAAAACTATAAAGACCATCAAAAGCTTGTAAATCCTGCGAACAAACGTCGTCTTGATGTTATTGTTGTAGGTACAGGTTTAGCAGGAGGTTCGGCTGCTGCATCTCTTGGAGAAATGGGATTCAATGTCCTTAACTTCTGTATTCAGGATTCTCCACGTCGTGCACACTCTATTGCTGCTCAAGGTGGTATTAATGGGGCTAAAAATTATCAAAATGACGGTGACTCTGTTTACCGTTTATTCTACGATACAATCAAAGGTGGTGACTATCGTGCACGTGAAGCAAACGTATATCGTATGGCTGAAGTGTCGAATAACATCATCGACCAATGTGTAGCTCAAGGTGTACCTTTTGCTCGCGAATACGGAGGTCTGTTAGATAACCGCTCATTCGGAGGATCTCAGGTATCACGTACTTTTTACGCAAAAGGACAAACAGGACAACAACTTTTACTTGGTGCATACTCTTCATTGAGCCGTCAAGTACAAAAAGGTTCTGTTAAACTATATACACGTTACGAAATGCTTGATCTTGTTATCATTGATGGCAAAGCTCGTGGTATTATCGCACGTAACTTAGTTACTGGTAAGATCGAACGTTTCTCGGCTCACGCAGTAGTTGTAGGAACAGGTGGATACGGAAACGCATTCTTCCTTTCTACAAATGCAATGGGTTCTAATGGTTCGGCTGCTATCCAATGTTACAAAAAAGGAGCTTATTTTGCTAATCCTTGTTTCGCACAGATTCACCCAACTTGTATTCCTGTTCACGGAGAATTCCAATCAAAATTAACTTTGATGTCAGAATCTCTTCGTAATGACGGACGCATCTGGGTACCTAAGAAAAAGGAAGATGCTGAAGCTATCAGAGCAGGTAAACTTAAACCTACTCAATTGAAAGAAGAGGATCGTGACTACTACTTGGAAAGACGTTATCCTGCGTTTGGTAACCTTGTACCTCGTGACGTTGCATCTCGTGCTGCTAAAGAAAGATGTGATGCAGGTTTCGGTGTAGGTGGTACTGGTTTAGCCGTATATCTTGACTTCTCTGACGCTATCAAGCGTTTAGGTAAAGATACTGTAGAAGCTAAATATGGTAACCTTTTCCAAATGTATGACAAGATTGTGGATGACAATCCATACGAAACACCTATGATGATTTATCCTGCTATTCACTATACTATGGGTGGTGTTTGGGTTGATTATGAATTGATGACTTCAATTCCTGGATGTTTCTTCATCGGAGAAGCTAACTTCTCGGATCACGGAGCTAACCGCCTTGGAGCATCGGCTCTTATGCAAGGTCTTGCTGATGGATATTTCGTATTACCATATACTATTCAGAACTATTTGTCGGACCAAATTACTGTACCTCGTTTCAGCACTGAACTTCCTGAATTCCAACAAGCAGAAGACGATGTAAATAAAAAGATCGCTAAGCTTATGAGTATCAAAGGAAATCGTTCTGTAGATTCTATACATAAAGAGCTTGGGCTTATTATGTGGGATTTTGTAGGAATGGGACGTACTAAAGAATCTTTGGAAAAAGCTATTGAGGATATCAAGAAAGTGAAAAAAGAATTCTGGAGCAATGTACGCATACCGGGTGAAGCTAGTACGTTAAATGTTGAACTTGAAAAAGCACTTCGTGTAGCTGACTTCCTTGAAATTGGCTATTTAATGGCAATTGACGGATTGAACAGAAACGAATCGTGTGGTGGACACTTCCGTGAAGAGTACCAAACACCAGAAGGTGAAGCTCTTCGTCGTGATGATGAATACGCTTACGTTTCTTGTTGGAAGTTTACAGGTGAAGATCAAGAACCTGAATTAATTAAAGAACCTCTTGACTACGAATTTGTAGTTAGACAACAACGTAACTATAAAGCATAACCCAATTAGTAAAAGAGTAACAAAAATGGATAAGACAATAAATATAACATTAAAGGTTTGGCGTCAAAGAGGTCCTAAAGAAAGAGGAGCTTTTGAATCATACAAATTGGACGGAATATCGGTAGACACTTCTTTTCTTGAAATGTTAGACATTCAAAACGAAATACTTATCAATCAAGGACAAGAGCCAATCGTATTTGACCACGATTGTCGCGAAGGTATCTGCGGTATGTGTAGCTTGTATATTAACGGACACCCTCACGGACCAGACGAAGATATCACCACATGTCAATTACACATGCGTAAATTTAAAGATGGCGAAACTATTACAATCGAGCCTTGGCGTTCAGCAGGATTTCCTGTTATCCGTGACTTGATGGTAGACCGTACAGCTTTCGATAAAATTATTCAAGCAGGTGGATACACTTCAATAAATGCAGGTGGAGCACAAGATGCTAATGCAATTCCAATTTCGAAAGAAGCTGCAGACGAGGCTATGGACTCAGCATCATGTATCGGTTGTGGAGCTTGTGTGGCTGCTTGTAAAAACGGATCGGCAATGCTATTCCTTTCGGCAAAAGTAAGTCAACTTGCTTTATTACCTCAAGGACGTGTAGAGGCTGCGAAACGTGCAAAATCGATGGTTGCAAAAATGGATGAATTAGGCTTCGGTAACTGTACCAATACTGGTGCTTGTGAAGTTGAATGTCCTAAAAACATTTCAATCAGTAATATCGCTCGTTTGAATCGCGAATTTATCACTGCTAAATTCAAGGATTAAGATCATAAGACTTAAATACCTTAAGATATAGTTCTACAAAAGCGGCTACTTTATAAGTAGCCGCTTTTATTTTAATTACATTCGCTATAAATACATCTCACCATAAAGAAAAACAAGCCCATACTTTGGAGAAAGCAATCAACATACAAGAATATATTAGTTCAATTATCTCGCTGGAAGACAATCAATGGGAACTAATATTAAATGCACTCGAAAGCAAAGTAATAGATAAGGACGACCACTTACTAAGAGAAGGAGAAGTGTCAGATTCTATTGCTTTCATAAGTAGTGGAACTCTTATTTATTATAAAGATCTTGAAAACGGAGATCAAATGACTACCGATTTTGGTTTTGAAGGAGATTGGGTAACCGATAACTACAGTCGATTAAACAATTGTCCCTCCCTCATAAATATAAAAGCAATAGAAAAATCTAAACTATATATCCTAAAGAATAATGAACTAATAGCACTTTACAATAAAATCCCCTCATTAGAAAGATTGGGACGTGTAGTTACCGAACGTTTCTTTCTAAAAATGGTAGAGCATAATATCGATTTACAAACACTCTCAGCAAAAGAGCGATACCTGAAGTTACTAAAAAATCATCCTGAGATATTTCAACGAATACCTCAATACCATATTGCCAATTATTTAGGCATAGCTCCTAAGTCATTGAGCAGAATTCGTAGTGAAATTTTCAACAAAGATTAATTTGGTAACAAATGTGGATCAATTGAGTACTATTCTATTCTGACCTTTACACCAAATAACAACTGTAAACGTCAAATAAAATGAAAACTAATTGGTTATTTCTACTCCTATTTTTCGCACTAACTACAACTCTCTTTTCTCAAGACCAACAATCAAGCACAAAGCCTCGAAGCTATGAAGTAAAACAAGCTTTTGAAGTAGAAAGCCTCGTTCCTATGTTTTTTACAGGAGGCTATCACTTCGCTGTTGGATATCGATACGAAAAATTCAGAGTGAGGGTAAGCGTTATAAATGGCGGAACCTACGACGCAGAAACCGCAGGTATAAACAACAACCCTACCGAATTTAAACGCTTTTATAAAACATCACCGGGAATTTTCTTAGGATATAACGTCTGGAAGAATCTTGAACTTTATGGATTTGCCGAATTTCACACATTCAGCATACAACAGAAAAGCACAAAAATAGAAAAGGATATTCATAGTATTGATCTTGGAGGAGGCGTAGGCTATCAATTCTTTATCGGACGCTATTTTTATATACAACCTGCCGTGCATATCTATTGTCGAAAAGATCATAGTTTAGACTTTGAGGGTACTAAATACAATATTTCTAATATTGATTTTTCTCCCGTGCTTCGTTTAGGTGTAAGACTTTGGAGTAAATAGAAATTCGTATTTTTAAAAGCTCTGAATAAAATATACGGGCAAAAGGCTTGTAAATAAAAAAACATTTATATCTTTGTGAAATACACAGTATCATTATTTATGTCAAATTGTATTTTACATGTCCTCATTCTTGATATTCTGCTCGTCGGACAGAGTAAATGAGGAAGGTATGTATAACGATAATCGTGTACTAAAATAGCTAAATGTAATCACTAGATATAAACCTTTCTCATCACTGAGAAAGGTTTTTTTTATCAAAAAACTATCAAGATGGCAATAGAATTAAGAAGTTCTACCAGCACACAAGGCAGAAGAATGGCAGGAGCCAGAGCTCTTTGGAGAGCAAACGGTATGAAAGAGGAACAGTTGGGCAAACCAATCATTGCGGTGGTGAACTCGTTTACTCAGTTTGTACCCGGGCACATGCATCTACATAATATAGGTCAACAAGTAAAAGCCGAGATCGAAGCATTGGGTTGCTTTGCAGCCGAATTCAATACAATAGCCATTGACGATGGTATTGCAATGGGACATGACGGTATGCTTTACTCGCTACCCTCTCGTGATTTGATTGCAGACAGTATCGAATACATGGTAAATGCTCACAAAGCTGATGCAATGGTATGTATAAGTAACTGCGACAAAATCACTCCCGGAATGCTTATGGCAGCCATGCGATTGAATATCCCGACAATATTTGTATCGGGTGGTCCAATGGAAGCCGGAGAGTTAGACAACAAACATCTCGACTTGATAGATGCCATGATAAAAGCCGCAGACAGCAATGTTTCGGATAAAGAGGTATCAGCTATCGAACGTGCTGCTTGTCCAACTTGCGGATCATGCTCAGGAATGTTTACTGCCAACTCGATGAACTGTTTAAACGAAGCAATAGGTTTGGCATTACCCGGAAACGGAACTATCCTTGCTACTCATGCAAACAGATTGAAACTGTTTCAGGATGCAGCTAAAATGATTGTTGCAAGCACTTACAAATATTATCGAGATGGTGATGATACCGTACTTCCTCGTACAATAGCTACAAAACAAGCCTTCCTTAATTCAATGACATTGGATATAGCCATGGGAGGTTCTACCAATACGATACTTCACTTACTGGCAATAGCTCACGAAGCTGAAGTAGACTTCACAATGACCGATATAGACCAACTTTCGAGAAAGACGCCATGTCTTTGTAAAGTAGCCCCCAATACCGATAAATACCACATACAGGATGTAAACCGAGCAGGTGGTATATTAGGTATTATGGGAGAATTGGCAAAAGCAGGTTTAATAGATACTTCTCTACCTCGTGTAGATGGTCTTACTCTTCAACAAGCAATCGGCAAATACGATATAACTTCTGCAAATCCATCGGCTGAAGCTCTTGAGCTTTACAAATCGGCTCCCGGAAATAAACCGAATTTAGTAATGGGATCGCAAACAAACATGTATAAAGATGTTGATAGCGACAGAGCAAACGGATGTATCCGTGACTATGAGCATGCATATACTAAAGATGGCGGTTTAGCTATTCTGAAAGGAAATATTGCTATTGACGGCTGTGTTGTTAAGACTGCAGGTGTTGACGAAAGCATTTTCAAATTTTCGGGTACAGCAAAAGTATTCCATTCTCAGGATGATGCTTGTGATGGTATTTTAAGAGATAAAGTAAAGGCTGGGGATGTAGTTGTCATCACATACGAAGGTCCGAAAGGAGGTCCCGGTATGCAGGAGATGCTCTACCCTACCTCGTATATAAAATCAAAACATTTAGGAAAAGAATGTGCCTTGATTACCGACGGTCGTTTTTCAGGAGGAACTTCAGGACTTTCGATAGGTCACGTATCACCCGAAGCTGCAGCAGGCGGAGCAATTGGTCTGATAAAAGACGGTGATATTATAGAAATAGATATCCCCAACCGATCTATCAATGTAAAAGTATCAGATGCCGAATTAGAAAAACGCCGTCAAGAAGAACTTGCCAAGGGTAATGAAGCATTCAAACCCAACCGTGTAAGAAATATATCTAAAGCCTTAAAAGCATACGCAAGTATGGTAAGTTCGGCTGATTTAGGTGCGGTTAGATTGATAGATTAAAACATCCGAAAGATGGAGATAAAAGCTAAATCTTGGTGTTGGCAAAAGAAAGGTGAACCAACTGATCTTATTCTCAAAGAAAAGGAAATAAGAGAAATTGGGGATAACGAAGTCCTTATTCAAAATAATGTAATAGGACTAAATCCTGTCGACTGGAAATTAATCGAACGGGGACATCCTGCATGGAAGTCCGATTCAGTTCCCGGTGTTGACGGAATGGGAGTTATTCTCAAAGTTGGACGAAATATGACTCATTTGCGTATAGGCAGCAGAGTATGTTATCATACCGATCTTTCGAAAGACGGCAGTTTCAGTACACACACAATTGTTTCAGGGCATGCACTTATGCATGTTCCCGACAAATTGAGTGATACGGCAGCAGCATCTTTTCCCTGTCCATCACTTACGGCTTGGCAAGCTCTCCAAAAGATACCCAATATAGCAGGTAAAAAAGTTTTAGTAAGCGGTGCAGGTGGATCAGTGGGATATTTCCTCACTCAATTATTACTCGAAGCCAATGCACGGGTCTATGTTACGGCTAGTAAAAAACACCAGACTGAATTCCTCAAAATGGGTGTTATACAAGCTATAGATTATAAAGACAATAACTGGAAAGAAACTATAAAGAATCATTTGAATGGAAATTCATTTGATGCCATAATCGATACTGTAAGTGGAGAGCATGCAACAGGAATGGCATCACTACTCGGATATTATGGACATCTGGTAGCTATTCAGGATCGAGTCGAGCAGTCTCCTTTGCCTGCATTTACAACCTGTATTTCGGTACACGAAGTAGCTTTGGGAGCTTTTCATAAATATGGATCGCCACAACAAATAGTAGAGTTGATGCAGCAAGGAGAATTACTCCTCAATAAAATAGCGAGCGGAACCCTCAGAATAAGGGATAACAAAATCGAAACATTCGATAACCTCGCCAAGCATTTAGCTGAAATGAAAGCTAATAATATTCAAACAAAGTACTTAATTAAAGTTTCATAAGCATTTACTAATCATGAGTGAAAAAATAACAGGAAGTGAAGCTCTTATACGGTCATTGATAAATGAAGGCGTAGACACTATCTTCGGATATCCCGGAGGAGCTATTATGCCCGTATTTGATGCTATATACGATTATAAAGACAAAGTAAACCATATATTAGTTCGTCACGAGCAAGGAGCAACACATGCAGCACAAGGTTATGCACGTACATCGGGAAAAGTTGGAGTAGCATTTGTTACCTCAGGACCAGGTGCTACAAATGCCATAACAGGTATAACTGATGCAATGATGGATAGCACACCTATGGTGGTTATTGCCGGACAGGTAGCTTCTACCCTACTGGGTAGCGATGCTTTTCAGGAAGCCGATGTTGTAGGTATTTCTCAACCTGTAACCAAATGGGCGCATCAGGTAAGATGTGCAGAAGACATTCCTGCGGCTGTAGCACGTGCTTTTTATATCGCAGCATCAGGTCGTCCGGGTCCCGTATTATTGGATATCACTAAAGACGCTCAATTCGGAAAAATAGAATATGAGTACAAAAAGGCTACTTTCATCAGAAGCTATATTCCTAAACCAGAAGTAAATCCTGAAGAGATAAAAGCCGCTGCCGAACTTATCAGCAAAGCGAAAAAACCATTGGCTTTAGTTGGACAAGGTGTGTTACTTGGAACTGCTGAAGAAGAGCTTAAAGCTTTTCTAGAAAAATCGGGTATTCCTACAGCTTTTACGGTATTAGGCTTATCAGCTATTCCAACAGATCATCCTCTTAATGTGGGAATGTTGGGTATGCACGGAAATATTGGTCCTAATCTAAAGACAAACGAATGTGATGTACTTATTGCTATTGGTATGCGTTTTGACGACCGTGTAACAGGTGATCTGAAAACATATGCTAAGCAAGCAAAAGTAATCCATTTTGATATAGATCCTGCTGAGATAGACAAGAATGTAAAAACAACAGTTCGTGTATTGGGTGATGTAAAAGACACTCTTGCTGAAGTGACCAAGTTGATGGACACTACAACTCACACCGAATGGTTAGCTGAATTCAAACCTTGCTCAGACAGAGAATACAATGTAGTTATCCAAGAAGAACTATTCCCTACTTCGGGTAGTTTGAAGATGGGTGAAGTAATCCATAAAGTATCAGAAGCTACTAACAACGATGCCGTATTAGTAACAGATGTAGGTCAGCATCAAATGATGGCTGTTCGTTACTTTAAGTACAAACAGTCGCGCAGCGTTGTAACATCAGGAGGTCTTGGTACTATGGGGTTTGGTTTACCCGCAGCCATTGGAGCCAAGATGGGAGCTCCTAACCGTACAGTATGTTTATTTGCAGGTGATGGAGGTATCCAAATGACTATACAGGAACTGGGTACAATTATGCAATATGACGTGGATGTAAAGATTATCATCTTGAACAACCATTTCCTTGGTATGGTACGCCAATGGCAAGAACTATTCTTTAGCGAAAGATATTCCGAAACCACAATGAAGAATCCTAACTTCTGTATGATCGCCAATGCCTACAATATTAAATCAAAAATTGTAGACAAACGTGAGGAATTAGATGATGCTATTGCCGAAATGATAAATCATAAAGGTTCTTACCTCTTAGATGTACAGGTAGAAGCAAAAGGAATGGTTTACCCAATGATTCCTTCAGGAACTTGTGTGACAAACATATTATTAGGAAACGAATAATAGAATGACTGTAGAATCACAATTCAATTCCATTGCCCAGCTTTATGACAGACAGAGACCTTCTCTGATCCCATGCTTTTCCGATTTTTATGGAGTAGCCATTGATAATCTCAATTTATCGATACCTTCACCACACATTTTGGATTTAGGAGCCGGCACCGGATTGTTTTCTGAATTTGTTCTACAAAAGTTTCCTGATGCAAAGATCACTCTCGTCGATATATCTGAGAAGATGCGGATATTGCTCGTAAAAGATTTTTGTCAAATAAAAATATAAGTATAATCCAATCAGATTTTACTACTTTTAAGGACGAAAAACAATACGATGCTGTAATCTCCTCATTGGCTATACATCATCTGGAAGATAATACTAAAGTCGAATTATATAATACTATTTTCACTCTTCTGAACTCAGGTGGAATATTTATCAATGCCGAACAAGTGGCTGGCGAAAGCGAATATTTCAGTCAATTATATGATAAGAAATGGCGTGAGAAAGTAGAAGCCAGCGATTTAAGTAAGGATGAAATAGCGGCATCTTACGAGAGAATAAAGCTAGATAAAAGAACTCCTCTCTCAACTCAGATAAAATGGTTAAGAGATTCAGGGTTTAAAGAAGTCGATTGCTTATATAAATATTATGACTTTGCAGTTCTTTATTGCAAAAAATAAAGATTCTAAATTACTTATAAACTGGTATGTGGAAGTAAATTTTAATTAGTTTGAAATTATGGAAGATAAAACATTATATACCGTTACAATATTCTCGGAAAACACAGTAGGTCTGCTAAGTCAAGTGACTAGTGTATTTACCCGCCGTCAACTAAATATTGAGACACTTTCGGTATCTCCATCGGCAATAAAAGGGATTCATAAATTTACAATTACAGTATATTCAGATAGAGAATCTATCGTGAAAGTTGTAAAACAAATAGATAAACGTGTAGACGTTCTGAAATCATATTTCAATACAGACGAAGAACTTATACACCAAGAAATTGCTTTGTATAAACTTTCTACACCCGATTTTATAAAAATAGGATCAGCAGAGGCTCTAATACGCAGATTTCATGCTCAGATTTTGGAGATCAACGAGAATTGTGTTGTTATTCAAAAGACAGGACATTATGCTGAAACCCAAGCTTTATTTGAAGAATTGAGCGAAATGATAGGTGTTCTTCAATTTATCCGTTCGGGACGAGTTGCTATCACAAAATCTAAAATTGAACGATTGAGTGATATGCTGCAAGAACGCGAAAAGAAGAATTCATAAGTCATCAATTTAAATAAGCTTATGTCATCAAAAGAAGGGATATATCCATACACAATTGATGCCTACCTATCAGATTTTAGAGGGAAGGCAACATTACCAATGCTCGGCGGATTTATGCTTCAAGCAGCAACACGCCATGCAGAAGAGCGTAATTTCGGTTATTCATTTATGACTAGCCAACAACGCGCATGGGTATTAATGCGTATGACTATTGAAATATCTGAATATCCAAGTAATGACACATCTATAAAATTACACACATGGGTATCTGATATTAATAAACTATTCTCTGAAAGAAGTTTTGCTTTCGAAGATCAAAATGGCAATTATATAGGCTACGCCCGATCGATGTGGGCGTCTATTGATCTTGAAACTCGACGTCCAACTAACATTCTCGATTTGGAAAGGATGGCTGATTTTAAGTTAGACAAAGTATGTCCTATACCCAATGCAACTAAAATACCTCTATTAAAAGATGCTGAATTGGCAACATCGTTTACAGTAAAGTACAGTGATATTGACATCAACAAACATCTAAATAGTATGAAGTACATCGAACATTTCGTAGATGTATTTCCCATAGAGATGTTTCAGGAAAAAGAAATTCAGACTTTTGAGATTAATTATATTGCAGAAGGACAATACGGAACAACTCTTGATATACTAAAGAAAGAAACCGATCAAGATAAATCGGTTTTAGAGATGAAGCACAATGATAAAACCATTTGCTTGGCAAGGGTTACATGGAAATGAGGTTATAAACCTCTATTTATCGGATTATTTAATAATACTATTTACATATATAACAAAAAAAGAAAATGGCAGAAATGAATTTTGGAGGAGTAGTAGAGCAAGTTGCTACTCGTGAAGAATTTCCTTTGGAAAAAGCAAGAGAAGTATTAAAAAACGAAACAATTGCTGTAATCGGCTATGGAGTACAAGGTCCGGGTCAAGCATTGAATCTTCGTGATAATGGTTTCAATGTAATCATCGGTCAACGTAAAGGTGGTAAAACTTGGGAAAAAGCTATCGCTGATGGTTGGGTACCAGGCGAAACTCTTTTCGATATCGAGGAGGCTGCTGAAAAAGGTACTATCATTCAGTATCTATTATCAGATGCAGCTCAAATTGAAGTATGGCCTCGTATTAAACCATATTTGACAGCTGGCAAAGCTCTATATTTCTCTCACGGATTTGGTATTACATACAAAGAACGTACAAATATCATTCCTCCAGCAGATATCGATGTAATTCTTGTTGCTCCTAAAGGTTCAGGTACAAGCCTTCGTCGCATGTTCTTAGAAGGACGTGGACTAAATTCAAGTTACGCTATCTTCCAAGATGCTACAGGACGTGCTAAAGAGCGTGTTATTGCTCTAGGTATTGGTGTAGGTTCGGGATATTTGTTCGAAACAGATTTCAAACGTGAGGTATATTCTGACCTTACAGGAGAACGTGGTACTTTAATGGGTGCTATTCAAGGCATTCTTTTAGCTCAGTACGAAGTTCTACGTGAGAATGGACATAGTCCTTCGGAAGCGTTCAACGAGACTGTAGAAGAGCTTACACAATCTTTGATGCCTCTTTTCGCAGAGAAGGGTATGGATTGGATGTATGCTAACTGTTCTACTACTGCTCAACGTGGTGCTTTAGACTGGATGGGACCGTTCCACGATGCAACTAAACCTGTATTTGCAAAATTATATGCTGAAGTAGCATGTGGAAATGAAGCTCAACGCTCTATCGACACAAACTCGAAACCAGATTACCGTGAAGGTCTTGAAAAAGAACTTGAAGCTCTTCGTGAAAGCGAAATGTGGCGCACTGGTGCTGTTGTTAGAAAACTAAGACCAGAAAATAACTAATCACCGATTAGTCTTATTATACTGAAAACCTGCATATACCATGCAGGTTTTCTTTTTTACTTAATTTTTGGTGACGCTTTTTTCCATCAAGACTTGCATATATAAACAAAAAGCAGTAATATTGCATCCGATTTCGAGACTACGTCTTAATCAGGTCCTATAGCTCAGTTGGTTAGAGCATCTGACTCATAATCAGGGGGTCCCTGGTTCAAGCCCAGGTGGGACCACTTAAAAATGAAGCACTTACATAGTCTTGTAAGTGCTTTTTTATTTTTTCTGAAACTATACTGAAACATTTGATTATTTTTGAGATCATGAATAATTATTCTATATTGAAAGACCTTGAGGATTTTCTTATTTATGAAAAAATAGAAAAAATCAAACTCGAATTCATACAAGAACACTATGAGAATATAGATGTGATAGTATGCGACCATGACTTTGGGCTATTAACTGTGAATCCAGACTCCTCAGAAAACGAATTTGCTACTATAAGTTTTGAAAAAGAATACTTATGTCCACAACTTTATAGAAAAACTCAAGAATTAAAAAATAATGTAGATAAGATATTAATTGAGTTAATCTCCAAAGAGCAACAGATAAATTTTATTAGGTACTTGAATAACACCATTGAATTTATTAGAAAAAGGCAAGAAAAGCTATTTTCAAAATTCCCGATCTGTAAAAAACCCTTTGCTACTATAGAGAAATATTTATCTGATAAATATCATATAGATTTAGTATCTAAGCAACAGATTAACATTCAACCATCTATTTTTAAGGTGAAACCTAATATTAAGAGGTATATCTTTAAAGAATTATATGACTTAGCGATAGAACTAGAGATAGTTGACGATGAGCTAATTTCAGAAATAGAATTCATTTCGACATTAACAGAATATAAAACAAATAATACTATTACATTCAACTGTGATAATAATGTTATGATATGCTTCCTAGAGTCAATATCTCCATTGTTTTATAACTTAAATTCGACATCAATAGCTGAATCTAAGAGATTCTACACAAAACAAGGAAAACAAATCACTTCATCCATTTATTACACTTCTAAAAACAGATTAAAAAATAGTTCCGACAAAGAAACCATAAAAGAGATTGTTTTAAATATTGATAAATTAATCAAATCTACATTTATTTAGCTCCTTTTCTTACATTTCATCTTACACTCTCCTTACACCTCACTTACACTTAAAAATTTAATTTTCAAAGATTTTACACTTTTGTAAACTGAAGCCAGGACAATACTAGTTCAGTGCTGAAAGCTTCACAAAGGAAAATCTTTATTAATTAAATTTTTAATCTCATGTTAGATAAAAATATATTAAGTTTCAAAGAAGCTGTTGCTTATTTAGATGTATCAGAGTCTATGCTCTACAAATTAACATCTAGTAGGGTAATTAGTTTTAGTAAGCCCAATGGTGGGCGAATTTATTTCAAAAAATCTGACTTGGATAGTTGGATGTTACAAAACGTTTTTCAAAGTATAGATGCTTTGGAATGTGAAGTATTAAACCATTCAAAGAAAGAGGTAAGAAAATGAACAGGAGAAAAATATCATCAGGAGTATATAAAAGGCTTCCTGCACCATTAGGTAAACTTTGTTCTGAATTTGAGGAAAGAGAAAAAGATGTTGTGCTTTTGTCTTGTTTAGGTGTATTAAGTAATTGCATACCTAATGTCTTTGGATATTATGATAGAGATAAACTGTATCCACATTTATATGTTGTTATCATTGCACCTGCGGCATCAGGAAAAGGGGTTATGAACTTTTCACGAATTCTAGTTGAGAAAATTCATGAAGATATATTAGAACAAAGTAGAGAAGCTCGAGAGGAATATGAGAAAAGAAAAAAGGAGAGTGACGAACATATACAAGAGAAATGTCCAGAGCTTGAAATTAAGATACTTCCTGCAAATACTTCTTCTGCCGAAATGTATTATTATTTGGGTTCTTCAAAGTATGGTCTGGTAATTATAGAATCGGAAGCTGATACCATGAGTAATATGCTTAAAAACGATTGGAGCAATTATAGTGATATACTTAGAAAAGTCTTTCATCATGAAGCTATTTCCATTAGTCGTAAAATGGAAAAAACTTTTATTGATATAAATGAGCCTAAGTTATCAATGGTGATAAGTGGAACACCTGAGCAACTTAAACCTTTAATTCAATCAAGAGAAAACGGTTTGTTTTCCAGATTATTAATATATAGTTTTGATGAAATAGCTAATTTTAAAAACGTTTTTTCAAAAGAAACAAAATTTACAAATAAATTATTTATAAGTGTGGGTGAAAAAGTTTCTGAATTGTACGATGAATTAGAGAATATACAATTTCCTATTGAATTCAAATTCACTGAATTTCAGGAGCGAAGATTTTTTGAACGCTTTAAATATATCAGGAATAATGTTGCTGAGAAACATTCTGAATCATTTTTATCTAGTGTACATAGGCACGGAGTAATTATGTTTAGGATTAGTATGATACTAACAGTTCTTCGGAATAAAGGTGAGTTCAAAAATAATACAACTCTAACCTGTTCAGACACCGATTTTTCAACTGCATTAAGTATTACACAAGCCGTATTAAGACATTCTCAATATACTTTTGATTCAATAGGAACAAGTTTCCTTTCTGTGCAAGAAGAAGCTGTTTTGGATGGTCTAACTCCTGTCTTTACTAGAGAGGCTGCTGTTGATGTAGGAAAAAAACATAATGTTCCTAAGAGAACAATTGATGATAAACTATCACAATGGCAAAAGAAGAAAATTATAAAAAAGTTAGCGAAAGGAAGATACAAAAAACTATAAATTGAAATAACAAGTCTGCAATACTTGCAGTTTATGTAACTAATTTTTGAGGGGCTATACAAAAGTTACCTATCACTTTTAATTCAGAATTTCTGAGTGATTGTTGATTACGACTTTGTATAGCCCTTTTATTTAATCTTTTAAAACAATGAATGCAAACATTAAAATAGTATTGACCAATAAAGTTTCAGCAGATGGAAAGTATAGCATGTATCTGCGGATAACGAAGGATAGGAAGAAGAAAGAAATTAATATAGGTATACGCTGTGAGAGGGAGCATTTTGAACAAGAACAATTGACAAAAGAGCATCCTAACTACAAAGTAGACAATAAACTTATTATTAAACTAAAGTCTCGTGCGTTGGATGTTATCAGGGATTTTCAGTTAAATGGAAACAATTTTACCTTAGATGAATTTGAAAATGCCTTTAGAGGGCAAAAAACAATAGTCGAAACAGATGCAATTAAGTTCTTTGATGAGATATTTGAAGAACAAGTAAGTGCAGGCAGGGTAGGTAATGCAAAAGTTTACAGAGAAACTAAAAATGCTTTAGTCCGATTTGCTGGTAATAAGATTCTATTCCGAGAAATCAATACTGCTTTCCTTGAAAAATTTGAAGTATACATGAGGAGTAGAGGTAATGAGGATGGTGGTATCGCTGTAAAGATGAGACAACTTAGGGCTTTATTCAATATAGCTATGAGAAGAAAGCTAGTAAAGCTAGAATTCTATCCTTTTGAGGATTACAAAATATCTAAGCTAAAACCGATTAAGAATAAAAGAGCTTTGGGTGTAGAAGACTTCAAAAAAATAAGGGATTTGGATTTAACAGATAATCCATATCTAATAGAAGCACAACATTACTTCATATTTTCATTTTATGCCAGAGGGATGAATTTTGTAGACATAATGAAACTAAAGTGGACTGACATACAGGATAACAGAATTTACTACACACGGTCAAAAACAAAAGGCAAGTTTAATATTGAAGTTACGCTCAAAATGCAGAAAATTTTAGATTATTACAAGGCTCAAAATAGATCAACAGAATATGTTTTCCCCATTCTTCTGAAAGATGATTTAACCCCCAAACAAATAGATTACAGAAAACATCAGGTGCTTGGTAGATGTAACTCTAAATTAAAACAAATTGCGAAGTTAGCCAAAGTTGATAAGCATCTGACGACATATGTTGCTAGACATTCATTTGCCACCATTTTAAAACAGATAGGAACAAGTACAGATATAATATCAGAATTAATGGGACATGCAGACGTACAAATAACAATGACATATCTAAAGGAGTTTGACAATGATGTCCTTGATAAAGCAAACCGTAGATTATTAGAATTGTGAAAAACATTTTACTGTTATCTATCTTTGAAATAGATATTGCAGGAAGATAATCCAAGTACATCGTCACAATAAGTACAGGATTGCTTTAACCCTCAAGAAAGTAAAGTTGGTTTTGATTGCAAGTTGAACCAAGTAGATAGAACTTCATATTCTTATGTAGAATTGTGAAGTTCTGTCTTTAGTATTTAAACATATAGTATCAGATGGCTGTTATATAACTGATTACATATTGACTGTCTATTGTACTATTATTTATCTATTGATTAGATAAAGATGCAAATCTTATAACTACTAATTATAAATAAAATATAGAAACACTCTCATTTGTTTTTATTTATATGTTTTATTTATTGTTATATCGAATTAATTATTTTATTTTACAATATAATTTAAAATTGTCATGGAAGAAAAAATAAAATCATTTGAATATCTTGTTGGTAAATTTATTCATTGGTATAGTGAAGTCGCACCATTTTATGGCTATAAACCAAATGATTATGAGTGGGCTTTCTCCAAACTAACAATTCTAAAATTATTATTTTTAGTCTCTGCAGTTGAGGAAGATGAAAAGGATTTGCTAAATACATTTAATAATTTTGTTGCATTACCTCATGGTCCTGTAGAAAGTGATATTTATAATGCGATGAACAACAACAAGGTTATTAATTATAATATCACAGAGAATGGATTGACTGTCAGCAACAGAAATGCCAGCACAGACTTAAGTGAAGAACAAACTAATCGGTTAGATTTATCAATAAATAAATTAAAAGAAATAAATAAAGCAATTGTAACATATAAACCATTTGATCTAGTAGATATAACTCACCGATGGAGCTGTTGGAAGAATGATTATAATGTTGCATTAAATTTTGGATTAAGAGCTATGTCTATGACATCTGAAAGTATCAGAAATAGTGATAAATATTTCGACTTATAGTTTCTATGTCTACAAATTCTTATATTGAACAAACTTTACAATTATATAATGATTCTTTCTTTAAAGACTCTAATTCTCTTGTTGTAATAGATTGGATTAATTCTTCTTGGGAGTCCATAGATGCCAATAATCAGAATGCAGTTCTCACTTTTTATACAGAGGCAAAAAATAAAATTGAATGTTATTCTAGAGATGCATTTATATTAATTAGTAAATCAATATTATGTGGAGAATATATTTTTCTTGATAATTTTGAAAATCTAATTTTAGAGTTCCAAGTAAAAGAGGTTTCAAAATCAGCAACTTTACTTAATAATGACATAAACTCTAATGAAGGAAGATTTGGATTTATTAAAAGTGATACATATAAGTTATTTTACAAAACTACTGTAGACCTTGAGAAAACATTAAAACGGTATAAAAATTTAAGAAATATTGCAGAGGAAAAAATCAATTTATCAAGAGATGTGAAAAATTCTTTGTTTAATTTCGTCGATGCTAAAGTCTCAGAAATAACAAATGAATATTTTAAAAAACTGAATGAATATGTAATTCTATTAGCAGAATTTGATTATCTCCTTTCTCTTGAAAATATTGACTTACAAAGAGAAGTTATTATAATGATGGAGTTTCTGGAAAGTGAAAAAAAAGTTCAGAATAAAGACCTTAGATTAATCTATTCAATCTTATATGATAAATGCTGTTTCTTTATATTAGTCGTGCTACAAGGGGAACATTTATATTCAATAAATTTTGAGATAAAAAAAATAGATATAAATAAGTTAGAAGCAGGAATATTACAAAATGTAGTAAAGCATAGTAATATTCTTTCATCTAAAGAAGAATCAGATTATTCATTAGAGTTTGTATCAAATTATATTTCAAGAACTAGCAATAGAACATTATTAGATTATGTTCACACAATGAAATATTATAAGAAAATATGTGAGGACATAGGTTCTGTTGATGAATTAATATTGGATTTTGATAATTTCTATAATAATTATGAGACACAGAATCAGAATTTCCTTTCAATATATAATTTATACTCTTTAAATACAGTTAAAAATTATTTGCATAATTCTCAATTTTCACTTCACTTAAAACAAAATAATTTTTCTTATTTGAGACTTAGAGATTGTATCAATAAGATAATTTCTCTCCAAAATCAAACAGCAATTAAAAACTATTATCCTTTTAAGAAATCTTGTGAATTCCTTATGAAAGATCTCGTGAAGGAGTTTGGTAGAGAGGAAATTATAGAAAATGTAATTTCTGACAAAATAGAATACTTTAAAAAACTAATTTCTTATTACAGAGAAAATCTTGGATGGTGTAGGACAAGAAATTTTTATAGATTCCAACTTTTTTTTGAGGAAAATAATCATAATTGTAGTGGTTCTGGCTTCAAAATTTTTATTCCTATAATATCAAAGCCAATTAATTTTAAACATGAAGAAGAAATTATAGACTCATATAGATTAGAGATCGTTAATTTTGAAAATTTGAAATCTACTCTTGAAAAGCAGAACAAACTACTAACTGAAATTAATGAAGAAAAGGCAAATGTTTTGTCCTTAAAATCAGACATTGTAAAAGCAAAAAATGAGATTCAAGAAACAAAAAGTATAATAGAAAAAGAATCTAAAGAAACCCAGAAAAGAAATATTGAATTATTATCTATTTTTGCGGGTGCTATAACTTTTCTTTTTGGAATAACAGTAGAAATATTCTCAAGCAGGACTGATCTTGCTTATATTGAAACAATTAAACATCTAGGTATATTAGGAGTAATAATTCTATTATTTGTGTCATCTATAATGTTTATATCTCCTTTTTATGTCAAAGAATCTCTTGATTGGAAGCTATATTGGAAAACTCCGAGAGTATTTATTTTTGGTTTTATTATTTTAGGTTTATTACTAATACTAGGATTTACACTATACCCTTATATAACTAAATAGTTCTCTATTTTTTTATTTTTATAAAATTTTCAGGGGGGCAATATTTGCTTTAAAGTATATGTAAACATGAATGCCCCCATATCAACATCTACCAATTTACAAACTAAACAAACTCCCCCCTCCATCATCTACAAAAAGTAAAATTTGGCAGGGGATTATTTATTTACTATTCTAACCATCCTTCAACCCTTACTAATTGTTGGTGAAAGATAATCTTTCATTGTGAGAAATCTCACTTAAAATCAACTTGCAAAAATTAGTATTATGGTAACAATTGTAGGATTCAAACAATGTGAATCAAAAGATGGTAAACAATTTGTAGCATTAGAAATTCAAGGAGAGCTGATGCTAGTTCAGTCAGAAACAACAGGTAAGTTTTACCTTACAGCCAACAAAACAAGCATCTCAACCTCATTCCCTTTACAGGTATGCCAAACCTTATTAGGTAAGCAACTACCGGGTAATGTAGATAAAGTAGAATGTGAGCCTTATGAGTATGTAAATAAAGAAACTAGTGAGGTTCTAACCTTATTCCATACTTATGTGTATTCACCAGAGGAAAAGGCTATAGAGAGCCACTCTATGCAGCCTAGCTATAGTCCACAGGCTCTCATTCAACAGAATCAAAGTCCTTTAGGGCAGTTTAGTTTGTCTGGTGTAATTGGTGCAGCATAATAACAAATAGTACCTCAGACCTTATTCTTTTAGGTTTGAGGTATTATATTTTCTGTTCCTGTCCAGAAAATAGGAATATACTATAATATAGGATTTCCTAAAAAGTGGGCAATTCCTAAAATAGATATTTTTAGGATTAGTTAATGTGTGAGTGTAAGCAACTCAATACATACCATATTACAATAGAATCATCATTAGATAAAAATCCAACATTATATATTACATAGACTTTTTCTCCAATTCTAGACACTTGAAAAAGATAAATAAGCCCATGCCTCATGCTCTAATTTGACATTCTCTTGAACAGATAGTTTTGTTATCAACAATAATTTATATTTTTGTTGGACTAACATTAATTGTTTGCTTATGAAGAAATAAGAATTTAGAACATAATTAATATAAAGCATTTTGCTTTATTACTGATGGTTTCAGAAAATCGCCAATTTTTAGAGACAGCCATTGAAGTAATAAGTGAATGTTCATGTTATAGGCATGGGCTTCCTTATTGTGGCTGTGGGTGTTTGGCGATACCTCTGAAACTAGTAAGGTGAGTACCATGCCTTACTTTGTTATCATGGTGCAGAATTAAATTAAGTGAGTAATGCATAAAATACACAGTTTAATACTCTTGTTCTTCCTTTTTTCAACAATAGCAAATTCCCAATCAATAGAAGATTTAGACAAAAAGAATGGATTTAATCAGTTTCAATTAGGAGATTCTTATACTAAATGGCAGTCAGATTTAAAACTGACTCAATTTGAGTATCACATCCCAAATGCAAAACTATATTTCTATACAGGGAAGTGTTGTCAGGATTTATTTGGGTTTAAGGTAGAAGGTATATTTATGACTTTCCAGAATGACAAACTTGTTGAAATAAATATCAACCTTGATAGAGAGAGACAAAGGCAAGATTCACAAATACTTGTTGATTGCCAGAGTAAATTAAAAAGAGTGATAAATAGTTTAGTTGCATTGTATGGAATACCTCAATCAGGACAAGAACCTAAAGACTTACAAAAAAAAGATCCAACCTATATATTGGCTTGGATAGGCAAAAAAGCAATACTGAAATTGGAACATTCTTATGTCCTTAGTGGAAATTTTGAATGCAAGACAGAGATTACTGTATCTGATTGGACATGGAAAGAAGAAACATATAAACCAGAATTTTAATTACAATATGAAAAAAATACTTTTTATCTTATTAACTTTCTCTTTGTTAATAAGTTGTAGTACAACAAGAAAAACAGCAACAAATAGACAGCAAGAGCTTAGTGAAAATATGGATTCATGGTTAGATTCATCCAAACATGATTTGTTATTAACTTGGGGAAGCCCAACCTCAGTTTCTTCTGATGGAAATGGAGGTGAAATTCTAACTTTTGAACAACTAAAAAGAGCATACTTTCCTGATTTTGGATATATGACTGTTGTGAACAGATATATGTTTTATATTAATTCTCAAAACATTGTCTACAATTGGAGAGTTGATCAACAGAAAAGACAAGGGCAATAATTGTAATTAGGCTGAACTATGAATAATATAAAATTAGGAATGATTGTTACAGATATAGCTCATGTTGGAAAATATGAAGTTATAGAGATTTACAAGAATGAAGTAAAATTGAAAAGAATATCTGCCAAACACATTGTAGCAGAAACAGAAGAAGGCATTACATTATTGCCCATGTCATTATTTCTTGGGAGTTTTATTGAAATCAATGACAATAGATCAAATGATGTAACAGACAATATTTCTGACATCAATACTAGAGCCACTAATATAAAAACTGCATACAGAACTAATTATATGAAAACATTCAACTCTTTTATGTGGATATTGGGAACCATATATCACTTATGGACAGCTATTATTGCCTTTGAGCATAGTATCATTGCAGGAATAGTGACTTTATTCTTACCTGCTCTAAGTGAGATATACTGGTTCTTTGCAACATTAGGGGATAATGCTGTTTATACAACACTTGCAATCATTTTTACCATTGGTGCAATTGTATACAAACTAATGGGAGCTAAACAGCAATGACAATATGAAATCAAAATTTTTACTAATCCTTATGTTTGTTCTGTTCCTCTTGCTATCATGTAGGGGGAACAGTAATAAGTATGTTTATTCTGATGGAGATTATAATGCTGAAATAAATTACTACAACCCTAAGACAGGTTCAAAATCAGCATATACATTAAAAGTAGAAATAGAAGATGATAAACTTGTAAAAATATACTGGTCTAATGGAGGTTGGTTAGATGATAGTCATTTTACACCGCCAGATATAAGTACAGGTAAAGCGTTCTTTATTTCTGATAAAGGATATAAATATAGAATTAGAGTGTTAGGTGAGTCGGGAGACTAATTTACATGAGTTGCAGGTTTTACATCCTTACAAATTGTAATAGTAGGTCATTAATTATTCTGAAACTATACTGAAACATTTTGTCAGAAGAATAAAAATAGATGAAAAAGAACGAAGTTGTATTTTTTTTAAATACTTATGAATCAGGAAAATGAAAAGCTATGCAAGTGATTGATAATTAATATTCTGGTCTCATAATCAGGGGGTCACTGGTTCAAGCCCAGTTGGGACCACCTCCAAACAAAGAAAGACTTACAGTAAAATGTAAGTCTTTTTTGCTTATATATACTAGCATTCCTTCTTCTTACAGCTGTCTATTTGGTTTTAAGAATATTTATTAAGAAAAAAAATACAATTTTCAGTAGAATAAACTCTAATTTAGCATATTCTTACGGATCATACCCATCCATAAAAGATGTAAATGAAAGTATTTAAAAGATATCCTTTTGGACTATAACAGATTATAGATGTTATATGTTGCCAAAGTAGTAAAAAGGTCTGAGACCTTAGTTTGAATTTTTAATCATGGAATTTAGAGAACACCTCAAATATAGTTTTTTTGATTTACTGATCAATAAGAATATTAGTTTTGTCCTATACCGCTTACCGGGCGAACATGATGTACGTTTAGTATTGCAGACTACGGATCAATCGGAAACTTTTTTAAGTCTTTCGGATTTGAATAATAAAAAAGGGTTTGTTATCGCTCCTTTTCAAATATCAAAGACAGCACCAATAGTATTAATTCAGCCAGATATTGTACTGACAGGAGAAGAGAGTATATTCAATTATTTATACAAATCGTCCTTTACAAATAATGTGAATAAACAGCCTGCAGTTTTCTTTGAAGAATCAAAAGCTACAAGGTTTGATCATTATCAAAAAGGATACGCCAAGTTTCATGATATCCTGATTGAAGAGTCTTTGAAGAAGTTGGTACTTTCACGTACATTCGAAATTGTGCGAGACGAGAATTTTTCAGCAGGATTGTCTTTCGAAAGAGCTTGTGAAAAATACCCTGATAATTTCATCTTTCTGTGTAATAGCGCCCAGTCGGGAGCTTGGCTTGGATGCTCTCCCGAAGTGCTTGTTTCGGGGCAGAATGGAAACTGGAAAACCGATGCATTAGCAGGTACAAAGAAAACATCTAAGAATGATGAGGTAATCTGGGATAATAAAAACCGTCTCGAGCAGCAAATTGTTATTGAATATATGCAGGAACAATTGCTAAAAGCCGGCATAGAATCGACTTATAGCGAGCCCAAGACCATTCGGTCGGGAAATTTAGCTCATCTCAAAAGCGAATTTACTTTTCAGATAGACGACTCTTCTAAAATAGGAAATTTGTTAAACTTGCTTCATCCAAGCCCTGCGGTTTGTGGCTTCCCTAAAAAAGAGGCATTTGATTTCATTATCGAAAACGAAGGGTATGACAGAAAATACTATTCAGGATTTTTAGGGTATCTGGATGTAGATAACAAAACAGATTTATTTGTAAATTTGAGATGTATGCAGATATTCAAACAAAACCTGAGATTATTTGCGGGAGGTGGAATACTCCCCTCATCGGAGCTGATATCGGAATGGAAAGAAACCGAGTATAAGCTGCAAACCATATTGTCAATAATAAACGAATAGCACAACATATGTTCTCAGTAAAGAAAAATGTATTACAAACAGTGGCTTTACTCAAAGCTTATGGAGTAAAACAAATTGTACTTTCGCCCGGATCACGCAATGCCCCTTTGATGCAGACTTTTTCGCAAGATGCGTTTTTTGAGTGTCATACGATTGTGGACGAACGAAATGCTGCCTTTTATGCTCTGGGAATAATTCAGGCTTTACAACAACCGGTTGCTATTTGTTGTACATCGGGATCTGCATTACTAAACTATGCTCCGGCAGTAAGTGAGGCGTATTATCAACAATTACCTTTGATAGTGGTTTCTGCCGACCGTTCTCCGGAATGGATCGGACAGATGGACGGACAGACTTTGCCTCAAGCAGGGGTATTCGGTTCGTTATCTAAAAAATCAGTCAATCTACCGGAGATTAATAGCGAAACAGACGAATGGTTTTGCAATCGTCTAATCAATGAAGCCTTGATAGCTTGCACAGCCGATGCTTCGGGTCCTGTGCATATAAATATACCATTGTACGAACCTCTTTTTGATTACTCGGAAGAGAGTCTCCCCGAAGTAAGGAAAATAGAGTATGTACGACCTCGAAAATCAGTTGATATAAATCCTTTTATCGAAAAGTGGAATAAACTGCCTAAACGCTTAATTATTGTAGGTCAACAGTTTCAAACTCCTGAGTTAACTAAATTACTTGAAAGTTTAGCAGAGAAGATCGATTGTTCAGTCTTTGTCGAAAACCTATCAAATTGTGTTTCTCCTTCGTTTATTGGTAATTTCGATGCCTTACTATATACGATATACGAAGAAGAGAAAGAGAATTTCTCACCTGATCTGGTTATTACACTCGGCGGGCATATTGTTTCAAAACGATTGAAGCACTTTATCAGACAGCATAAACCGAAAAATCACTGGCATCTAACCGAGTCGGGAGAAGTGGTAGACTTGTTTCAATCATTGACTGATTTAGTGGAAACAGAGGCTATTGATTTCTTTTCTAAATTATCAGCGCAAGTAACAAACGAGAAAGAAAAGCCTTTTTTCAGTTTATGGAAAAAGGCTTCTAAACTTATACCCGAACCAAGAGAGGATATGCCTTTTTCGGATATATCGGCTACGGGAGATTTTCTAAAAGTATTACCTAAAAATTCGGTTCTTCACCTTGCTAATAGTTCTACGGTACGAAATGTGCAGTTGTTTCAATTAGATAAATCAATCAAAGTATATTGCAACCGAGGTATAAATGGTATAGAAAGTACCCTACCCTCTGTAGTGGGATTTGCGTCCGTTCACAAAGAGCCTGTTTATTTAATCATAGGTGATCTTAGTTTCTTTTACGGACTGAATGCTTTGTGGAATATACAGCATATCCAAAATCTGCGGATACTTTTGATTAATAATGGAGGAGGAGGTATTTTTCACCTGCTTCCGGGGTTGAATAAAGCTCCTTCTTTAAAAGAATATGTGTCGGCAGAGCATACTACACAAGCAAAAGACTGGGCTTTAGCCGCAGGATTAAAATATTTATCAGCAGAAAATCAAGATACTATAAAAGAGAATCTTAAGACATTCACAACGCCAGATACCGATCAGTCAGTTTTACTTGAAATATCTACAAATATGGAAATTAGCAAGAAAACTTTTCAAGAATATTATCATAAATTGAAAACAAGGTCTTAAACCTTTCGGTACGTTGTAGGGGAGTGAACCTTTGGTTCATCCTCAATTAACGGGGAGAGCTGAACCCTGCCCTTACGAATAAAAGCATCATAAAACTAAAAACAAAAATATATGTCAACAGCAAGACAATGGGAAACCATCAAAGAATACGAAGATATTCTATTTGATTATTTTGAAGGAATAGGTCGAATTACTATCAACCGCCCACGCTATCGCAATGCATTTACCCCCACTACCACAATGGAGATAAGTGACGCCTTACGTATTTGTCACGAAAATCAGGAAATTTATGTTGTAGTCCTTACCGGAGCAGGAGATAAAGCATTTTGTGCAGGTGGAGACCAAAACGTAAAGGGCAAAGGCGGCTACATCGGCAAAGACGGTGTTCCTCGCTTACAGGTGCTTGAAGTACAGAAACAAATCCGTTCGATGCCTAAACCAGTTATCGCTATGGTAAACGGTTTTGCTATCGGTGGCGGACATGTTTTACAGGTTATTTGTGACATATCAATTGCTTCCGAGAATGCTATTTTCGGACAAACAGGACCTAAAGTAGGCAGCTTCGATGCTGGATTCGGGTCTTCTTACCTGGCTCGCATTGTAGGACAAAAGAAAGCTCGTGAAATATGGTTCCTTTGCCGCCAATACTCTGCCAAAGAGGCTTTGGAAATGGGACTTGTAAATACTGTTGTTCCTTTCGATCAATTAGAGGACGAAACTGTAAAATGGGCACACGAAATGATGCAACACAGCCCGATGGCTCTGCGTATGATAAAAATGGGATTGAACGCCGAGCTCGATGGTCAAGCAGGTATACAGGAGCTTGCAGGAAACGCAACACTTCTTTATTATCTGACTGACGAAGCTCAAGAGGGTAAACATGCTTTCTTAGAAAAACGTAAACCCGATTTCAAAAAGTTCCCTAAGTTTCCTTGAGGATACAAGTCGTTTATTGCTGCTATATGTAGGGGCGTATTACATAGCCCGAAAAACCATAATATGACAAATGGGCGTATACAATACGCCCCTACTAGTGAATGGAATTTAAAATAAAAATAATACCCTATACCTTACAGTTCAAAAGACCTGCGGGCACATCACGGGGAGTATATCACGACCATAAAATTTGGTATGTAGTGATATATTCACCCTCCGATCATCAACATTGGGGAATAGGTGAATGTGCTCCCTTGTTCGATCTAAGTTGTGATTACAATGAGGATTACGAACAAACGTTGAAACGGTTCTGTAAGGAATTGGAACAAAATAAGATATTGGATAAGGAGGCATTGCGTCATTATCCCTCTATTCTATTCGGATTAGAAACGGCTTTACGTCATTACGAAAGCAGAAGCTTTAAGCTTTGGGATAATTCATTCACAGAAGGTAAGGAAGGTATTCCTATCAATGGGTTAATCTGGATGGGTGATTTTCAGTATATGCACGAACAGATAGAAGCCAAGATGGAACAAGGTTTTCACTGTATCAAACTGAAAATAGGAGCTATTAATTTCGAGGATGAAATAAAGCTTCTAAAACATATACGCAAACATTTTTCAGCAGATCAGATTACTTTGAGGGTAGATGCAAACGGAGCTTTTGCACCTCAGGAGGCTTTGGATAAACTGAAACGCCTTTCGGAATTGGACTTACATTCCATTGAACAACCTATACGTGCAGGTCAATGGGACGAAATGGCTCGATTAACCAAAGAAACTCCTTTACCTATTGCCTTAGATGAAGAACTTATCGGTATTCATCAACCCGAAGAAAAAAGAAGGCTACTCGAAACTATCAGACCACAATATATTATTTTGAAACCAACTCTACATGGTGGTATCAGTGGCTCTGAAGAATGGATAAGGCTAGCCGAAGAATTAAAAATTGATTGGTGGATAACCTCTGCTTTGGAATCAAATATCGGATTGAATGCCATTGCTCAATGGTGTGCTACTTTTGATAATCCTCTACCGCAAGGCTTGGGAACAGGAGGTCTTTACACCAATAACATCGAAATGCCTCTAACCATCAAAGGTGATTGTTTATGGAGCAATCCGAACGGTCAGTTTCCGACACTAGACAATCTGATATAATTATGTACCAATTAGATAGGGAGAAACAAATAATAACCATTGAGGGAAAAGCATATTTCCCGAATATATTCTTGGGAGAAAATTTACCCGAATTTATCTCTCAATTTCACAACGATTTGTTTTTGTTCTTGAAAGATTGGTTTTCCGATTCTCCGACCCTAAAAGTTCAGACATCGGGTTCAACGGGTATTCCAAAAGAAATACTTGTCGAAAAAAGCAGGATGATGCAAAGCGCACAATTGACCTGCTCTTTTCTTGGTTTAAAAAAGGGTGACTCTGCTTTGCTTTGTATGCCTCTCAATTATATTGCAGGTAAAATGGTTGTGGTTCGTGCTTTGATTGCAGGATTAGATTTATACCCTCTTCTGCCATCGGGCAATCCTTTGAAGGATATTGATAAAGCATTTTGTTTTGCGGCAATGATTCCTTTACAGGTATTCAATAGTTTGCAATCGGATACTGAAAGAAAACGATTAAGCAATATTAAAAACCTGATTATCGGAGGTGGATCTATCGACCCTCACGTAGAAGACGCAATAAAGGACTTCCCCCATAAAGTATATTCCACCTATGGTATGACCGAAACTCTTTCGCATATCGCTTTGCGGCAATTGAATGGTAGTGAAGCTTCGGATCATTATTATCCTTTCGATTCGGTTACCTTATCTGTATCAGAAGGCAATGCGTTAATTATAGATGCTCCATTGGTTTCTAATGAACGCCTCTACACAAATGATATAGTGGAAATATATGAGGACAAGAGTTTTCGCATTATCGGACGGAAAGACAATATAATCAATAGTGGTGGGGTGAAAATACAAATAGAAGAGGTAGAAGCTTTACTTAAACCTTTATTGAATAACGGTTTTGCAGTTACCTCCCTACCCGATCCTAAATTTGGAGAGATTGTGGTATTAGTCACCGAAAAAGAAATTGATGAGAATCTAATTTCGAATTTATTGCCTGTCTATTCTATTCCTAAGAAAATAATCAAGGTCTCTAAAATACCTTTAACCGAGACGGGAAAAATAAACAGAGCCGCATTAAAGCAGCTCGTGTCGGATATTTTTCTTAGCAAATAATCAGAGTCATTACTTACTATTTTTAGCAGATATGATGAGAAACATCGGTCTGCGTAATTCGTTTTTCATTTCCTCATTCATTTCCAAAAACCTTGGATCAACCTCCGGCTCAATAAGTCCTGTTATTTGAAAACCGGCTTTAATCAAACCATTTACATAGGTAGTTACTGTTTTATGATATTTGGCAACTTCTTCTCCCAAGAAATTAGTTTTTCGCAATCCTTCCATAAAATAGTTGTCTACAGGCCAATGTAAACGGTTACCCGATTCATCGTAATACCAATCCTGAGTTCCGTACGATGTGAAAATCGGATGCTCAACCGAAAAAACAAAGTCTCCTCCATTCACAAGGCAAGCCTTTATTTTAGAACATATATCGTCGAAAGATTCTATATAATGAAATGCCAACGAGCTAATTACAATATCGAAGCTATCTGCAGAAAAATCTATATCCTCAACAGCCGAACATATATATTCTACTGTTGTATCGGGTGTATGTTTCCGTGCTTCGGCTAACATCTTTTCGGAGATATCAACACCAATGACCGATTTAGCTCCTTGCTCAATAGCATAACGACAATGCCATCCGAAACCGCAACCTAAATCGAGAACTCTTTTTCCTTTAAAATCAGGTAACATCGTACGTAAAACATGCCATTCGCCCGCCCCTTTAAGCCCTTCAACCGATCGCTGCATCTGGCTGTATTGCTTAAAGAAATTTGCATCATCATATTTATTTTGTTTCATAACTCAAAGATAATATAATGTGTTTTCTTATCCAATAAAAATAAAACAAGCGACTAATCACTAGCCGCTTGCACACTCAGTAGAATATTATTTTTCAGAATTTATATGCAACTTAGTCTTTATCCAGAAACAATATCTACTTTATCTTATCTATTAATAATCTGTATTTTGAGGATCAAAATTTGTCCATCCCTTCAACCAGTTATCTGCATCTGCATCACTTTTGAATGCACCTACATAATCAACTTTATCGAAGCCCGATTGCAATAAAGCATCAGTAAATGAAGCTGCACCCAATAAAGGACTACCTGTTGTAGGTCCCCAATTTGGACTAGCTGACAGACTATTAGGTTGTTTTAATTTCAAGTCCGAGATATTAGCCAACACTTTATTACCCGTTTGAGCTACAAAATAAGTGTGAGAGAACGATTGAGCATCGGTCATATCCACTCCATTTGTAGAATATTTATCTACCAAGCTATTGTTTACATCCGATCCCACAACTCCCATTTGAGCAAAGAATACATTATGAATCTTTAATGTACCATTTGTGGCCAAGCTTTGAGTATTTCCTTTTTGATTATCCAACAGAAGTCCTACGGGGAAGCCCATCGCCACAGAGTTAAAGCAACTCAACTGAGAATAACGTCTGATTTGCATAGCAGCTTGAAACAATCCTGTTTTTGAGTTATTATTAGGTCTGTAGTTTCCGGCATTAAGATACTCCAATGTATTCACGAAGTCTGCGGCCTGACCTATCGGACCAACCAAAGTTACATTACTAAATACTGTTGAAGTTTTAGGTGTACCAGCCGTACCTGAAGCATTGTTATCAGATTCAAAACCATTTGATAAAGATGTATCAGCAATCTTAGGGTGACGCACAGCCAAGAGATATTGCAACTTTCCGGAGAAACCATAGTCTGTATCAAAATCGTCATCCCATCCATGATACGCCACTAAATATTTAGCATTAACTGATCCTCCAAACCATTCGTAAGAATCGTCATTTGAATAAGAAACCTGTAAGTGATCTACTTTAGTACCACTACCTACAGCCCCAAAAGTAATACCATTTATTTCTTTGTTTTCTTCGAAAGGATATCCGGCAAACTCAACACGTACATAGCTTAATACTCCTGAATTATCAGCATCATTTTCGCCTCCATATTTTGTTCTTGGTCCACCTTCTATCTGAAGCAGGCCACCGTTATTGGTCTTTGCATTACCACAAATAATAAGTCCGCCCCAGTCTCCCGGTTTACGGCTTCCTTTTGCCTGAGCTGATGTAAATACAATAGGCTCACTTGCCGTGCCCTGTGCATAAATTTTAGCACCTGGTTCGATAATCAAACTTGCCGTCGTTGCCTTATCTCCTTTAATAATGGTTCCCGGCTTAAATGTTACTGAAGCACCCTTGACTACATATACCCAACCTTTTAGTGTATATGTTCCTTTTTCGAAAACCGTATCTTTTTTTATCTCATAGCCGGTTGTACTTCCATCTCCAATCACTCCAACAACAGGTACTGGATTAGGTTCGGTAGGTGAACTGTCATCACTACTACAATTCGTAAAGAGCATGATGCTACTTGCTATCAATGCTAAATTAGATAATTTGAAAAATTTCATTGTGTAAATATTTAAAAATTAAGTTACTAACGTTATTCATTTCGTGTTTTGAAAAATATAATTTAAAGTAGTTATTTTACTTACAGAGATATCAGAAGAACTGATCTCTTAAAAATTGAACTTAGCCGAAAGGCTTATATTCTGTCCCGGATTGAATCTTCTAGTCGTTTGTTCTCTCTCGTGTAATACTCCAGCATCATCTATAAACTTTGGAAACTGTTTATAAAGAACATCCTGAGAAAATATATCTTTAACAGCTGCTGCAATCTCCAATTGTTTCCCTATTCGTTTAGTTACAGTAAAATCAAGTACATTTCGAGGCATTTCATACATATCGGGTATATCGTCGTTAACTGTACTATTTTCGCTTTTACTCTTTAGCCCAATACCTACAATACGCTTTCCAATTATATTATACATAAGACCGGCAGTTAGTTGTAATGACTCGCTTTGATAAAAGAAACCTGCATTCACAAGGAAGGGTGATTGTCCTTGTAACGGACGTTCGTCCTCTGTGCTATTTTCATCGAATTTGACTTTACTCTTTATCAATGATCCATTAATAACAGCAGAGAAATCTTTCAGCCCAATAAAATCAAGTCGTTTTTTCAGATCAATTTCAACTCCTAGATTTTGTCCCGACAAAGCATTTTCGAACGTAAATATTCGGCTTCCTCCGCCCGTATTTATAAAAGTCCACTCAATCGGATTCTCGAAATGTTTATAGAAAAGCGCCACAGACACCAACTCCCCAGAGGATGGATATAACTCGTATCTCAAATCCATATTCTGAATATAAGCTGCTTTCAAATTGGGGTTACCTTGTATTCTGTTGAAGAGGTCGAAGTCATAAAATGATGCGGGAGAAACTTCTCTAAATTCAGGTCGATTGATTGACATCCCATAGGCAAATCGAAGAATATTTGATTTATCTAGATTATAACTCACATTTAATGATGGAAAAACATCTGTTGTTTTATATTCCGAATCTTTGGTTTCAAAACCCACCGGCGATATAAAGTTGGTCAACGTCATAATATCATGTTCGAAACGTGCACCTGCATAAATATTAAACTTCTTATAAGGTATATTGATCGCCAGATAAGCTGCCAGAAGTTTATTATTCCCATCATAACTATCGACATTATTAGTAGATTCGTTAATGTACAGTCTATTTGCTCCAAAATTTTCAGGAATAAGAATATCCTTCACAACATCTCCAAAGCGGAAACTATAAGGAAAATAATCTTCATTGTATAAAAAGTCAAAGTCTCGAGTATTATAGTCCTTCACTTTATACTCACCATAAAAACCTCCTTTTAAGGTTGAAGTAATAGATGAGTTAATTTTCAGATCGTGCGAATAATTTGCTGCTGCATTATATGTATATTCACTTAAGTCTATAAAATTTCGTTCAATGTCAGCCTGAGAGATGTACATCTGACCATTAAATGGGTCTTCCGCAGTAGAAGCATTTTCGGTACGATTAATCATTCTTCGATCCGGCTGATTCTTATTAGCATAAGAGAAGCCCAAAGTCCAATCTAATTTATCAGCAAAAGGCAGAGTATGTTTTCCGGTAAACTGCCCCGAATAAGTAGTTCTACTTGAATATAAATACTCTTCTCTCTCTTGTCTTTTCGAACGACCGCTTGTATAATCCGTTCCTTCACGAAATGTATAACGATCTTGACCTAACTGATTGAAGATATTCTGAAATTCATAGTGATTATCCTTATTCGAAATAAAAGACAAGTTAACCATTGCTCCCAATCGGGCATTTGTGTTATACTGATTATCACTATAATCGTTATCTAATTCTGTTTTATCTGATATATCATTATACACCTCATACTGAGCATTTCTCATATTCATCAGTGTACGACTGGTGTAACTGTAATTCACGGCACTCGTCAATCCCCATTGTTGTCCGCCCTCCGTATTAATACGTCTGCTCATGGCAAAGGAGAATCTCTGATCAGGCAAAGGACTCTTTGTCTTTATTGCCCAATTATTATTGAATCCATTCTTAGTTACAGCATCTATCATTTCGGTATTATCAGCATCAAGCCTGAATGGAACAATATTTCTTAAACTTCGGTGTCCGTTATCGAATCCAAGGAAATCCGTCGAACTTCCGGGATTGTATTTAAAATCTTCAAATTGCGTTTGAGCGTTAAATCCAGTTCCGTAACTAATCTCCATCGAATTTTCACTCGGAATTCCTTTAGTTGCTACCTTAACAAAACCTCCTGAGAAATCGGCTGGTAATTCGGGCTGTGGCGATTTAACTATCATAATATTTTCAATCTGAGAACTAGGAATCAAATCGAAAGAAAAAGACCGACTATCAGCTTCCGAACTCGGTGTAGCACTATTGTTGATCCATACATTATTGTATCGCTGAGATAATCCTCGGGCTACAATAAATTTGTTATCCATAATTGAGATTCCGGGAATTCTTCGTATAACTTCTGAAGCATCCCTATCCTGATTTCTAGATATTTGCTGTGATGACACTCCACTAACAATTCCATTCGCATTTTTCATAGAGTTAAGTAACGACACCTCCGAATTAATTCTTGCCATGGCTACCACAACAACTTCGTTCAAGGCATTAAGAGATTCCTGCATAGGAATATTAAGGTTTGTTACCTCTCCTCTCTTTACTTCTACATCTGTTACTTCCAAGGCACTATATGAGAGATACGACGCTACAACAGTATGCTTGCCGGCTCCTACATTTAGTTCATAATTACCATCTGCATCGCTCATCACTCCTTGTGTTGTATTTTTTATCGAAACGGCCACTCCGGGTAAGGTTTCACCAGTTTTGGCATCTGTCACAATTCCCCTAATGGAGGTTTGCGAAAACAATACATTTGCAACAAGTAGAGCGAACACTGTTAAGGTCAATTTTAATACGTAATTCTTTTCTTCTGAAATAAGATAATCTTGATTGTGCATATAAATTCTAATTTTCTCTACACAAATCACTCGCTTTATTGTTACAGAGCAGCATCAAAAGAGATAAGGTTAGGTAACAAAATCATTACTTTTTTATGACAGAATTTACAAGAAAACCCAAAACAGGATAACAATGTGTCGATCTAAATACTTTTAACTGATAAATCTTACATTTTAGAACATTTTCAGGTCATTCGATCCAACTTATTCCTCTTCTTGTATGAAATAGAATTATAGAAAGGCTTATCTTTATGCCTTGAAAAGTTTAAGACCTCAGACCTTTTTATTGATTTGGTAGATAAAACAAACCTAAAAGGTTACAGCCTGAGATAGACTAGCAAATACTTACTATTACTTGGTATTTGATCAATCGAATGACGTTGAAATAAACATTTTACTGTACTTATTATGCCTCAACAACTAGAAAACGCCATAAAAACATTATCTCAAAAGGGATACTTGGATATGGAAATTCCGAAAGGAATAGATTTGATAGCAGAAATAAATAAACTGCGTAAAGAAAAAAATGCAATTATACTAGCCCATTATTACCAAACAGGCGATATTCAAGATATAGCCGACTATTTGGGCGACAGTTTACAATTAGCAAGAGCTGCCGAGAAAACAGATGCTGATATGATTGTATTTTGTGGTGTTCATTTTATGGCTGAGACTGCAAAAATCGTAAACCCTACGAAAAAAGTAGTTCTACCCGATACTTTGGCCGGATGCTCTTTAGCCGACTCTTGCTCGGGTGAAGGTCTTAGAGAAATGAGAAAGCAATATCCCAATGCAATAGTAATAAGCTACATCAATTGCGATTCGACAGTAAAAGCAGAGAGTGACATTATAGTAACCTCATCTAATGCCGAGCATATTATAAATGCACTGCCCCTAGATCAGGAAATAATATTTGCACCCGATAAAAACCTTGGAGCTTACCTTAACCAAGTAACAGGTCGGAAAATGATTCTGTGGAATGGAGCCTGTTATGTACACGAAGCTTTTTCGTTAGAAAGAATTGCTCAGCAAATGCTTGACAATCCTAAAGCTAAATTGATAGCTCACCCCGAAGCAAAAGCACCTCTTCTGAAAGTAGCCAGCTATGTCGGCTCTACCTCCAACCTGCTCAATTATGTAGTAGAAGATAGCGGTACCGAATATATTGTTGCCACCGAAGAAGGTATTCTACACGAAATGCAGAAGAAAGCGCCTAATAAAAAGCTGATTCCTGCATTAGTAAATGACAAGAGTTGTAATTGTGGAGAATGTGCATTTATGAAACTCAATACCATGCAAAAACTATACTTGTGCATGAAGTATGAGTTACCCGAAATAACATTGGATGAAGATTTACGCATAAAAGCCCTTCAACCAATCAATAGAATGCTTGAAATGTCAAAAGCCATTAAGTAAGGAGGTCATAGACCTCTTTTATTGCTTTACAATTATAATAACCGAAGGTAGTTATAACATTTAAAAAGATGATTTACACAGATATCTTAGTTATCGGATCGGGTATATCAGGATTGTCTTATGCTCTGAAAGTAGCACAAGAAAGACCTGACGCCACAATTACAATAATAACTAAATCGGACGACGAAGAGTCCAACACCAAATATGCACAGGGCGGAGTTGCAGTAGTAACTAACTTCGAAACAGATAGCTTCGAAAAACACATCGAAGACACCCTAAGAGCAGGTGGTGGATTATGTAATCGGGAAGTTGTAGAAATTGTAATAAAGGAAGGGCCTCAACGAATCAAAGAAATTATTGATTGGGGCGTTAACTTCGACAAAAATAGCAGCAACACTTACGATTTAGGCAGAGAGGGTGGCCATACCGAAAACAGAGTTATACATCATAAAGATATAACCGGAGCCGAGATTGAAAGAGCATTATTAGATGCTATCAATAAACTAGAGAATACCCAACTACTGAATCATCATTATGTAATTGACCTCATTACCGAGCATCATATTCCTAATGAACCATTCGATAAATACAGCCTCAATTGTTATGGAGCCTATGTTCTTGACCTAAAAACACAGCAGGTCAAAAAAATGTCGGCAAAAATAACATTAATGGCGACAGGAGGATGTGGGCATGTATATAAAAACACCACCAATCCTACCATTGCAACAGGAGACGGCATAGGTCTAGCCCATCGGGCAAAGGCTAAGATAAGCAATATGCAGTTTATCCAATTTCATCCTACAGCATTTTACAGTAATCGCCCCGGACAATTGTCTTTAATTTCGGAAGCAGTAAGAGGTTTCGGAGCAAAATTGCGTACTGCCTCGGGAGAACCTTTTATGCATAAATACGACGAAAGAGAAGAACTTGCATCGCGTGACATTGTGGCAAGAGCCATAGACAGCGAAATGAAATTACGAGGAGACGACTTTGTATGTCTCGATTGCAGATCTCTTAACAGAGAAGAATTTTTGAAACACTTCCCCAATATATATCAACAATGTATGGATGAAGGGTATGATATGTTTAAGGACTTAATACCCGTAGTACCAGCCAGTCATTACTTGTGTGGAGGCATCGATGTAGATACATTCGGACAAAGCACAATTAAGAATATGTTTGCTGTTGGCGAGTGTTCCAACACAGGACTACATGGTGCTAACCGTTTAGCCTCAAATTCTTTATTGGAAGCATTGGTATTTGGACACCGTGCAGCCATAAAAACAGTGGAACGCTTAAATGAAGATAAATTCAATTACATCAACCTCAATAAAGTTCCCGAATGGGATGAAAAGGGATTGAAAGTAAACGAAGAAATGGTTCTTTTAAACTACCTACGTAAACAATTGCAAGTATTGATGAGCGACCTTGTAGGAATCGTACGCTCAAATAGTCGACTTGAATTGGCAAAGCAAAAAGAAGAAGAGATATACAGAGCAGTAAAAGAGATATACAATTTCTCTTTTCTGTCACCTCAACTATCAGAATTAAGAAACTTAGTAAGTGTAGCCTATCTGATCATCACACAAAGCATAGAGCAGAAAGAGAACAGAGGTGCATTTTACAACAAAAGCCTAGACAAAAAATGAACAGACCAATATACGTAACCAACGAAAGATTACAGCATTTTATTACCGAAGCTATCAAAGAAGACCTCGGTGATGGAGATCACTCTACACTAGCCAGTGTACCCAAACATTTGCAACAAAGAGCTAGACTTTTGGTGAAAGATGATTGTGTACTTGCAGGTGTTGAATTAGCTAAAGAAATCTTCCATCACTACGATAAGAATCTCAAAATAGAGGTATTCAAAAATGATGGAGACCAAGTTGTAAAAGGAGATGTTGCTCTAACCGTTGAGGGATCTGCGCGTTCTATCTTGAGTATGGAACGCTTCGTACTGAATTGCATGCAACGCATGAGTGGCATTGCCAGTAGTGCACGCGAGATGGCTTTACTTGTAGCAGATACCGATACTAAAATATTGGATACCAGAAAAACCACTCCAAATTTTCGCATGTGTGAAAAATGGGCAGTTTATATAGGTGGGGCAACCAATCACCGTTACGGATTGTATGATATGATTATGCTCAAAGATAATCACAACGACTATGCAGGAGGCATAACCAAGGCAGTTGCTTCAACGGTAAAATACTTACAAGAAAATAACAAATCGCTAAAAATAGAGGTCGAAACTCGAAACTTAGAGGAAGTAAAAGAAGCGCTTGCAAGCAATGCCGTAGACATTATCATGCTAGATAACATGAGCCTCGATCAGATGAGCGAAGCTGTAAAACTAATCGGCAATAAAGCTAAAACCGAAGCATCGGGAGGAATAACCAAAGAATCGGTACAAGCCATTGCTAAAACAGGTGTTAATTTTATATCATCCGGATCGATTATCTATTCTGCTCCCAATATTGATTTGAGTCTAAAAGCATTTTAATACTTAATACGTTCTTTGACTAAAAGAAAAGTGCCTGATATTTTCATACACTAAAGATGAATTTATTAGAAATTCTTTATATTTTTATCACGGAGTCTAAATATGTGTATCTTTGTACCCTTAGGTTTCGGATATTTTCACCGTACATTAAGTATAACTATAAGTGTTAGTTATAACTTTGCAGTAGGATATCAAACTCTAACTTTTATTTAAAGACCTCAAAACGTGATACTATTAGCAGAAAGCGGATCTACAAAAACAGAATGGTGCCTAGTAAATGATGATGGAATTATCGAACGTTATTTAACAGATGGTATAAATCCCTACTTTCAATCGAGAAGGGAGATTAGCCATATTGTGCGATTACAACTCCCTCCCGTATTTTTCAAACTAAAAGCGAACACTATTTATTTTTATGGTGCAGGCTGCTCTTCAACAGCAAAAAAAGATACTGTAAAAGCGTCCTTAGAAGCACAATTCAGAACACCAGCCATAGTAGAAAGTGACCTTATTGGCTCGGCGCGATCTCTTTTTGGCAATGAAAAGGGAATAGCATGTATCTTAGGAACAGGCTCTAATTCTTGCTTCTATGATGGAGATTCTATCATAAAGAATGTGAAACCTCTGGGATATATTTTAGGAGACGAAGGTAGTGGAGCTTCATTAGGGAAAGCTTTTTTAGCAGATTGCTTAAAAGGATTGGCTCCTGAAGAACTGTATGTTCCTTTTTTCGATAAATATGGAATTGACCCTGATCAGATATTAGACTATATCTATACCAAGCCTTCTCCTAACAAATTACTTTCTTTACTTTCAATTTTTCTTTACGAAAATCTTGATCATCCTTACGCTAAGGACTTAGTATATCAGAATCTGAAATCGTTTTTTGTGAGAAATATTCAACAATACGATTACAAAAACTATCCGGTACGTTTTGTTGGCTCTCTGGCTAATATGTATGCCTCTCTACTAAAACAAATTGCAAAAGAACTGAACGTCAAGATTGATCTTATTCTCGAGAATCCGATGAATGGACTTATAGCATATCATAAATCGAAAGGTAGATTATAAAAAAAGCAGATTCTTAATATTGAACCTGCTTCTTCTGATATATTGCTAGTCTGAAAATTATTCAGACGTCAAGTTTATCTTTCAAAAAATGCCCTGTGTGAGACTTAGCACACTTAGCTATCTGCTTAGGAGTACCTTCGCAAACCACTTTCCCGCCTTCTTTTCCGCCTTCGGGACCTATATCAATAATATGGTCGGCACATTTGATCACATCCATATTGTGCTCTATAATTATGACTGTATGCCCTCTGCCAATCAATGAATCAAAAGCTTTCAGTAAAGTTTTCACATCATGAAAATGGAGTCCGGTAGTAGGCTCATCAAAGATAAATAAAGTAGGCTCAGATTTTTCCTCTCCAAGATACGATGCCAGTTTTACCCGTTGGTTTTCCCCACCCGAAAGAGTAGATGAAGCCTGCCCCATCTTTATATATCCCAACCCTACTTCCTGAAGCGTTTTAAGTCTCTTCACGATCTTTTTCTCAGTGCTGCCTTTACCTTCTTCAAAGAATTCGATAGCCTGATCTACGGTCATCTCTAACACATCATGGATGCTTGCCCCACGATATTCAACCTCGAGTACTTCGGGTTTGAAACGCTTTCCTTTACATGCTTCACATTCGAGTGTAATATCAGCCATAAATTGCATTTCGATGGTGGTTTTACCATCTCCCTTACATTCTTCGCATCGACCTCCCTCTACGTTAAAAGAGAAGAAAGCAGGTGTAAAGCTCATTTGCTTTGCAAGTTGCTGATCAGCAAAAAGCTTTCTTATCTCATCGTACGCTTTTATGTATGTAACAGGATTGGAACGTGATGATCTTCCAATAGGATTCTGATCTACCATTTCGACGCTCTTAATCATCTTAAGATCGCCCACCAGTTCATTAAACTGAACGATACGATCGCTTGTTCCTTTATAATGTTTTTGAAGTGCATTGTAAAATACATCACAAACTAATGATGATTTTCCCGATCCGCTGACTCCTGTAACCACAGTCATCACATTCAAAGGAAACTTCACATCTATATTTTGAAGGTTATTTTGCCTTGCACCTTTTATCTCTATATAATTATTCCACTTACGAGGTTTCGTAGGTACGGCAATGGTTTCTTCCCCATTCAAATAACGTACGGTGTGGCTGTTACTATTCTTATCAAGATTAGCTAATGAACCTTGATAGACAAGCTCACCACCCAATCGTCCAGCTTGAGGACCTATATCAATAATATAATCAGCTGCACGAATTATTTCTTCATCATGCTCAACTACTACCACTGTATTACCTAAGCCTTGTAAATCGCGCAATACCTTTATCAGTAAATCTGTATCTCTGGAGTGTAAACCGATACTGGGCTCATCCAAGATATATAATGATCCTACTAAACTACTACCCAAAGAGGTTGCCAGATTAATACGCTGACTTTCTCCCCCCGATAAAGAATTTGATAGACGATTGAGAGTAAGATAACCCAAACCCACATTTAGTAAAAACTGTATTCGGCTGCGAATTTCGGTAAGTAATCGTTTCCCTACGGCAGCATCAGTTTCATCCAATTCAAGTTGACTGAAAAAATCTTTCAAATCAGCAACGGGCATCAATACTAAATCAGCAATCGACTTTCCTCCTATCTTTACATATATTGCCTGAGGTTTCAAACGTGAACCTTTACAAGTGGGACAGGTAGTTTTTCCACGATAGCGAGCCAACATAACACGATATTGTATCTTATATTGGTTCTCTTCGAGCATTTTAAAAAAGGCATCAATACCCATTACACCGGGTGCACCGTGCCAAAGCAGATCTTTTTCTTTTTCGGTCAATTTAAAGTAAGGACGATGGATTGGAAAATCACGGTTAGCAGTTGAATGTATAAATTCATTCTTCCACTCACTCATTTTCTCTCCTTTCCAACAAAAAACAGCATCGTCGTATATCGATAGTCCTTTATTAGGAATAACGAGATCTTCATCAATTCCCAAAACCTGACCAAATCCTTCACATTGTGGACATGCTCCGACTGGGCTATTGAAACTGAACATCATATCGGTTGGCTCTTCAAACTGAACTCCATCTGCTTCGAAGCGTTTAGAATAATCAAAACTTTCGATACCCGATTCTACATAATATCTTATTGTACACTCACCTTCTCCCTCAAAGAATGCAGTTTCTACCGATTCTGAGAATCTATTTAAGGTAGCTTTATCAGCCGATGTAGACAAACGATCTATAACCAATAAAACCTGAGAGGGATCAAGAGCTTCTTTCGATTCCAACAAATCATCTATACGAATAAATTCGCCTTTCGATTCAACACGCGAGAACCCTTCTTTTTGAAGTATATCTAATTGTTCCTCCATCTTACGATTCTCACGTAAGATAATTTTAGAAAGAACAACCAATCGTGTACCTTCAGGATAAGTCAGCATCTTATCAGTAATATCTTTTACCTGATGTTTTTTAACGACTTCATTCGAAATAGGTGATATGGTTTTACCTATACGTGCAAATAACAAACGCAGGTATTCGTATATTTCGGTAGATGTTCCAACAGTTGATCGGGGATTGCGTGAACTCACTTTTTGCTCGATAGCTATAGCAGGTGGAATACCTTTTATATAGTCGCATTCGGGCTTGTTCATCCGTCCCAAAAACTGACGGGCATAAGATGATAAACTTTCTACATAACGCCTTTGTCCTTCGGCATAAAGTGTATCGAAAGCTAAGGAGGATTTACCAGATCCCGAAAGTCCGGTGATAACAACGAACTTATTACGAGGAATTTCGACATCAATATTTTTTAGGTTATTGACTCTTGCTCCTTTTATGAGTATATTTTTTTCTTCAGACATGTGTTTATTTTTGGAGGCACAAAGGTACAAAAAATAGATAGCATTTATCCTGCAAACAATATCACTTTAGTATTTGTTTATATACAGTACGAAGTATTTAAGGTATCAAAAGCTTTTTATTGCTTGTACTAAAATGGCTAGTCACAAGTAGTTTTAATCTTAAAATATATCATTCATATTTTTATTCACTTAATAAGTTTATAGTATGGGATTTATCTGGTCAATTATAATTGGTATTCTTGCCGGTTTTTTAGCAGGGAAAATATTCAAAGGAAAAGGATTCGGTTTAATCGTCAACCTCATCGTGGGTGTTGTTGGTAGTGTATTAGGAGGATGGCTTTTTATTATTCTCGGACTTAGTGCGAATGGCATTATAGGGAATCTTATAATGTCTACAATAGGAGCTCTGCTACTCCTCTGGATAATATCCCTAATCAAAAAGAAATAAGCAATTACCTGAAAATAAAATAACCGTCACTCGTTTTTACTAGTGGCGGTTATTCTTTATATTATTCGTAAATATTTTCTTTTCAGATCAGAGGCATTCCTAGTTTTTGCGCTTCCTTACGCATATCTTCCGGCCATATACCAGCTTGTATCTCACCGATATGCCCTTTGCGAAGGAAAAACATACAAAGGCGTGATTGCCCGATACCTCCACCTATTGACAAAGGCAATGATCCTTCAATCAATCGTTTGTGAAAATATAAGTCTTTCTTAGACTCTTGTCCTTTGATTTTTAGTTGTTCCAATAAAACTTCTTTATTGACACGAATACCCATAGAGGATAATTCCATCGCACGTCCCAATACAGGATTCCAAACAATAAGATCACCATTTAGTCCTCTGTATCCACTTTCATCCAGAGTAGTCCAATCATCGTAATCAGGTGCACGTCCATCATGCTGCTCGCCGCTGCTCAACACACCGCCGATACCCATAATAAATACAGCTCCGTATTCTTTTGCTATTTCGTCTTCTCTTTCTTTAGCCGTCAGATTAGGATAGAGTTGCAGTAATTCTTCGGAATGAATAAATTTAATCTCATTCGAAAGAATCGGCTTAATCTGAGGAAACATTTCATAAACCAAAAATTCGGTACGAACCAAAGCCGCATAAATGCGTCTTACAATTCCTTTCAAAAATTCAATATTACGGTTATGTGGACATATTGCCATTTCCCAATCCCACTGATCTACATATAGAGAATGTAAATTACCTAATTCTTCGTCTGCACGAATAGCATTCATATCGGTATATATTCCATATCCGTCATTAATACCATAGTCGGCTAGCGTCAGTCGTTTCCACTTTGCCAAAGAATGTACAATTTCGGCATATTGGTCTCCCATATCTTTGATAGGAAAAGTCACTGCACGCTCTACTCCATTAAGATCGTCATTGATACCCATTCCCTTTAGTACAAATAAAGGAGCGGTAACTCTTCTTAGTCTAAGTTCGGAGGCTAGATTTTGTTGAAAAAAATCTTTTATTTGTTTTATACCTAACTCTGTTTGTTGCAGATCGAGCAAGGCATGGTATTGACTTGGTTTTATTAAGTAACTCATATAAAGACAGCTTAGTGTTTGCTTTTTTATTAAACAATTGGCAAAGTTAACCTATTTGTGTTATCCTGAAAACATTTAAGCCTTTATTTTATACAAATTGACAAATTAAACAACATTTCACAAACAAAAATTCTATTTTAAGTCAAAATAATCTCTTTATTTATTTTGATTAAACCATTTTTTATTTATGAAAGGACAGTCCTTCTCACTCCGCTTTTTAGCTAAGGGATAGAAACTTGCCGCTTCGGAACAACGGTTTTCAGAAAAGGAGGGATAATTCTTCATATACCCCAGATTTGTGTTTTGAGGGACTACATAATCACTTATGTTAATTAAGACTTGAGTGTTGTTTATTTCATAATCACGAAAGATAGTACTTATACCCATCCCCTCTTGCCGGATGGTTTGCGTCTTTATTATATTACCTTCTATCCTATATGTTCCCCAAGAGGGATATTGGCAAAGATTAGATTGACCTCCATTCTCGAAGCAATCTTTCAGACCAGAAACATCACTTGTTGTTGCAATGGTAAATAGTCCGTCGGGATAAAACATAAAAACAGAGAAGAATGTAGAATCGCATTCTCTCTGAGCAACATAATACCCATCTATACTAATTAATGTATCTAAACCTGTATATTCTGCGATATACGGGTAAGTAAAATCTTTTGGCTTAATGGTTACACAGCCAGACAAGATAAAGACTAATACAAGTATCGTAAAACAAAATTTTCTCATATCATACAATAAAAGGCAAACCTCAATACAGAGTATAAGGTTGATAAGTACCAACTTGAAGGAACTGATTGCGATAATCTCCCGATTTGAAATCGCCGGTATCGAAGAATTTACGATGCCATAAGTTTTGTCTGAGATATCCACCCGTTTGATTATTTACGCCATAACGAAGTATCAGGTCTTTATTTGTATAACCGATATACATAGGACTTGATATTTGTTTTCCACCCATATATGTACCTTTTCTATTATAGGGAGAGGCATCCGTTATTCCGTTTATTTCGGTCGTATATACATTTGTTCCTACAATGAAGTGCTTGTATTGAAGTTCTAAAGCGGCTGTTCGGTATCTGTCATAAATAGTAAAGCCGGTAAATGGTAATGCCAAAATATCATCTTCAAACTTAAGACTAAAGTCATCCAATCTTAATCCTAAAATTCCAGAGACTTGTTTTCCTCCCTGATAATATTTATTGACAAAATAGGATGCTCCGTATTTACCATCATCATATTCTACTCCTGCAAAAGTAGTACCTAATCCGAATCTCTCTTTAGCTTTATAAGCATCTAATCCGGTAGTGAGAGTCCAATCCCCTATATTTTTCGAAACAGTTAATGAACCTCCTAAACGAAAGCCATTGCGATCAACCGCCCCAGCAGTAAACATAGCAACTATGGAAACTATAACCTCGAAGCCATTATTTCTGTTTGAATCTAAAATATAAAGCGAGTTATAGTCATTCTTATGAAACATGCTTTGACACTGCACTCTTGGCACAATGCTAAACAAAAGAATAAATAAACTGATAAAGTAGTAGTGCATAGTTAGATCAGATCAAAAGACTTATTCTACTTCAATCACATTACCCAATGTTATATAACAAACAAACCCTTTTACATTATTATAACCCATCTTTTTAATCTGAGTCATGTAATTCTTAACTTGTTTGAGGTATTTTTTTTCTTCTTTTTCCCCAAATTTATAATCGATTACTACCACCTCACCCGATTTCATCATTACCCTATCGGGACGAATAAATGTACCGTTGGGTTGTAGTATTTCCACTTCATTCAATACTTTATATTCTACCGAATACCAAGGTGCAATCTGAGGATTAGCTAAATAATCATTCAAAAGTAAAGAAATCTTGTCTCTTTCCTCTTCTGTTATTTCGCCCGATAGCTGATAGGTTTCTACTACTTTATCCAGATCATCTAAGGACGTTACCTTACTTACTATTTCGTGCATAAGGGTTCCATACTCACGTTGTCCGTTTTCGGAAAAGAAGTACTTATTGTTTAATCTTAGTTTAAGCCTGTCATCAAAAGAAATACTTGCTAATACACCGATACTGACTTCGTTTTCCGAAAGTGTATCAGCACCTCTTTTCGAAAGTGCATCTCCTTTGCTTTCACCTAATTCGAAACAATCGGATTCTTGATTCATAGACTCTTCTAATGATACAAAAGTTTTCCCCTCCTGAGGTTTTGCTTCGGCATGAACACAAGCCCAAAGAAGTGACGATATAGAGTTAATTCCCTTTTGCTTGTCTTTAGGCTTAGGTGAAAATATAATTAAATCATTCTTAGCACGAGTAAGAGCCACATACAACACATTGAAATTGTCGATAAAAGCATGTAGTTTCTCATCAAAATACTCATAGGCAAAGATGGTGTTCTTAAGCTTCTGAGAGTATTTCACGGGAACTAGCTGCAAGCGGTTAAAGGGCTCGAATCGAGGTTGACACCAGAGTATAATAGGCATCTTATGATCTATATCCCAATGACCGAAAGGTAGAAGTACGACTTCGAAACCCAGACCTTTCGACTTATGGATAGTCATAATACGTATAGCATCCTGCCCATCAGGGGTAAATATAGTTTTGGTTTGTCCGCTTTCGTCCCACCATTGCAGAAAGGAATCGAGATCAGAAGAGTGTTTCACCGAAAAATCGAGAACCATATCCATAAATGCTTGAATATAGATATTCTCGTTGCTTTCCATAGCCTCTTTGAAAAGATCGAATATTTCTTCGGTCATTTCATAGAGAGGAAGTTCTTTTATACGATTCAGTTCAATAGAAACCTCTTCGGGAAAATCATCGGAGTTAGAAAGGTGTGTACAGATTGTTTCTTCTGCTGTTAGCTGATCTTTGAACTTGAAGTATTCATAGATAGCCAATGTCCTCAATGTAAAGTCAGAAGGGTTCCGCAAATATTTCAATAACGAAACAACAAGCTTTATACTTTTTGAATTCTTTATAAACAAAGCTTCATCCGAAATAATATCATATCTGTATTTCGAATCTTTCTGTAAATTTTTATATTCTAAAAGTCGGTTTGCCACTTCTGCTCCTTCTTTCTTGGTGCGTACGAGTATTGCAATGTCTTTTAGCGAATATCCTTTATCTTGAAGTTCTTCGATAGTATGAGGCAACTGATCCAATACATAAGCTTGCCAATTGCTATTTTCTTCGGTATCTATAAAATGAACTTTCACATGCCCCGAAAGGCTACCTTTCTTCTTTTCGGGAAGGTATTGATAAGAATCTTTATAAGCCCCCTCAATTCGAGTATATAATGGAGCTAAAGCTTCATCATAAGTTATATCATTCAGTCCTTCATTGTATAAGCTTTGCAATAATTTAGAACCTATTTCGAAAATAGCATTATTGAAGTTTATTACATTCTCGCCACTTCGCCAATTGGTATCAAGCGATTTATGAATAATACCATTGGTTTTAAAATCTATATCGAGTTGTTCATCCAAAAGCTTCCAATCCGAATTTCGCCAACGGTAGATACTTTGCTTTACATCGCCTACGATAAGATTCTTGTTTCCGGCAGAAAGACTATCTCTGACCAAGGGCAGAAAGTTTTTCCACTGCATATTAGATGTATCCTGAAACTCATCTATCATATAATGATCTACACGAGTGCCGACCTTTTCATACACAAACGGGGTATCAGTTCCCTCAATAATTTTGTTTAGCAATTCGGTAGTATCCGAAATTAGCATCACATTATTTTCGGCGGCATATTGTCTTACTTTTTTATCGACATCACCCAATATACCGAGTGTAAAAAAGTAACGGTTGATCTCGTAAGCAGTCTGATAGGTTGCCGAATTGTCGTAGTGTGCAATAATATCTGTCACACAATCGTTCAATCCATTACTAAATGCATCTTCTATTTTAGATTTTGCATCGGCAGGAGTAGTTTTGGTGTACCAACCCGATACATCATCGGGTAGTTTACGGAATGTATCGGTAGGTTCTTTTATTTCGCCTGTTGCCCACTTCAAGAAACTAAAGAAGGTCGAACGTGCTCCTCCTTTGAAATCTTCGGGACGAAGATCGAACCTAACCATTATATTGAGAGCCTTTTCGGCAATTTCTCTCGATCTTTTTTCGTATTGCTGAATATAGATTATCAGCGTTTTTTTATAATCGTCCAACAAAGCTTTATCGGCAATATCAGCTTGTATTTGATCACTGAAAGCTTTGTAAGTTTCTTTAAAAATCTCGGTGGATAACGATTGTATATCATTTCGGATATTCCAAGTCTCTCCACTCTCTATTTTCTCTTCCGAAAAACGTATCAACCAGTCAAGTAACTGCTCATTCTCGCTTTTTTCTAAGTCGTAAAGCATCGAGTCGATTGCTTCACCCAGAACTTTACCTGTATCCAGTTCGACATTGTAGCCTCCCCCTAAACCAATTTCGCGCGTAAAAGCACGCATGGTTTGTTGAAAAAAACGGTCGATAGTACTGATAGAAAAAGAAGAATAATCGTGAAGTATACTAATCAATATCTTTCGGGCTTGTGCCCTCACCCACTCTTCGGGTTTATTATATTTTTCTCTCAGACTCTTTACATAGTCTGATGGTTTATCAGAAGCCAACTTTGCAAGTTCCTCTATAATACGGCTTTTCATTTCCTCGGTAGCCTTATTGGTAAAAGTTACAGCAAGGATATGTTTGTATGAAAAAGGGGAAGAAAAAAGCAATAGAAGATACTCCTCTGTCAATCGGTGTGTTTTACCCGATCCGGCAGAAGCTTTATAAACAGTAAGGTTTGCACTATCAGATGATTCGTGCCTTAGCATATCCGTCTTTTTGTAAAAGCTCTAAAACTTTGGTTCTGAAATCGCCTTGAAGAAGGATTTCGCCGTCACGGGCAGAACCTCCCACTCCACAACGAGTTTTAAGTGATTTTGCTAAGTCCTGCAAATCATCGTCAGAGCCCACAAAATTAGTAATCAGAGTTACCGATTTACCTTTGCGGTTTCTCTTATCAAGCTCTATTCTCAGCAATTGTTTTTCTTTGGGTATAGCAACTACCTCTTCTTCGTCTTCCGAATCATATTTATAATCGGGGTTGGTCGAATAAACTACATTCAACCTGTCTTTCCAGTCATTATTAGTTTTCATAACAGCTAAATATATAAGTAATCAAGGTGTCAGACCTTTTATGATCCTTCGAAGTATAACAATATCTGTCAGTTACAACTTCGAAAGGTAACCTTAAATTATTGAATCAAATATACTTAAAAATTGTCAGACTGAAAGAAAAATTTGACTGTTCAAATTTTCGGCGTGCTTTTTGCTGTATGTTGAACAGAACAAGAATAAGAATTGTTTCATAGGCTAAGGTTACAAACCTTTTTACTATTTTGATCGGCTATATTACTCAACAATACTTTGACAAAAGTATGGCAATAAACATTTAACGTTACTTTAATTAAGTAGTTATGATTCATTTTAAACAAATAGAACTATCCGATAAGCCTCAGATAGATGCTTGTCTGGATGGCAATACTTTTCGTGCATGCGATTTTAGTTTTACAAATATGTTTGCATGGAATGCTAAATTCAAAACTCTGTACGACATTCAACACAAAACACTATTTCTTAAGTTTTTGGAAACCGATGGTAAGATCTATTATATGATGCCTATTGGCCCAATGCCCATAAATGAAGCAATTCAGATGTTGCAAGCTGATGCCAAAGCATCTAATATCCCTTTTCAGATGAAAGGGATAACTGTTGAAATGTTGGAGATGATCAACAAAAAAATGCCCAATCAATTCCAACATGTACATGAACGTAACAACGATGAGTACATTTATCTTTCTTCGAAATTAATTTCTCTCTCGGGCAAAAAACTACAAAGTAAACGTAATCACATCAACCGATTCAAATTAGATAACCCCGATTGGCAATACTTCCCCATTACAAGCAAAAAAGAGTTAAACGAATGTGCTGCTATGCTTGATGAGTGGGAAAATATTAAAGAGGACAAAAACAGATCGTTACAATATGATTATATTGCAACTCGATTGATGTTAGAGCATTTTGATTATCTTCAACTCACTGGTGGAGCTATCCGTGTAAATGGTAAAATTATAGCATTTACCATCGGAGAGAAATTAACAGAGGATACTTTTGTGGTGCATGTTGAAAAAGCTTTTGGAGAAATTCATGGGGCTTACACCATAATCAATCAACAATTTATAGAGCACGAAGCATCTAAGTTCAAATACATCAATAGAGAAGAAGATATGGGATTGGAGTCATTGCGAAAAGCGAAACTTTCGTATCAGCCCGATATTTTATTAGAAGAAGGATTATTGATTCCTATTAATTAGAAACCCTATTTATTATTCAACTCAGCCTTAAAAATATGATTCAATTTGCAAATAAAAACACAGCCTCTGAAGTTCGTTCGATGTGGAAAATCTGCTTCGAAGATACCGACGAATATATGGACTTGTATTTCTCCCGACAATACAGAGACGAGAATACACTCATATATTGGGTAGATAATAAGGCTGTGGCTTCTTTGCAAATGATTCCTTATTCCATAAGATTCTATGGTGAGATAATTCCTTTTTATTATCTAGCTGGGTTATGTACCTTATCCGAATATAGGAATAAGGGTTATATGGGGAAACTAATCCGTGAGTCTTTTTCGATTATGAGAGCGCGAAATATTCCACTTTCTATTCTAGTACCTGCTGAAGAATGGCTTTTTGGCTATTACGAGAGATATGGATTCGCCACAACATTCGACAAAGGGACAAAGGATATAGAGTTTAGCAAGTTCTTAAAGAAACACGAAAGTAACTGCTCTAATGCATACCAGGAATTTGACAAAACATATCAACAAAACGATTTCTGCGTTTTAAAATCCGAGTATGATTTTGAGACTATCATCAAAGAATACTTGCAAGATGAATGTCCTCCTAAACATAATCTAGCAGGCATGTCTTGTATTATAGACCCGTCAGTTATGCTGAGATTATATGCCCAAAAGAATCTCGATAAAAATTTTAAAATAAAGGTAGAGGATGATATTTATCAAATAAGCCAAGGGAAAGTAGAACAAAGCAATTCATCCGATTTTGATATTGCAGTAAATATAAATATGCTCGCACGGTTACTCTTCGGGTTCCATACAAATGAACTAGCAACAGAGTACTCTTCTCTTTTCGAAGAACACCAACCTATTCTAAATTTGATGCTAGAGTAAATAGGCTACAACATGCATAAATAAACAAAAAAGAGAATCAAAACCGACTAATCGGTTTTGATTCTCTTTTTCTTAATATCATATTTAAAATTCTATCAGTCCTGAGGGTTTCCCTCGACTAAGAGTTTTAAGTGTTACATCTTTTCCCACTTTTATTCCTTGCAGATTCAATGCACATTCTACTGTTTTATAAGCAAGATCGGGGTGATTATTGTCTTGACTAAGATGGCAAAGCCATATTTCATCCAACTTATCGTGGTAAATACTGGTAAGCAATTCTCCTGTAAGCCGATTACTTAAGTGTCCCATCCCCGAAGTGATGCGTTGCTTAAGGTATGCTGGATAACGTCCACAACTAAGCATCTCTTCATCATAATTAGCTTCTATAATAAGATGGTTAGCCGAGCGAGCATACTTCGATATAGTATCGGTTATACAACCAACATCGGTAACTAAAACAATTGTCTTATCTCCTACTTTTATTTGATAACCTACATTCTCAATTGTATCATGAGGAACTTCGAAAGCCGTTATCTGAAATTCTTTTATTTCAAAAGTCTTTTCTTTTTCAACAACTCGTCTGGCTCCCGTAAATTTTTCTTCAACAAAGCGGCTTCTTTCTATACCTGCATGCACTATCTCCGTTGCATAAACAGGAATATTAAGCTTTCCACCAAAGCCTCCGATTGATTTGATATGATCAGCATGATCGTGCGTAACTAACACTGCAACGATGGTTTCCATAGCCACACCGTACTCACGTAGATATTTTTTAATGGTACGCATACCAATACCGGCATCAATAAGGATACCGTATTGAGAAGTGCCCAAGTAGTAACAATTGCCACTACTGCCACTAGAAAGACTTATTAATTTATATTTTGGAACAGGTGCAAAAAGATCGTACTGCATATTTGTAAAGGTCTCTGACCTACTTTTTTACTTAGAAAGAAATTCCAGACAGAGCTTTTGCACTTGCATTGAATTCTGTAATAATTGATTTTACAACATCTTCTGCCAATGGCAGGTCTTTAATTAGAGAAGCTATTTGTCCTATTTCAAGTTCGCCTTCTGCAAGGTCTCCTTCAAATATTCCTTTTTTAGAACGCCCTCTTCCCAGAAGAGCTTTTATTTCTTCGGCTGAAGCACCTCTGTCTTCAGCTTCTTGTACTTGTTTGTAGAATTCGTTCTTTATCATTCGGGTTGGTCCTACTTTTTTTAGAGATAAGAGAGTATCTCCTTCGTTTAAACTAACACATAGATTTTTGAATTCGATAGCAGCAGAACTTTCTTGAGTTAGTGCAAAACGAGTTCCTATTTGTACCCCTTCCGCTCCCAGTGCCAAAACAGCTAACATACCGTTACCTGTTGCAATACCTCCGGCAGCAATTAAAGGTATATCTATGCTTTTACGAACCTGAGGAATCAAAGTCAGAGTTGTAGTTTCTTCTCTTCCGTTATGTCCTCCGGCTTCAAAACCTTCGGCAACAACTACATCTACGCCTGCTTCCTGACATTTAACTGCAAACTTGGAGCTAGATACTACGTGAGCAACCTTAATGCCATTATCTTGTAATTTCTTAGTCCATGTTTTTGGATTTCCGGCAGAAGTAAATACAACTTTTACGCCTTCCTCAATTATAATATTGATTATTTCTTCGATATTAGGATACAATAGAGGTACATTCACCCCAAATGTATTATTAGTTGCGGCTTTGCATTTTTGAATATGCTCTCTCAACACCTCAGGATACATAGATCCTGCACCGATAAGACCAAGTCCTCCCGCATTACTCACTGCAGAAGCCAATCGCCATCCGCTACACCAAACCATACCTCCCGATATAATCGGATATTTTATATTAAAAATTTCTGTTATTCTATTCTTCATTACTCTAATTTTAGGTCGTACCCATTATTATCCTACAAATATACTAAAACAAAAAGTCAATACCCATTAGTAGCTATTAATACGAAACTGATTTTTTCCTAAAAAATATTATCGCAATTTATAAAACGATTAAAGGCAAGTTGAAAAACTTGCCTTTAATCGTTTAGTCAAATAAGGTCGTAACCTCAATTGATATACTTACTTACAAATTGATTTGTTTTAGCAACATACTCATCTGTACAATCCCAATAAGCATTAGCATGCTCAACATTAGGCACAACCCACAATTCTTTATCTCCTTGCTTGGCTTCGTAAAGCACATTTACCATCCAAGTAGGTACATAGGTATCTTTGTCTCCATGAATAAAGAACATTGGTAGTTTACTTTTTTTCAACTGCTCTAAAGCCGATGCTTCTTTGAAATTCCAACCCACTTTCATCTGAGAATACGAAGAGGCTGCATTCAGTATAGGAAATGCAGGTAGCCCATAATCATCTTTGAGTTTATGCGTAAATTCATCCCAAACACTTGTATATCCACAATCTTCAACAAAGCATTTAATGTTTTCGGGTAAATCTTCGCCGGAAGTCATCATAGTTGTTGCTGCTCCCATAGATATACCATGAATTACCATACGTGTAGTATCTCCATATATACCTTTGGTTACATCTATCCATTTCATAATATCCAAACGATCTTTCCAACCCATCTGAATATATTCGCCATCACTCTTTCCATGTGCTCTTAAGTCAGGAAGCAGGATATTATATCCCATTTCTTTATTGTACAAATGACCAATCATCAACATTCGAATCGAGTTATCGGTATATCCATGAATGATAAGTGCTGTATTAGGAGATGCTATTGCAGACCTTATATATAGGGCATGAAGTTTACTGCCATCTGCGGCTACAATAAATGTATCTCGCAATGCCGAATTTTCACGTAAACTATCTACCCAAATTTTTAAGCTCGGATCGTGTTCATAAAGAAAAGCATAGGCATCCTCTTCATCTGTTGGTGTTACTTTTCGATCTAAAGAAACTCCAAACATATAGACTGCTCCGCCACCGATGATAGCTAATAACACTACCACAGTAACAACTAAACCTATTATTACTTTTTTCATTTGTTAGTCTCCATTGTATCTCTAATATTCTTTTGAACAGACACAGCAGCAAATAAACTTAAGGTATAAGACATTCCATAAAATCCTTTTTCACTCAAGGCCAATTCAGCATTCCAAAGACCAACTATCAATAATATGATAGAAACAATAGTACCAAACCAACTTATTGCAAAGAAAATATTAGTAACAGGAATACCTTCGAGTTTATCTCTCACACTTTTTTGAAGTGTTACTGCCGAAAATAGCCCAAACAATAGAATTGTAAAATAATACCCTTTTTCGTTTAGCTGCATATCAGCATTATATAATCCAATTAGGTAGGCAATCACCCCAACAAATAATACCAGCCATGTTGCACCAACAAAGGCAAACGAAGGGGCTTCGTTGTCTTTCTTCTTCTTTATAACCGCCTCAGGCTTCACTGATTCTTCTTCCATTTTCAATTTAGTGTTGTTAAATTTAACATTTCATAGGTCAAAAATAATTATATTTATCTAATAACAACTACTATATGTTCAGAAAAGAGCACTTCATCCCTGTCAGGCTATAAAACAATACAAAAAAGAATCAATGCTTGTCGCTTAACAAAGTCTCTTTTTTCTGCTTACCAAAAATTATAACTAAGCTAACCGAAACGAGTATTAAGAAAATACCGAACGCACTATTCATATTAAAATATTCTGAAAAGTATAATACTCCAATAAGCACAGCAACAAGAGGTTCCATAGAACCCAATATAGATGTGATGGTAGAACCCGCATATTTGATCGCCAGAATCAAAGTCAAGTCCGAAACCACAGTAGCCAAGAAAGCAAGCAATGCTAATCGCCCAAAAGCAGTAAAGTCTGGAATTGATTCAATACCCGATGGCGATACTCCTGCAAATATCAAAAACAGAATTGCACCCGAAAGCAATATATAGAATGTAAGAATCTCAGCATTCATTTTACTTACAGATGACTGATTGATACCAACAATATAGACCGAATAGGTTATCACCGTAAGGGATGCAATACCCACTCCTATCAATTTTATAGATCCTCCACCATTCCAACAAAGTAATGCGACCCCGATCAATGACAAAATTGCAGCTAAAAACAAAACTATAGATTTACGTTCCTTAAAAAATACAACCATCAAAAAGCTTACTGCAATAGGGTACAGAAAATGTATAGTAGTAGCCAATCCACTGGGAATATATTTATAGGAATAAATAAGACACATTGCTGTTGCAGCATAAAGTAAACCTAACCAGCTAAGTGTAAAAATATCTTTTTTAGAGATTCGGAAGTTTTCTTTTTTAAACAAACAAATTGCGCCCATTAATATAGTAGAAAATAGAAAGCGATAAAACAGAATCGAAGGTAACCCCATATTAGAATCGGTCATTAGAGGAATCGAAAACAAGGGAATCAAACCAAATGTGCCCGATGAAATAAGTGCAAAAAAAACACCTTTGAGACTTTTCATTACAATACTATTTTTACAATTTGTTACTTTTATTGTGTATAACTGCCTGATATATCCATACCAGCAGAGATAACTAATGCTTTACAGCCAAAATTCTGACAAAGGTACAATGTTTCATACAAGAAAAAAAGATAATACTTATTAAGATTATGCAGACTGTGAACTGCATAATCTTAATACTCTATCAATTGAGCTCTATTGTTTGTTTCACATGAATCTCCTCTATAAAAGTCTGATCGTGCGAAATTACTATAACCGAACCTCCAAAATCTTTAATGGAAGCTATCAACGTCTTTTGACTGTGTATATCCAAATTATTAGTTGGCTCATCCAATATAATCACATCAGGCACATTATTACTTATGGCTAAGCAACAAAGTATAAGTTTCATTTTTTCACCTCCACTTAGTTGCACACATTTTCTATTCCACACACCATTCGGAAATTGATAACGATGCAAAAGTATTTTTAATTCATGCTCAAGAAGATGCCGTTCGTTAAACTTTTCAACCTGATTAAAGACTGTCAACTCATTATCTATGATAGAGTATTCTTGGTCTATATACAAAGATTGAAAGTCAGCAATAAAAACACTTCCAGTTGTAGACTCTAACTTTGCCGTCATTATTTTCATGAGAGTTGTTTTCCCTGCGCCATTATTACCGGTAATTCTAATTCTATCATCACTACGGATTTGGAAGTTTAAAGGCTCAGACCATAGAGGCTTCCCTACATAGGAGAAATTCAGATTCTTTGCCTCAATAAGGATTTTCCCGGAATGCAGATTCGAGGTGTTAAACTCGACTTTTAAGACTTCCTCTTTTTGAATATGTTGTCTGATTTCTTTATTACTATCCGAAATTTCATTCAATTTCTCATTTTGAATATTTCTCAACTTAGCACCACTCTGCTCTGCCTTATCTTTGAGCATACCCATCGCTATACGCGGAATACCCGCTTTTTGTTTCTGCTTTTTACCTCTTACCTCATTCTTTTGCTTTTGCTCTGTAATATCCCTTGCTTTTTGTCGGGCTAACCTCAAAGTCTTTTCATTCTCTTCGAGCTGAGCTTGCAGGGCATTTAATTTTTCCTCTTTTTGAATTTCGTAAAAATCATAGTTACCACCATAAATATCAACTGCATTTTGTCTCAACTCTATGGTTCTTTCCAATAGATTCAGTAAAGTTCTATCGTGACTCACAACAAGAATGGTTGCCTTACTCTTTCTGATAAACTGATAAAGCAAGTTCCGACTCTCTAAATCAAGATGATTAGATGGTTCGTCTAAAAGAATAATTGCGGGTGAATGAATTGAGATTGCAGATAAAAAGACTTTTGTTTTTTCGCCTCCACTTAAGTTTCTCATTGGTTGAGATAACTCTAAGTCTTGCAGACCCCAGAAAAATAAAGCTGCACCAATTCTGCCCTCAACACTCCAGTCGTCATCCAAACATTCAAGATTATCCGTTGAAGTATCTCCATCAAGAATAGCATGCAACGCCTTTAGCTTATCGTCTACTCCAAGAACCTGAGAAATGGTAAGATCATTATATTGTCCAAAATGTTGAGAAATATAATAGGGTTTATCAGAATAAATAATTTCCCCTTCGGAAGGCTCGATCTGCTCACCTAAGATTCGCAGCAATGTCGATTTCCCTGAACCATTGTTACCTATCAAGGCTATTTTTTCTCCTGATGAAATATTGAAATTGATATTTTGAAATAAAATCTCCTTATCGGGGTGTATATATGAAAGGTTATTAACCATAATACTCATAAAGCACTAATGTATAATATTATAAACTAGGGTCTAAAAACCCATTTAGTAGATGTAGGTATAAAATAGATATGGATAAACAATCACGAATGTGTTGCTTAAATACATCAAACCTCTTTATTGCTTTAGTAGGCATAACAACTACAGTCTGTTATGAGCCAAAACAAATTATTAAAGACTTGTATAATTTATTAATTACATGAATTCTAAGTTTATGCCAGTGCATTTGCAGATATTGCAGCTGACAAAATTGATAATTGTATTAACCAAAATGTCCCGAAGTGTTCGGAGTTTCATGATGGTATATAACCATCCCTTTTACTTAGATATTTTCACTGGAGTACTTTTTCGTTTATAATTCGACAAAGATATACAATATTTTATTGAGTAAAAGAATCTTAAATGAAAAATCTAAGATTCTAGACAATCAATCTATTAGATAATTATCTAAAAAACAGAGATTCGCCTATTACTAGATATCACAAACACACAGCAATACTATAATTAAGTAAACGAGAAGACCTATCACCTTTGTTTAGAACTTGTATCTCTAATTTGCAAAAGGTCTTCATCCTCATTTTGGAATTCTTATCATCAAAACCGTTATCTTTGCAATACAATCTATAAGATAATATTAAAAAAAGTTGAAATTTAATGTAATACTTTAAAGTCACAACTTACAATAATAGCTATATTTAGATTGGATAATAAAAGAGGTCTGAGACCTTAATGGATAACCAGAAAACAATAATAGGTATGTATCTTATTCAGAATGCTACAATCATAAATGAAGGCAAATCGACTAAAGGATCTGTCCTGATAGAAGGAGAGATTATTAAAGCTGTTTATACAAACAACGAGACTCCTTCTGAAATTCTAAACAGAGCAACAATTATTAACGCCGAAGGTTTATGGTTAACACCGGGCGTAATAGATGATCAGGTTCACTTTAGAGATCCCGGACTAACACACAAAGGAGATTTAGCTTCCGAAAGTAAAGCGGCTATTGCGGGAGGAGTAACCTCTTTTATGGAGATGCCCAATACTAAACCACAAACAACCTCAATAGAAACCTTAGACGCTAAGTTTGAAGTAGCTTCACAAAAATCATATGCCAACTATTCTTTTTATCTAGGAGCTACTAATGATAATCTAGCTGAACTTCGCAAAATTGACAAGAAGAATACGTGCGGAGTGAAAATATTCATGGGATCATCTACCGGAAATATGCTTGTAGATAAACGCAAAGCATTGGAAGGAATCTTTGCCGAAATAGATATGATTATCACAACTCACTGCGAAGAAGAAGAAATTATACAAAAAAACATTGCTTACTATAAAAAATTATTAGGTGATGATATTCCTGTGAAATACCATCCTCTGATAAGAAGCGCAGAAGCTTGTTACCAATCATCAGCCAAGGCAGTAGAACTTGCTGACAAATATGGAGCAAGACTTCACATACTTCACCTTTCAACAGAAAGAGAAATTAGTCTCTTTGATATTAAACCTCTTGCTGAGAAAAAAATTACAGGCGAAGTTTGTGTACATCACCTTTGGTTTTCAGACGAAGATTATGAGAAATACGGAAATCGTATCAAATGGAATCCTGCTGTAAAGACAAAACAAGACAGAGATGCTCTTCTTCAAGGGTTACTTAAAGGTAAACTAGATGTGGTAGCAACAGATCACGCCCCTCACCTATTGGAAGAAAAAGTCGGAGGATGCTTACAAGCAGCTTCAGGAGGTCCATTAGTGCAACATTCTTTACAGATGATGCTTGAGTTATCTAAACAAGGTAAAATATCGAAAGAGGAAGTCGTTGACAAAATGTGCCATGCACCTGCCACTCTTTTCAGAGTAAATAAGCGAGGATATATTCGTGAAGGGTATTTTGCCGATCTTGTTTTAGTGAATCCAAACAAAGATTACACAATTACTCAAGATAATATTTTATACAAATGTAAATGGTCTCCACTTGAAAATGAAACCGTATCAACCTCTATTGAAAAGACATTCCTAAACGGACAAATAGCTTTTGAAAACGGACAAGTTAATGAAGTAAGAGGTCAGGCTCTAACTTTCAACAACTAAGACATCAATAATATCTATGACCTTAAACTTTCATGAAGTTTAAGGTCATAGATATTATTTAAGATTTAAGAATCAAGCCCATTACTCTGGAAGTTCTCGCACCACTAATTCCAGTAGAAGGACACTTTCCAATACCTCTCAACTCATCTACAATTGTTTGAATCAAGGGTTGCTGAATATGTTCGGGTGAAGGAATATCAAAACTCTCCGAAAGCACTTCTGTTATTAGTTCAATAGGCGAGAAAGCAAATGTGCTGAATCTGATCTCACCTTTAGTTCCTGTAATAATTATAGAATCAATATCAGTCCGATTAGAGGTTACAAAACACCATTGACCACTGCCTATAACTCCCGACTTGAATTGAAGTATAGCTGATATAGTATCTTTTGCATCATAGAGCTTACCTAAGTTTGCAGAGAAACCTTTAGCATCACTAATCTCACCTAACAAAAAGTCTAGTATATCTAAAGTGTGAGGAGCCAGATCATAAAAATAGCCCTCTCCTGCTATATTCTTATCAACTCTCCAAGTCTGATCAGAGAATGTTAAATCAGATAGTCTGGGTGACCGATATTGTTTTACATCAACAGTCAAAATCTCACCTATAGCTTTATTCTCTAGCAACTCCTGCACCTTCAGAAAGTAAGACAATGCTCTACGATAAAAGGCTACAAATAGCTTCTGATTAGTTGCAGTAGAGACCTTAATCATTTCCTCACATTCCAAAAGATTCATTGCCATAGGCTTTTCTACATACACAGGTTTACCAGCCTGCATGGCTTTAATAGCATAGCTAGCATGTGTATTGGGAGGTGTAGCAACATATACTGCATCAACATCAGGATCAGAAATAAGCTGATCGGCATCAGTATAATATTTCGAGACGTTATGCCTTTGGGCGTAATCTTTCACCTTATCTATATCTCTCCTCATTACAGCAGCTAAAGCTGAATGCTCTATCTTATAAAAAGAAGGACCACTCTTCTTCTCACAAACATTACCACAGCCTATAATACCCCAGTTTACTTTTTCCATATCATATTGATTATAAGTTTTCCTCTACAATAACTCTACCAATAAGCAAATATAAAAAAACGTCCCTTCGTTTTCACTAAGAGACGTTCTAATATTATATAGTTTACTATTTATTCAATAACAAATATAACAACACGGTTCCATTCGTTTATCTTAAATGGTTGGATTTGATCTCCTGACCAATTAATAGAAACTCTTAATGGGTTGATACCATATTTCTCGATCAATGCTTGAGATACAGTCTTAGCACGACGTTCTGATAATTTCATGTTATATTCAGGATAAGCTGTTTTCTTATCTGCATAACCAGTAACTACCACATTAACATCAGGGTGATCAGTTAAGTATCTTGCAGCTTTGTCAATCTTAGCCCATTCAGTTGGATCAATAACAGCTTTGTCAATTCTAAAGAATACTGGATCCGGTAAGAATTTAATATCAGAGCTTGTTGTTGGTTCGCTTTTAACAACTGGAGGCGGTGGAGGACAAGTAGGACACTCTTTAGCAGCCAACTTAGCATTACGTTCTCTCAGTGTATTTATTTCGTCGTTCAGACGATTAACCAATTCATAATCCATTGGTTCAGCAACTTCCCAGTCTGTTCTACCAAATTTGTAAGCAAGAGATAAAGTAGCTTGAGCAATACCATCCATATTAGATTTATCCCCTATCTGTCCATCAAATGAATCTGGCACTACAGAACCCGAAAACTCAGCATTCAAACCAAAATTATCACTTAATCTAAATTTAGTAATGATACCTCCATGAACTCCAGCGGACATGATATTATCACTACCCATATTAGATAAAGTATTGTAGAATCCAATCCCCCCAAAAGGTGTTATTTCAAAGAAACGCTTAGGATTATAATTACCTACTAAATTAAACAAATCGAACATAAAGTCAACATTCACCTGAAAGTAACGAATATGATCCATATAAAGTTTACCTTCATTTCTTCCTGGCTTCCAATAATAATTGTCTCCATCCATTCCGATATTTTCCTTATAGACATCAGGATTTGTTAAATCCCATCTATAATTCCAAGAGGGATCCCAAGTCAACATATGAGCACCAGCCGATGTTTGAGGGTAACCAGGAGTGTTAACAACACTTTGTCCCATATAATTTTTAGTCCCATGGTTCCACTTAACATAAGTACCATAGCTACCATCATTAAATCCGTGTAGAGAACCTCCAGTCAGATTTAATCTCAACCCCCAAATTGGAGAGAAATATTTCCCGATCGATATTTGAGGAGCAAACGTTACACGATCTTTAGTCGGACCTTTACTATCGTCTATACCCAATATTGTTTGAGCACCACCACCAATAGTAAAAACCCAGTTATCTTTAAAGCTATTTTTTTTCCAAGTAGTCTTATATGTATTATAAGTCTGATTAGGTTGTCCATATTCCACCTCTTCAGCTATAAGAGTACGACTTGACTCTTCTTGAGCAGAAAGTGAAAAAAGACTCGTAATAAAGAGGAATGAAATGATAAAATCCTTTTTGTTCATATCCAAAACATTGATTAATGTTAATTCGTAATAATGTGCAAATATAAGAGTTTTTTTTTAGAGAAAAACATTAAACCTCTTTTTTTCAGCATAAAACAGAATTATACACCTATATAATATAGATATATAAGCACTTTTTTATCAAAAGAATATATAATTTTTTATATTTGTATATAAATAAAAGTCTTAAAAAGAAGATGAATCAAAATGTTAAATAAAATACCCTTTCTTTTCGAAAAAACATTTTTTCGAACAAAAGACCTGTTATTTCAGGCAAAATCGAGCTTTAGTTCTTTAGAGAACTTCATCATAAAGAGACGATCGGTTTACAATCTCTTATTTATGCTCGTATTATGCCTCATCTTCCCATTTATTCTTTTCCTTAACATCAAAACTCCTCTGATTGGAGATGATTTTGTCTATTCCTTCATTTATCAAACTCAAAGTCGCCTGACCTCTATAAATGACATCTTCCAGTCTCAATACTTACACTACTATAAATGGGGAGGGAGAAGCGTTGTTCACTTTATCACGCAAATGCTACTCTTGACTGACAATTCTCTTGTTATAGATATAATAAACTCACTTGGGTTTATTGCTTTTATATTAACCATCCACTACCATATCATAGGAAAATTAAAAAACAGCATAAATATTCTGATTATTTCATTTTCCCTAACATGGTTCTTACAACCTGTATTTGCAGAAACCGTTCTATGGATTACAGGTAGCTCTAATTATTTATGGGGAACCCTCATTATATTATTATTCCTACTTCCTTATAGATTATATAAGAATAAACAATCAGCTTTATTAAAGGATATTACCTTTTCTCTAATAATGCTCACAGGAGGAGTTATCGCAGGGTGGACCAATGAGAATACCGCTGCAGCAATGATCATTATGATAACATGCTTTATCTTATACTACAAATACAGCAACAACAAAATTCCTATTTGGATGTATGCTGGCCTCATTGGAGCAATTATCGGATATATTATAATGATTGCTGCCCCCGGAAACTTTGCCAGAGCAGAAGGCACATCCATCAGTCCATTTCTCGTTACATACAGAGTATTAAACTATACTCAACGCTTTGTCAATTATTTAGGACTTTTAAATCTAGGTATTACTTTATTGATGCTTATTTACAGTAAAGTTAACTGCAATAACAGAAAGGCTACCTTGTCATATATATGCATATATTTCATTGGAGTATTTATTTCAATATACATCATGGTTGCATCGCCAGGATTTCCGGCACGTGCATGGTTTGGTACAATAACCTTTAACATCATAGCATTTGGCATCTTATATAATAAGATCGATAGGTTTACACCATTAGTAAAACAAGCCAAATACTGCTTCCTTATATTTTGCGTCATAAGCTTCATGGCTTCTTTTTACGATGCATATAAAGATGTAAAGGCTATAAATAACATCTGGGAAGAAAGAATGCTTATTATTGCAGAAAAGAAAAATGATAAAGCCACAAGTGTAGTCTTTAAAGAGTATCAGGCACGAACCAAATTCGGCTTAGGAGATACACCCTACGCCCTGCCATATATGTCTTTATATTATGGAATTGATTTTCAACTCGAAAAGTAAAAGCTCTACCCTATGCAAGCTATTCTAATTACAGCATACAAAAACTATGATCATCTGGAAGATTTAGTTAATTTTTTTGATGACAGTTTCAATATATACATTCATATAGACAAAAAGAGCTCTATTTCGAAAGAAAACCTCAATAAATTATCTTCAAAAAAAAGAGTACAATACGTATCTCAACAATACAAAATAAACTGGGGAGGCATTAATCATTTAAAAGCAATATTAGAACTGGCAAAAGAAGCAATAGATAATAAAGACAATAAATACTTTCATCTAATAACGGGACATGATTACCCGATCAAGCCTCTTGAGGGATTCTCTAAATTCTTCGACAACAATAAAGGCAACGATTTTATGGAGTATCATACTCTACCCTATTCCCCTTGGCCGGAAAATGGCATGGATAGGTTATCTCGCTATAACATGTACGACTTATTAGATGGAAGAACCGGATTAAATGAAAGACTAATTAAAGGTTTCTCGAAACTTCAAAAAGCAATAGGATTCAAAAGAAGTTTTAGTAAAGATTTCCCTCCTTTATTTGGAGGATCAACCTATTGGTCTCTTAAGAGAGAATCCGTCGAACATGTATTTCAGTATATGAACGACCATCCCAAATACTTAAAAAGATTCAATTACTCATTTTGTTCCGAAGAGATATTCTTTCAGACCATTCTCTTAAATTCACCCATGAAAGAAACAATTATAAATAACAATATGAGATTTATAATTTGGGAAGAACGCAATGGAAATTTTCCTGCAAATCTGGATTTTAGCGATTATGAAAACATAAAAAGTTCTGATGCATTGTTTGCTCGAAAATTTGAATATCCTGTTTCTGAGGCATTGTTAGATAAGATCAAATCAGATATAAGCAAAATCTAAAATATTAGAACCTAAAACAAAAAAGTCTATCTGAATCAGACAGACTTTTCTTTATATATAGAATTGATATATTTCTATTTATTGAGGAGGTTGATTACCTGCTCCCATAATTTCTTGTAGAACCATTTCACGACCTTCAACATTGATAGCCATTAGTTTTCCAGACTTCTCAACAAAAGCAATGCCTCTAGGAGAAAAACGACTTATATTTTCGTAAGCTGAAGGCGTAACAGTACCACGATCGGTTACAATACCATACTTACCACCTTCTTCTACAACTGCTAAGCCAAGTTCGGGTTGATAAAATAACACTTTTGAATATGTAGGAGCAATAAGATGACGGGTCTTTGTATAAAAACCTATTTTCCCATTCTCTGTTAATTTCATCCCGATGCACGAATCATCCTCTATTGCATCATAAACAGGGGCTAATATAACTTGTCCCTCTGGAGTCATCAAGCCAATCTTACTACCCAATCTTACATTATAAAGATCCTTATTTACAACTTTATCAAAGCCATCATACAATGCTTCAACAACAATTTTCCCAGCATCATCTATAAGTCCCGACTTGCCTCCTTTTTCTATTAAAAAGAAAGAGTCGTTAAAAGGAGCTACACCCTCGTATTGCGCAGGAATAACAACATCTCCATATTTATTGATAAGACCGAATTTCCCTTGCGATTTAACTTCACAAAGATGATCATTTACAAATTTGAAACTTGTGTAAGCAATAGGTAACACTAACTTATTAGTTCTATCTACCAATCCCCAAGTTTTACCATCTTTCACCAAGAACAAACCATTTCCAAAAGACTTTATGTCATCATATGCTTCCGGAATTATAGTTGTTCCACTTTTAGTAATCACTCCACACTTACCTTTTTTTCTGAATGCGAAGAATCCTTCTTCAACCGATTCTAATGCCTCATACTGAGCTTTCACTAAGGTTTTATCTCCTTGTTTTATTCCAAATTTATCCTTATTCTGATAAATCTCAACTTTTTGAGCGTAAGTAACACTACCGATTGACAAAAGAATGGTTAGTAAAAATGCAATTGTTTTCATCAAATATTTTAAAATCTTTTATTGTTAGTTCTTCTTTATCACACAAGTATAGCAAAATATTCATTGGCACGTTTCTCAATCGTAACTATCTGTAAAGTTTACACTTGCAAAAGCGACAGAAAAGGTATTCGCGCTCAAAACTCTCTGCAAATGTACGATTTAGTTATTGTAATACAAAGATAAAGCCGATATAATCAGTGATTTCACAAGATATAACATACAAGAACTATCTTTCAATATTATTTCCTAAATTTGTAATATCGAAATAGAATAAAATATTCAGCAATGGGAAAAGAGTTGGCAAACAATGTCGTGTTTTCAAAAAATGTAGTAGAATTTGTTACAGTTGCTGTACAATACTGCACTTTTTTAGAAAACCCAGAGAATCAAACAAGCAAAGAATACACTGACAAATTAACAAAGCTATTGCCTTTGTTATATTTAAAAGCTGCGTTACTGCCCGAAACAGAAATAGAAGAGGATATATATCCTGAAATAACAGTTACTGAAGATGATTACAATTATATAATATCTAAACTATATACTGCCTACAAAGAGAATGATACTTATCTGGAAGTATTTCTGGAAGACATGAAATATAGTGATACCCCTATCGCAGCAAGTATCTCTGAAGACATTGCAGATATATATCAAGACATTAAAAACTTTATATCCATATACGAGCAGGGTATCGAAGAGAATATGAGCGAAGGCTTATATATCTGTTATGAAAACTTTAAACTTTACTGGGGACAAAAACTAGTGAATGTCCTTCGGGCACTCCATTCTCTAAAATATTCGATAGGCGAAGAAAATCCGGACGAAGACGATTTGGACTCCGATAATATACAAGAAGAGTGGTAAGTACAATATCTAAAGAAGAAATATCGACCTTACCAATAGCCGTTTTTCCGGGACGAATGATTGTGGTACAAACCGAGAAAGAGGCTCAAAAAGCAACCTCTTTCCTAGAGCAGCACAAGGTGATTGGTTTTGATACCGAAACCCGTCCATCATTCAAAAAAGGACTTATCCGAACTATTGCATTGATGCAGTTATCGACCGAAGATACTTGCTTCTTATTCAGGCTTAACTTTATTGATATACCTGAATGCCTTAGTCGAATTCTAATTAGTCCAGACATAAAGAAAATCGGACTTTCTCTTAAAGACGATTTTTCGGCAATAAGAAAGCGTATGCAGTTAGAGCCTAAAAACTTTATTGAATTGCAATCTTTTGTAAAGAAGTTCGGAATAGAAGACAATGGACTACAAAGAATCTACGCCATATTATTTGGAGAAAAGATCTCTAAGAGTCAACGTCTTTCAAATTGGGAAGCAGATATACTGAGCGAAGCCCAACAAAAATACGCCTCTCTTGATGCATGGGCATGTCTACAGATATACAACAAATTAATACGCCTCAACCCCAGTTTAGCAGAAGACAAATAAGGTATTTACGAGGAACCATATTGCTTAAAAACTTATCATATCAATAATATATGAGCTATAAAAAAATTACACTTAAACCGAAGAAAGAAGAATCGCTTCGCCGTTTTCACCCCTGGATATTTTCAGGAGCAGTTGCACAAAAAGATTCGAACCTAACTGAGGGTGAAGTTGTAAACGTATATACATCGAACAACGATTTTATAGCCGTAGGACATTATCAGATCGACAGCATAGAAGTTCGTGTCCTTAGTTTTCAAGAAAGAAAAATAGATTCTGCATTCTGGAAAGAAAAATTAGAGATTGCCTATAATCTACGTAAAGCCATTGGAGTTGTTTCCGACTCTAACAACGCATACCGACTGATTCACGGAGAGGGAGACAACCTTCCTGGGTTAGTAATTGATATATATGGCAATACGGCTGTTATGCAATCGCATTCAGTTGGGATGCACGATTCGAGAAAAGATATAAGCAATGCGCTGATCGAGGTATTAGGCTCAACCTTACAAAATGTATATTACAAATCTGAAACAACTTTGCTTAATAAGCCTAATGTTGTTCCCGAAAATGATTACCTTTTTGGAGGAAAAAACGTAGATAATTTCGCTATTGAGAACGGGTTGAAATTTCAAGCCGATTGGGTCAAAGGACAAAAAACAGGCTTCTTTGTAGATCAGAGAGATAATAGATCTCTACTCGAAAAATACTCGAAAGGAAGATCTGTATTAAATATGTTTTGCTATACTGGAGGTTTCTCTTTTTACGCCATGCGTGGAGAAGCGAAATCGGTACACTCGGTAGACAGTTCAGCCAAAGCAATCATGTTTACTCAAAACAATGTAGAGTTAAACTTCCCGAACGATAGCCGACATGCAGCTTTTGCTGAGGATGCATTCAAATATTTAGCTAAGATAGAAAAAGGCGAACACGACCTCATTATCTTAGACCCTCCGGCTTTTGCGAAACATCGTGGAGCTATCAGAAACGCTCTACAAGGCTATAAAAAACTAAATGCAAATGCTTTTGACAAGATAGCACCGGGAGGCATATTATTTACCTTTTCATGTTCTCAGGTAGTATCTAAAGATGCTTTCAGACTTGCGGTATTCAGTGCAGCAGCTCAATCGGGCAGAAGTGTGAAAATATTACATCAATTAGCTCAGCCTGCTGATCACCCTATCAACATCTATCATCCGGAAGGAGAATATCTTAAAGGGTTGGTATTATATGTAGAATAAGACACCGACAACCGAGAGAGCATCTCGTATTTAAATAAAAAAAGAAGGTACTTTATTAGAGGCACCTTCTTTTTTTAGTATATGAGAACCATCGACCTTAACGGAAAAGGTTACACATTCTTTTTTGGCTTTAAAAATCGGTTTGTCAAATATCTGCGTACCGGTATATCATAGAATTTCAAACAAATATAAGCTAGAATAATACTTCCGAAAAGAACCCCTGCTGCACCAGACAATGATTCTTCAAATGTTAGGTTATCATTCTTTACCCAAGCAAAATACAGATAGATAAATGGGTAATGTACCATATATAAAGGATAAGAAATATCTCCTAAGAATTTACATATCCGAGTAGTATACTTATCGGTGCTTTTTCCAGAAGCCCCTAGATAGACAAGAAGCGGAAAAAAGACAACACAACATAAAGTATCATATATTCCATTCATCCACAGATGTTCAGCTCCACCTATACGAGGTACAGCTAAGAGAGCTATAATAAATAGACTACATATCCAGAAAGCACCCTTTATATTAGTAGGTTTGAAAATACGTGAAAGAAGTAATCCGGCAGAAAAAGAAAATAACAATCGCAAAGATCCTCCCGTAAATTCTGTGCCGGTTAGTGAAAACCCAACACATATATCACCTAATGGCCCCAATATAGCAAATGCCGCTAAGCCGCATCCAACAACAAACACCAACACCGCAAGAGCTTTAGTAGAGAGTTTTCGGATGAACAGTACATAGAGAATATTCCCTATATATTCAAAGAATAGAGACCAACTTGGACCATTTAAAGGAAACATTTCTCCTACTCCTCGAACTTCAGTACCCGGAGTAGCCGGAATTAATAGTGCATTCAACAATGTGGCAACAAGTAATGCCCCAACAGCAACCGTCGACACATCCCAGACAGAACAACCTTGAGTGTAAAACATGATTGCACCTATAATAGCTCCCATCACAACCATTGGGTGAAGACGTATAATTCGACGTTTAAAGAAATCCTTTGTAGTCATTTTCCCCCAGCGATCGTCATAAGCGTAACCAACAACGAAACCCGATAGGATAAAGAAAAAATCGACTGCTAAATAACCATGATTGATTCTTTGATCTAAATGACTGCTTGCAAAAGCTTCAAATATATGGAAACATACTACCATGATAGCCGCCACTCCGCGCAACCCATCGAGTATGTTATAATGTGGCTTAGTATCTGCAAATGCAGCATTAGAGACTTGTGTATTCAGCATAAGATTTATTTCTATTGTTAATATTCAGGCTTTTCGATAGAAATGGCAAAAATACATTTTTTTTCCTTTGCTCGAAAACGATAATAACTTTATGTGAATCTTAGTTTTATATGCTACAGACTAGACATACGATTTTTCTCAATCTCCTATAAGGAATACAACGATTATACTATAAAGCATATTATAGTATATTTAATTCTAAACAAACTACACATAAACAACCTAAGACTACACCCATTTGTAATCTTAGATCATTAAGCCTTTAGATAAAAACATATCGGAAATATAGAAGCTTTAAGAGAAGTTTAAACCTGACAATAAAACCAAGTATTAATAGACCAAGTATACTTTTTTCAGGCAATCATCATTTTCTCTTGTGATCTCCCCCAACTCTTATTCTAAAAGAAAAAGAGGGTTGACAAATAATTTGTCAACCCTCTTTTATATATAAAATCTTCTTTAGAAACTCAATGAAGTCCTAAAAACATATTAGCTAAAATTATAGCCAAAACAATTAATGTAATAACTACATACAAATAGTCTTTCTCAATCAGAAAAGAGAATGCCGAAAAGGCAACCCGAATTATAGGAGTAGCAATAAGTACAAGTACTCCGAATTGAACGATAGCTGCACCATCAAAATCGAGCATACGAGGAAATATAGTATTCAATTCTCGTAAATACTCATCTACACCAAACGCCATTCCCGTAGGAACAGGACTATAATCGACCATAACACCTTTATGCTGATAAAGATAAATGATTCCACCGAATATAGTAATTGCACATGATAACATTACTCCATAGCGCAACAGCTTACCGATGTATTGTTCAACATCGCGTTCGCCCCAAAACTCTCTTGAAAATATATGTTTCATCTCTTTTACAATTTACCGGTTAAACCATTATACATCATTGATATTGCCAAAAAGAAAATTACTATACTGAATAACAATCTAAGTTTTTTGACATTTACTTTCGGCAATAGTTTTGAACCGAAGAAAGCACCAAGCAGAACCCCTACCACAATAGGCATTGCCAATCCCGGATCGATATAGCCTCTCTGTAAGTAAACAACAGCACTAGCGGCAGCAGTTACCCCCACCATAAAGTTACTTGTAGTTGTAGACACCTTAAAAGGTATTTTCATGGCAGTATCCATAGCTAATACCTTTAATGCTCCTGAACCGATACCTAATAAACCCGATAAAACTCCGGCTAAGGTCATCAAAGAGTAACCAGCAGCAACATTCTGAACTTTATAATCTACAACACCTTCTTTAGTAGGATAAGAACCGTTTAACTTGAGTTTCTCGGCTAACTTATCACTAGGCGCAGAAGGGTCTATTTTTTCTTCTTTTTTACTTATAGTTCGTATTGCTGAAAAGATCAGCACACAACCAAAAATAAGAGCGATATATTTTTTATCTAACCAAATAGCAATAACAGCTCCCAAAACCGCACCCGTAGTAGTTGCTATTTCCAAGAACATACCTATTCTAACATTCGTTATACCCTCTTTAATGTAAGCGGCAGCGGCACCCGACGAACTTGCGATCGACGTGACTAAAGCTGCACCAATAGCATAACGCATATCAACTCCAAAACCTAAAGTAAGTAATGGGATTACTACGACCCCACCTCCAAGCCCCGTAAGAGAACCCAGAAAACCGGCAGCTATAGCTCCCAGAAATAAAACAAACGTGAATAATTCTAATGACATATCTTATCTAAATAGTGGAAAATCTACCTCATTTTTCAGCTTCTTTAAAACACTTTTAAAAGCAAATTGTTAAGCCCTTTTCCTTTTTTACTGAATACAAAGATATTAAGTCTGCCTAAATTATTGGTATTATTATATTTTAAATATCTTCACAACGGTGTTCTTATTTAGATTTTTTACATTTGTTACTCTATAAAATTAAAAGTGTATGGAATACAAGTTTTGTGGAAACAGCGGATTAAAGCTTCCTATCCTTTCCTTAGGTTTATGGCATAACTTTGGAGCAATTGACGATTATAATAATTCTCGTGAAATGTTGCTCTATGCTTTCGAACAGGGTATAACTCATTTCGACTTGGCAAATAACTACGGACCTCCTCCGGGAAGTGCAGAGGAAACTTTCGGAAAGGTTCTTAAGAATGATTTATTTGCACATCGCGATGAAATGATTGTTTCGTCTAAAGCAGGACATCTTATGTGGAATGGCCCATACGGAGACGGAGGATCACGTAAATATATTATGGCAAGCATCAACCAAAGCTTGAAACGAACAGGCTTGGAGTATTTTGATATCTTTTACAGTCATCGATACGATAGCGAAACTCCCGTTGAAGAAACGATGATGGCTTTAGTCGACATAGTACGACAAGGAAAAGCTTTGTATATAGGATTATCAAAGTATCCGTACGAAATAGCAAAGGAAGCATTCAGAATATTAAACGAAAATAATGTTCCTTGCCTTATCTATCAAGATCGTTACAATATGTTTGTCCGCAATGTAGAGGAGCAAATGCTACAACTAACACATGACGAGGGTAGCGGATTTATTGCATTCTCCCCCTTGGCACAAGGACTACTCACTAATAAGTACCTGAACGGTATTCCTCAAGATTCGCGAGCAGCAAAAGCAAGCGGTTTTCTTCAACAAGATCAGGTTACATCCGAATCTATTGAGAAATCGAAACTATTAAATGAGTTAGCCCTAAAACGCAATCAAACTCTTGCTGAGATGGCTCTAGTATGGGTCTTAAACAATCCTTATACAACTTCCGTTATATTGGGTACAAGTTCAGTGAAGCAACTTAAGGATAATATTGCCGCTCTAAACAATCCTCACTTTTCAGCAGAAGAATTACAATTAATTGACAACATTTTAAAATAATGATAAGAATACTTCAATATATATTTACACTATCTGCTATCATCTTATTCTCAGCTTGCGCTAAAGAAGAGAATAAAGTTAGCTCTGTTCCTTTCGGAAGAGTTGATTTTGACATAGAAACTCTAATAGAACATGAATTTAACAATTCTTTTTATTGGAAAAAATACATGAAAGTGGGATATGCGGGAGTTATAGTAATAAGCAGCAATCTGCAAGACGTATCAGTAATGAACATCTATGCCTATGATTTATGTTGCCCCTACGAAGCTCCGATAAAAAATGAGATACAAGTATTGAGCAACCGTTTACACGCTCAATGCCCAAAGTGTAAAACGGTTTACCATATTGCAGATGGAACAGGCAGGGTGATTCCCTTTAAAGACGGAGCAGGACAAATAATATCTACCCCTGGAACAGAACGCTTAAAAAGATATAACGTAATACGTGAAGGCACTCGATTTAGAATAAGAAATTAATGAATTTCATCTTTCATTTATTACTTTGAGGAATAGGACACTAAGCCTAACAACCAGTATAGATTGGAATAATAAATACTGAGCAATATTTAAAAAGTGACAAATTTGTTTGTCAAATCAAAAAAAGATTCTACATTTGCACTCGCATTTACCGAAGTAGTTTGTAACGACAAACGAAAGTAGATCTTCATTTTGCGAAAGTAGCTCAGTTGGTAGAGCACGACCTTGCCAAGGTCGGGGTCGCGGGTTCGAATCCCGTCTTTCGCTCATAGGCTGCTCGGATGGTGGAATGGTAGACACGCAAGACTTAAAATCTTGTGACCATATGGTTGTGCGGGTTCAAGTCCCGCTCCGAGTACAGGTTGGGATTTAACAGTTTTTTTACTGTTAAATCCCATTTCTTTTTTTGAGCAATCACCTATATTATAACTATTTATATTAAAGAAATTATTGATTTCAAGAGGTTCAATATAACTGTTTTCTTTATGAAAAACAATTCCCTTTGGAAATATCATACTTTGAAAACGTTGTTTATCACCTAAATCTATTTTACTCCACATTTTCAGTGGGTTATACACCATATTAATAGCATGTTTTAGGTAGGTATCAAGGTTCAACATGGAACTTTCGTGTTTGTCTATTTCATTCTCAATCTCTACTATTTTCTTCTCAGTATTTTCTATATTGTTCCACAAAATATCTTTCTTTTTAGGATGTGTTTCAAGTGCCCAATTACCTTCTAATATTTTTAGTTGTGTCCTCAATTTAGATACTTCTGTTTTCATTTGCTGTGTATCTAACTTATCTTGTTTGTTTAGGTTATTAAAGACCTTTGTCAGCTGTTTTTCAAATACATCTTTTGATATACCATTTACCGATAAATTAGATAAGTAGTCTTTAAACACTTCGTGTATTTTGATTACTTGGTTATTGAATTTACACCCTTTACGAGAACACACATAATAATATACTTCCCTATTGTATTTCTTTTTCATTTTGGTAGACATAGAAGCTGTTGCATTATAACCACAGCAAGGACATTTTAAAGCACCTAACAGTATCGCCCACTCTTTTTCTTTCTTCTGCTCATATCCACCCGTATACTTCAAACTAAGCACCTCATTTACCTTTAAAAACGTTTCTTCTGATATGATAGGGGGATGATTACCATTAACAACTTCCCCATTTAAGAAATTATGTACCATCTTTCCACAATAAAATGGATTTTTCAATACCTCTGATAGTTTTTGTTTAGTGATATGATACCCCAATTTAGCTAAACGTTGTATAATTTCTTGATTGGTTAGCTTTTCATTTGCTTTCCATTCAAAAGCTTTCTTTATAAACTCACCTTCTTTGTTAATGGTTATAGTTTGTTGCTTCTTCGTTGTCTTTTGGTCATAGCCTCTCGGAGCTTTACCAACCCATCGACCTTTAAGTAATGCTGCTCGGCTGAGGTCTTTTGTGGTTTGGGCTTTTTCTTCATTTTCAAAATTAGCTGTTGCCAATTCCATTCTTTGGCAAAATTTCCCTGCTGCTGTTTTGGGGTTATAATTACTCATTGCTGATAATACAATAATCCCCATAGATTCTAATTCTTCAATGATGGTAGTACTTCCCGTCCTACTAAATCTCTTAGTATTATACACTACTACATATTTGATATTTAGTTTCTTATTTCTTCTAATAAAGGTTAACATTTTGTTAAACTCTTTTCTCTCTTTATCAGTCTTTGCACTCTCAAAGACCCCACCAAAAGGTTCTCTCACGATATTTAGATGATACCTTTCTGCATATTTCGTGCATACATCAAGTTGCACATCAAGACTTTGGTTTTCTTCTTGTTCTTTTGTAGAAACCCTGTTATACATTACTGCATTCCCTGGGGTTATATCTTTGTTAACTTCATAACCTTTCGCAAAAACTTTAAATAATTCTTTATTCATAACCAGTATTTTTAACTTTTTTATTTTTACAGGTATTATATACCATTACTGACAACATAGAAACTATATCTATTATTTCTGTTGCTTCTTCTTCTGTTACGTTTTCATACCCTTCAATTTCTTTTAATTCTTGATATGTTAGTTTTAATTCTTCATGTTCTTCAAACATTGGTAAGTTAATTTACCATAGTGGCAAGCCACCTTATTTTTCGGCTTGTATTCGCTACAAGTAAGCGTCTGGAATCATCATAGACATAGCATCTCAAAGTACGCTCTTAAACAATCTACATTCTTGGATAAATCCCTTATATATCATTACATAATTTTTTCTTCTAATCATTATTTTCACATTACCAATACCTAATACAAATCAAAAAAACAGCAATACAAACCTATCCCCAATGTTTCCATTGAGGGCAGATTATTCATAATGCTGTTTTTTGATTATATTAACAAATATACTTTTTTTATTTTTCATTCCCAAATGGATTTTCAGATTTTGAAGAAAAATTTTTCTGGAATTTTTTTGAAGTGAGATACACACAAGATAATGTACTCGATTTTAGGGGGTATCGTTTTCTTATCTTTTAGTCAGATGGATACGTAGGTAGGGGGCGGGGTATGGGATACCTACCCCACTGTTAAATTATAGCTTTTACTTTTCGTAATGTGTTTACGCTAGTTCCCGTTATCTTTGTAATGTTTCTGAGCGAATAACCCTTTCTGAGTAGTTTTACATCTTCTGAATATTGGTCTTTCATTACTTCATCATCCTTTTTATAACCAACCTTGCGACCAACACGACCACCATTGGCTAGATGGTTTTTGTATCCTGATTCAACTCTTTCTCTAATAGTTTTACGCTCCATCCGTGCCACTTCTGCAAGTATGGTGATTAAGAATTGAGACATTGGGTTAATCTCCTTATCTAATGTTAGGGTTTCAATATTGTAATTTTGGATATATAATGAAATCCTGTTTTGGTTTAGTAATTCAATGGTTTGCAAAGTCTGTAAAGTATCCCTACCTAATCGACTAAGTTCTGTTACCAAAACTTTATCTATATCATTGGTATTAACAAACTCTATCAAATCCATTAATACAGTTCTTTCTGAGTTTTTCTTAGCACCGCTAACCATCTCTGCAAATACTTTTACGACCTCACAGTTGTTTTGACTTGCGTACACTGTCAAATCATTTATCTGACGTTGATAATCTTGCGTTCCATTTGCACTACTTACCCTTGCATATATTACTACTCGTTTCATTATGTTATCATTTATGATTACTGTTCAAAAGTAATTATAATTAATATATCTACCAACAAGAACAGTAGTTATTTTTATTATATTTACTATTTTGTGGTATATTTGTAGGATGAAAGAGAAGGAATCACAACAAAGGCAAGTTATCCATGTCCATGTTCTGGATACAGATGAGCATTACTATTTCGGGTCAATACAGGCTATCTATGACACTTTTACTAAGGATGATATTGGCATAGCTGCACAGACTCTATATAATAGGGGATTAAAGGAAAAGTATATGAATGACAGAATAGTGATTAGAAAGGGTATCCTACAACAAAAGAAACATTCGCCAAAGTAGTTAATCTATTGTGATGAGGTTGATTATAGTAGTATCTAATGATTTTGCTATATTTAACAATGTACCAATAGTAAGGTTTGTCTTTCCTGATTCAATTCTACTCATATTCGATTTTTCGTAGTTACATCGTGCTGCAAGTTCAGCTTGACTAATATTTTTTTCTTCTCGTATCTTCTTGATGTTCCTACCAATAGCAATAAGCAAATCTTCTTTATTCATAAATTTTTAATTATCATATTTGATAACTAAAGAAAATGCTATTATCTTCGCACATGGTTATCATAAATGATAACTAATATTTAATTAATTAAAACTTATTTTTCATGAAAAAACTTTTCATTCCATTGTTAATGGTATTTGTTGTATCTAGTAGCATTCAGGCACAGGATACTAAAAATTCTTTACAAGCTAATCTCCTGTATGGTTCTAAGATTGAAACAGCGGGCTTTGGGCTTACTTTTAACCTCACTGGTAAAAAACACGAATTTTCGCCATCTATCAATGCTTATCTTAAAAAAGATGGGGTAAGCCTAAAAGAAATCAACTTTGATTACCATAGATTGTATGGTATTGGCAGCAAGGTTAAAGTATTTCCTATCATTGGTTTTGGAATTAATTCATGGGAAGGCAGTGGTGCAGAAAACGAAACAAAGTTTGGATTGAATTTAGGTCTTGGTGGTCGGTATGACATCAATGATAAATTTCATGCTGGATTTCAATACAAATACAGTGCTATGAGCCACTCAGGGTCTCAAAGCGTACCAACGTTAACAATAGCTTATAAACTTTAATCACAAACTTAATTTATATATAATATTATGGAAAAGAATAACTTAAAACATTTTACATTTCTTCTAATATCATTCTTAATGCTTAGTTTCTCATCTTGCAGTAAAGATGATGACGATAACAGCAATCATTCTCAGTCTATTGAGTTAACTATAAATAATAGTTCCATAAATACATTTTCAGATTTAAGCGGCATCACTTATCGTGTTCCGAATTTGACAGGAACGAAATCATTAACTGCTACAATATTCATTGATGAGGATAATAGCACTCATTTATCTATCCAATTTCTCAATTTGGATTTAGATAATATCAAGGTTGGTGATGATTTGTCTAACCACAAATCGTATGAAGTGACTTTATATTATAAAAAAGAAATGTATCTTCTTAATAGTTTATTTGTCAATGCGGACAAATTTAAGCAATATAAAGGTCAGGTTGTCGTAACTGAATATGACAAATCGAAACAATCCATGAAGTTAGAGTTCAAAAATATTACTTTACCTCTAAACAAAAATATGTATCCTGATTATAACTTTCTAATGAAAGTTAATGGATATATAAAATGTGATATTGAAACTGAATAATCATTTTAATCTTTTAAGTTAAACTGACACAAATAAGAATGTATCAATAAGTCTTTTTATAGATTATATTGATACATTTTTATTTTCACACAAAAATTTGGATTCTCAAACATGGGATAATGTGTATTCACCTAAATTGCGATAAACAGCCATTTTCAGAGGGATAAAAAAGACCTTATACTAGAGGTGTTATCAACCACTAATCTCAGGTTAATTTTTGACGTATTGAGGTCAGAATATTACTTGAATTATGGGTTTTGTTATACATTTCTGTATGTAGCTGCTTATATTTTTTCATTTTTTCGGTTAGTCCACTACGAGATGAATATATATTGTAATCTTTCAATTCTTGTTCTATTTGTTTCAAATTACCATCACAAGATTGTAGGTTCTTCATCATCTCATAGGTTTCTGCATTCTTAATATTTGATGTATCCATAATTTCACCATTACCAAAAATTTTGTTGAATTGTATAAGTAATGGATTAGCTTTTGATGTAAAAACATTATTTATGTGAGTAGTTGGTATATTCAAATATTTCTTCATTTTATATTCTTTATCCAATACTATCTCAAAACGTGTTTTACCTTTAAAATAATCAATGATGTTTTTTGAATTATCAACCATTGATAGAAAATCTTTGTTTTTTTCTATCTCTTTTTCTTTATCATATATAACAAGACTTTCTTTCAGTTTTTTTGTTGTCACATCTTTAAAAAATCTTATTCCTTGATTTTCGTAGTGTTCCCATTTATAGAGTCTGTAATTTCCAACACATCGGTTTAAAGTACAATAATCGTTGTGGCTTAATTGATATTCTATATCTTTGGTGACATCTCCTGTTATATAGCAATCTCTATAAATTGCATCTGTATCGAGAGTACAGATTCCAAGCTTATTAATATTGTTTATACATTGTTTGAATGTGCTATGTGTTATTAATTTAGGATAATCATCTAATAGAACTTTTGAAGAAAATTCCAATGTTAATGATTGAGAAGGATAACTAACAGCAATATATAGATTATATGGTATTGATTTATCATTTTTAGAAATATAATCTATTCCTATTATGTTTCCATTTGTATAATCTCTATTTTCACGAAATTCAACAAATCTATTTATTAGATATTCTTTTTTAGTTCTAATTTTTATAGTATCAAATTTTATAAATTCATTATCATAACTATTCATTTTAATTAAACATTTTACTTTTTATTATTTTACAGATTATATAATTGAATAAACTATGTAGTCTGTAGCATACATTTTCCCCACCTTGATAGTAGTGATATATAAATCTTCTTTTTCTAAAGAATAATGTTTTAAATTAAAAAGTCAATAGTAAATGAATGTGTTTTTATTAAAATGAAAAAAACTTGTCTATTGACAAGTTTCAATTATATAATATAAATTTATTGTAGTTGCGTGCGATCCCGCACGCTTATGAAATAAAAAAAATTAGAATGGGAAATCTTCAACTTTATCTATATTACTAATTAATTCTTTGTTATTATTATTTACAATAAATAAGGCTCTTGCTAATAGTTCGTCATAAGTTACAATATCAATATTTCGTAAATTTCTACGATACAGTTCAAATGTTTTTTTCTTTATTATATTCTCTTTTGTATCTCCTTGAAATTGCTCTGTGTGACCTATTATAAGAATTGCTTTGGGGTCAATTGTTGCCTGAGTGATAGGTTGTCCTTTGTTATCATATCTTTTCTTCTCTGCATTTAATTCCCATTCAGCTTTTTGTGTGAGAATCTGAGATACTGCATAAGTTAGGTCTTTGGATAATTGCCATGATTCTGACCTATTTTTATCTTTTTCAAATAAAAATGTATCAGGTCTTTTTAGTTCAACAATTACTGTAAAATTATTATCTCCTAATAAAAAATCTGATTTGACTTCATTTTTACTATCAATATCAACTCCTGAAACAGATGCTTCTTTTTGGATTATATTAAGGAATTTATAGTCTAGTCCATAACCGAAAATCCATGAATTTTCATTGAAGAATTTTTGCCAATCAATTTCATTATAGGCATAAGGCTTGGTTAGATTCTTTTGAAATTCTTCCAAACCATCTTTTCGTCCAGATAGAATATCTAAATCTTCTTTTGTGAGAATATTATTTTTCAGAGTATCAATTAAAGCTTTTCTTTCATTGCTATTTAAATGTTCTAACTGTTTTATTATGTCTCCAAAACCTTTATCTACTAAAATCTTATTCGGGTCAGGATTAGTTAAATTTATGAGAATTTTTTCACTGCTAATCAAATCTTTTTCTTCAACAACAAATCTTTCTTTGTATGAAAAATCTAAGAATTTTAGGTCACTTAGGAATTTTAATAAAGCAGCAAACTCTTTTTGATTAAAGGTAAAACTTGTTTCTTTTATAGGTGTTATGGTGTTATCCTCATTCTCAACAAATTTTTGTAGAGTGAATTCCATAAGATTAGTATCTTGATGAGAATAAACAACTGCGTTAACTTGAATTTGTTTACCTAAAACGTTATAGTTCCTTAGAGTAATTTCGCCTTTCGCATTGACTGATTCAACAAATTCAAAACCTGTATCTTTTTCAAAGACTTTCTTTATATACCTTTGTTCAGTAGTTACAATCCTTCCTTTAAATTTGAAAGAACGAAATGCTTTACTTACATATATTCGTCTTGGTGTTCTTGCCTTGAAGTAATCATATTCGAGTTCGCTTTTTTTCTTTCCCATATTTTAAGGTATGTAACTAAGATATTTACAAATTTACAAAAAGTTAAATTCTTTTTATAATATACTCTATTCAAAAACAATTAAATTTGTTAGACAAATATTTTTAACTTCAAAATTATAAATATAATGAAAGAAGATACACCCCCACAAGTCATATTGGATAGTTATCGTATAATATATGACTTAAATGGAATTCCACAGCCACCATTAAATTTTAGGGCTAATGTGCCTGTCAATTCATCAAAAAAAGAAGTTGCTCTTTATTACATTGAAGATAACATACTAAAAAATATTGAAGGTAAAACACCCAATGTATATATTCATGAGGTGGAAAAATTAGATTAGAATCTTCATGGCTTCGGAATCCACTCCCTCAATTCATAAATCAAGTCTAAATCTTCAAGAAATTGGTTCGAGAATAGAACGCTTAAGGGTAGGATAATTCTTTTATACATCATCGAACCACGCCTGTAACGTTAATGTACTTCATAAAATCAATAATCTTTAAGAAACCCACTACAAGGTTTCAGTAGTCTGATATCTTATTGCACAAAAAAAACCGCTAATCATTTTGTTATCAACTATTCTCGCTTTTGAAATTCTCGCTAATCCCGCCTTTATTACTTTTACCCGCCTTTAAAGCTTATCTCAATTGGAGTTGCAATTTTTATCAATTGCTCTAGTTTTCGTCTATTTCTTCTAACATCAATCTTTTTTGAAAGCCAAACACAAAAGAAGATAAAGTTATCAAACTCAACAAATCCTGTTAGTTCAATTATTGGATTCTCTTTAAACTCAGCTATACGAATTTTAGCTTGTATTCCCCTACATGGCAAAGATTCAGATAAATTAATATTAGGACTTTGGTAATGCGATTCCATATACTTTTGTTGATACTCCAATAATTTATCTAGAGATTGTATATCATCATCTTTCTTCCAAAAATTTACATATGCAAATTCCTTTTCAGTAAATGCATCATCCAAAATGAATCCTCTTCTGTAAATTGTACATATTGCTCCTATTCTATCGTCTTTCTTCGCATCAATAACGCAACCAAAAGGAGCTTCTATAAAAACACTATTATTGTCAGTATATGGAAAAGCAACAAGTCCTTGAAACTTCTGTAACTCTTCAAAAGTACAAATATCTAACTCTAAATGTGTAGGAGCATTAGCTGCCCTCTCTAAAGCTGATTTAGTATATCCATTAGGAGCAATCATTATTCCCTTGTCAGCACCTAAATCATCAAGCATACCTATAAACTCTTCTACATTCTTTACATTGATAGGACTTGAATATCTTTTACAGTCAATAATAGTAGTATTCGAGGAGTCTCCAAATTGATACTTAACTTGAACATCAATTTGTCTACTTCTATTTGAATACCTGCCTCTTTGCTTTTCATTTTTGGTTACAGTTCCACCTTCAAAATGAGACTGACACAAATCAAAAACATCTTTTTCGTACTTCTCCCAATCTTTCATGTTATAGGTTCAATATTAAATTGCAATATAATAAATATATGGATATTAAGGGCTACTCTAAAAACTCAACTAATAAAGGTGGGAGATATTAATGTAGGTAGTTTCACTACTGAAACAAACAAATTTAATTATGCTCTAACCTCACATCAAAAAACACAAATAAACTTTACTCGCTACATCATTATGCCCTCAAAGTTAGTATACTTCATAAACTCAATAACCTTTATAAAGTCCTCTATAAGTGTTCGATAATCTGATACCTTATCGCAATCAAAGGGACTACTTCTGTAATACCTTTAATACTTTCATAACATTAGGTGAGTGTTGCAGAAAATCAACCACCTTTAAAAAGTCTAAGTATAGGTTCAATATTTCGAGGCTCTCTTGTACACAAGGGGACTTAACAGATTTTTCGCTGTTAAGTCCCTTTTTTCTTTTGTTATAGTTCAACAATTAAAAGAAAAAAAATGGATGAAAAAATAATTTCAAGACTAAAAGCACTTGGCATACCAGAGCTTGAAAATATTAACTCTTTAAATGAACTAAACGGCGATTACATCAATCTTGAAAGTCTATTGCCAAACGGAAAAACAGGTAAAATTTTAGAGGACAATAAAAAATATCTTGCAGCACAAATTGAAATACCTAACAACGAAGAATGTTACGGGATAGCTGCAGACGAAACTATGATAGCAGTTTTCCGTTACGGTTGCGGAGGCAAGGATAGCAAACTTGTTGCATGGATAAGATTATCGGATTAACGACCATTTTCATAATCTCTTTTCCACATTCTCATTCCACATATCTAAAGCGAAATCGCGAAACTCTTTCGGAGCATTTCTGAAGTTGTCATCAAATTTAAAATCTCCTCCGTATGATTCGTTTTTACTTATGCGAATCTTATTTTCTCCACGCATGGCATACTTTTTATCACCCTCATACATAATTATTTTCATTTCCTCCGGACTCACATCTCCATGACAACCCTTCATATACATTATCCAAACTTCTGCAATACCATTCTTATCCAGATCTGTCACCTTAAAAGTATTGTCTATAAACTCAGCAAAAATATCTACGGGACAATCCGAAATAAAATCATAAACCTTCCAAGTCAGATTATACTGCTTATTGTTACCATTCAATAAATAATGATAACCGAACAATTCAGCATCACCTCCATCAGATTCATGCTTAAACTTTGGACTGATGTAAATACCCGTTTCAGCTATCAAGGCAATATGTTCGCCTAACCTATCCCTCCATGATATTGCATCTTTAAATTTTCCCTCAAAAGAAATTTCGGAAGGCAAATTCTTTTCTTCTATATTTTTAATTGAAGAGACACTATCATGCACTATTTTAATTTCTCTATTTTCGGAGGTCTCTTTTATTACTTGAGTATCATTCTTTACTTTAGTTTGGCATGAAAGCAGTAAAAACAGCAGTATTACAAAGCAAGCAACTTTATTCATTTTTTCGATATAGGTATAGTTAAAGTAATCGTTAGTCGGTTCAAATATAAAGATATAATTTAAAAATTCCGAATAGACACCACTCTACGCAAAGAAAGACCAATCTAATAGATTAGCCTTCCCCCGCCTTCATACCACATGACAAATCGATAAATATTAGCTAGTTGGTTGTACAGATAAATTGCAGCACTGTCATGTCTCTAATTATTGATTTAGAAAATGAATTAAAATAGACTCATGTTAGTTCAGCATGAAGGAAATACATTTCAGAAACAACATTACACAAATGAAAATAAAATTATCGAAAAATAAAGTCCCGAAACAACTTGTAATAACAACGCCTACGCTTGTAATAACCAAGCAGTTTTCTCAACTTATTTTTATACATTTGCTATAATTAAAATATTTCATTCCCATATTCGATACAAATAAAAAAACATTGTAATGAAAACAGATAACGCAGCCACTAAAAAAAAGCATCAGGGACGCAATGTTAGGCGCTTACGTCAAGCTTTGGGCATCAAGCAGGAGGTAATAGCTTCTGCATTAAACATTACCCAACAAGCGGTTTCTCTTTACGAACAAAAGCAAGAAATTGATGATGATACTTTAGTGAAGATCGCACAAGCTTTGAACGTTTCTGTTGAATTAATCAAAGAGCTAGAAGAAGACCCTGCCAACGTTTATATCGAAAACAACACTTTCGAGAATGGCAGCCAAGTAGGAGCTATCGTTGGAGTAATGGGAGAGAATACAACTATCTACAATCCTATAGAAAAGATTATCGAATTATCCAATGAAAAGACCGCTCTTTATGAACGCCTATTACAAGTAGAGAAAGAAAAAACAGCCCTATTGGAAGAGTTACTAAAAGAGAAGAAGTAATTCAGAAAACTTATACCATCAAAGCTCGTGATTCAAATCATGAGCTTTTTTCTTTATATGCCCCACCCTGTTTATTGTTACACATCTTTAATCACTCTTAACAACAACTTAGCAATCTCGAAATACCTATTTAACCTTATTGGATTTCATTTGTAGAAATTTAATAAGAATTGAACATGACTAAAATTTATTACCTTATCCTGATTCTCTTTCTACCTGCATTCATGCACGCACAAACATCATCCCCAGAAGACACCCTCAGCTTTAAACCCACAGGAACCGTTATAGCAAAAGGTTTCCTCGACTACAGCATGGGACTGGGTAATGCCGAACACGTGCGAGGTTTTAATATCGGACGAGCATTCCTTGGGTACAATTATAAATTCACACCCACATGGCAAGCTCAATTAGTACTGGATGGAGCCTCTTATCAATCGCCCATCTCAGGCACCGATGCTAACACCGTAAATATGTATGTACGTAACGCTTTTGTCAATTGGAGAGACAACGGATTCAATATAAATTTTGGTTTACTAGGACTATTAGAGTACAATCTTCAAGAAACATATTGGGGACATCGATATGTAGAAAAATCTTATCAGGATCTAAACAATATGGGACCTAGTGTAGATCTAGGTATTACTGCCGAATATGCCTTTAACCCCATGTTCTCTGTTGACGTTTCATTCACCAATGGACAAGGTATACGAAAAATTCAGAAAAGCACAAGCGCACGCTACGCACTAGGCATTACAGCAAAACCCATCAAAGGGCTTGTTTTAAGAGCTTACGGCGATGTTTACAATGAGAGTGAAGATCTGCGCGACAAACTCCCCGAAGGTGTAACAGGAGTCAATTTTAAGAACAAATATATCACAGCTTTATTTGTAGGGTATCAGAATAAAAAAGTTTCTCTTGGTGCAGAATATAATCACCTTTACAATTTAGGATTCATAGAAAAGAAAGACTATCATGGCTTCTCGTTTTACTCTTCGGTAAAACTAAGCCCTAAATATGGGGTATATGGACGTTATGATTTAACTGAATCGAGCCAAGCTGATAACTACCCTAACAGCTGGAACAAACTCGATGGACAACTTATGATTTTAGGTTTCGAATTCCAACCTGCAAAACAATTAAAGATATCTCCTAATATCCGCAATACAAATCCAACAAGAGGTAAATCGGAACAATATTTCGCGATAAGTGTAGACTTCAGTATCTGATATAATATATTCTTAACAGATATGTCGTAAGACCTCTATCAGGATAGGGAAATAAATGACACTCTATATTCAAGAGAAAGCCAATGCGCTTCTTCTTTTTTTTGAAGGAATAAACAGAGACAGTATATAAGCAAAAAAAACATCCACAAATTTCTTTGTAGATGTTTCTGTTGTGGGCGATGAGGGATTCGAACCCCCGACCCTCTGGGTGTAAACCAGATGCTCTGAACCAACTGAGCTAATCGCCCTTTTAAAGGGTAGCACTTTCTCTCAAATGCGATGCAAAGATATGGCTTTTTTCTTTTGCTGCAAATAAAATCAGAAAAAAATTCAATTATTTTTCATCTTTTTTTCACTACATCAATTCAAGGCCAAATTCGTCCTTCAACCTTTTCACACTTTCGTTTTGCTCAACCATTAGATTGAACTTTTCTAAAGATGTGAATCCCAGCTTTTTCTCATTCTCCACAGTTACTCTCACCTTCATTTGAACCTGAGTATTTCTCAAATTCTTACGAAGAATCGGCATAATATTAACAGCATTATCCAACAACCTCTGTTCTTGCACAGGATTATTAACAACAACTTCAAAAGTATCCCTATTCAAAAGATCGGGTAAACAATTAAGCATTGTATTCTTTAGATGATGTTCTTCGGGAATAGATTCTGCATACGCTTTCCACTCACTAAGAAGCTGCAAAGGAGTAAAGGTTTCCGTAAGAATTTCGGTTTGCTGAGCCTCTACAACTTCTTCCTCTTCCTTTTTTTGAGACAGAGCAGAAAGAGACACACCAAAACCTGCAATAGAAGAATTTCTTATTGCTTTGGGTTGTTGTCTTACTGTTGGAGGTGTAGATGCCGAAGCGGCTTGAGAAGGCGCCCCTACTGTTCTTGCCGGAGCAGGTTGAGCATTAGGTGCTGCCTCTCCAACAGGAAAGATAGGTTCAATTATGACTTTTTTTTTTCGTCCACTGATTGTGGATTACTCGAAAGCTGACACAAGCGGATTAACGTCAGTTCGATTAGAAGTTTTTTATTTTTACTAACCCTATAATTCAGGTCACACTCATTAACAAGCTCTATGGCTCTATACAAAAGCTCGACAGGACATCTCTGAGATGTAGTTACATATCTTTCGCGGATAGATGCTCCAACCTCAAACAATTCGGCTGTACGAGGATCTTTACAAACCAACAAATCACGGAAGTGTGAAGCAACTCCTGAGATAATATTATGTCCGTCAAATCCTTTATTAAGAATATCATTCAAGATAAGTAGGCTATCCACTACATTATTAGTAAGAACTGCGTCTGTCAGTCTGAAATAATATTCATAATCAAGCACATTCAGGTTGTCAATTACGGCTTTGTATGTAACATTTCCTCCCGTAAAGCTTACTACCTGATCGAATATAGAAAGTGCATCTCGCATTCCCCCATCCGATTTTTGAGCTAAAACGTTTAATGCTTCCAATTCTGCATTAACACCTTCTTGTGAGGCTACATATTTAAGATGTTCTACCGTATCTGAAATACTTATACGGCTGAAATCATAAATCTGACAGCGCGAAAGAATAGTAGGCAGAATTTTATGCTTCTCGGTTGTTGCTAAAATAAAAATAGCATGATGAGGAGGCTCTTCCAATGTTTTAAGGAATGCATTGAATGCTGCCGATGACAACATGTGAACCTCATCTATAATATATACTTTATATTTCCCTATTTGTGGAGGAATACGTACCTGATCGATCAATGAACGAATATCATCAACCGAGTTATTAGATGCCGCATCCAATTCATGAATATTAAAAGATCGCTGATCGTTAAACGCTACACACGATTCGCACGTATTACATGCCTCACCATCAGCTAACGGTGAAAGACAGTTAATCGTTTTTGCAAAAATACGGGCACATGTAGTCTTCCCCACTCCACGAGGTCCGCAGAACAGGTAAGCATGAGCCAATTTATTGGTTGCAATTGCATTTTTGAGTGTAGTTGTCAACGCACGCTGCCCTACCACCGATTTAAATGTCGAAGGTCTGTATTTACGTGCCGAAACTATATAATTATCCATTTGAAGTATTTCATTTTACAGATACAAATCTAAGAAAAAAATCGGGCTTTTTAAAATTAAGCCGATCGATAAAATAGATAGAAGCCTCCCCTTCTTTGACTACACCAATTATAGATGTATCAGAAAAAAAATAAAAGAAGAGACAGTATCTTAATCAATAAGCTTAGTATTACTTTTGGCCTCAGCTCGCGAGCTGGCATTAAAATGCCACCATTCGCCGCGTATGGTAATAAATCCGGCCTCGGTCATCACCTTACGAAGTAATTTCCGATTATCGATTTGTTCTCTAGTCAACAAACCTTCCTTTAAAAGCTGTTCTTCCTGATTGATTCCTGCAGCCTTTCCAAAAAAATCGAAAGATGTACCCATATCTAAAGCCACCCCGTCAGAATCGCAAATCGTCAGATCTACTGCCATACCATAGTTGTGCATACCCGTTTTACTAGGGTCGGCAACATATTCTCGATATGGAGTATTCTGCACCACTTTATACATCTTCTTCTGAACAGACATCGGTCTGGCAGCATCATATACTAATAAAGACAAATTAGAATCGTATTCTCTCAGCAGTTGTTGAGCCTTCGCTAACTTTTTAGCCGCAATAGGATGCAGATATGCTTCAGCAAGATCATCGTAAAGTATTTCTTTAGTGAAATTATCAGTTGTTGCATATTTCAAATCAACACGAATAGTTGAGTCTAATGTATGAATATTCACCAATCCTTGTTCCTCCATATACAATGCCATCGTAGACTTTTGAGGAGGAGAAACCTCTTCAACAACCACAATATCCGATTGCAGAGTATCTTGTTCTATAGTTTGAGAGGGAGTAACTTCCGCTTTATTTTGACACGAAAGCATAAAAAGAGGAGACAAAACAATCATGCCCAACAAATTCTTTTTCATTATTATAATTATCTATCGATTACTATACTTGCAGAAATACGACAAAGATTTACGACCTTACATCGGATCGACATCGTAATGTAAAAGTACCGATTTATATTTAGAATTCTGCATCACCTGCTTTTGATAGAATTCAATTAATTCTCTAATTTTCTGTGGTGATGCCTGATTTTCGATCTTCAATACTATTTTGCGAATATAAAGAGATTGTACCCTTGATATCCCCGGTTTTACTGGACCTAACACTCTTTCTTGAAAAGATTGTCTCAGAACCTGAACAAACTCTACGGCTAAACCATCAACTACGTGTTCTTCTCTTCCTCTAATTACAATTTCTATCAATCGATAAAAAGGAGGGTATCTAAAAAGTTGACGTTCGTTTATTTGCATTTCGTAGAACGATGCATAATCGTTATTTCTGATATAAGAAATAATCGGATGTCCTGGATGAGCCGTTTGTAACAACACCACCCCACGCTTATGCCTTCTACCTGCACGTCCGCTCACCTGCATCATTAGTTGAAAAGCTCGTTCATGCGCTCTAAAATCGGGATAATTAAGCATACTGTCAGCATTGAGAATACCCACTACACTTACATTATCAAAATCCAACCCTTTCGATACCATCTGAGTACCCACTAAAATATTGGTTTTATTCGCTTCAAAATCAGCAATTATCCTTTCAAAAGATCTTTTGCTTCGGGTTGTATCCAAATCCATACGCACCACATTAGCCTCGGGAAGAGTTTCCTGCACTAATTCTTCAATTCTTTCCGTTCCATACCCTTGCATCTCCAACGTCGGAGTTTTACATTCAGGGCATTCGGTAGGTATCGAATAAACTGCTCCACAATAATGACAAACCATCACCCGTTGTCCTTTATGAAAAGTGAGACTTACATCGCAATGCAAACATTTTGGAGTCCAAGAACAGGTTTTACATTCTATCAAAGGAGCAAATCCTCTTCGGTTTTGAAACAAAATCACCTGCTCGTCTCGTTCTAAGGCGTTTCTCATTTCCTCAATCAACGGAGGAGATAAGATAGACTTCATTTGTTTTCTTTTTCTGAGGTCTTTTGTATTTACGGGTACTATTTCGGGCAACTCTATTTCAGAATGACGTTTACTAAGAATCACCAGACCATATCTTCCCGAAAGCGCATTGTAATAAGTTTCGATAGCAGGGGTTGCCGTTCCCAGCAATGTCTTTGCCTGATAAATCCCAGCCAACACAATAGCCGCATTACGTGCATTGTAACGTGGAGCCGGATCTTGCTGCTTATAAGAAGCCTCGTGCTCTTCGTCCACAATAACTAATCCTAGATTTCGTAAAGGCAGAAAAACAGCAGAGCGTGCACCTAATACCACTTGACATTCTTCTTTTTGAAGTAAAGACTGCCACGTTTCGGCACGTTCATTATCATTGAATCTGGAATGATATACCAGTAATTTATTTCCGAAAACCGATTTAAGCCGTTCAGTTATTTGAGTAGTTAATGCAATTTCGGGTAAAAGGTACAAAACTCGTTCACCACGCTCAATAGCATCTTTTATTAGCTGAATATATATTTCGGTTTTCCCCGAAGATGTCACACCATGAAGCAACACAACTGGTTTTTCTTTGAAGCTATCATATATTTGATTGTATGCCTTCTCCTGAAAAGGGTTAAGCATTTTAGAAGACAGAAGGTCGGGATCTCCATAATCGAAACGTCCTATCTCATTCTGAAATGAAATTAATACGCTCCTTTCGATTAATGCGTCCACAACAGAAGAGCTTATTCCCGTTTGTCCCAGAAATAGTTTTTTCTGAATAAAAAACTCAGGATGATCTCCTGCTTCTTTTTTCAGCTCAAGAAATAAGATTAAAGCTTGCTCTTGCTTTTTAGCCCGCTTTAGTTTATCTAAAATCTCATTAAGTTCGCTTTCTGAATAGTTTTTAGCCAATCGTATCGAAACCTCTGTTTTTGCAGTGTATTTGTTTTGAATGTTTTCATTAAGGTATGCTGCTCCTTTATCTGTGAGAGATTTCACATAGGGAATCACATTAGATAGCCCCGTAAGCTTTTCTATTTCCGCAATACGGAGAGGCTTAGAATCTGAAAGTACATAAAACACTTTCGACTCATTAGCAGTAAGAGGTTCTTTCGCCTCAAACGATGCATCCAAAAAAACTAGTGTTTCGCTCTCTAATTTTAGAGCCGAAGGTAATGCTGCTTTATAAATATCCCCCAAGGTACACATATAATAAGAGGATATCCACTCCCAAAACTGAAGTTGTTCTGGTAATACTATCGGATGATCGTCTAGAACAGATATTATTTCTTTAATCCCTTCTTTAGGCTCTTGCGAATGATATACATGATGAATAATTGCAGTATAGAATTTCTTCTTACCAAACTGCACAATAACCCTGCTACCAACAATAACCCGATCTGCAAGCAGATCGGGTATCTTATAAGTAAACACGCCTGGCAGTGGCAGTGGAACTATTACATCAATGTATAGCATTTATTCTCAAAAGAAATAAGTTAAGTTTACAGCCCAGTTAGATGGTCTTTTTCTCAAAGCATCTCCAAGATTGGGGGCATCACTCGAATAATTTTCGGTCAAAGCCTTTCTATAATACATACCCACTTCTAGGTGTTTAAGAAGCTCAACCCCAGCTCCTGCATCAAATCCCATTCCAAATGATTTTGATTTATATTGCTCGGCCAAACTTTCACCTGAAAGATCGCCACCGCTAAGTCTAAATTCGGCATATGGTCCGACCACGATAAAGATACCGAATAGACCAACTACACTAAATTTTTTCTTCAAACTTACAGGAACTCTTAAATAGTTATAATTAGAAAGATCGTAACCATCTTTAGTAACATCAAATTGTTGGTGTCCGTAAAGAACAGCAGCCTCAGCTCCCCAACCTATTATAGGAGCCATAACCTCCAATACTCCTCCGACCTGAAATCCTAAGCGATTATTAGCATTCAGTATATCTTTATTGATACGGTTATTACTCACATCGGTACCACCTCTCACACCAAATCTAATTTGTGATGATGCAAAACCTACATTTAATAATGCGATACACAGAATAACCAGTAATCTTAAGTTTAATTTTTTCATTTTGTAATATTTTAAGTTCTTTATGCAGTTGAAACAAAGAATGACCTAAAATTGTTTTAATAGACGAAGGAAATAAAAGATTATAGTAGCACGGCCGGGAATCGAACCCGGATCTAAAGTTTAGGAAACTTCTATTCTATCCATTGAACTACCGCGCCTAGTACTATGATAGCAACAAAAGTAGTTGATTTTTGTTAATACAGCAATACGCCACGGTTTATAAATTTTATTTATTATTGATTTGTAAGCCTATAAACCTCATACTTTTTTATTTTACTCACTAAACATAGGATAAGATATAATTGTTTTATAATTTTGCTCTTTATTTTTCGTTTCTTAAGAAATGATCGATTATTTATACTCACACATATGCCCGAAAACCAAAATAATAATATATCGTTGCTAAAAAGCATCGACTATCCAAAAGACCTTAAAAGTTTAAGTCTAGACCAATTGGAAACTCTTTGCAAAGACCTTAGAACTTTTATCATAGATCAACTATCCGAAAATCCGGGACATTTTGGATCAAGCTTAGGCACAGTAGAGCTTACAGTAGCTCTTCATTATGTTTACAACACTCCTTTCGATCGTATTGTTTGGGACGTTGGACACCAAGCATATAGCCATAAAATACTAACAGGAAGAAGAGATAAGTTCCATACAAACCGAAAATTCGGAGGATTGGCAGGTTTCCCTAGTCCCGATGAAAGCGAATATGATACCTTCTCAGCAGGTCACGCATCCAATTCTATATCTGCGGCATTAGGTATGGCCGTGGCATCAAGCCTCAAAAATGAGAACAAACATGTAGTTGCTGTTATCGGAGACGGTTCGCTCACAGGAGGATTAGCTTATGAAGGCTTAAACAATGCCAGCTCTCAACCCAACGACTTACTTATCATTCTTAATGATAACGATATGGCGATTGACGACAATGTGGGCGGCTTGAAAGATTATCTCGTAAAAATGACAACTTCGCATGCTTATAACAAAGTACGCAATGATGTTTACGAAAAATTCAAAAGAAAGAATCTAATTACAGAAAAAGGTAAAAACTTCATACTGAGATTCAACAACAGTTTGAAATCATTAATTACCAAACAACAAAACATCTTCGAAGGTCTAAATATCAGATACTTCGGACCAATAGATGGTCATGATCTGAAAGGTTTGATTCGTATCATCCAAAACATCAAAGACCTAAAAGGACCTAAACTTCTTCATATACATACCATAAAAGGAAAAGGCTATAAACCTGCCGAAGAATCGGCTACCGAATGGCATGCTCCCGGCAAGTTCAATAAAGATACAGGAGAAAGAATAATCAATCAGGCAAAAGACCAACCTCAGCTATATCAAAATGTATTTGGTCATACATTGGTAGAGCTAGCTGAAAAAGATAAGCGTATTGTAGGTGTTACACCTGCCATGCCTTCTGGATGCTCTATGACGTTTATGATGAAAGAATTTCCCGAAAGAAGTTTTGACGTAGGCATTGCCGAAGCTCATGCTGTTACCTATGCAGGAGGATTAGCAAAAGAAGAACTAATACCATTCTGTAATATATATTCTTCATTTATGCAACGTGCATACGATCAGGTAATACACGATATTGCATTGCAGAAGTTACATGTAATATTCTGTCTTGACAGAGCCGGTCTTGTTGGCGAAGATGGTCCTACACACCATGGAGCATTTGACCTTGCTTATATGCGTTGCATACCCAACCTGATTATCGCATCACCCTATAATGAGCATTACTTAAGACACCTGATGTACACAGCTACCTATGGTAATGATGGTCCTTTTGTAATACGTTATCCTAGAGGGCAAGGCGAATTAAAAGATTGGGAATGTGAAATGAAGATTTTGCCAATAGGTAAAGGTCGTAAATTGAAAGACGGATCGGATATGGCTATAATTTCGATCGGACCAATAGGAAATACTGTTACAAAAGCAATCAGAGACCTCGAGACTAAAGGTTATAGCATAGCTCATTACGATATCATATTCTTAAAACCCATAGATAAAGATCTCTTGAATGAGGTTGCAGCAAGATTCACAAAAGTGATGACTGTTGAAAATGGTGTTATAAACGGAGGGCTAGGATCGGCCGTATTAGAACATTTCTCAGACAATGACTTCCGCAACATAGATGTTACACGTGTAGGATTACCAGACGAATTCGTCACACATGGTTCTATTGCCGAACTGAACAAACTATGTGAACTGGATGTTGAAGGCATAAAGAAGCATATTGTCTATGCCTTGAAAAACGAGAAAATTGAGACTTCTATGACATGAGAGTAGTTATTGCCGGCGCAGGAGCTGTAGGAACCCATTTAGCTAAACTATTATCGGGCGAGAATCAAGATGTTATCATCATGGATCCCGATAAAGAGAAATTAAATTTCTCGAAAAGCCATTTCGAAATAATGACTATGGAAGGGTCTTCCACTTCATTGAAGGACTTAAGTGAAGTAGGGGTTGAAGATGCTGACTTATTTATTGGTGTAACTCCTGATGAATCGGTCAACGTAACCTCTTGCATGCTTGCCTCGAAAATGGGAGCAAAAAAAACTTTTGCCCGTATAGATAACTTCGAATACTTATTACCAAAAAATAAAGATTTCTTTGAAAGCCTCGGAGTCGATTCGATGGTATATCCCGAGATGCTGGCGGCTAAAGAAATTGTATCGGCAATAAAAAGACCTTGGGTAAGACTATGGGTCGAATTATTTGGAGGTGCAATTATACTTGTAGGAGTGAAAATTAGAAATAACTCTGAATTAGTAGGAAAATACCTGCACGAAATATCGGTTGCCCCGAAGAAATTTCACATTGTAGCTATAAAAAGAAACAACAGAACTATTATCCCGAAAGGATCTGATCAGATATTGTCTGGTGATATTCTATTCTTTACTACTACCCAAGAGTTTATAAAAGAAATTCCGGCTATAACGGGAAAGAAAGACTTTGAGGTAAAGAACATAATGATTATGGGCGGTAGCCGTATCGCTATTCGTACCTGTCAGTATTTACCCAGCGATATAAATATAAAACTACTGGAGTCGGATAAAGACAAATGCTACAAGCTACTCGAAAAAGTCCCAAAAAATGTGACCGTATTCCATGATGACGGTCGTAACTCCGATTTTCTACAAGAAGAAAGCATTAAAGACACAGATGCTTTTATAGCCGTAACCGGAAACTCTGAAGCCAATATATTGGCTTGTCTTGCCGCAAAAAGGTTTGGTGTAAGAAAAACCGTTGCTGAGGTTGAAAACATGGACTATATCTCTATGGCTGAGAATCTCGACATCGGCTCTATCATTAATAAAAAGTTGATTACAGTAAGTAATATATACCGTTTTTTATTGAATGCGGACGTTTCAAACGTCAAGTCTCTAACATTTGCAAATGCAGACGTAGCTGAGATTATTGCACGCCCCAATTCAATAATTACCAAAAAAGAAATAAAGCGCCTATCTTTGCCTAATAATGTGACTTTGGGAGGATTAATACGCAATGGCGAACCAATGTTGATAGACGGTGATACTCAGGTAGAACCATACGATAATGTTGTTGTATTCTGCTTAGACGATGCTTTACGTAATGCGGAAAAACTTTTTAATTAAGGTAGACGAACCTCAATTAATAACGTAAAACAAGATCACATATTTAGAGTTTACAGTCTTTGGTTAGTACGCTATCCAAAGCTATTATAGGAGGTCTAAAAACCTCAACTTTACTTTGGCTATAATCTTAAGATGGGAAATTTTAATTTCCGATTCATCTTTAAAACAATGGGATTCTTATTAATTATAGAATCTATTTTATTGATGCTGTCGGCTGTTGTATCATTCTATTACCATGAAATAAGTGGAGACGCTTTTCTTATAAGTGCTTCTATCACTATTGGTGTGGGAGTAATATTCCGCTTATTGGGAGCAGAAACCAGAGAGCAATTTATCGGAAAACGCGAAGGTTTCCTTGTTGTCAGCCTTTCATGGGTGGTTTTATCGGCTTTCGGAATGCTTCCTTTCCTATTCAGTGGTGTTATCCCCAAAGTAAGTGATGCGTACTTCGAAACTATGTCGGGTTTTACAACCACAGGTTCTACCATTATACCCGATGTTGATGTTGTTCCCTTAGGATTATTATTTTGGCGTTGCCTTACTCAATGGGTCGGCGGTCTTGGTATAGTTGTATTTGCATTAGCAGTACTACCCATTATCGGAGGGAATGCTTCTTTCTTATTCGATGCCGAAACCACAGGTATTGCTCGCGAACGTTTTCAACCCAGAGTTACCCAAGTCGCAAAAAGACTACTGTTCACATACATAGCTATCACATCCATCATAGCAGTATTATTGTGGCTAGGTCCCATGAATGCTTTTGATGCCATATGCCATGCACTGTCTACTGCCTCAACGGGAGGATTCTCCACAAAACAGGCTAGTATTGCATATTGGGATTCGGCATATATAGACTATGTTATTACTATATTTATGTTTGTAGGAGGAATTAACTTTTCTCTGATTTATTTCTTATTTAAGGGGAAGTACAAAAAGCTGTTTCAAAATGAAGAATTGAAATGGTACTTCTTTATATATATCACCTTCACCGCTATTATAACTCTTGGCTTAATATATTCGGGTAAAATAAGTGTAGCTGAAGACGCTTTTAGAACGTCTATTTTCCAAGTAACCTCAGCCATAACCACCACAGGATTCTCTACTGCCGACTTTACAAGTTGGGGACCTTTTTATATGTTCCTTATTTACTGTTTGATGATGATTTGTGCCTGTGCAGGCTCTACTTCCGGAGGAATCAAGGTCATTCGGGTTGTAGTACTTTTCAAGAATGCTATAAATGAGTTTAAACGCCAAGTGCATCCAAATGCAATTCTTCCCGTACGTATAAACAATCAGGTGCTTCCCGTAGATGTAGTAACCAAAATTCTTGCTTTTATATTTCTATATCTGCTCATTCTATTTGTGAGTTTTCTTGTATTATCATTTACGGGTATCGATTTCGAAGATTCAATTACAGCTTCTGTTTCTTGTATGGGTAATGTCGGACTTGGCAGTCTAAGCGATAGCGGACACTTTGGGCATCTCTCGAATACAGCCAAATGGTATCTTTCTTTCTTAATGCTAACAGGACGTCTCGAACTATTCACAATACTATCTTTATTTATGCCTGCATTCTGGCGAAAATAAATGAGATACGACTTCCTTATATCTACCTCATAAGAAGACAATAAGCAGTGTAAACATTCAACCCAAAGCCGATCTCAAAATTGAATCTTTCAATGATTTTGAGGCAGGAATCCTCACAATCACAACTCCATCAGATTCTGAAAAAGAGCATAAACTGCCAATAAATCTGGAATAATCGTTAACTTTGTATTAGAAAACTAAATAACATAGTATGGAAACAGTAGTGAGCGGGATTCGCTCAACCGGTAATCTGCACTTAGGCAATTACTACGGAGCCCTGAGAAATTTTATTAAAATGCAGGAAGAAAACAAATGCTTTTTCTTTATTGCAGACTATCATTCTCTTACGACTCACCCCGACCCTAAAATATTACATGGCAATGTAAAAAACGTATTAACCGAATATTTGGCTGCGGGTATCGATCCAGATATCTCGACAATCTATATTCAGAGTGATGTACCTGAGGTTTGCGAACTCTACCTATTGCTTAATATGCACGCCTACATGGGTGAGCTGGCAAAAACTACATCGTTTAAAGATAAAGCCCGTAAACAGCCCGAAAATGTGAATGCAGGTTTGCTAACCTACCCCACTCTGATGGCTGCGGATATATTGATGCACAATGCGGATAAAGTACCCGTAGGAAAAGATCAGGAACAACATTTGGAGATGACTCGCAAATTTGCCCGTCGCTTTAATAATTTTTACGGTGTAGAATATTTCAAGGAGCCTATTGCCTATAACTTCGGAGGCGAATTAATAAAAATTCCGGGATTAGACGGAAGTGGAAAAATGGGTAAATCGGAAGGTAATTGTATCTATCTTTTTGATGAACCTAAGGTAATAGAAAAGAAAGTAAAAAGAGCTTTAACCGATGAAGGACCTCAAAGCCCTAATTCTCCTAAGCCCGATTGTATCGAAAATCTATTCACTATTCTGCGAGTGGTATCAACAGAAGAAGTAGTAAAACACTTTGATGACAAATGGAATAGTTGCGAAATCCGCTACGGCGATCTTAAAAAGCAATTGGCTGAAGATATTATTGCAGTTACTTCACCTATCCGCGATCGTATTCTCGATATTCAGGATAACGAAGCTTACCTACACAAAGTAGTGAAAGAAGGTACGGAGAAAGCTCGCGAAAGTGCCAGAAAAACATTACGTGAGGTACGCGAGATTATGGGATTCAAAGGATTTTAAGGTTATAGACCTTATTTTTATTTCGTAATTATTAGAACGTATTTAATATACATATATAAGAAAAGGCTTATTTCGTAGGAAATAAGCCTTTTCTATATTCTCCAAAGACCTTTTATTCATCAAAAGGTTTAAAAATTTCTTCATTCCAATCCAACGATATGTTTTTACCTTCAAATAAACGTTGGTATAAGTTCTTCTTAAGTACACTACGCATTACTTTTTTAGTATTACCATTCTCTGGATCTAATTTACTATCTACTAATCGTATCGCATCACCTGTAGCATCAACTCCTTCTGTTTGAAAAATAGGAGTTACCAGTTTATCTGCGGTTGTCTGATCTTTATAAAGAATCAATATACGAAGTTTATCTTTACCTATTTGATTTTCATCAACATTTGCAGGCATAACATAATTCTCACACTGACTACCAAACGGACCATATTCGAAAACAGGCAATATTTTACCAACCGAAACAATTGAATCGGATGTATATGTGACCATAAAATTAGCTTTATCAGTATAATATCCTTCTACCGCATAATACGCTCCTTGTGGAGTAAAAGCATTAGCATAAACATCAAAGGGTACGCGCACCGGAGAACATGCGGCAATTTTAGATCCTATTCCGATTGCTAATACTAGGATAACAGTAAAAAATAATTTCGGTTTCATATTCATTGTGTTATTAAAAAAACATTAAGAAGTCTGTGACTTTATTTCTCTAAACTTCTGGAGAAAATATAATAGACAGGAAAGCAAGGTACACTCTCGTTATGAAAGCGATCTGAGGCAGTAACCGAATAATAAACGCCTTCTTCTACATCTGGTGTCTGAATTTGTAGTTTATTCGCTCTTAAACCGGAAGCTACAATAGTCTTTACATTTTTGATATTAAAATCTTCGGTTGAAGATTCATAAACGGTATAAACCTGACCTTCGGATAAATCAGACGACTCCCACTCTATAGTAGTAATTCCATTCGGAGATTGATATACTTGCATATTGATAGGCGAAAGAGGTGCTACATTATCTAACCATTTCATAGAAGGCAACTTGGCAGGGTAACTATAATAAGGTACTAAACCATCTTTCAAACCTTTTGTATTTTCCAGAACATTTCCCACTCTATAATAAGCAGCCCCAACAGCATTACTTGTTCGAATAAAATCGATTTGGTCTGTAATATCTTTCAATCGCCAGTTTCCTTCTGAGGGCATTAGGCGATAGGCGCCAAGACCAGGAACAACCCAACGTCCATTACTCGTTTTTACCCATTCTTCAACATACGTTCCAAATTCTGCTTCATTATAATACATCATTGGATACACAGCATCCATTTTTCCGTCCATCATCCATTTTCCTGCATCCTGATGCACACTCGAATAGGCTGTCCATGTTCCTCTCAGCGGATTAAGATCCTTGTATCTACCAATAGGACTACAACTTACCTGCACCCAAGGTTTCTTTTCTTTTGTCTGATCATATATATCAGATACTAATGCACTTATATTATCTCGCCTCCATTCCTGCAAAGACTCCCCTCCTCCATATTTCGAGAAAGTATCTTTATCGGGAAATTTACCTGCTGCTTCGGGATAACGGATATAATCGAAGTGAACTCCATCTACATCATAGTTGCTCACAATTTCATCCACCACCCTCAATATGTGTTTTCTTGCATCGGGGTTTCCAGGATCGAGATACCATTCATCTTTATACAATTTACAAAGTTGTGGATATCGGGCAACAACAGACGATTTCCCTTGTTCTTTAACTTGTTTTTTTGAACCCAACGGAAAAGTCACAATCCAGGCATGACACTCTAATCCCCTTTTATGACATTCCTGTATAGCATAAGCCAAAGGATCATAGGCTGTAATAGACCCAATAGTTTTGTCTTTCGTAAAAAAGGGACTCCAAGGTTCTATCTTCGATTGAAAAAACACATCGCCACGTACACGCACCTGAAACAGGATTGTATTAAAATTTGCTGCTTGTAATTGATCGAGTATTCTCCCCAATTGTTTTTGTTGATTCTCCGGAGATAAACCAGCCGAAGGCCAATCGAGATTCCAGTTAGTAGTAAGCCACGCTGCACGAACTTCCGTGTCTGGATTTTGAGCTGTTAATTGCAGCGGAGCAAGTCCGCATAGAAAAAATATAGAGAATAAAAATATTCGTAGTAGCTTCATATTTTGAAAAAGTATCAAAAATACACAATTTACCGTTTAGTTTATAATTAAGTATTGTAAAATATTCACTACAAGATTATTTCGTCTCAATAGAGTCCAATTATGATACTTATATTATCAAGGTTATACACCTTTTTATAGCTTTGGCAAGTATAATAAGCAGAGATAGTTATAATTACAAAATATAGCTATAAATATTTAATGTTACTTATATAACATACAAACAGCAAATGAATAACAATAAAACATCCTAAAAGTTTACTTATCTTTGTAGAAACCATGATAAAAATACCTATTGTTATTTTATGAAAACAGATATTGAAATTGCCAGAAGCATCAAACTTGAGTCTATATATAAGATAGCTCAACAGATAGACATAGCTGATGAAAATATTCATAGCTATGGAAAGTACATGGCCAAAGTGCCTGCATCACTTATCGACAATGAAAAGGTAAAGCAAAGTAATCTGATATTAGTAACCGCTATAACACCTACTAAGGCAGGTATTGGTAAAACAACAGTCTCAATAGGACTTACCTTAGGACTAAACAAAATAGGAAAGAAAGCAGTGGTTGCTTTACGTGAACCCTCTTTGGGACCTTGCTTTGGCATGAAAGGAGGAGCAGCAGGAGGCGGATACGCACAGGTACTTCCGATGGAAGACATCAACCTGCACTTCACAGGAGACTTTCACGCAATTACCTCAGCTCACAATATGATATCGGCTTTGCTTGATAACTACTTATATCAGAACCGATCTGCTGGAAAAGGATTGAAAGAAATTCTTTGGAAAAGAGTGTTAGACATTAACGACAGAAGTTTACGCTATATAGTTTCGGGCTTGCACGGCTCAGCAAATGGCATCCCAACCGAATCGGGCTTTGATATCACTCCTGCATCCGAAATAATGGCAATACTTTGCCTATCAAAAGATATTGCCGATTTAAGAAGACGTATTGAGAAAATTATTTTAGGATACAATTATGATAATACACCTTTCACGGTGAAAGACCTAGGCATTGCAGGATCTATAGTAGTACTATTAAAAGATGCCATCAATCCAAACTTGGTACAAACTACCGAACATAATGCAGCCATAGTACATGGAGGCCCATTCGCAAATATAGCTCACGGATGTAATTCTATCATTGCAACTACACTAGCAATGAGTCACGCTGACTATGTGGTAACGGAAGCTGGTTTCGGTGCAGATTTAGGCGCAGAAAAATTCTTCAACATCAAATGCCGTAAAGCCGGATTGACTCCTAAACTAACCCTTATTGTAGCAACAGCACAAGGTTTGAAAATGCACGGAGGTGTTGCCATAGAAGATATTAAGAAAGAAAACATTGAAGGATTAAGAAACGGATTGGCTAATATTGAAAAACATATCATGAATATGCAATCATTTGGTCAGACTGTAGTTGTAGCCTTCAACAAATATGCACAAGACACTCAAGCTGAACTGGATATTATTACAGAATTTTGCAAGGAAAAAAAAATAGGGTTCGCTATAAACAACGCTTTCACCGAAGGTGGCGAAGGAGCAATAGAATTAGCAAATTTGGTTGTAAATACAATTGAGGAGAACCCATCTAAATCACTTTCTTTTACATACGAGGACAGCGATTCGATACAACAAAAGGTTGAAAAAGTAGCAAAGAAAATATATGGTGCAGAATCCGTTGAATTCAGTGGAAAAGCACAAAAGATACTGCAATTGATCAAGGGGACTGATATGGAAAAGTATCCTATATGTATTGCAAAAACTCAATATTCGTTTTCGGAAGACCCAAAGGCTTATGGCGTAGCAAAAGGCTTTACTCTTACCATTAACGATATGGTAATAAATAACGGTGCAGAATTTATTGTAGCCATAGCAGGCTCTATAATGAGAATGCCCGGATTACCCAAAAACCCACAAGCAAATCATATTGATATTGTGGACGGATTTATTGACGGTCTAAGCTAAGGTGTGAGATCTTCTTAAGGTTCTGATAAAGTATCAAATCCATAATCAGTTATAATTTAGCATACACCATTTCTTATGAAAAAAGTATTTATCCTGTTTCTATTTCTTACAGTGGTACTCGTTACCAATGCAGGGATAGTATATACAAAACAAGATTCGCTTATCTACGAAAGGTACGTTAATCAATTAAAAGCTGATGCGAATTTGTCAATAAGTGAATTGATCGTAAAAACAGCATTATTCTTTCGAGAAACTCCGTATGTAGCATCTACACTTGATAATAATAAATCGGAACAACTGGTAATAAACCTACGTCAATTTGATTGTACTACATTTGTAGAAAGTTGTATTGCTCTTAGCAGAACTCTTAAAACAGGAGATTATACATTTTCTAATTTCGGCAATCAGTTGCAGATTATCCGATATAGAGAGGGCAAGATAGAGGATTACTCTTCCCGATTACATTATGTAACGGACTGGATATACGACAATACTAAAAAAGGAATTCTGAAAAACAAAAGTTCTGCTTTAGGAGGCACATTAAATAGTAAGACAATCAATTTTATGTCATCTCACACAGATGCCTACAAACCTCTCCATAATAATGTGGAATTACAACAAAAAATCACAGACACAGAACATCAAATAAATAGCAGAGGTGGATATTACTTTGTAAAGAAGGAAAATATAAACAAAATTAGCAATCAAGTTCTGAATGGTGATATAGTAGTTTTTGCAACAACTATTGATGGTTTAGATTACACACACATTGGTATTGCTTATCACAATGGAACAAAGCTTACCTTTATCCACGCATCCAGCAAGGCTATGAAAGTTATTGTAGAGCCCCAGTCATTGTCTGATTATTGCTTGAAGTCTGCAAAATGTACGGGAGTTAGCATTGTACGTGTAACAGACTTAGACAAATAAGACGCTAAAACTATTTAGAGTGTTTATATGTTTCATAAATAAAGAGAGTATAATATTAAATGTGAGATCTAAGCCTTTTTATTGCTTCTGAAAGCATAACAATTAGATAATAAAATCACTAGACATCACAGTTATAGGTATTTCAGATTACTTAAATATAAACAATGAATAAAGAATTATTTTTAAGGATGAGCAGTTGGTCTCAACTCTTTTTCCTTTGTCTTTTTAGCTTTTGCGGCTTGGTTATCGCTTCTGTTCTCACTCTCTTAATAGGAGTAGGAACGGACTCTCTGCAATCTTTGGATTTCATGAAAGCCATGCAAGTGGTTCAGGTAATCTTCATTTTCTTGATTCCTTCATTACTCTGTGCTTATTTATTTCACAAATCGGCTCCTCGATTTCTGAAAATAAATAAACCGATTGATGTAAAATTCTTATTACTCTCTATTCTGCTTATATTCGCAATTCAGCCGTTAATAGCCTTTACAGGCTACTACAATGGATTGATGACTCTTCCTGAGTCTCTGGGAGGCCTCGAAAGGATAATGAAAGCAATGGAAGAGCAAGCGCAAGCCTTAATAGAAAAAATGCTGACAACAAACTCTATCATCATACTATTAGTCAATTTATTTGTAATAGCTATTACTGCAGGTGTTACCGAAGAATTCTTCTTTAGAGGATCCATGCAACAAACTATAAAGAAAATCTGTAAAAACAGACATGTAACTATTTGGATTACAGCTTTTATATTCAGTTTCATTCATTTTCAGTTTTACGGGTTTGTTCCCCGTTTACTTCTAGGAGCTTTGCTTGGATATATTTTCCTTTGGTCGGGCAATCTATGGATTCCTGTAATTGTTCACGCAATTAATAATACCATCGGAGTTCTGACTTTTCATTTCTTCCACAATACACCTATATACGAAAAGCTAGAAACTTTCGGCGTAGGCAATACCCTATGGGCTACAGTTGTAAGTATTGTTTTATCTGGTACTATTTTAGCTATCTTGTCGCGTGAATATCAGAAAAATAATCCGCAAGACTTTACAATCTAACGTCACATGCTTTTTATTGTCTTGGCTAGTATATAATCAAAGATGCTTATATACGCAGGAATGTTTAACATTACAAACTCTTAATGGAGGTTATTAAAAGAAAAGATGGTTTTGGACATCTGATAAAATGGATTATCAGACTAGGGGATCTTATTGTTATAAATGTTAGCTTAATCCTCTTAGCAAAACTCCTTTCCTCTGATGAAACATTTACACTATTAATAAATGATATTCGTCTGGGTGAAATATTTCTACTTATTAATCTCATCTATTTTATAGTTGTAAGTGTTGTCCCAATAAACTTATCATCGAATATTATTTTCTTTGATAAAATTGTCCATCGGAGTCTCTTATTTATATCTCTTTACTTCATATTACTTACAGCAGGAATGCTACTATTAGGAGTTGGCAGAATCAGTTATGATGATTGGCTCATCTTCTATTTCGGACTCTCCATATGTTATATTTTATGGCATATTATAGTACGTATTATTCTGAAACTATATCGAAGTAAGGGATATAACTATAAACGAATTGTAATTATCGGAAGTGGCGATAATGCTTTAAACGTCTATAATGAACTACGATCGAGTGATTATGGATACAAAACATTAGGTGTATTTGACGATAACCCCGATCAGCACGACTCACCCCTTAAATATCTTGGCACATTATCGCAGGTCGATAAGTTCTGTATCGAAAACAAAGTAGATGAAATTTATTGCACCCTGCCTAATAATGAAGAATCTGCTATTTTACGCCTGGTGAATTTTTCAGAAAAAAACATGATACGCTTCTTTCTTATACCCGAATTTTACGGTTATATAAAAAGGAAATTAGTACTAAACTCACTTCAATCAATACCTCTCATCGGTATCAGACCCGAACCGTTGCAATTGGTATATAATAGAATTCTAAAGAGGACATTCGATATTATATTTTCACTCATTATACTAATCACGATCTACCCTATAGTCTATCTTATATTCGGAATTATAATAAAACTTACATCGCGCGGACCTATCGTTTTCAAACAACGAAGAACCGGTTTACAAGGTGAGGAGTTTACATGTTATAAATTCAGAACCATGTATCTGAATGATAAATCTGATTCACTTACTACACAACACACAGATCCTAGAATTACACCCATAGGAGCATTTATGCGTCGAACAAGTATAGATGAACTACCTCAATTTTTCAATGCGCTGATAGGCAACATGTCGGTTGTAGGACCTCGCCCACATATGACCAAACAAACCGTTCTATATAATGGTCTAATAGACAAATTTATGATTCGCCACATGGTAAAACCAGGAATCACAGGTTGGGCTCAGATATCAGGATACAGAGGAGAGACAAAAACCATCGAGCAAATGAAAGGACGATTCAAGCGAGATGTTTGGTATATAGAAAACTGGTCTTTCATCCTTGATATTAAAATAATCGTTGTTACAACACTACAATTATTAAAAGGAGATGATACCGTTTATTAAAGCTATGTACTTTTATTAAACAATATCACCTCCATATATTTTCACTTCTAACTTTTCATTTTTTTGAAAGAGCCAGAGTATAGTCTTAATATATCTTTCGCTGATTAAGAGCTGTCCTATAGCGATTTGCATTTCTCACATGCTCAGCATGAGTCACAGCAAAATTGTGTCTACCCGAAAAATCTTCTTTAGCACACATATAAAGGTAATCGTGCTTTTGCGCATTCAACACAGCATCTATACCTTTAATTGAAGCAACCCTAATTGGTCCTGGAGGCAACCCTAAATGCTTATAAGTATTGTATAGTGATTCCACTTGTAAGTGCTCAAAAAGGATTCGTTTTAATGAAAAATCACCTACTGCAAACTTCACTGTTGGATCTGCTTGTAAAAGTTGACCAATTCTCAATCTATTGAGGTATAGCCCTGCAACTACCGGATATTCATCCGAAAAGTAACATTCTTCCTCTACAATAGATGCCAAAATAGACACCTCAATAGGAGTCAACCCTTGAGCTTTTGCTTTTTCGAGACGCTCACTTGTCCAAAACTTCGAATATTCGTCCTTCATTCTTTTCAAAAAACTATCCAAAGTTACATCCCAATAGACTTCATAAGTATTAGGAACAAACATACACGTGATTGTTTCGGGCGTAAAACCCAATTTAGAGCACATCTCTGCATTATTAAACGCATCCATAAACTCTTCTTCGGTTAACATCAATTGAGACGCAAGGCGCTTAGCTAAATCAGCCTTAGTGCGAATATTATTAAATTTCAATTTAACAGGAGCCTGATGCCCTCCCTTTAAATCACCTATAACCTCTTGTATACTCATATCAGGAGTAATTGCATAACGTCCCGTCTTCATATTATCGGGATACTTCATGTAACTAGCAAGACGTTTAAAAGCATTTAAATCCGAAACATGGGCAGTGGTATCCATTTGAGTAAGTACCGCTTCAAAGCTTTTTTGCTTATCCACATAAATATAAACAGTCTCTTTTATTCTGAATTCAGCATCCAGAAAACCCTTGATGTATACAAAAACACCTCCTGCTGCAAGAATTAGTACAGCAAGGATTATAAGCAGAACATTTCGTTTAGTTTTAGCCATTTTTTCAATTAAGGTCGTAGACCTGTTTAATTATTTTGCAAACACCGTAAATATATTTGTTATATCTGAATAATAACTCATTAAGTACTTATACTTAATTATCTACAACCATTTTGTAGTTTTCTATCCTCAAATATCCGCCAAAATTAAACATATTATTTAGAAAAAATGAGAGAGTGAACTTGATAAATCAAAACAAACAGCTATATTTGCATCGCAATTCAGTTTTGCCTACGGAAAACCGTTGATTGGAAGTGTGGGTGAGTGGCTGAAACCACCAGTTTGCTAAACTGACGTACGGGTAACTGTACCGGGGGTTCGAATCCCCCCGCTTCCGCAAAAGCGAAGACTTAAGAAAGTCAAATTAAGCGAAACTCTGTAAAATTAATCTTTTACAGGGTTTTTTCTATTTAAGTCTCTCATTAAAAAGAAGCACAGCATTAAAATTGAGCATACGGAATACTTAACTATCAATACTACTTTTCATCTTAAGACCGACTATATTGCTTCGGATTCATCCCTATATGTTCTTTAAAGGCTCTCGAAAAATGACTTAAGTTTGTAAAACCTAATTCATAACCCACATCCGATACAGATAACTTTTCTTCTTTCAATAAACGGGCAGCCTCTTTCATCCTAAATCCTTGATAATAATTAAAAATACTATTACCGAAAATCTGCTTAAATAAACGTTTCAGTTTGGTTGGGCTCATATTAGCTCCTTCTGCCAATTCTCTAATAACTGGGGGAATTTCGAGGTGCTCAAGCATTTGTTCTTTTACTTTGTAGATAGTCTGCACATCATGACCATTTAAAGCATAAAGGTGTTTCTCATCTCGCTTTTCCAGCTCCATTAACAATCTACAAATTAACTCTTCTGATTTTATTCTAAGAAAAAATAATTTAAAAGTTTCGTCAACCGATTCATTTACAATCTCATCTACAATTTTTTGTAAAGAAGGATAAATCATTTGTTCGAATAATAGGGGCTGCATATTTTGTAACAAACTCTGCAAAACCAGTGATTTTTCAGATAAATCAAATATCCCCCTCAAATAGTCAGCACCCACTTCTATATTTATAGTAGCAGTATTTGTATGAATTGAAATAATATCATCGGTATTTACACGACTGGTTCCAATCAAGACAGAAGGTATTGCCTCTAATTGCTTACTAGCTTTCAACATTTCCGTTTTAGGAAAGATATTTTGAAACTTAAAAAATATCATTCTTTTAGAAACATCAATGTCTGGGTTCTCAACAACCAGATCCTCATTTAACTCATAATTACTTACAAGCATTCGGATATGCTCATTAAAAACAAATCCAGAACAATAACCGCGACCAAATTTTTCAGGAATTTCCAGTCTTCTGTTTATTACTTCCGTCCCTAATAAATAAGCAAGTCTCATTAGAATGCTTGATTCTGTTTGCTGATTTTCTTTTTTCACACTAGACCCCTTACGACTATTTTAACGACTAATATAGCTATTTTATCTTCATAACACCTATTAATTTCGCATTATCAATTAACATGATAGGTTTCTTTGGAATTTAACGATAAGAAAATAAAGTATCAAATAAATAATGATTGAAAATGAATACGAAGAAAAATAAGTTGTGGATTATTATAGGGATTGTATTATTGAATTCTATTGGAATGTCTATAGTCTTGCCCCTTTTGCCTTTTATAGTGGGTGAATACCTACTCTCTCAAAAAATCGTTGTTGGCATGAGTGTACTAATGTCCGTCTTTGCTGGCTCCACATTTTTTGCATCTCCCGTTCTTGGTGCACTAAGTGATAGGTATGGACGAAAAAACATTCTCATCATTAGCCTATTGGGCTCTACTATAGGCTATATCCTGTTTGGAATAGGAGGAGCACTCTGGGTGCTTTTCCTTGGGCGGATTATCGACGGACTTACCGCTGGGAATATCAGTACACTGTTTGCGTACATCTCTGATAGTACTAAGCCTAAGGAACGTGCTAAATGGTTTGGCTATATTGGTGCTGCTATGGGAATAGGAAAGTTGGGAGGCCCTGCATTGGGCGGATTATTGGGAAGCATCAACCTTGCATTACCAGTCTTTCTTACTGCGGGATTAATATTTCTATCCAGCTTGGCTGTCTACTTTTTACTACCCGAATCTTTAACCCCTGAGAAAAGGACTAAACACTTAAGCATTGACAGTTTCAATGTCTTCTCACATTTTAAAGATATATTCAGCCTCAAAGACATTAAATCATTACTCATACTAGGAATACTTTTTTATGCAGCCTTAGGTATTTTTCAGTTCAATTTCACCATTTTCCTCAAAGACATTTACAAATGGGGACCAGCTGTTATTGGTACCATGCTCACTCTTGTTGGTATTTGCGAAATTATTTCGCGTGCATTGTTACTGCCTTGGTTATTGAAACGTTTTAGCGAAAGAAGCATTGGTATAACCGGTTTAATTGTTTTCGGAATCGGACTAACATTGATTATAGTAAGTATATATTTACACTCAGTAGTTATTATCTCGCTAGCTGTAATATTTATAATCTCGGGCGAAGGCTTGTTTGATCCAACGTATAATGGAAAATTATCGCGATCTATTAATGAAAACGAACAAGGAAAATTACAGGGCGTAAACCAAAGCTTACAATCAGCAAATAACATGCTTGTGCCACTAATTGCAGCTGCAATTTATTTTTACAGTCCAAGTATACTTTATGCAACAGCGACATTTATTATACTCGGAGCAGTTATTATCTACACAAAACTTTTGCCTACACAAGACTTACACAAAGCATAAACAACAATAACCGATGAAGAATAATATGATTAATAAAATATCATTTTCATTATTTCTTAAAATATTTTTTCACCTCAGTCGTCAATATAAATAGAGAGCTCTCCGTAAAAAAATAGATTATAAAATATAAAACTGAAAAGATTATGACAACAAGAGGTTTTGGGATGGGATTCGGAAGAAACCCTTTCGACAAAGATGCAAGACAAAAATTCAAAGAAGAATGGTCTAAAATGACCGATAGCGAAAAACTAGACTTCATGAACAAACGCATGGAAGGCATGGACAATCACGAAGATCATTTTTCTGTTGAAGCAATAGATGCTCGTTGTGAGAAATGGATGCAAATGTCAAGCGAAGAAAAGCAAACATTCATCAATGAAAGAAAAAAAGCTATCGAAAGCAAAATGCAGGCAATGCACGGATATTTTGGTTTCGGGCAATAAAACAACAAAAAAATAATTACACAAAATCCGATTGTAAAACACCATTACAATCGGATTTAGATAATAACAATTTCGATATGGAAACAAATACAATTGGACCTCCCTCTAATCATATGGAGTTTGATAAAGCATATAGTTCTTTATCTCATTGGATGTGGACTGATACACGCATACCCTCAGAATTAAAAAGGCTTATAGAAACAAACAAGCCTCAAACTTCATTAGAGTTGGGTTGTGGACTCGGTCGCTTTTCTAAATTCATGGCTAATCAGAAGATACAAGCAACAGGAGTAGACTATTCAACTGTCGCTATTGAAAAAGCAAATAAACGGGTTGCGAATGAGAGAAACAAACCCACTTACTTAGTAGGAGATGTTACTAATCTGGAAATACTTTCCGAACCTTTTGATGTCTCTTTTGACATTGGATGTTTCCACTGCCTCAACAAGGAAGCTCAGCAAAACTATGTAAAAGAAGTATATCGGTTATTAAAACCAGGTGGTACACATTTGATCTGGGCATTAGATGAATCTCCTAGCAATATGAAACTAACACCCGAGTATATAAGTGATATATTTGGTAACAATTTTCAATTACAAAAGTCACAGCGTAGCCGAAGACGTGTCGTATTTGTAGCATCTCACTGGTATTGGCTCATACGGAAATAAAAATACTTTTCATCTCTTATATCTAACAAAAAAATCGCCATCTAAAACTTAGACAGCGATTTCTTTTATTTTAAATTCTGAAAGATTATTTATCTTCTTTCTTTGCTCTTGGCTTACGTTTTGGCTTTTCTTCTTGAGCAGCCTCTTCTTTAACCTCAGTTGTTGCAGGTGCCTCTTCTGTAACTTCTTCAGGAGCAGCAATCTCGTCTTCACTAACAAAAGCTATTCCTGCTGCCGACAGTAAGTTATACCAACTAATCAATTTCTTGATGTCAGTATCATAAACTCTTTCTCTGTCATAAGTAGGAAGAATCTCTGCGAAATATTTTTTTAATACATCTGGTTTTGAGTTTGTAGCTACCGAAGCTTGTGCTCCGTTTTCTTTTGCTTGAATTTTAGTCAAAACTTCACTCAAAGGAACTTCGCCCTCATCTGTATACATTGCAATATCACCCAAAGAAACAACCTTATCTCTTGCATAGATAGGAAGTCTTCTTTTATCTGTTAATGACTCAACAATGACCATATTCTTAGCATTTGACACGAGTCTAAATAACCCCGGTTTACCGGATACAGATAAAATAGTTTTCAACATAATCTTTATTTTTAGTTTTATCGTTTGACCTATTATACATTTAACGAATCACAAAAATAATGGGATTGTTGTAATATAAAAACACCATAGCCAAACAAAAAAGTTAAGTATCTATATATTAATTAATTATTAAAATATTTTTTTATACGAATGGCAATAGGGTGTCGATCCTTTATGCTCATAATATTGTTGATGATAATCTTCTGCCTTCCAGAAAGTAGATACAGGCTTCAACATCGTAGCCACCTTAAAGCCTTTGCTTTCAAGGATAGCAATATATTTTTCTGCTATTTTTTTCTCCTCTTCGGTACTATAAAATATACATGAAAGATACTGAGGTCCTATATCGGGTCCTTGCCCATTAGTTTGAGTAAAATCGTGAGTCTCGAAAAACAACTTCACCATTTCATCATAATTAGTCTGTTTTGTATCATACTCCACCTCTGTTAATTCAAGATGTCCCGTATTTTTTTGACAAACTTGTTCATAAGTAGGATTATCAACATGACCACCCATAAAGCCAACAGTCGTATGTTTTACACCTTTGGCTTTCATAAAATAATACTCAGTTCCCCAAAAACAGCCCGAAGCAAAATAAGCCTTGTGGATATTCTTATTTACATCCGGAATAAATTTCAATGAAATAGAGTTCACACAATGACGTGTTTCCTTGTCTGTAAAACCCTCTCCAAGAAAAACATGCCCCAGATGTGCTCCACAATTGGTACAGATAATCTCTGTACGAGAACCATCAGCATCAGGAACCCGTTTTACTGCTCCCTGAATTTCATCATCAAAAGAAGGCCAGCCACAATGTGAGTCAAATTTGTCTGCCGATTTATACAATGGGGCATCACATCTTTTACAAACATATGTTCCCGACTGTTTATTGTTTACATATTCTCCTGTATAAGGATATTCTGTTCCTTTATATACAATCACACGCTCCTCTTCAGGAGTAAGTTCGTTATATTTCATGTCTTTTGGTTTAAAATTTTCTGTTTTCTGCGCACATGAAACTTGCACTGTAAGGAAGCAAGCCATCGCAATTAAATATTTAATAATAGTATAACGCTTATAAGTTAGCATCTCTTTACCTACCTTTCTTTTTTATAAAAATAATTTACAAATGCATACCATTTTCTACTTTCTAAATAATTTAAATTCTTATCGTTACTATACGCTTCTCTCTCAAAAGAAATATTATAATAGGCTGTAAGACTATCTCGATACTGAACCAATCGAATAAGCCATTCCACGAAGTAAAGTAAGTAAAAAAACACCCACAACATCTCAATGATTTGTCTCGAATGGATTTTTTCATGATTCAATTCGGATTTCGATAAATCCCCATATTCTTTGCGACCAATTATAACACCAAACAAGTTAATTGCTGCAAAGCCTTTAGGAGGAAAATGCTTACTATAATAAATCTTCATCTACGACTATTTTCACACAAAAGTAATCACAATAAAGTATCTTTAAGGTCTCAGACCTATTTATTACTTTTACATATAATTTTCAACATCATACATTAGAACAAAAAAGATGCCATGGAGTTTATTTATATCGCAATAATTTTAGTTTTTTCTATTTTTATTATCTGGTGGATATATTCCTCTGGAAAACAACAATCTGAGGAATTGAAGAAAGAAAACCAACGTCTCAAATCGGAGATTGAAAATCTACAAACTAAGCAGCTCGAAGCAGTACACGAATCAGCAAACCTAAAAGCCAATCTTCAAAGCAAAGAAGAACAACTAAGACACCAACAAACCGAGCTCTTAAATGCCAGGGAACAACTGAACAAAGATTTTCAGATATTAGCAAATAAGATACTCGAAGAAAAATCGAGTCGTTTTACTGATATCAATAGACTGAATATGGAATCTATCTTAAAACCTTTAGGCGAAAAATTATCTGAATTCAAAACCAAAGTCGAAGAAACATACGACAAAGAATCTAAACAAAGATTTTCGCTTGAAGAACGCATCCGCGAACTTGTAGTACTCAATCACCAAATAAGCGAAGATGCCAACAATCTGACCAAAGCTCTAAAAGGAAATAACAAAATACAAGGAAACTGGGGAGAAATGATATTAGAGTCTATCCTCGAAAAATCGGGATTAAAGAAAGGCGAAGAATATTTCTCTCAGGATATGCTCACCGACGAGAACGGACAAAAAATACTGAATAGCGAGAACAAAGCCCTTCAACCTGATATTGTCATCCTATATCCGGGAGGACGTAAAATAGTAATTGACTCGAAGGTATCACTAAATGGTTACATTAGATACGTAGAAGCCGATACAGATGAAGCCAGAATAATATCAGAAAAGGAGCATATTATCTCTATTAAAAAGCATATTGACGAGCTTAGCAGTAAAGCCTATCAAGATTACATAGAGTCGTTAGATTTCGTCATGATGTTTATACCAAACGAACCAGCTTACATTCTTGCCATGCAATTAGATTCGGGCCTTTGGGATTATGCATACCGCAAACGTATCTTGTTAATTAGCCCTACTAACCTTATTGCATCCCTGAAAGTGGTAGCTGACTTATGGAAAAGAGAGGCTCAAAGCCGTAATGCGCAAGAGATAGCCAAACGAGGTGCTATTCTGTATGATAAGTTTGCAGGATTTGTTGAAACCTTACAAGAGGTTGGTAAAAACATAGACCGTACTCAAAAAAGTTACGATAAAGCCTTCATTCAGCTAAAAGATGGTAATGGAAACTTAATAAGACAAGCAGAAATGTTAAAGGAGCTAGGTATAAAGCCTCAAAAAGAGCTTCCAAACACCTAAAATCGTTAAATAATATTAATCGCGATAAAATAATGATATAGAAGTATGTTTTATAACATAAAACCCCTTATATTTGTACTGTGTTTTTCATGGTATTAGATTTAAGGTTAACAATGAAGATTGGTTGTCGTGATGACAACCTTTTTTTGCTTTATAACGTTTCCTTTTTTTAGACACAAAAAAAGGAGAAAATTACTTCCTCCCTTCTATATAAATTTATTTATTTAAGCTTACTTAGCCTTAGCCAACTCTGCAATCAATTCATCCCATTTAGCATCATCCATTTTTGGACCTACTATCTGTATTACATTTCCGGCAAGCAAAGTTCCTATCTTTCCACTTTCTGCTAATGTCCGATTTTTAATCAAACCATATAAAAATCCGGCTGCATATAAATCTCCTGCACCCGTAGTATCAATACAATTCACTTTAAGGGCAGGTACAAATACTTTTTCGTCACCTCTCTTTATCCATGAACCCTTTTCTCCTACTTTCACGATGGCAATTTCTACATCTTTGGCAATCATATCCAATGCGACCTCGGCTTCAACATCAAATAAGGCTCGTGCCTCTTCTTCATTAGCAAAAACGATATCAATATAGTCAGGGATAATCTCAAGTAGAAAATCTCGGCTAGCTTCTACGACATTATAACTTGCCATATCAAGCACCACCTTTAAACCTGCATTCTTAGCTAATGTTATAGCCTTACGAATCAAATCCAGATTTTGCACTAAATATCCTTCAATATAAAAGTAGTCGTAACCAACAAAATCCGATTCATTAAGATCTTCCGCTGTTAATCCTGCTGCTGCTCCTAAGAATGTTCCAAATGTACGTTGCCCGTCTTTCGAAACAAAAGTTGTTGCAATACCCGAAGCCTCATCATCTGTTATAATCAAATGCGATGTTACTTTACATTTATCAAGATCGTGTTTATAATAGGTTCCGTAAAAATCTTTACCTACTCGTCCGATAAAACCCGTAGCAATATCTAAACGTGCAAGACCATTAATTGTATTGGAAGCCGAACCTCCCGAAGCCACAAATTTCTCTCTGTCTGCTATAGCAAGATGCAAAGATTCCTTTTTTACTTCGTCAATTAACTGCATACTCCCTTTTGGAAGCTCTAATTCTTCAAGTAGAATATCGTTGTCTATCAAGGCCAAAACGTCCACTAGGGCGTTTCCCATTCCTAATACTTTCATTTTTATTAAATTTTCATGCAAAGATATTGCATAATTCGGAAATAAGCTCTACTTTTGCTACGCTTTTGGAGAAAAGCACTAAAAAAATATTCTTCCTTAGCTCAGTTGGTTAGAGCATCTGACTGTTAATCAGAGGGTCCTTGGTTCAAGTCCAAGAGGGAGAGCTTTTTTTGTTAGAATTATCCGAGAGTTTACACTCTTCCTTAGCTCAGTTGGTTAGAGCATCTGACTGTTAATCAGAGGGTCCTTGGTTCAAGTCCAAGAGGGAGAGCAGAAAAAAAGTCTGAAGAATATTCTTCAGACTTTTTTTGTTATTAAGATCTCAAACCTCATCAATCAGAGTAATTCGAACTCAGATTTCAAACGAATATCTTCCGCCGAAGAACCGATCATAAGATCAAATTCACCCGGTTCTGAATCAAATTCTAATTTTTGATTGTAAAAAGATAGCTTTTCATTATCAATAACAAAAGTAACTACTTTACTTTCGCCCGCGTTCAGTTTTATTTTCTCAAAACCTTTAAGTTCTTTTACTGGTCTTACAACCGAGCCTACTTTATCTCTCAAATACAACTGAACTACCTCTTCGCCTGCATACTTTCCTGTATTAGTTATGCGTGCAGTAACCTCAATAGTCTCACCTTTATTGATTTGTTTCTTCGAAAGTTTCAAATCTGAATATCCGAATGTAGTATAACTCAAACCATATCCAAATGGAAACTTAGGACTATTTGGCAAATCAATATAAGCAGAAACGTAATTCAAATCATTTTCGTTCTTAGCAGGTCTACCTGTATTGAAATAGCTGTGATAAATTGGAATCTGCCCAACTGATCTAGGGAAAGTCATAGGCAATTTTGCAGAAGGGTTTACATCACCAAATAATACATCAGCAATAGAGTTTCCTGCTTCCGAACCTAACCACCATGTGTAAAGAATAGCAGGTACATTATCTGCAGTCCAATTAAACACCAATGGACGACCTGCATTAATTAAAACTACAACCGGTTTTCCTGTTGCTTGAATGGCTTTTACTAATTCCTCCTGAACACCGGGTAAGCTTATATCACTCCGGCTTTTAGCCTCTCCACTCATATCACGTTTTTCGCCAATGCTTAATATCACCACATCTGCTTGGTTAGCTATTGAAATAGCCTCAGCAAATCCACTTTTATCCTCACCTTCTATTTCGCAACCTTTAGCATAAAGCAATTTAGATGTTTTACCAACTTTGTTTTGTAGTCCATCCCATTGCGATACAATAAACTTATCGTAGTCTACCTCATCTAGTTCTACCGACCAGAAACCAAGATTTTCTTTATACTCTTTCACCAAAGGTCCTATAAAAGCAATTGTTTTAGTTTCTTTAGATAGTGGCAAAACATTATTTTCGTTTTTCAGCAATACAATACTTTTAGCCCCTATCTCGCGTGCAGCTTTAGTATGCTCGGGATTATTCATAGCAGCCTCTTGTCTCTTAACATCGCTGTATTTATAAGGATCTTCAAATAATCCCATTTCGAATTTCTTATACAGAATACGTCTTACAGCATCATCAACCAAAGCAATATCTACTTTATTTTCTTTCACAAGGTCTGCTAAGTTATTTTTATAACATCTGCTTTCCATATCCATATCACTTCCTGCAACAATAGCAGCTAAAGCAGCATCTTTTCCATCTTTCACAAAACCATGCTGTACCATCTCGCCAATAGATCCCCAATCAGACACCACGAAGCCTTTAAAGCCCCATAGTCCTTTCAAGATATCACGTTGCAGAAATACACTTCCTGTTGCCGGAATACCATTCAGATCATTAAAAGAATTCATAAAAGTGGCAGCACCTGCATCTAAAGCAGCCTTGAAAGGAGGTAAATATACTTCCCAAAGCATACGTTCACTCATATCAACCGAGTTATAATCACGTCCGCCAACAGCAGCTCCATAAGCAGCAAAGTGTTTGGCACAAGCCATTACGCTTGTTATATCACCTAGTTTTTCTCCCTGAAAACCTTTTACTCTGGCTGTTGCAATCAAAGAACCCAAATAAGGATCTTCTCCTGCACCCTCCATCACACGCCCCCAACGAGGATCTCTACCTATATCGACCATCGGAGCAAATGTCCAATGAATACCACTTGCAGCAGCCTCTATGGCAGCAATGCGTGCTCCTAGTTCAATAGCATCCAAATCCCAACTGGCAGCCTCCGCCAATGGAATAGGAAAAGTAGTTTTATAACCATGTATTACATCTTGTCCGAAAAGCAAAGGAATTTTCAATCTCGATTGCATTGCCATTTCCTGACATTGACGAGTGTGAGCCACACCTTTTACATTCAGCATAGACCCTATCTGCCCTGTACGAATCTGGTTTTGTTTATCTCCATCTTTCGTTATCGGTCCGGTAGCCGACGACCAATCTCCGGTGTATTGATTCAATTGTCCTACTTTTTCTTCGAGAGTCATTTGCTTAAGCAAATCATCTACTCGCTTGTCTATCGCAGGATTTTGAGCTGTCAGGCTTAAAACAGCCGACGCCGTAATAAAAGCGGTTAGGAATGTTTTTTTCATTGATATTAATATTTTATAAAGTGTAAATTATCTTGCTGGTTATTCAATCTTCAAATATATTGATTATTTGTCATAATAACACTAACCTAAAATAAGTAAAATAAAGATTTAATATCGTATTTCAGAATTATAACTATCAGCTGCTATTACGCTTACCAAAAACTATAAAATGGCCTAAGACTGTAAATTAAAACCCATTTCTTAATTTAACACACCATATTATCTAAAAAATGTATATTTACATACTCATTCTATAAACCAACTATAAACCATGAAAAAACTCTTAGTCCTTTTATTCCTTCTTTGTGCCGTCTTTCTTCATGCACAAAATTCCAAAGTACAGGAATTACCCCTTATCCCCTACCCTTCCAATATTCAAACCGGAAGTGGAAGTTTTGCAATCAATGGAAATACAAAAATCGCTGTAGCAGACATATCAAAATTCAATAATGAAGCAACCTACTTGCAAGCACTATTAAAATCGGCTATTGGCAAAAACATATCTATTGCTAAAGGTGGAGCTAAAAATGTAATTGAAATAAAATACAATCCTCAATTAGAAAAAGCAGAGGCTTATACCCTTGAAGTGACACCCGATAAAATTACTATATCAGCAAGTAACGGGCACGGAGCATTCAATGCATTGCAAACGATAAGACAATTGTTACCTCCAACTATCGAAGCTGTAGGAAACAATACTCTAACATCCGTTTCAATACCAAGTCTGAAAATAGAAGACAGCCCCGCATTTAGTTGGAGAGGTATGCATCTTGATGTATCTCGCCACTTTTTCACTCTTGATTATCTAAAAAAACATATTGACAGACTTGCTCTCTATAAATTCAATAAATTACATCTACACTTAACTGACGACCAAGGATGGCGTCTTGAGATTAAGAAATACCCAAAGCTCACCAACGAAGGTGCATGGCGTACATTCAATAACCAAGACTCAGCCTGCATGAAAAAGGCTGAAGAGAATCCAAATTTCAAGATTGATCCTCGTTTTATCCATGAAAAAGATGGAAAAACTGTGTATGGCGGATTCTACACTCAAGAAGAAATGAAAGACCTAATTTCATATGCTCAATCGAAACATATTGAAATTATTCCCGAAATAGATGTTCCCGGACATATGATGGCTGCCATCAATGCATATCCTTATCTTATTGAAGGACGAAAATCAGAATGGGGAGAGCTTTTCTCAACTCCTGTTTGTCCATGTAAAGAAGAAGCATATACTTTTACGAAAGACGTACTACAAGAAGTAATTGACCTTTTCCCTTCGAAATACATTCATATTGGAGCCGACGAAGTAGACAAAAAATCGTGGAGCAATTCCGAACTATGTAAAGAGTTTATGAAAGCTAATGGACTCGAAGATGTGGATAAACTACAGAGTCACTTTGTACATGAAATGCAAGAATTTGTAGAAGCTCACGGCAAAAAAATTATTGCTTGGGATGAGATTCTCGAAGGAGGCACAAATCCAAATGTAACCATTATGTATTGGAGAGGCTGGGTAAAAGACGCTCCTAAAAAAGCTGTATTAGGAAATAGTGAAGTAATAATGACTCCTACAAATCCTCTTTACTTCGACTATGTAAACAACAATATCAGTGTAAACAATGTATATCACATGGAAGTAGTTCCAACAGATGTACCTGCAGACAAAGCACATTTAATACAAGGAGCACAGGCTAATCTTTGGACAGAAATGATTCCAACTGAACAACAAGCCGAGTTTCAGATGTATCCTCGTATGATTGCATTGGCAGAACGCACATGGACAAATAACACCAACAGATTTGACGAATTTTCTCAACGCCTTCTAAAACAATATCCAAGACTTGATGCTCTGGGTATAAATTACAGATTGCCCGATATTGATGGATTTGCCCAAGAAAATGTTTTTATAGGATCAACCGATTTTATGGTAAACAGTCCACTTCCCGATATGACTATACATTATACGCTTGATGGAGGCATCCCGACTGTTGATTCGCCCAAACTATTACAACCCATCACAATATCTCAACCAACGCTTCTAAAAATGGCTCTATTTAGTTCAGGAGGAGTCAGAGGTGAGATATACAGCCTAAACTTTAGACCTACATCTTTAAATAAAGCTGTAATGGTAGAAGATACGAATGCTGGACTTCGTTGCAATTTCTTCAATAAGTTTTACAAGAACACAAAAGAAATAGTAGGTACTCCCGATGAAACATTCGTAGTGCCAAACATTCAAGCCCCTAAAGAAACTAATTCGTTCGGATTGAAATTCAACGGATATATCAATGTTCCCGAAACAGGTATTTATAGTTTCTTCTTCAATTGCGACGACGGTGGAGTACTTTATATAGCCGGAGAAACTGTTGTAGATAACGACGGACAACATTCTGCCATAATGAAAAGCGGACAGGTAGCCTTAGAGAAAGGTTTGCAACCCTTCCAATTAGATTTCCTTGAAGGAGGTGGCGGTTATACACTAAAACTTCAATATAGCTTCAATGGTGGTCCCGTACAAGAAATTCCCGATAGTTGGTTTAAACATTAAAACCAATAGAAATACCATAATAAAAAAGAGCTCAAATAGCTGAGCTCTTTTTTTATTTCCTACAAAACATGAAGGCTAAACTAGCGCTTTTTTGCTTTCCAAGGTTTGAATACAGAAATTACAATCATAAACAATAACAAACCCGATTGAAAGAATCCACTGATTTCCATAAACCTATTATTTGCAATAAATTCAGCATTAAAAACAACCTCCTCTTTCAATTCGCTTATAAGACTCAGATTCTGAGTAAGCGCAGGATGATAAGCAAATGTACCGAACAGTATCTGAGCCACAGTGATTATCCACTTAACAATAATCCATCGATGTTTGAAAAAGCCCCAGTTAGTAAATATTCCATACACAATGCCAATAACTAAACTGGTCATAGCACCCGTAATTATTAGCCAATTATCAACCACAAGCAGTATACTGTATTTCATATGTAGCTCATCTACCGATTGTGCCTTTGACAAAAAAGTAATAAGTACCATAGCTATAGCTCCACTAGTCCATATCATGGCAAATATTAAGTGGAGTATTTTAAGAACTTTGATACCTTTTGATCCTAATTTTTTCATATTGTTAGTTTAATAGTTGATTAGTCAATATTTAAAAGAAAAAAATTATTTCAACTCTTCTACATTCGAATAGATACGCTGTAAAAGCTGCTTCAACAATTCATAATCGCTTTCATTTATATCCTGCAGTACCTTTTCGAGAGCCAGATCTCCACATTTAATAGCCGCAGGCATAAGAACCTTGCCTGCTTCTGTAATTTGAATAGCATTTTCTCTTTGCGACACATGAACTCGACAAACCAAACCCCTATCTTCCAGATTATCAATTGTCCGTTTTATGGCAGCCGCATCCTTACAAAGCAAAGTTGCCAGCTCCTGCTGACTCAATCCATCTTTATAATACAAACACCGAAGTACTATAAACTGCGAATGTGGCAATTCTATATTGTTTCTCTTAAGCTCTATTCTCAGCATTTTAGCTAGTGAGAACGAAGCTCTATTTAATAGAAAACCAAGTGAATATAAACTATCCATATCAATTCTGTTTTTACAAAAGTACAAAAAACAATTGACTAGTCAATAATCAAAAAAACACATCAAATAAAATGTAAAAGAAGAGCACACAATGTGGCTCTTCTTTTACAATAAGGACAAATATTAGAAATAGTTATGTGACCTTAAAATTTACTCATTGAAGGATGTTTTCCTTTATATTTTGGATCGTAATTATCTATCCACCAATAATACATCATAGTGGCAAGTGCCCAATAAACAACAACCTGAACCCACAGAACTACATACTCAAACCAAACATCGGAGAGGGTTGCACCCATCGTATTGACGCTTACAAAACCATGAATACCCGGAGTGGATGGCAGAAGATATGCAATAGCCTTTAATACGGGAGGTATAGATACCCAAGGCCATGAAATACCCGACATAAACAGAAACGGCACACTTGTAAATACAACTAATAACATTACAAACTCACGTTGAGAACAGAAGTAAGATAAAGTCATAGCAAAAAAGGTAGCCGCCAGAATATAAGGGAAAAGAAACACTGCAATAGTTAATGGATCTCCAATCTGAGGGAGATTAAACAGATAAGGAACGACTCGCAATACCCATGCAGATGTGATAATATACAGAGTACTATAACAGAAACCCTTACCAATGGTCAACTTCAATGGGTGAATATTTTTCCCTTCCGACATATGGGATGCAACAGTAAATCGCTTTTTATCATTATGAGTACCCACAATAGTACCTACACCTAACAGTAATGTTTGCTGAATAACCAGAATAAGAATTGCAGGAACCAAAAAGCTGGCAAAACCATTAGATACATTATAGAAGGACACCCACTCATAATCTACCGCTTCCATTGTTGAAGCATCCTGCGCACGTGTACCATGCCCCATATCATTCACCCTGATATCTGCTCCCATTTCCAAAGACACTTCCATACAAGTAAGCAACATTGCTTTATAAAAAAGCATACTACTCATATCGGAGTACACCAAAACGGCTGTTTGCTGTGCAGTATTCAGATCGATACTGAATGATGCAGGAATATATATAATTCCGTATGCTTCTTTACGGCGAACGGCTTCGCGAGCTTCTTCCATATCGGCAACATGGGCAACCACATTTACATCAGCGGCTCCATCTACTTTACGTGTAAACTCTCGTGACAAAGCCGAGTTAGACTCGTCTACCACAATAACTTTTACTTCATGGACTGCCTCATTATTGTATAAAAAAGCATACAATACCGGATATGCAAGTGGAACTATTAGAAACAATAGTACTACTGCCGGATCCCGAAAGACAACTTTCAGCTCATGCAACCACACGTAATATATATCAAGCAGTAATTTTTTCATTCTTCGTACACATTTTCGTACATAAAGTTTCTAACTCTACCCATAGAGATCAATCCCAGAAAGAAAAAGCCTAACAGAGCAGCATAGTGATAAGCCGAATATTGCCATGCAATACCATTAAGAGCCTGATCAACATAAATCAAAAAGAAATGCCGAAGAGGAAACAAGAAGCTTAATGCATAAAGTACAGGACTCATAGCTATTGACGGAAACGAAAAGCCAGTTATAGAAAAGGAAATCATCCCTAATAAACTTGCCGCACTCAACGATAATCTATAATTTCCAAAAACAGCAAGTAACATTAATCCAAACCCTTGAGCTGATAATATCAAGCACAAGTAAGCAAAGCAAATAGGAAAGAAACCTGAGTTTAACGGAAAATTATTATAATAGTACAATACTGACATAAAGAATAACGACAATACAAAAAAGAGAATCGTATATGGTAAAATCTTACCAAATATTGCCTTTACGGTAGAACCGCCCGCCAAATCGAGAAACTTACGCCCTGTTCCCATCTTCACCTCAGATCCAAAGCTAGATATAGTAAACATAGCCAGAATCAAGAATATGATACCGGGAGTAAGCACATTATTAAGATAAACCGAATAGTTTAACCAAGGATTTCCAATAGGATGAGCCTCAATAGATATGGGTTGTATAATAGGCATCAATTGCCCCTGTGTATAACCTTTTGCCTCCCCCATTCTAAGACCGACTGATGCCGAAGCCAATACACTAATAGTCTTCATATCCTGAAACAATAACGAACCAGATATAAGAAAAGCATTATTAGTATAGAAAACTATCTTTGGACGATTGCCCGAAATAGCATCCTTTGCAAAATTACGAGGAATAGTAAAGACTCCATATACTTGCCCACGCTCCATTTCGACACGTGCTTCTTTGAATGAAAGACTCTTAAATTTGATATCAGTCTTTGCAAACGCATCTAATTGACGAACCAAAGATCGTGAAGTCAACGAATTATCGAGATCAACTACGGCAATAGGAATCTTGGTCGGTAAACCGGCATGCATCATATACATCAGCAAACCAAATGTAAGTAACGGAGCCACAATCATCCCCCAGATACAAATCTTGGAAGATAATATACGTTTCCATTCTCTCACGAAGACTACCCACATACCTTTTTCTGAAGCCATTCTTTATTTAAGTAATGTTTATTATTTACTGCTGCAATACAGCTACCTCTACTTATTATAATTGCCGAGACAATAAAAATATACGGCTTTATTCTTTTATGACAAGCGACATTCCAGGCAAAATATCAGGCTGATTTTCTACAAAATGCCCTCTTACCTCAAATGTTTTACGATCATAGCCACCAGTAGTTTTGGTTGCTTTCCATGCAGCATAAGAACCAAGGTCTTTCATATAATATACTTTCAACTGCACATCCTTATTCAAAGCAGGCACAAAGGCAGTAACCGTTTGCCCTATCTTGAAGTTTTGCAAACGATCTTCTCTCACATTGAAAGTTCCCCATTTGTCCGAAAGATCCATTACATTCATAATAGGAGCACCCGTACCAACCAATTCACCCACATTAGGGAAACGATCAGATACACGTCCGTCAACAGGAGAAATAAGATATGTTTCTGTTATATAAGAATCTACCTCAGCCACAGCACCTTTTGCTCTGTTTAACATAGCCAATGCTGCTTCTTTATCTTCACGCTCAGCTCCGTTTTTCGCCATATCGTATTGAGATCTAGCTGCTTTTTCGGTAGCTACGGCAGCATTATAATTTGCCTCAGCCTCATCTCTCTTCTGAGCCGTTGTTACACCTTTATTGTACAGATTTTGTACACGTGTAAAAGACTTCTGAGCTATATCAACTCCTACTTTTGTTTTTTGCCACATTTCGTAAGCAGCATTAATCTGCTCAACTCGCGCTCCTTTTTGTGCTTTGTTACTTTGTGCAGCAGCACCCTGTTCGGCAGCGGTAGCTTGCGAAAGCTTAGCGTAAACATCCGGTGCACTAAGTATAGCCAAAGTATCGCCTCTGCGAACAGAGTCTCCTTCTTGCACGAAAAATTTCTCGATACGCCCGGGAACTTTGCTCGAAATACGCACTTCAGTTATTTCGGCTTCTCCCTGCAATGTATTATCTTCTTGATTTAGAAAAAAGAATCCATAAATTGCAACAGCAATGATAACTGCGGCAAAACCGAGAATCGGAATAAGTTTTGATCCTGATTTATTATCTTCTCTACTCATATCTGCATTTATTAAGGTCACAGACCTATTTTTATTGTTTTACATTAGTTAAACTTCTACCTAGTGCTTTATTCAAATATACATTGCATAGTTTCACATCAATCTGAGAATCGATCATCTCCGAGTGAGCCGATAACCATGCTGTATGAGCAGCCAAAACATCCGAAGCAGGAATAACCCCTTCTTCGAAACCCAACGTAGCATATCTCAAGTTTTCATTCGCTTTTTCCATATTTTGCTCCGAAGAAATATACCTTTTGTGAGCTTCATTCAGTTTAAAAGCCGATTGATTGATTTGTAGTTCTATTTTTTCTTTTGCATCTTCCAGTTGATATTCCTGAATACGAGTCTGAGCCTTTGCAGCACTCAGTTTAGCAGAACTGGTCATAAAATTAAGAGGAACACTCAATTTCAGCCCTACGTTCCACATTCCTCCAAATGTATTTTGAAAACCATCAAAACCATTGGGGTTTGTCCATGTATAAGCAGCCATTAATCCTAGTTCGGGTAAAAACTCGGCTCTCTCTATTTTTTCTTTTCCTTTATATATCTTAGTAGCTAGTTCGAGGCTCTTTATTTCGGGCCTGTTTAGCAGAGCTTCTTCAATCGAAGGAGTAATAGGTGCTTCTGTTGAGATCAGCATTTCACGTTTTTCATCCGCTAAAGCTACTTTGTCTTCAATCTCTAACCCACATAATTGGTTGAAAAGCATTCGAGCTAAACTTAAACCATTATCAACCTTAGTTAAGGTCATGTCCGCTTCATTCTCTTTTACCATTACCGACAAAACATCTGCTTTGGTTGCAACTCCTTCGGCTTCCATTGAGCCAACATCAGAATGCATCTTTTGCAGCAATTTGAGGTACGATTCAGCAAGATCTCTTTTATAAGCCAACGAAACAATTTGCCAGTAAGAAGCATCCAACTCTGCAATAACATCTTGCAATTCGGTATCCTTCTTTGACTTTGCCAACTCCTGAGCATTCTTCATTATGTCATTATAAGCCACAATACGCCCACCCATAAACAATGGCTGAGTCATTGATATAGAACCTACCCAGATATTTTTTATATCGAGTTCTCCAATAGATCGTATCTTGTCTGATAATTCCTGTGGAATAGGTATCTGAGTTCCGGGAGGAATAGGTATTCCTATACCCGATAAATCGGGAATGGTAATAGATCCCGGAATAGCCGAAGAACCTATAAGATTCAGATTCTTTTCGTTGCGAATATACATTCCGGACGCAGAAAATTTAGGGAAATACTTTAAGTAAGCTTCCTTTTTTTCATAGTAGGCGACCTTTTCTTCCTCAGAGGCCATCTTCAAATGCTTATTGTTCTGGATAGCCAGATTTCGGGCATCTTCGAGACTTAGTGTTCTTTGTGCAGATATAGTACCGCTTAAGGCGCCAACGCAAAACAAAATCCAGAGAAAATTTCTTTTACTCATGTGTTGTGTCCATTTTTAATAAGTAAAGTATTAATCGCTATATTTTTCAATCAGCCAATTTTAGTGTTATAATATAACTAATCAAGAAATGAGTTTACAACTTTAGTTAGTTGTCTAAACAATAAAATCACGTAAAAGTACACTCTTTAGACTATATAAACAACACCTAAATATCCCTTTTAGTTCGGAATATTTAAATTCAGTTAAAAAAACGTTTTCACAACTTTCCTATAAAACACAAAAATGGGTAATCTTTCGACTACCCATCAAATATAATGTGTTTATCACAAATAATTTATATATAGTAAAGATTATTCTCTGAAATAAATTCTCCTAACCCTCGATGATACAGAAGTTAATACCTCGTAAGGAATAGTATTAATCTTTTTAGCCTGGTCTATAACAGATAATTCATCACCAAAGAGAATTACCTCATCACCTTCTTTAATATCAAGCCCAGTAATTTCGATCATAGACAAGTCCATGCATATATTGCCGATAATAGGAACCAGATGCCCGTTGACCAGCACATGCCCATTTCTATTTCCAAATTGACGGCTCAAACCATCTGCATATCCTATACGGATAGTCGCAATAGAAGCATCGTGATCAAGGTCTCCCCTTCTACCATACCCCACAGTTTCACCTTTTTTGAGATGTTTTATTTGCAAGATCGTAGTCTTAAGCGTACAAACATTACGTAATCCATCTAATCCACTGGCACTGATACCATACAAGCTAATACCTAAGCGCACCATATCCATTTGCTCTTCGGGGAAACGTTCGATCCCTGCTGAGTTAAGAATATGTCGCCAAATAGTATAATCCAATCCATCTTGCAATGCAGAAGCAAGCTTTTTAAATAACGAAATTTGTTGTGTTGTAAAATCATCAAATGCCCAACTTTCGCTTGCTGCTAAGTGTGAAAATGTCGATTTCACTTTAAGAGCTTGTTGCGATTTCAGACGCTCTAACAATAAAGGTATATCTTCTTCGGTAAAACCAAGACGATGCATACCTGTATCCATCTTTATATGAATAGGAAAATCGGAGATTCCCCTGCGTTGTGCTTCTTTTATAAAGGCATCGAGAATCCTGAAATTATAAACTTCGGGTTCGAGATACGATTCAAATAATTGATTAAAACCCGATACCTCAGGGTTAAGTACAATTATAGGAGTCTTTATTCCTGCTTTTCTCAAGACAACCCCTTCTTCGGCAATTGCTACTGCAAAGTAATCGCATTTATGATATTGAAGTATCTTAGCTACTTCTTCGGAACCCGACCCGTAAGCATCTGCTTTAACCATACAGATAATCTTGGTATCAGGATTCATTCTCGAGCGGTGGAATTTAAAATTATGAAGTATAGCATCCAGATTTATATCCAACACCGTCTCATGATTCTTTTGCTCTATGAGTTCGCTGATACGTTCAAATTCAAAATGACGTGATCCTTTTAATAAGATCGTTTCTTCATGAAATTCGTTCCATATTCCGGAAGAAATAAAATCTTCTGTAGAATCGAAGAAAATATGAGGAATATTCGCAAACAACTTTTGCTGATCCGAGATATGATGACCGATACCAATAATCCGACCAATACTAGCAGAATCTGCCAGATCTGAAACTGATTTATATAAAGCCTCATCCGAAAATCCTGATTGCAATATATCAGAGAGAATAAGAGTTCGTTTCGGAGAATCCTCAGCAGATTGTTGCCCTAAGAAAGACAGTGCAATCTTCAACGAGTTGATATCCGAATTATATGTATCATTTACAATGATATTATTATTCTTGCCTCTACGTACATCCAAACGCATAGCTACCGGCTCAAGCTGTTTTACTTTTTCCTGTATAGTTTCGATAGATGTAGTCAAGTATAAGGCAGCCGCTATACTGCTGGTAACATTTTCGACAGAAGCATCATCCGTAAAGGGTAATTCTACCGTAAATGGTAAGCCGAGAAAAGAGTAAGTAATAAAAGATTTAGCTTCGAGCTTTTCAACCTTTAGTATAAGTAAGGGACTGTTAGATCGATTGTTATAAGACCACGTAAAACTTTTCTGAGACAGACAAGTAGCCTCCATACATTCATCAAGAAGTTTATTACCCTCTTCACAAATTATAACATCGCAATTGACAAATAACTCTAATTTTTCGAGACATTTTTGTTTCAAATTCTTGAAGTTCTCTTGATGAGCATCTCCAATATTTGTAAAAACACCAATAGTCGGCTGTATTATTTTTTGCAGACGAGTCATTTCATTAGGCATAGAAATACCAGCTTCGAAAAGTCCAAGTTCTGTATTTTCATTCAATTGCCATACCGATAAAGGAACTCCCAACTGAGAGTTATAACTACGTGGCGATCGGGTGATATTCTTCTCTGAACCTAACATCTGATATATCCATTCCTTTACAATGGTTTTACCGTTACTTCCTGTTATAGCTATAACAGGGATATTAAAGTGTTCGCGATGAAAAGTTGCTACCTTTTGTAAGGCAAGCAAAGAGTCCTTGACATGTAAAAGATTTATGTCTTTAAGATTCTTCCATTCGGGTTGAATAGTTTGTACAACAAAATGTCGTACACCCAGATTGTATAATTCATCAACATACTTATGCCCGTCGTTGTTTGCCGTCTTCAAGGCAAAGAATAGTGTCTCTCCGGGATTAAAAACTTCGCGACTGTCGCTCAACAAATGACTTATGGGCGATTCGGGATTGTTTACCTCTTTTATTTTTAATGTTTTGGCAATTTCAGAGATAGTATATATCATTTCTATATTTAGTTTTTTAGAACTCTCAGTTTACTTCAATAAGCAACTAATCAAAGTCTTTTATGTTGAATAATAAAGCGGCAAATATTTACTCGGTTTATGTTCTCTAGGAGAGTTTTTTCTCGAGTAACAAAAGCTCCTTTTCACAATCAAAGTAAGGATATTTATTTCGTAAAGATTTGACCTTTAACAAAGTTTGTTTTAAAAATTGTTTATGCTCCTCCGTCTCTTCATTAAAAGGTCGATGACCAATTGCCCTACTTATATTCTGCCATTCGACACATAATTTTCGGGTCTCTTCATCTAAATAAGTAGCAGTAAAAATATCCCATATATATTGTATAGCTACATCATTGGGATGAATCATATCTTCGGCATAAAACCTATAATCTCTCAACTCATCCAAAACGATTTCATAAGACGGAAAATAATATAGATTGGAAAACTTATTCATCAACTCATCAATAGCCAGAAGTAAAACAGCTTTACTCAATTGATTATTGTGTGCCCCATCTTTCCAATGACGAATAGGACTTACAGTGAATAAAATTTTCAAATCGGGATTAATCCTTAAAGACTCTTCTATAAGTCTAGTCCATGAAAAAACAATTTCCGATACAGAAAGTTTATACCTATCAAAAATATTTGATGGTTGCTTATGGCAGTTGGCAACAACGTTCTCCGTTTCTTTGAGATTAAAAGCATAGGCTGTACCAAAAGTAACGAGAAGAATTTCTGTTTCCTTTAAATCAGCAGAGGCTTTTTCCCTAGCCTCATTTATAGTTTTAAGAAAGCTATCTTTATCAGGACTGGAAAATACACTGTGGTGAAAATAAGTTCGGTAAATTCCCTGGTGATGAAAAATATCATCTTCTGTAAAAACTCTATTTTGCTGTAACATCTCTATTGCCTGCGCGATAGAAGCGGGATTGTAAAGTACGCCGAAAGGATTTACATTGACCGAAAATTTATTTTCGAGAAGTTGTTTCCCTATATTTTCGGCAAAGCAAGACCCAAACAAAAGTATTTTTGTCTGATGATTAATTCTTAGTTCTGATTTTGGGACTTCAACCTTTTTCCTGAATTCCATTCAAATAAAATTCTAAAATAAGTAACATTCAATATAACTAAGTTTGGTTATTCTACCTATCAAAGAAGTAGAAAGGCTTATCTCGTCAATATTCTTTTTCGTTAGCCAAGTTCCAGGCATTCAAATAAGAGGCTTTAGTTATCTCAACTAATTTTTTCCAATTTATTTTCGAAGCCTCATCGCTTGGTTTGTGATAATCGGGATGCCCATCGGTATGATACCAAATAATCGGGACACCTGCCTTTGCAAAAGAACCATTATCGCTTCCTCCCACAGGCTTATCCCAAGGCGTGTAATTAGGAGTCAATTGCAAATTATATTTTTTGATATCATCTTTCAGCCATTTACCAAAAGCAGGATTAGCTTCAGTATAGAAATAGACTACATAAGTAGGATTAGACTCATCGGTATTACGACCTATCATATCGAAGTTTAGATAGCCTTTTACTTGATTGATAAATTTACAGTTTTGTGTAAAATATTTGGAGCCTAATAAGCCATCTTCTTCTCCATCCCAGAATGCAAAAATCACATTACGCTGTGGTTGAACTCCACTCTCTACAAAAGCTTTCGCAATCTGCATTACAGCCGATACACCAGACGCATTATCGTCAGCCCCGTTATATATTTGATCGCCCACCAAATTTGTATCCATCCCCAGATGATCGAAGTGAGCTCCTACTATCACATATTCATTTTTATTGACTCCCGGAATCATTCCCAGAACATTTCGCAGATTTAAAACACGATGAACTCCTTGTTTATATTTAGCGATTGAATCGGGATTTACCTGATATCTTTTCTTTTGTTTAAAATCTTCACTATATGCCTCAAATGGTTGGAAATAAGTATCACTTAAAGGCTGAATACCTAAAGCTGTAAGATATGAAGCCAAATATTCGGAAGCAACTTGTCCTCCTAAAGCTCCTGCTCCACGCCCTTGAAGAGCATCACTTGCCAAAAAGCCAACTGTAGCTTTTGCCTCTCTTTCCGAAATGGAGTTTAGTCCTTTTTCGATAGGCTTTTGAGCAAAAATATTTAATAACGAAACACTTAATAATAAAACAGATAAATAAATTTTCATGATAATAGGTTTTCGGGATAAAGTAACTTTATCCTTACATACAACGAATCAGGTCTATGACTTAGATTTTACTTCAATAGATTTAAACTTATCACGGTTAGATGTAACCTGTTTTACATACTGAACCACTTCCGACCCTCTAAGGTAACCGTTTTTGCAGACAGAATCATTATAATATTCGGGTTTACTTTTTAGCTCTATATATTTTTCAACATGCCCATCCCATATATACGGATTGTCATTGTACTTCCGAGCCAATGCCTGAGCGTCTGTAACATGCCCGTTACCACCATTATACGCTGCCAACACAAACTTGAGTCGCTGTTCTTTATCCTCTATTTTAGCAAACATCCCATCTAATTTATTTATCAGCTCAGCCCCCACTTTTATACTTAGTTCAGGATTTTTAAGATCATCTCCAGAGACTCCAAAGGCTTTAGCCGTACGAGGCATCAACCCCATTAATCCCACTGCACCTGCCCATGATGCAACCTCAGGCTTAAAACGCGATTCTTGATATGCTACTGATGCCAACAGATGCCAATCGTATCCAGATATAGCTGCATATTTCTTGAAAATCTCATCATAAAGCGAAACATGCCCTTTTGGGACATTGGCTAAGACATTTAAATCAAAATCGGGTTGTTTACTTAACTCGAAGTATTTTTTCAGAATAGATTTATACTCTCTGGTCTTACTATTCTCAGCAAACCATTCGTTTAAAGCCTTTCCCAGTTCGGGTGTATCTTTGCGAACAGCCCATGAAGAACGTTGCTCGAAACTTAGAGGGAGAGAAACATCAATATTACGATAGTATGTTTTATTCAGTTTAGCAATATATTCGTCCGCCACTGTGTAGTCGATCTGTTTTTGAGCAACCATTTGGATAAGGTCTTCCACCGTTACCGTATCTTTCTCAACATCTTTAATAACAATACCATTCCCCAACTCAGCATCTAGATTGAGTAATCGTTTATGATACTTCGTGTTATGTTTTATGTAAACTTCTTTTCCGATCAATTGAGTAACATCTGTTACCATCGAATCTTTCTTATTTGTTCTTTGGACTAATACTTGATGCGAAACTTGCTCCAATCCACAATAGAGAATAGAATCTTTCAGTTCGTTTTGCACAGAAATAGGACTGGTTATTAAATCTCCCTCACCATTTTGAAGCATTTCGATAAGTCGTGTTGCGTTTTCGGCAACCTTTACATTTAGTTTTAGACCATAATAATCGCAAAATTCTTTTGCCAGATCATAGTCATAACCCATCGGCTCATCTTTGTAGATAAAATATGAAGTAGAACTACTTAAGGTAATAATATTTAGCTCGCCCGACTCCTTTATTTGCTCAAAATCTCGAGTCTGAGGCTTCTGTCCTCCACAGCTGCAAAAGACGGCAATCATACCTATTAAGAATACAAAATAGCTAATCTTCGACATCATATTCAACTTATTAAAGGTTTTAGAGCTATTATAAATATCGTCGCAAATATAATATTTTTTAGTTAACAGATTATCAAACTCTAAAAAACGGATAAGAGACTGTTATTTAAATCAGTAAATAAACTTGAAGCTTTGTTAGTCTTAGGTTGATCAGATCAAAACCCATCTTAGAACATACTAAGAATCAAAACAGGTATAAATAAGAAAGGTGACAGAAATGTCACCTTTCTTTAGTCTTATTTTGATCCAGTTATTTACTTCGCAATAAACAAGCTCTGAGATTTACCTTTTCTGAAAATCATAGCATCATTACGTTTACCTTTACGAAGAGCTTTTTGCTCCTCCTCTGGTAGCATAACTACACTTCTACACTCATCGCAACAACATCCTTTCATTGCCTCGGCACACTCGGGACATTGGATAAACAAAAGGTGACAACCTTCGTTCGCACAATTGGTATGTGTATCGCAAGCTTTACCACACTGATGACAATGTGCAATAACATCTTCGGTAATCCGCTCACCTAAGCGATTGTCGAAAACAAAATTCTTTCCGATAAACTTACTGTCTAGTCCTTCGGCTTTTACTTGTCTTGTATATTCAATAATACCACCTTCCAATTGATAGACATTCTTAAAGCCCTGATGCTTGAAGTAAGCACTGGCCTTTTCGCAACGAATACCTCCAGTACAATACATCAACAGGTTTTTGTTTTCTTTATGCTCTTCCAGCAGTTTGTCTATAATAGGAAGAGATTCTCTAAATGTTGTAACATCAGGAGTTACAGCTCCTTCAAAATGTCCTACTTCGCTTTCATAATGATTGCGCATATCCAATACCACAGTATTAGGATCGGCCATCATATCATGAAATTCTTTAGCCCTAAGATGTACACCAATATCGGTAACATCAAAGGTTTCGTCATTAAGCCCATCTGCCACAATCTTCTCGCGAACTTTAATCGTAAGCTTTAGAAAAGATTTGTTGTCATGCTCAACTGCCACATTCAAGCGAATATCTTTCATAAACGGATAAGTATCCAGATAATCTTTAAAAGCTGAAATATTGGCAGCAGGTAACGATAGCTGAGCATTGATGCCTTCGTTAGCTACATAAATACGTCCAAGCACATCTAGTTTTGACCACTCAAGAAAAAGTGCATCTCTAAAAGCTTGAGGATCGGCTATATGAGCATAAGCATAAAAAGAAAGTGTGAGACGTTGAACTCCTGCTTCATCTATCAGTTTGGCTCTTTCGTCAGCGCTCATCAAATTGTACAGTTGCATATTATACAATACATTAAATGTAAATAATCGTTAGAATCATTCTAAATAAAGAGACAAAAGTAAGTGCAAAAAACAAGAACCGATGACTATGAGTCATCGGTTCTATCTATATCTAAACCTAAACAGGTTGTAACCTTAGAATTGTTGCATGTCGCACAGTTTACGATAGTATCCGTTAAGGTCATACAACTCATTGTGATGTCCTCTCTCTACAATACGCCCTTCGTGCATTACGCATATCTCATCGGCAGTTTTTATTGTAGATAATCGGTGAGCAATTACGATGGTGGTACGATTACGCATCAAGTTCTCAAGAGCCTCCTGAACCAGTCGTTCCGATTCGGTATCAAGAGCAGAGGTCGCCTCATCCAGAATAAGTATCTGAGGATTTTTAAGAATCGCACGGGCAATACTTACACGCTGGCGTTGTCCTCCCGAAAGCTTTCCTCCACGATCACCAATATTAGTATCGTAACCGTTTTCAGTTCCAACAATAAAATCATGTGCATTAGCTATTTTAGCAGCCTCTACAACATCTTCCATGGTAGCATTATCAACTCCAAAGGTGATATTATTAAAGAATGTATCATTAAACAGAATTGCCTCCTGATTCACATTCCCCATCAAAGAACGCAAGTCAATTATTTTTGCATCTCTAACATTAACTCCATCTATTAAGATTTTGCCTTTATCAACATCGTAAAAACGAGGAAGCAGATCGACCATTGTAGATTTACCTGAACCCGACTGTCCTACAAGAGCAATAGTTCTTCCCTTAGGAATTACGAGGTTTATATCTTGCAACACCCAATTGTTTTGGTATTTAAACCAAACGCCTTTATATTCTATTTTATCATTGAAAGGTATTTGTACAGGATTCTCTGGATCAGTTATATTACTTTCTGCTGCTAGTATTTTATCTATACGAACCATAGACGCCAAACCTTTCTGAATAGCATAGGCCGATTTCGAAAATTCTTTAGCCGGATTTATGATACTGTAGAACATCACCAAATAGAACATGAAGCTCGATGCAGTTATAGAAGCATCGTGTCCAAGAATAAGATTACCACCATACCAAAGCACAATAGCAATAGTCAACGTCCCGAGAAACTCACTCATTGGATGAGCTAATTGCTGACGACGATTTATCTTATTAGACATTCTGCGCAAATCATCACCCCCTCTGTGGAACCTGTCAGTTACTTTTTTTTCTGCATTAAAAGCTTTTATAATACGCAATCCACCTAAAGTTTCTTCGATTTGAGCCATTAGCTCTCCCCATTTCTCCTGGGCTTCTGTAGACTGACGCTTTAAAGTCTTCCCTACCCTACCCATTATAAAACCTGATACAGGAAGTAGTATCAACACAAAAATTGTTAGTTGCCAACTGATAACCAACATCGTTGTGAAATATACTAAAATCAAAATAGGATTTTTGAAAAGCATATCTAAAGAACTCATAATTGAGTTTTCTACTTCCCCAACATCACCTGTCATCCGACCAATAATATCGCCTTTTCGTTCTTCCGAAAAGAAAGACAATGGAAGCGAAAGTATTTTATCATTTATCTGATTACGAATATCTCGCACTACACCTGTACGTATTGGAATAAGGAAAAAAGAACTTAGATAAGTAACTCCAACCTTTACTAAAGTCATACCAACTAAAGCCAATGCCAGAATAAACAAAGTAGAGGAAGCTCCGTATTGCTCAATGTAGTTAGCACTCAGATAATAAAAGTTATTCTGTGCAACTCCCATTATAGATTCAACTTTCTGAAAAAGAGTTGTTGCGTCTGGGCTAATCCAAGGCATGAATTCATATGTATCCTCATTTATTTTAAAAAGGATATTAAGAATCGGCACTATCAAAGCAAAGGATAGTACATTCATTAACGCCGACAGGATATTGAAGACAAAGCTGAGAATAAGCTCCCTTTTATAAGGGGGGATAAATCGGCGAAGAATACGTAAAAAATCTTTCATATAGGAGTCTAAGTGAATAAAAGGATCTAATCCTACATTGATAAAGATAAACCATCTTTATTTTATAAGACCTTAGATCTGTGACCTTAAAACAAGCCCGCAAGTTAGTCATAATTATTTTCATCCAAAACACAATGTTTGGCGATCTTATGAATCATCCATATATTTGCTTATAAAAAAACAAAAGAATGATTAGATATATCCTCCTTTCTCTTTGCATATTATATAACCTAACGACATTCGCCTCGGATGGATACATGTTCAGAATACAACTCAAAGACAAAGGACAAACAACCTACTCTATAGACAAACCCGAAGAGTTTCTTTCGAAGCGTGCAATAGAGCGTCGCCAAAGACAGCACATCAGCATTAATGAAACGGATATACCGATTTCATCGACATATATTAACATCATCGAGAATTTAGGATGTAATGTAGTTGCAAGAAGTAAATGGCTAAGTACAGTTAGTATTTATTGTATAGATAGCTCATTTGTCGATAAAGTAAAAGAGTTAGATTTTGTAAGCAACGCAACTTTCGTATGGAAAGGAGATACAACTAATACCACAACAAAAGACATTGCAAGAAGCAAACGCACCGTTATTAAATCTGAAAGTGAATACGGATATGGAGAAGATCAGATACGAACAGTAAACGGTCAGTTTCTACACAAGGAAGGATATAGAGGTAAAGGCCTTGAAATCGCTGTTATTGATGCAGGATTCAGAAATCTGAATGAGCTCCTACTTCTTGATAATATTTCTATAAAAGGATTTAAAGATTTTGTATTTAATGGCGACGATATCTTTAAAAGTAGTGATCATGGGTTGAAAGTATTATCAGTTATGGCAGCAAACCGCCCTAACATATTTATAGGAACTGCACCCGAAGCTAAATATTGGTTGTTACGATCAGAAGACAGCCGATCAGAATTTCCAATCGAAGAGGATTATTGGGCAGCCGCAGCCGAGTATGCCGATAGTATAGGGGTAGATATAATAAACGCTTCGCTTGGCTATCACACATTTCATGCCCCTGCACAAAGTTATACCCACGAACAACTCGATGGAAAGACTGCTTATATCACTCAAGCTGCCGAAATAGCCGCATCCAAGGGAATATTTGTAGAAATAAGTGCAGGAAATGAGGGTTCAAACTCGTGGAAGAAAATAGCATTTCCAGCAGATGCAGATAACGTACTTACTGTGGGAGCCATAGCCCGAGACTCTACCATTGCATATTTCAGTTCAGTAGGTCCTACTGCCGATGGAAGGATAAAGCCCGATGTTGTAGCTGTAGGATTAAGCACAGCAGTAGTAGCCAGTTCGGGAGAAGTAGAACCTGCACAAGGTACATCATTTTCAGGACCCATAATGGCAGGATTAGCTGCCTGTTTATGGCAATCAGCACCTAATCTAACTAGTTTAGAGTTGCTTGATATTATCAAAAAATCCGGAGACAGATATAAGAACCCCGATAATTACTACGGATATGGTATCCCTAATATGAAAACCGCATTTCTTTTGGCAGGAAACACGCCCACAGGAATAGAAGAAGAAGCTATGAATAACGAGCCATTATTCGACATAAAATCCGATAGTATCGGACATTTTAGAGTTTTCAGAAATAGGGAAACCAGCAATAACACATATACAATTAAAGTTATCAATCTTGACGGGAAAATAATTCTCACAGATACTTTGAGCGAACAGGAACAAGATTTCCGATTACATGATTCTTCTAAACAAGTAAGAATTATCACGATAACAGGAACTGGTGTAAAGGAATCGTATAAAATTATTTTTTAAGCTCACACATAAAAATGGAACAAGCAATAATCTCATTATACGAACTAAACAATCTGGTAAGGGGTGTAATAGCAAATACATTCTCTCAATCTTTTTGGATACGTGCCGAGATGAGCGATGTGCGAGTCAATCAAAATGGTCACTGTTATCTCGAATTCATCGAGAAAGACAGCCAGAACCGAAATATTATAGCCAAAGCACGTGGAAGTATCTGGTCTAATGTTTTCAGGCTTCTAAAAGCCTATTTCGAATCAGAAACAGGGCAAGCTTTTGGTACAGGATTAAAAGTGCTTGTTCAGGTTAGTGTAGAGTTTCACGAACTATATGGCTATAGCCTCAATGTTCACAACATAGACCCGACTTACACCCTAGGTGATCAGGCTCGTACGAGAGCTTTAATTATAAAGCAACTCGAAGAGGAAGGGGTTCTAACTCTCAACAAAGAATTGGAGCTACCCGATATTGCAAATCGGATTGCCGTTATATCATCTCCAACTGCCGCAGGATACGAGGATTTTTGCAATCAACTGGAGAATAATGCCGATCAATTCGCATTTTACACTCATTTATTCCCTGCAATTATGCAAGGAGAACGTACAGAGGCATCTATCATATCGGCACTTGAACGAATTTACGATCACATAGATAAGTTTGATGCTGTGGTTATTATTCGAGGAGGAGGGGCAACATCCGAATTAAGTAGCTTCGATTCGTATCTGCTCGCTGCAAACTGTGCACAATTTCCTCTACCCATCATAACAGGGATTGGTCACGAACGAGATGATACCGTACTGGATGTAGTAGCCCATACTAGAGCAAAAACTCCTACTGCTGTTGCTGAATTCCTGATAAAGAGAATACAATCGGCAGCCACAATTATGTATGATCTACAAGAATCGATCATAACATCAACAAACAGAAAAATAACGGAAGAAACGGTATTTTTGAACACACTAGCCACCCATTTCTCATATATAACGAAAGACAGGACAAAAGATCAACTCAACAAACTGAATAGTTTTGCAGATAGATTGAAGAACGCAGCGAAAAGGGTAATCCAAGAAGAAACACATAAGCTGGCAAACAGAGAGCAGCTCCTTAAACTTATCTCTCCCGAAAACATACTTAAGAAAGGATATACTCTTACTACAAAGGGAAACAAAATTGTAAAAAGTGCAGCAGAACTTCAATCAGGAGATCAAATCACAACCTTATTTTATGACGGAGAAACAGCATCTGAAGTAAAGTAGATATTTTAGGATAGAGGTTTACGGCGAACTATGCGAATAAAATCATCCATAACCTTAGAACCTAAAACTTTCAGCAAAGCCAAGTATATAACAGTGCCAATTAGTGCTTGAAAAATTACAAGAAGCAGCATACTATTTATCAAAAATGATAGAAAATAAAGAGGCAAATATGAAATCATAGCTATCAAAACATAAGGATAGATATCTCTAAACACCTCCACTATCTTATAATCAATTGTCTTTCCTGCAATATAATAACCAATAAAAAATGACACCACAAGCGTAAAGCTTGCACCCATAACCACAGCATTCACACCATAATTTATGGTTATTAATATAATAAGTATCGAAAGAACGTTACGTATAAACTCAATAGTCAGTAATAACCCCGACTTACCTAAAGATTGCAGTAAAGAAGACAATAAATAAAACAAGGGAACTACCGAGCCACCAATTACCAATATTCTGAGAAGAGGAATTACACCTCTAAATTTTTCTTGCAGAACCACCAAAACAATGGGTTCTGCTGCTACAATAGTCAGTATAGCAATAGGGAAACAGATAAAACTAACGATTCGAACAATCTTCCGAAAGGCACGTTTCTTCCGCTTTAAATCGTCTCCAAAGTTATTTAGAAGAGGAAATGCCACCCCTTGCAAAGTTGAAGCAATAACAGATTGAGGAATCTCGTTCAGTTTACGAGCCTGAGAATATAAACCTGCATCAGAGAAAGAAAACCTCTTACCTATAACCAAAGCATAGATATTGGCTATAATTTGATTGAATAAAGAATTCAATAATAATTTGCCACTATATGAAAACATGGATCGAATTCTTTCAAAGCTGAAAGATACTTTAGGATACCATCTCACAAAAAGCCACAATAAGAGCGAACGTAAGAAAGCCTGTACAACTTGTTGCACAGCCAAACTCCACACTCCGTACCCCTTATACGCCATTCCAATTGCAATAATACCCGACACGACTACTGAAATAAGTGAAACCTGCGTATTTACACGAAAATTCATTTCTCTAACCAGATGCACATTCTGAACGACACCTAATGCATTAAAGAAAAAAGCTAAGAATAAAAAGCGAGATAAGTTTTGAAGCTCTGGTCTATTGTAAAAATTAGCAATTACAGGGGCAAACAGAAAAAAGAGAATATAGATGACTATACTTATCGAAACATTAAAATAGAAGATCGAAGCATAATCAGTTTCATCAACATCCGACTTTCTGATCAATGCTGAAGAGAACCCACTCTCTTGCAACAAATTAGCAACTGTAACAAAAATAGTCAATACAGCAATTAAGCCGAATTCATCGGGACTAAGCAAACGTGCAAGGATGAAGATGAACACAAACTGAAAAATTTGTTGTCCGCCCTTGTCCATAAAGTTCCAAAATAGAGCTGAAACCGTCTGCTCCTTCAATGTTTTTGCCATAACCGCAATCTACTACAAAAATGAATAGAAAACAAAGGTAAAAAAACGAACTAAACCCTAAGCTTAATTAAACTTTTCTTTTAGAAGAAGAAATTTTATTGAGTAAATAGCTAAACTAAAAAGAGCTGATAATTATCCAAAAACAGTTCTTGTTTTTGAAAGAAAATCCCTCGCCAAATAAGTCCATAATCAGAAATAGTAGATGTAAATATTAAATATTTATTTTCTAATTATTTCACTAATTATTTTTTCAAAAATTTCAGGCAACTATTTCACATCTAATATTAATATCATTAGTAATATATATCATACGAATTACATAGATTAATTAACATTTAAATAGTATTATATATTGTTGTATAAAACTTATAATAAAAGCATATAATATTCCTATGCTCTATAAGACAAGATTATTAAAAATATTTTAACTTTATATAAAATGAATATTCTTATAAAAGAAGAATCCCATTTAGTGTGAAAAATCAACAGAAACACTCTAGAATAGTTTTTTTATTAAAAATAAATTGACATTTAATATTCAAAAAAGAAAATATTTATACAATAATAAACCTAACTTAGAATTTGAAACATATAGACATCATAAATATACAAATGAAATACATTGATGTTAACTATACACAAAAACAACTCTAAATAATATTAGAAATAATCTCAGACAAACCAAAATCATTGGTAAAACTCTATATAAAATAGTGTCTAAAAATTGAAGTTATTTTTATGCTAAATTCTTTCTATCTTTGAATATAAATGAAGAAAAGAACTACTAAATGATCACACTCATTCTTTCCGGTGGATTAGGTAATCAGATGTTTGAATATGCTGCGGGAAGAGCTTTATCTCTTCGCCACAGAGCAGACTTACATATTGATTTATACATACTTAACAAGAAAACAAAAGCAACTATTAGAAACTATGAGCTTACTGTTTTCAACATCAAAGCGCCTATAAAAAAGTCCGTCCTCAACAAAATAGTGGTAAAAGGATTCGGATTTTTAAAATCAAGCAGTCTTGGACGCACCTTCCTTAATAATATTGGAATATTTCGGGATGAAAAGGCACAATATTATGATTCTCGTTTTGATGATCTATCGGAGAATACGACACTTTTCGGTTATTTTCAGAATGAAAACTATTTTAAAGGTATCTCTAAGCAATTAAGAATAGATTTCACATTCAAAGCTCCCTTAAAAGGGCAAAACGATGAAATTCGGAGCATAATAGAGCAGAATACGTCCGTATCCATCCATATAAGACGTGGAGATTACTCAAATTCAAATTCGAACCTGCCTATCTTAGATATATCGTATTACAAGAAAGCCATCGAACACATAGCTTCTCAAATAAGCAACCCTTACTTCTTCATTTTTTCGGATGGTATTGATTGGGTTAAAGAAAATTTAGATCTATCAGAATTCAATCATCAGTTTATTGACTGGAACAAAAATGAGAATAGCTATATAGACGTGCAATTGATGAGCATATGTAAACACAACATTATTGCAAATAGTTCTTTCAGTTGGTGGGGAGCATGGCTGAACAACAATCCAAATAAATTGGTAATAGCGCCCAACAAATGGTACAAAGGAGACAACGGAAAATATCCTGATGGATTTTTACCTAAAGAATGGATTACTCTATAAAGTACGGTAAACCTTTTTAGTATATTTGTAAATATCAGGACAAACAAAAAGAGTCAAGATTAAAAGGAATAATAAATCTGCACAGTAACAATAGATGATAAAGTTGTCAGTCATAATGCCCGTTTTTAACGCAGAAAAATATCTGCGGGAAGCTATTGACAGCATAATCAATCAGAACTATACTGACTGGGAATTAATCATAATTAACGACGGCTCAGTGGACTGTAGCGAAAACATTATTGAATCTTATACAGATACTCGACTTAGATACTACAAAAATGATCAAAATATAGGCTTAATAGCAACCTTGAACAAGGGGATAGATCTTTGTAACGGAGAATACATCGCCCGAATGGATGCGGATGATATCGCAGAAAAGGATCGATTTAGAATTCAAATCGCATTTTTAGAGAAGAATAGAGATTATGTACTTTGTGGTTCGGATGCCAAAATAATCGATAAGAATAATGCAGAGACAGGAAAAATTCTAAATCTTCAAACAAATGATTATTTACAAATAAATTTACTATTCTCGGTTCCTTTTATACACCCTAGCATAACAATTAGGAGTGAGGTATTAAAAAATAACTATTTTGATCCCGATTTTAAACATGCCGAGGATTATGAACTTTGGTGTAGAATTGCCAATAAACGTAAAGTTGCTAACATTGGCTATTTCTTATTACGATATCGCTGGCATAGTAGCAACGTATCAGTAATTAATGCGGAAAAGCAAGAAGAAATTAAAGATCGAATAATTTGCAGAGAACTAAACAACATCAATTTACAACCATCGGAAAAAGAATTATATCTGCATAAAGTAACATTCTTACAATTCGATTCAAAATCTGCAATAAAGAAAGAAGCCTTTGATAATTATAGTGAACTTGATTCTTGGTTTCAAAAAATAATAACAGCAAATCGAAGTTTTCAAAGATACAACGAAGCGGCACTTATTTCATTTTTATGGAGTAGGTGGATTGTACTTTGCGTATCACAGAAAAATTACAAGAAAATTTTCAATCCCAAATTCTCTTCTTATAAATTACCTATTCTATCCAGAACTTTTAAGCTTCTCTTATTTTTAAGAAAGAAAACTAAGTTGTAGACTTTTATATAAGCTTCTATCATTTACAAAAAAAGTGTGCAATATTATTCATATTACACACCTTATATATTTCCTCAGAAAAAAAACACGCTTAATTGAATTCCTTCAAAAGAGCTAACATTTCATCATCAACTTGTCCGAAAATAGAAACACCAGCAGCTCCATTATCTAAAGCATATCTGATACCATCACGCAAATCGTCTTTATCTTTAAAATCGGGAACAAATAATCCAGCATAAAGAGGAAAACGACCATTAAGACCTTTTAACCCTTCTTGAACAGCAGTACCAATCCATGCCGTTTTTTCTTTATAGAAACCATGATAAATCATCGGATAAATCGCTGTTAAATCCCAATTTGTCCAATCTTGTCTCACCAATCTTTTCGCAACATCAGGTGTTGGAAATACCGCCGCGGTAATTGCCTTATCGTGACTTTTAGCAACCTTGGTCAATTCATTCACTACATTTGTAACAGCATCGTATCTGAATTTTTTCCACGACAAACTTTCCTGTGGATATTCGATAGAATCGATACTTTCACCATATTTTTCTTGGAATTTCTTTTTGCATACATCACAATAGCAATAATCGTATTGAGGAAGTTCCTGTGTTTGCACAATACCATACACTTGCCACAAATTTACTGCTAGTATTACATCACTATAACGGATATAGTCCAAATGAATTCCATCCACATAATCTTTAGAAAGTGCCTTCTCAACGTCATTTTTTAAGTATTCTACAACTTCTGGACGAGAAGGGCAAAGCCATCTGTAATAATCAACATAAGGTGGTTGATCGAAGCAAGATTCACCTTTACGATTAATCGCATACCAATCCGGATGATTATCTTTCAAATATTGCTCACCTCTGTTCATAATCCACATCCATCGATGAGTTTCGAGTCCCTGAGCTTTTGCTATTTTAAAATGGCGCTCATTATCTGCTTCAAAAAAGATCCCTTTTATGCCGGCATCATAGTATTTTTTATATCTGACAGCAAGTTCCTTGTCCGTATCCTTGTCATCTGGATTTAACCAAACCCAAAATTTATGAGTCTTTTGCGTTTCAGACTGTTCCTCCTTCACATCTTTCCCAAATATCTGAGAGGGAAAAGCAAAAAGTAATGCCATAAGGCAAACTAAAAAGAATTTATAATCTCTGTTCTTCATCATTGGTATTTTTCTATATTTATTAAACTTGGCTATTAATTTACAAGCCCTTCATTATTAATTCTTATTTCTTTTGAATCTGTACCCGATATCGTCGCATTAAACTGAGAAGACGTCGATTCCATCGATAGCTTATTTTGCTTTCCTTCAATAGAAACAACCTCAGGAATACCCAGTTCTTTTAGATTCTTAGCAAATACACCCTTGGTATTTCTATATTCACGCTGTTTATAATAAACAAGCCATAAATATTGCCTTTGCAACTCGGAGTAAGGCAAAACAAATTCAGGTAATTTTGCTCCTGCTTTATTTGTCGAAAACTGAAGATATCCCCATCTTTCGGGAGCATGCATATCAATAATACCCTGTGGAGACCATACCCAATTATTTTCAGGAAGGGTTTTATTGTTCGCATCACATTTTTTTACATACTTATTACCCGAAACTTCGGTTTCCCACTGAACGCGAGAAAAGTTTAATCGCCAAATATCCCCATCCTTCGGAATATTCGTAGTATTTGCAACAGTAATATCAGCAAAAGGAATTGCTAGTTCAACCGTCCAACCTTTATCTTTATCACTCGGATCATTTAGAGAACCATATATATGAACACCATGTTTCAATCGATTGCTATCCCATGAGATGAGCGCACCCGACCCACTGCGATATGGTTTCGGTAAAAACAGATCAAACACCGTATTCAACGCATTAATCTCGTATTCGAAATACTGATGTGAAGTATTTACTGGGTTAATAAAAACCTCGAAGTCATTATCAAAAAACACAACCTGATCTCTCTCGGTTAGATATGCCCAAACATTTTCGTCTACCATATCTGCTGCAATATAGAGATAAGTGCTATCCCAAAGCATTTTTACTTTTGTATCGTAATATGGTTTTGGCTTAAGATCTCTTTCAATATCTTGGAAAGAACCTGTCCATTGAGCATTATTCCAAACTTGATCATTGATATTACCATCAATAATTGGAGCTGTGCTGGTGTATCCAACTACGTAACTTTCAGGTAGTGTAAAAAGATGCTCCAAACCCTTAAATGCGGCTGTTTGCGCAAAAAGAGATGGAATACACCCAACCACCCCAATTAACAGGGTTGTAAAATAGTGTTTCTTCATGTATAAATAAATTTAATCGGGCATATTGCCCATAATTAAGGTCTCAGACCTAGTTATTGGTTTGGTTAGCATAATAAAGGATAAGCTTACTGTATATGAAAAACATTCAATACATGATCAGCATTACCCTCTATGATATATTTTTGATAATTTCTTAATTAACTTTTGACCAAGAATTGAATAAGCTACTTTATATAGTTTATCCTTCTTGAAGGTATTAATATTAAATCCAAGTCTTCTTATTTCTTTGGTTGCGCATTCATTATAATAGTCACTATGAAAGCGAGTAATGTATTGCATATAGAAATTCACACAAGCAGCTCTAGCTTTTTTACTATTCTCTAGTCCAGATACGACCTGAGTCATAACTTTAGTTGCCAATAGTTGCGATTCTATCGCTTTTTGAGAAACTTGCTTACTTAAACTTTGGGGAGTATTCCGATAAAAAACTGCTCCTTGAGAACAGAAGTAAACTCCTGATGACTGTCCGACTACTCGAAAGAAATATTCACCATCGTCATTCAAAGTAAGTTGCTCATTCCACCCTCCTACTCTAGCAAGTAAACTTCTATGTACAAGCCAGATACTGGACTGCACTATATATTTTTCAAGACAAATATCAATCAACAGATCAATAGGCTTATTATAGTAACTGGTAGACATTTGCCGATGGGGAATACAAATTGTTTCCATCACATCACCATCAAACAAAAGTATACCCGATGCAATAATTGCGTCTTTATCGTTTATTTTCGTATGAAGTTGTACTTGTGCTTCAATTTTATTGAAAGACAAAAAATCATCAGCATCAAGATACTGGATCAACTCGCCTGTCGATTTTTCAAAAGCAAGGTTTCGTGCTGCACTAGCACCTTTATTTATTTGCTTATAAACATGAACCTTTTCTGATTCGTATTGCTTGGCTAAGGTATAGCTATTATCGGTGGAACCGTCATCTACAATAATAACTTCTAAATCAGACCATGTCTGTTTCAATACATTCTCAATAGTTGCCGAAATATATTTCTCAGCATTATACATGGGAATTAAAACAGATACTTTCATCGGATTGTGTATTTTAAAGTATTTATTGCATAGTTACCAAACTATAAAAAGATCTGGAAACTTCACTTACTCAGGTTGCGTGACTTATCACCAAGATAGCCTCCATGATGCCGTTTCGCATAATCAGCTGCATTAAACCCAATTTTATCCATTGTATCAACTACCAAGATATCACCTATTACAGTCATCATTGTAGTAGAAGTAGTAGGAGTAAGACCCAATTTGCAAACCTCAGCAGGATTGCCTGTCAACAAACAAACATCTGCTTCTTTTGCCAATACACTTTCGGGATCGCTGGTTATTACGATAAATTGAATATTCGGATTCAAATGTCTTGCTAAACCGATGAGTTCGATGATTTCTCGAGTTTTACCGGAATTGGAAATCATTAAAATAATATCATCTTCCTGAAGTACTCCCAAATCTCCATGTTGAGCTTCACTAGGATGAAGGAAAATAGCGGGAGTTCCCGTAGAGCAAAAAGTAGTGGCTATATTCTGCGCTATCTGCCCAGCCTTACCCATACCACTAGTTACTAATTTCCCTTTTTTCCGATGAACATGCTCTATTATTAGATCTGTTGCTTTATTATAAGCTTCTGTTACCGGAATATTAAGAATGGCATCCGCTTCTTTTTGTAAAATTGATTTTATATCATCTATACCCATAGTCTCGATTCTGTACTCCGATGTATTATTTAGTTATACTTTAATACTGCCTCGAACCATAACAGGCAATTGCTGCTATACTTACAGAGGCAGTATCAATATATCTGGTATCTTAGTTTGTTTTGAATTTATATTTAATTGCAGACAACTCTTCGTTTGCTTGTACAATCTTTGTTTTCAGATTTTCTTTATAACCTACCAACTTTTGTTGGAGATCAGCATTATCTGTTGACATAATTTGTAGAGCCAAAATTGCAGCATTCAACGAACCATTTATACCTACAGTAGCAACAGGTATTCCGGGAGGCATTTGCACAATAGCCAAAAGGGCATCTAGTCCATCTAACGACGAATTGATAGGCACTCCAATAACAGGAAGTGTAGTCATCGACGCTATTACACCAGGTAAATGAGCAGCCATACCAGCAGCAGCAATTATTACCTTGATTCCTTTTTCTCTTGCATTCTTTGCAAATAATTCAACTTCCTGAGGTGTACGATGTGCTGACAAAGCATTTATCTCGAATGGGATTTCCATTTCATCGAAAAATTTAGCAGCTTTTTCCATTACCGGAAGATCCGAAGTACTTCCCATAATAATTGCAACAAGTGGTTTCATATACTAAGCTATATTATATATTAAAATTAAATAAACTATATTCTGAATAAAGTAATCTTCAACTATTTCTAACGCCCTTTCTAAACATGTAAAAGGCATCTACTCTTATTTAAAAGAGGTGAGCGTAAGTAATAATCCTACAAAAACGGAAGCATATGCCAAAACAAATCCAATAATAAAACCAGTATATACCTGAGCAGCAGAATTAGCTCGAAGATACAATCTGCAAACTCCTAATATTCCTGCCAATAAAAACAAGATGGCAAACAACACCATTGGATTGGATCCGTTCACATTAAAACAAACAGAAAGTACACCTCCCAGCAATCCACCCATACCTAACATATGAGCACTTACCTTCCAGAAGAAATTAAGAATCATTCCCACAAAGGCAACAAAGACAGAGGAGGCAACCAAGCCAAGCACCCAATAAGATACATGAGAGTTATAAAAGAACAAGGTCAAACTGATATTTGAAATAATAAATATCATATAAGGCAAGGTTCTGTCAGGGGCATAATCTAAACTGTAGTCTCTTATATATCTCATTTTCTTTAGGACGAAAATAAAAAGAGATGGAATAAAGAGAGTAAAAAGTAAAGTTGGTATCAAAAACCGAAGAACCTGTCCGGCATACAGATGATAAAAACTTGTATACACAGCCAATAAAGCTAAGCTATAAAATGGCATCAGCAATGGTGAAAAAATTGCTGAAAATAATTTCGCTATATTTTGTCCTATTCTCCACATAATCTACGTAATTTCAACTATTAATGTTGTATTTATTAACAATCAACTATGGTTATTTGCACTTACCAAAACAATAAAAGGTCATAGACCTTATATATTTTTCCGAAGTCTTGCCACCGGAATATTCATTTGTTCGCGATATTTTGCAACCGTTCGTCTTGCTATCACATATCCCTTTTCCTTCAAAATATCTGTTAGCTTATCGTCAGTCAAAGGTTTCTTTGTATCTTCATTCTCTATACATTCCCTTAAAATAGCCTTTACCTCTCTTGATGAAATTTCCTCCCCAGCATCATTCTGCATCGATTCAGAGAAAAAGTATTTCAACGGATAAACTCCAAAATTGGTTTGTACATATTTACTATTACTCACCCTCGATATCGTCGAAATATCATATCCTGCCAGTTCTGCTACATCTTTCAAAATCATAGGTCTCAAACTCGATTCGTCTCCGGTAAGAAAAAAATCGTATTGTAGATCTACAATTGCTTGCATAGTACGTTGCAGCGTTTCTTGTCTTTGTTTGATTGCATCAATAAACCAACGGGCAGAATCTAACTTTTGTTTTACGAATAGAGCTGCATTCTTTGCCTCGTTAGTCATACCTTTTTTATTTTCGGTATATCCTCTTAGCATTTCCGAATAATCTCTATTCACTTTAAGCTCGGGAATATTACGATTATTGAGACTTAGAAATAATTCTCCATTATAAGCTTCAACGATAAAATCGGGAATAATCGTATTCATTGTCAAAGAAAGAGCATCACCCCAATTATTTCCAGGTTTGGGATTTAAGGTCACTATAAGATGAATAATTTGCTTTAAAACCTCTTCATCTATATTTAATGCCTTTTCAATTTTATCAAAATGTCTTTTCGAAAAGTCATCAAAATACTTTTCGATAACAAGCATTGCCTTTTCAACCAAATCCGATTCATTCATTCGCTTTAGTTGCAATAATAAACATTCTTGCAAATCGGTAGCACCAATGCCGGCAGGTTCAAAATCTTGAATGACTCCCAGTATCTTCTTTATTTGATCAGATGGTATATCTAAATTTTGCTGAAATAGTAAATCATCAGAAATAGCAGTCAAAGGTCTGTCAAGATATCCATTTTCATCGATATTGCCTATTATATATTCTGCAACCTTTGCCGACTGCTCATCCAATTCGGTCAAATGCAATTGTTCTATTAGCGATTCATGCAACGATTCTGCGGATGAAAAGGGAATATCTTCCCTTGCTGTTGTTTCCGAACTATAATTATTTAAACGGTAATCTGGAATATCGTCTTCGGTCAAATAATCGCCTAAAGCAATATCTTCCTGAGTTATACTATCCGATTCATCATAATTAATATCATCAGCTATATCCTGAGGGTCGTCCGAGTCCTCGCGCCCTTCATCTAAAGCCGGATTATCAACCAACTCTTGCTTGATCCTCTCCTCCAACTCCACATTAGGCAATTCGGTTAGCTTTATCACCTGCATTTGCAAAGGAGATAAACGCTGTTGTTGCTTTTGTTGTAATTGCTGTTTGAGAGCCATATTATTTTTATCGGATAAATATTATACACAAAAATAATAAATACTTTTGTATCCTCTCATAATTAACCAAACAACTCCGTTTTATTTATCAGTAGAGGAATATTGAACTTCTTCTTTTTGTGTAAAACATACAATAAGGAAAATTGTTTTTAATAAGAACAAGAACTATCAAAAAACTACAATTGTCTAAATAAAACCTCCTTTTAAAATATAATATTATTATAAAAAGAGGAGATTAATTCTAGCATCTACGAAAATATCAATACTATTATATAAGAGAATACTATTCTATATATTTTAACTTTTAAAAACAACAATCAATCGAATACATACATCTCATATAATGATATTTAAATAATACAGAAATATAGATTACAATAATTATAAACACAAATTAAATTTTAGAAGAATAAAAAGATGATGCTTAAGAAAGTAAAAATCAACTTTTTATTTAAAGGATTTAAGGGTATGAACTCCAAGAAAAGGTAACTATTTAGCAAAGAAGAATAAAACGAAAACATTAGCGAACAAGAGTAGAAAAGGGAGAAAATAAACATAAAAAAATCACTATTTAATAATAAACAGTGATTCTATTTTAGAGAAAAACAGACATAAAATACCAATTTTACTCAATTATTGTAAAATGCCCCTTTCCACCAGATATTTGCGGGTTTCTACCCAATCCACATAAGGTCTGCCCTCTGTTGGTGTAATTAATGGGCATCCCAAATTAGCATCGTCAATATATAAGTGTCCATAAGCTTTAGGTGAAGATGTCCAAAAACGTTGAGTCGGATTTTTCTGAACACCATATAAGGCTATACCATTATCGTCAAACCATTTAATTGCATCGGCTAAGAAATTTTCTTCTACAACGACTGTTTCATCTCCTACTTTTTTCTTTTTCTTACGATCACTACGCATTGTAAAAAGAATTAGCTTATGTCCTGCCTCAACCAACTCTTTAAGCACGGGAATAGCTCCTATATCCTCACCTATACGAGGAAACTCGTGTGTAACACATGTTCCATCAAAATCAATACATATATCCATCTTATTTAATATCTTAAGGTCTCTAATCTATTTTATATTTTGAAAGTAATACGAATATCAGCTCTCATACTTATAAAACAGGTCATTAATATTTTTACTTACCTAGTATAACTTCTCCCAAATCGAGATCAAAAGGCGTTGTTATTTTTATATTTGCCCTCTCACCCTCTACTAAATGAATGGGATGACCATATATCTCAACCACTGATGCATCATCAGTAAAAGACTCGGAAAAATCGGTCTCATATGCCTTTATAAGCAAAGCAGACTCAAAAACCTGAGGTGTTTGAACCATACGATATCTTGAACGATCTACAATCTTACTATCGTTTTCACCGACAATTTCACGCAAACTATCCGTCACGTCTATAACAGGAATCACAGCCTTATACTCTTTTGCAGCATCAAAGCACGTCTTCAAAAGAGAAACAGATGTAAATGGACGCACAGCATCATGCACAGCTACCCAACCTTCGCCAACAAGCTCTAAACCATTCTTGACCGAGTGAAAACGAGTTTCGCCTCCATCTACGACTTCATGATACACCGAAAAGCCATATCCTTTACATAATTTCGACCAATGCTCGCGATATGACGCAGATAATGCCACAATAATACGTATCGATTTATCGAAATTGTAAAAGGCTTCGATGGTTCGCATCAAGACAGGTTTTCCACCCACGTTTAAAAACTGTTTGGGCAGTTCGCTTCCCATGCGCAAACCTTTTCCACCCGCTACTATGATTACATTGTTCATATATGGTCTTTTAGGTAAAAATATTTTAATTCATTTAAATAACCGACTAAAGCAACAAATAGTTCAGCAACTTTGCTTTAGTCTAGATTATCTAGTATTTTTTTTATCTCAGTATCTGTTTTATAAAGCTTTTCTTTACAAAGTTTTAGCAGTACCGACGCCTTTTTTATTTCTTCTGTCAACACATCTACTTCCATATCGCCCGACTCGAGTTTATCGAGAATTTCCTGAAGTTCTTGTATTGCTTCGGTGTATGATTTATCTTTTTTTGCCATTCTGTGAACATTTTGTTTGAAATAGGGGTTTAAACTTAGATAAATTTTAATTTACATACAACAAAGATAATCCGATCTGGAAATTTAAATTTAAATTTGAAGATAATAAATAGCTTTTAAGTTTACAGGCTATATCTTATATATAACATTCAGTTCTAAAAAAAATTGTATATGACACTTACTAAAGCAACGAATAGGTCTTCGACCTTAATTTTACCAAAGAGTTTCTTATTCTTAGGGATATTTTCGGGATTATTCTTTCTCACGAGTTGCACTAGTTTAGATACATTGGTCGTAAATGTAGAAAAACCCGCTCACATAACGCTACCAAATAGTATTGAGAATATTGTTATTGTTGACAATACTGTTCCTCAACCCGAAGATGTCGGTCACTTTGAGTATCGTTTTGGACAAGAAGCGGGCACCCCCGTTAAAATTGAGGTAAATGACGACGTGAATTATATATTAGCTGAAGCTCTTTTTGAAGATATCTCAGATAAAGAATACTTCAAGGATGTTATTTTTTACGAACATCCGCTAAGAGAGGACGCCAACTATGAAGATATTCTTCAATTAGATTCGACTCTGATAAAAGAAATCTGTATAGCAAACAATGCCGATGCTATAATTTCATTAGATCGTTTTCTGGTAAGTACAGCTTCTCACGAAGAAGACTTTGAGTTTGGAACTACAATGAGATTTCTAGATTTAAAGATGGATATTCGCTTTCAGGTATATTCTAAAGAAGGGCAGGCAATATCTCCACCACTATACATAAATGACAGCATCTATTGGAGCGCCACTTACAATCAAAATACACCTCTTTCGGATACCATTCCAAGCAGAGAAGATGCAATGAAAGAGGCTGCCAGATATACAGCCGAAAAAATAGCAGATGCTTTAGCACCTTATTGGAGCAATGAGTTGAGATGGTATTTTGGCGATATAAAGGCTGCAAACAAAAAAATGGCGACTAACGATTGGTCAGGAGCTTTAGCATTATGGCAATCAGCTTACGATAGCGAAACAAAAAACATCAAGAAAAAAGCCAGACTTGCTAGCAATATAGCTTTGGCTTATGAGCTAAAAGACGAACTAAAGAATGCACTAAGATGGATAACCACTTCTTGTCAATTATTCGAAGAGACCCAAAGCACGGGTGTTGACGAGGAAAATCTATTGAGAGCTACAAGCTACAAAGAAGACCTTTTAGAGCGCTACAACGACTTTAAATTACTTGATATGAGAAGATAAAGCTTCTAGAGAATAAAAACAGAAGATCAAACTTTATTGACACCTATACCGGGGAGATTATTTAATATAATCTTCCCGTTTTTTATTGTTGTACCTCTAAAACAGTCATTCGTGATGAGTAATGCCCCGTCTAAATCGGCAAAATTCACAGCAGGCGACAATTGAGAGGCTGCGGATATTGCACACGAAGTTTCGGTCATACAGCCCAACATTACATCAAAACCCATAGAAGGAGCTATATTTATCATTTTATAAGCTTCGTTCATACCGGTACACTTCATCAACTTGATGTTGATCCCCGAAAAAGCTCCTTTAATTTTTTCCATGTCGGCAAGCCTTTGTACCGATTCATCGGCAAAAATAGGCAATGGACTGTGAGCCGTGAGCCATGCACTGCCTTCCAAATCGGTTTTAAGCATGGGCTGTTCAATAAGTACAACTCCTTGTTCTTTCAGCCAATGTACCATCTCCAGAGCTTCCGATCTGTCTTTCCATCCTTGATTGGCATCAATAGCTAAAGGCAAATCCGTTACCGACCGGATTACCTCAATCATGCGCTTATCATCATTCCCACCCAATTTCACTTTCAATATTTTAAAATCAGAGGATACTTCTGTAGTTTTCTTTTTTACAATATCGTCCGTATCAATTCCGATTGTATATGTTGTATTGGGCGTATTTTCAGGATTTAAATTCCAGATTTCATGCCATGCCTTACCAGCCATCTTTCCCACTAAGTCATGCAATGCTATATCAATAGAAGCTTTTGCTGCTGTATTGCCAATTGCTATATGATCTACATACGTCAAAATCTCATCTATGGCTGTCAAGTCAGAAAACTGACCTAGATCTACTTGTTTCAAAAAACTGATAACACTGTCCTGCGTTTCACCCAAATATTGAGGTAACGAAGCTTCACCATAGCCAACATATCCATTGTAATGAATCTCTACCAAAACAACCGGAGTTGTAGTGCGTGAATAGGTCGAAATAGTAAACGGATATTTCAATATTAAGTTATAGGGTGAGTACGATAATTGTATTCTATTCATAGTTTTTTGCTTTTTGTAGGATTCTACTCCATCTACATATTAATACAGCTAAATAGAGCTTTCTTCTTATCTCGGCATAGCGAAATTATTACGTTAACCAAAGGTGACAAATATTACACAAAAGGAGACAAATATTACATACATTTTGGAGCTTATTCTCTTTGTCCTGTTTTTTCATTATAATCTTATATTAAATAAACAAATAAGTATGCAATACACCCCTAAATCGGGACTTTTTTGATTTTCATATTTATTCGATCCAATCTCCTTTCACATCTATAAAAAAAGTTTTGCCGTTTAACTTAACCTTTGCTTTACCATCTTTATTAAAATAGCGGGCGTCATCATATATAAGCGGAATAACAACTTCTCCTGTCTGGTCTATAAAACCGCATTTACCCTCTATACCTACTGCTGCCAATCCCGTTTTTGTAAACGACCATGCTGGATTATATATACACGGAATAACTTCTCTCCCTGTTTTATCTATATAACCCCACCAACCATTTAAGCGAACTAAGGCTAATTCTACAGAAAAAGCATGAGCACAATCATATATAAATGGCACAACCTCTTCGCCTGTTACTGCATCTAAGAATCCCCATTTACCATTGTTTTCTGACACTACTAATTTTTGCGTTTTCGACACTAAAGTAGTAGTAGATTTTTCTTTTGTTTGTCGTTTAGCCATTTTTATTTTCAGGAAAAAAGAATTTTACAAAGAAAGCCAACTGCCATTCAACAGCCTTATTCCAATATTGCGAATTATGTTCGCCCGAAGTAATGATATACGTATGATTGATTTTTTTCGCCAAGAGAAGTTTATGAAGATTTTCATTCACTTCCAAGAAGAAATCATCCTCTCCACAGTCCAAGATCAAAGGTATGTTCTTCAATTTATCTACATTCGTTATTACAGTATGTGCATCCCATACCGATTTATTGTTCACATAGCTTCCTAATACTTTAGACATCTCCCAATTATTTGGAAATGGTCTGATATCTACTCCTCCACTCATAGACCCACAAACTCCAAATACATCAGGATGTTGTAATGTTAGCCATAAAGCTCCATGCCCGCCCATGCTAAAACCTGATATTGCCCTACCCTTCGGTAAATTGATCGTTTTATAATGCTTATCAATATAAGTAACTAGCTCTTGACTAACATAAGTATCATATTGAGACTTGGGATTAACGGGACTGTCCCAATACCAACTATTCTTTCCATCAGGGCATACAATTATGAATTGGTATTTATTTGCCAATTGAGGTAATGTGGGTTTCACGACTTTTAACCACGAAAGATGGTTTCCTCCATAACCATGCAGGAGATAAATCACGGGATATTCTGTCTTGGATTCTTTATTATAACCATCGGGCAGAATGACAATATTTTTTACCCGCACATTCATCTTTGAGCTGTATATGTCTATGGTATCAATTTGTTGAGCAAATAACGAAAGACTTCCGTTTAATATAACCAACAGTAAGAAATAGAAAAAACGATGAGATAATTTCACTTTCATATAACTTCTTCAGATTTTGAGGTTTTCGTAAAGGCTTTGCTTGCCCAACGTGGAACTAAAAAAGCACCGATAAAAAGGTAATTGTAATAGCTGAGTAATCGCCACAATACTATAATTACAGGAATAAGCCCCGATATGGGAATAAGTGCACTTAAATAATGCTTGAATATGATTTCACTCAATCCACTGGCTCCGGGAGTAAAGCTAAGTATCATCAACACCCACATCACAAACTGACGGGCAAATATCAACATATGATCCGACACTGAGAAAAATGCCATAAAAAGAGCATTTACAACTAAAAAGCGAGAAGCCCATGACAGGATAGTAGCCAAAATAAGAGGCCACCAATAAGAAAATTTCTTCCCTCGAATCTCACGGGCACTTATAATCAAATCATCTCCTGCTTTTACAGCTCCTGCATGCCAACGACGAAGGATAGGCAATCTGAATATTTTGATTAAAAGCCATCGTATAGCCTGAGGCTTAAAAAACAAACCGATTATAAGACAAATACAAATAATCATCTTAATAATATATGCAGCAATAAACAAAGAAATAACCCCCATTTGCAAGGTTGATATTTCGGGGAAAAGTTCGTCTACGGGAACAAAGAGCAATAGCAGAGGAAAGGTTACAACAAAGAACATTTCATCCAATAGCATCGTCACAAACACCATAGCTGTACTTCTGCCAACACTAATATTCTCTTTCGAAAGAAAAAGCACTGCCATACTTGATCCTCCAACCGATGATGGGGTAACTGCTGTTCCAAATTCTGCTAATAACGTTATTTTCAACGACTGCTTCCAAGACAGCACCTTCTCGGTTAAATATCTATATCGGATAGTAAATCCCAGATCACGACCAACCATTAGAAGCAATGCTATAAAAAACCAGAAAACGGTATCCCATGTTATTTTTACATTTCTTAGTTCTGCTAATTGTTGAGCATTTTCCTGTCCTAAAAGATCCTTTGAAAACATGTAAACAATAACACCGACTCCAAGAAGAGTTGGTATCAAGATTTTCCATTTACTTATTTTGGTTGACTGACCAGTCATATTTACATTCAATTATTAATTAATAAAATTAGTTAATACAATAGCTTTACAATACACTTCCTAATGTTAAATACCCATATTCCTATTTACCCGATCAAAAGGCACAAAAGTTAACAAACCCAAACCGATCACAGATATATAGAGTGCTATTTTTACTTAAAATTCTGAAATTAAACAGATTATTTATAATTAAAAAATACGTATATTGCTAAAAATTTAAAAGGACAAACCATTTATATAGAAAACTAGTGCTATATTTGTAATATAACTCTGTAAAACAACAACGCATGGAATTTCATAAAAACAAACCAATCTACCTACAAATTGTCGATGTAATCTCGCAAAGAATTGTATCCAAAGAATGGAAAGAAGAAACTAAAATCCCAACAGTAAAAGAACTCGCCAAAGAATTAGAGGTAAACCATAATACCCTGATGCGTTCGCTCGAGCTACTGCAATCGGAAGATATTTTAATGTCTAAAAGAGGTGTTGGGCTCTTTCTAACAAAAGACTCTTATAAAAATGCCCTCGAGCTAATGAGAAGATCTTTTTATGAGAATCAGGTTCCTGAATTCTTTTCAACAATGAACTCTCTAAAGATAACACTTGGAGAATTAATAGATCTATATAAAAGCAATAAAAGAGCAAACGAATCGAGCCTTATATAAAACATATTCAGCACTACACATATTAAGAATTAAAGAAACAGACTCTAAAAGTTTGTTTCTTTTTTTGTATTAGCTGATTAATCCCCAATTGTAGCGATTTCCTCCCAGTTTGCGTAATTGTCTCTTTAGTATCTGATTCTCTATACTTTCTAAAGCAGGATCTCTATCCATTACTTCTTTTGCGACATCGCGTGCATATTGCATTACTTGCGAATCTCTCACAATATCGGCAATCCTCAAATTAAAAGCAATACCACTTTGTTGTGTTCCTTCTAAATCTCCGGGACCTCTGAGTTTTAAATCGGCCTCAGCGATCTCAAAGCCATCGTTACTCTCAACCATTATATTAATTCGCTTACGAGAGTCCGCAGACAGCTCATAAGGCGTTATAAGAATACAATACGACTGATCGGCACCTCTACCTACCCTACCCCTTAGCTGATGCAATTGAGACAAGCCAAAGCGCTGAGCACTCTCTATAACCATTACCGATGCATTGGGAACATTTACTCCAACCTCGATAACCGTAGTAGCCACCATTATTTGAGCTTCGTTCTTAACAAAGCGAGCCATTTCAGCATCTTTTTCTGCCGGTTTCATCTTTCCATGTACTTTACACACCGTATATTCGGGAAAAATCTCACAGATATGCTCATATCCTTCTTCGAGGTTTTTTAAGTCTATTTTCTCGCTTTCTTCGATCAAAGGATATACAAAATAAATCTGCCGACCTTCGCTTAACTGTTTTCGGATCGAATTATACAAAGCACCCCTCTTCTTATCGTATTGATGTATTGTTTGTATTGGTTTACGCCCCGGAGGCAGTTCATCTATTACCGACACTTCAAGATCTCCATACACTGTCATTGCAAGCGTACGAGGTATAGGTGTTGCCGTCATAACCAGCATATGCGGAGGATTCACATTCTTAGTCCAGAGTTTTGCTCTCTGTGCCACACCAAAACGGTGCTGTTCATCGATAACAACCAAACCCAAGTTCCCAAATTGAACTGTATCTTCAATTAGGGCATGTGTCCCAATCAGGATATGAATATCACCCGTTAAAAGGCGTGAATGAATCTCTTCTCGCTTTTTCTTTTTAGTAGAACCTGTCAATAATTCGACATTTATACCCAATCCAAATAGAAACTCCTGAATGGTTGCAAAATGCTGATTAGCCAGAATCTCAGTAGGAGCCATCATTGAAGCCTGAAAGCCATTGTCCATAGCAATCAGCATAATCATAAGTGCTACCAAAGTTTTCCCACTACCAACATCCCCTTGCAACAGTCGGTTCATTTGCTCACCAGTCGCCATATCTTGGCGAATCTCTCGTATGATTCGTTTCTGTGCATTGGTCAACTCAAAAGGTAGATTTTTTTCGTAGAAAGAATTAAAATAGTTACCCACTTGAGTAAATACAAAACCCTTCAATTTAGCTCTCCGATCGGAAGTATAACGAAAAATATTAAGCTGTAAATAAAACAGCTCTTCAAACTTCAACCGATACTGGGCATCTCTTAGAATAGTAGGGTTTAACGGAAAGTGAATATTTCGAATTGCCTCTTTCAATGGCAATAAGTTTGCTTTTTCGATTATTGTTTGGGGAAGAGTTTCAACAACATGAGGCAATGCAGAGGCTAACGCTCCGGTCATTATCTTCTGTATTGCTTTTGAATTCAGATAATGCGTTTTCATCTTCTCGGTTGTATTGTAATACCCCATTAGATTGGTTTGCTCCGCTTTCTCTTCGATGTACGGATCAATATCCGGATGTGCTATATTAAACTTACTACCAAAAGCTGTAGGTTTACCAAAAACCAGATAAGGAAGATTTACTTTGTACTTATCCGTAATAAAACGTGCCCCTTGAAACCATACCAGATCAATAAAGCCTGTTCCATCGGTAAAGTGGGCAATAAGCCTTTTATTACGCCCTTCGCCTACACTTTCAAAAGCTGTTATACGTCCTTTTAATTGGATATAAGGCATATTGCCATCTACTTCGTGAATGTAGTAGATGCGACTTCTATCAATGTATTTATAGGGATAATAATGCAAGAGATCTTCAACCGAAAAGATATCGACCTCTTTATTTAATATTTCAGCCTTTTTGGGACCTACTCCCGGCAGATATTTTATGTCTGTATTGGATATGTCAGCCATGATAAGAATAAGGTCTCAGACCTTTTTATTGCTTTGGCAAGTTACAACAACCAAAGCCTGTTAAAACTCAAGAATTAAGATCACAGACCTCTTTTAATGTTTGCTGAGAAAATCATATTTCGATCATTTATTCAGATGCTTTCTCTGCAATTGATAAACAACATGCCCTTCAATATCCTGTCTATCTATTATGTCGAAGTATTTAACCAATTCGGTCGAATCCGCAACAACTTTCATAAACGAATCGTCATTGTCAACATTTTTCATAACTAACACTTTTGTGTAAGTACTGTCAACATCAGCAAAATCAAAGATAGGAATTACTTTAAAATTTTCTAAATATTTCTTGTAGTGTTTCTTTGTTACACTAATTCTGATGTAGTGCTTCGAATCAGGGAAAAACAAAGGTATGGCTGCAATTGAGAAACTACGTGTATCCGAATATAAAAAAGCGGTTTTATCATCTACTCTTTCCGCGGCAAAATCGATTATTTTAGACTGTACTCGCTGCTTATACTCATTTGTTCTATATTGTAATGAATAATGATTAAATGAAAAATAAGCTACTATGGAAAACATCACTAAAAGAATGATTTTATTTGGGATTTTCTTCCAATCAATCAATGCGATATAAATAGCAAGCCCCAAATAAAACAACCCTAAAATAGGAGTCATATAACGAGTTACAAATACAGGCTTAGATAAAAGAGAATAAATAATCGCTGTAGATAGCGTAAATATAAAAGCCAAGAACAACAGATTTGCATATTTTGCTCTAAAAATCAATATTTTATCACCATATACTTCTTTTCTGGAAGATATAACAATATAGATAAAAAGAACAAAAAACGCAGCCAATAAGCAGAATGAGAATGCAAAATATGCTAAAGGAATTTGAGTTGCAACCAAATCTAATTCCTGAGCAAATGGATAATATAAGTAGATTATAAGATCTTTCAATCTAGGGGCATTAATCCAGTATTCATCCTGCACTTGCGACACTTGCCCCGGTAAGTTTATCAGCCAAGGCAAATAACCAATAACAAACAAAACAGAATAACCAATAAATGGAATAATTTTCTCTCTCTTAGCTATTACAACTACAACAAGAAAAAGAAAATAAATATAGAAAACACCCAATAACGCATAGTAATGAGTATAAGCTGCAGTTAAAGAAAAGAGGGTAAACTTAATCAGATCAGATCTACGAAAAGTAGAATAACTTTGATAGGCATACAAAGCACTTAAAAGAACAAATAGCATAGCCAATGAGTACATTCTTATTTCGGAGGCTGCATATTGACTAACAGGCATCAATATTACTATAAGTAAGAAGCTCAAGGCTGTTTTATCACCAAACATTTTTCGGATACGAGTACAACCTAACAGCATAATACCTATTACAGGCAGAGCCGAAAAGATACGCAAGGCAACTACCGAGTCGCCAAAAACGTAAGTATATAATTTAAGAAGGATATAGTAAAGAGGCGGATGAACATCATTTGCAGTAACATGCCACAAATATCCAAAGGATTGACGTACTAGGTTTATTGTATAGGCTTCGTCGTACCAAAAAGCTTTATAAAAGTCTAAAGACAGGAAAAGAAAAGAGCCTATAAAGAATAGGACATATAAGAGAATCGAATATTTCTTATTTTCATTATTCGCCATATTCATTGGTAACAAGTGTGGAGATGTTTTAATCAATTACAACTAATTCAAAACAAGTATCCTTGCTCAGTATCTTTATGTCTTCCCAGATGTTTATAAGCTAATTCAGTAGCTTCTCGCCCTCGTGGAGTACGTTTCATAAAACCTTCTTTGATAAGAAAAGGTTCATACACTTCTTCTATTGTTCCACCGTCTTCTCCGAGAGCTGTTGCAATAGTAGAAATACCAACAGGCCCGCCTTTGAACTTGTCTATAATAATCAGTAATATTTTATTATCAACCTCATCAAGACCATATTTGTCAATATTGAGAGCCTCAAGCGAGTAGTTTGCTATTTCTTTATCAATACTTCCCGACCCTTTTACTTGAGCAAAGTCTCTCACTCTTCTCAAAAGAGCATTCGAAATACGGGGCGTTCCCCTACTGCGTAATGCTATTTCTTTAGCAGCATCATCATCGCAAGGTACATCCAATATATTTGCTGAACGTTTGATGATTCCCGTTAAGGTGTCATTATCATAATACTCTAAGTGCATGTTTATACCAAATCGGGCACGCAAAGGACTTGTCAATAATCCACTACGTGTAGTAGCACCGATAAGAGTAAAGGGATTCAATTCAATTTGAACAGAACGTGCACTAGGACCTTTATCGATCATAATATCAATCCGATAATCCTCCATTGCACTATAAAGATATTCTTCCACAATTGGAGAAAGACGATGTATTTCATCGATAAAAAGGACATCATTAGGTTCTAACGAAGTCAATAAACCAGCCAAATCGCCCGGTTTATCAAGCACAGGACCCGATGTTATTTTAAAACCAACACCCAGTTCATTTGCTATAATGTTGGATAAGGTTGTTTTACCCAACCCCGGAGGGCCATGTAATAAAGTATGATCTAAAGATTCTCCACGCATACGAGCTGCTGCAACGAATACCTTTAAATTATCCACTACCTTGTCCTGACCACTAAAGCTATTAAAACTGAGAGGCCTCAAAGCATTTTCAAATTCACGCTCTGTTCCGTTTAAATTCTCGTCATGTATGTCGAATGCATCCATATATTATTATAACAATCTTAACTACAATAAATACTTGTCGTCATACACCAAAACATCAAAGATTGAGGATACACAACGACCTAAAATATAGAAAGCTTAATACCTTAACTCAACCGATTAACCGACTGAACTCCTTCTATTTTCAAAATCTGAGAACATAGCTTTTGTACATCTATTACACTATGTACATAAAGGCTTACCTTCCCTTCAAAGATACCATCATTCGATTCAATATTCAAACTTTTAATGTTTACCGAATCTGTAATTATAACTTTAGTTATATCATTAAGCATTCCAACACGGTCTATCCCACGAATAATGATGGTAGATAAAAACGAGTATTGAGCATAACGCCCCCACTCAAGTGTAAGAATTTTATCACCAAAACTCGCTTTAAGTTTCAAGCCAACGGGGCAATTAACACCATGAACTTGAATCTCATTACTATCTGTTATAAAACCAAACACCTTATCTCCTGGTATAGGGTTACAACATGAGGCTATTCTGAAATTCTTTTTGAAAGAATCCTCTTCGAGAATGTATGTTTTTTTCTTATCAATTGTATCCAGATCATCAGTATCCAAAGACTCGGTGTCTCCACTCTCTTTTTTACCAACTCTGAATGCCTGCTTCATATAGCGCATGAAGATATTGGATGAACCGTCTTTATCTTTTTGATTAAACAGTTTGTCCAAATTAGCAGGAAGAACAATTGTTTTGTTACCCAAAGCAAAGAAAAAATCTTCTTTCTTGGTTATTTTATAAAAATCGAGCAACTTATCTATAGTTGAAGTTGTAAGCTCTGCTTCACCAACTACTTCTTTTAGAATTGCCTCACCTTTTTTAGCTACTTCTTTCTTCTGCTTTTTCAGAGTCGATTCAAGCTTAGTTCTGGCTTTGGCGCTTGTAATAAAGCCTAACCACTCAGGCTGTGGACTTTGAGATTTAGATGTCAAGATTTCAACCTGATCCCCACTATTCAGCTTATGACTAAGAGGAACAAGTTTATGATTTACTTTTGCACCAATACAATGGTCTCCAATATTGGTATGAAGCTCATAAGCAAAATCGAGAGCAGTAGAGCCTTGAGCCATTGTTCTCAAATCGCCTTTAGGCGTAAAAACAAATATTTCCTGAGAGAATAAGTTGAGTTTAATGGTATCCAGAAAATCTATTGCATTCGGATTTGGATGCTCCAATATCTCAGTAATAGTTTTCAACCACTTATCTAGTTCATTATCTTCCTCTATTTTACCTTCTTTATATTTCCAATGGGCGGCAAAGCCTTTTTCGGCAATATCATCCATTCTACGGCTTCGGATCTGAATTTCGACCCATTCGCCATCAGGACCCATCACCGTAAGGTGTAAAGCTTGATAACCATTCGATTTGGGACGACTAACCCAATCTCTGATACGATCGGGACGAAGTTTATAAATATCCGTAATCACCGAATAAATATCCCAACATCGTTTCTTTTCATCAACACCGGGTTCGGAGTCGAATATAATTCTAACAGCGAATATATCATAGATTTCTTCAAAAGGAACTCCCTTTGATTTCATCTTATTCCAAATAGAATATACTGATTTATCGCGTGCTTTTATTTCATATTTGAAACCCAATTCGTCTAATTTATGAACTACGGGTTCCGCAAAATGCTCGAAGATATTTTTTCTAATGCTTAACGAAGATTCAAGCTTCGAAACAATCTCGTTGTATTCTTCGGTGTTTTCGTATTTAAAACTGAGTTCTTCCAGCTCCGTTTTTATAGCAAAAAGCCCCAATCGGTGTGCGAGAGGAGCATATATGTACATTGTTTCACCAGCAATTTTATGGCGTTTTGCCGGAGCCATCGAACCCAATGTTCGCATATTATGAAGACGGTCGGCAATTTTTACAAGTATTACTCTAATGTCATCGGCCATCGTAAGCAAAAGCTTTCTAAAGTTCTCAGCCTGCGATGATACGTTATCACCAAACATACCACTCGATATCTTGGTCAACCCATCAACAATCTCTGCAATTTTATCGCCAAATATCTTTTTAAGATCTTCTACGGTATAATCAGTGTCTTCAACGACATCATGCAACAAAGCAGCACAAATAGATGTAGATCCCAATCCTATCTCACTACAAACTATACGTGCAACCGCTATCGGATGCATTATATATGGCTCGCCCGATCTACGTCGTGCTCCTTTATGTGCTTCTTTTGCAAGATGAAAAGCTTTCCTTATTATTTCAACTTTTCGTCTATGATTCGTTTTGAGGTAGTCATCTATAAGAGCTTCAAACTCTCTTTCCACCATCAAATCATCATCCATCGTTTTATCTTCTTTATCCATAAAATTAAGATCAGAGATCTATTTATTACTTTGCATGTTATAATATCAAACGCACTACAATGAATAAATGTTGCATCAAGCAGCAATTTATTACTTATAAAACAAATTAGAATAATAAATGGATACCATAATTCTAAATTATTTATCTGGGAATTTTAAGTTTTTGCCCGATACTTAACTTATCTGAATTTAAGTTATTAGCCTTTTGTATGTCTTTTACTGTTATTTTTCTTCCATATTTTCCAGCAATACTACCTAAAGTATCTCCCTTCTTTACTGTGTATGTCAAAGGCTGTTGTTTTGCCGGCTCTTTCGCAACTTTGGGTGCAACCTTCTTTTCTACTTTAGGTTCTTCTTTCTTCACCGTTACCGATTTTGTAGAAGAGGAAATCATCGATGAAGTCGAAGCTAAAGGCTTATTAGCTGCATTATCTTGCACAGATGTTTTCACATCCGCAACAACTTGTTCTATAGACTCTTCAGATATAGTAGGTAATTCTTCTGCAACAAGCTCTTCTTTTTGAGCGGGTAAATGTATTACCAATCGTTGACCAACTTTGGGTACCGATGATTTTAGTTTATTCCAAGAAGAAATATCTTTTCTATCTACATTATATTTAGAAGCGATCTGAGTTAGTGTTTCACCAATACGTACTTTATGATAAATAGTCTGAGTTCCTTGTATATCCCGACCTCTGTTATTATTACCCAATTCAGATTCATTTGGATCGGGAACATCTACAACAGCCAAATTAGCTTCGGTTTCTTTTGCTGGAATAGGATCAGGGTCTGCTCCTGTTGCACGTTCTTGCATTTTTGCAAAATAATCAGATAACGAATTTGAAGAAGTATTATCATTATCTAAAGAAGATTGATTATCAGATGTTGTCTGACTTGTATTTTGTGCTAGTAAATCTTGTGTTGATTGTTGTGTTGTTTCCTGAGGTGTTGCTTGATTCACTGGTTTACCTGCTGATACTGCCAATATCTGACCAGCACTCAATCTATTTGTTTTAAGGCCATTCCATCGTTTTATCTGAGCAGTTGTAACTCCATGTTTACGAGCTATAGCAGCTAAATTATCCCCTCTACGCACTTTATATTTTGTTCCATTAGTTGCAGCCACTGCAGTATACCCATTTGGATTAACCACTTTGCGATGCGAAAGAAATTCGGTTGCCTTATATGCAAAAATAGAATCTCTTTGAATTTCAAAGTCAGGAGCGTTTATAGATGGTAAATTCAGTACATATGCTTTGTATTCACCTGGAACAATATCTTTTTTATATTGAGGATTCAAAGTTCTCAATTCATCAAGCGATACATTTAGATATTCGGCAACTTGTTGCAAATGCAGTTGCTTGTCAACCAGAATAGTATCAGTAGAATGAGTATATTTATATTCAAAAGGACAGATATTGTGAGCCGAATAATAGTTCATAACATACGCTGCAGCAATAAAAGCAGGTACATAACCTCGGGTTTCTTTCGGAAGATAGGGATAAATTGACCAATAATCCGTTTGTCCGCCACTACGCTTGATTGCTTTGTTTACATTTCCGGGACCACAATTATATGCTGCAATAACTAAATTCCAGTCACCATATATACCATATAAGTCTTTCAGAAATCTAGCAGCCGCATCAGTGGATCTAAGTGGATCGCGACGTTCATCAACTAAAGTATTTACCTCAAGATCGTACATTTTTCCCGTACCAATCATAAACTGCCAAAGCCCAGTCGCCCCCATTCGAGAAGCAATCGTAGGATTAAGTGCAGATTCAATAATAGGTAAGTATTTTAATTCAAGAGGTAAGTTATATTTATCTAAAGCTTGCTCAAAGATTGGAAAGTAATAATCGGATTTTCCTAAAAAATATTCTACACTTCTTCTCATCCGTCCCGTATACATATCGATATATGATCTTACAACCGGATTATACACCAACTCCATTTCAGTAGGCAAAGCATAAAGTCTATTGATATAAACAGAATCGGGATATGCTACATCTGTATCAAAGTTTGATGTACAATTTAGAGAAGGACTTAGATCTTTCTTCCAATCAACTAATAATTGATCGAAGTTACGTTCTATCTCTTCGGGGATAGTTAATTCCTTATCTGTAATAGTTTCTTTTATTGATAGTCCATTTTTATGAACCTGACCAAAAAGGGGAACAATACCCCCCAAAATAAAACCAGCAATAAAAAGTTTTTTTAGCATAAATCATTTCTTTTTCGGACATCAACAACAACGATGACCTAAAATTTAAAACTACATTGAACCCCAAAACTTCTTTGGGAAAAAGGATCATTTTGCACTTGAGGTTCTACCCTCAAAGACAAATCGGGAGAAATATCAAAATCAAATAGATGTGCATCAACATACGCATCTATCATACACAATCCATATAAAGCAACCGCTCCAATAATACTTAAATCACGGTATCTTCTATAACTATCTCTTTGGCGTTTAAAACGATTTTGCCATGATACGATTTCAGAATCACTCAGCGTTGCAGGATCTAATCCTCTTCGAACAAAAGGTCCCCAAATAGCTATATTTTCTGCACTTCTCGGATCTTCTCGCATTATCGCCTTATATGCACCTGTATAATCACTGTATTGACGACCATTCCAGGTAATTGCATATGTAAGACCTAAAAAACCTCCGTAAACGAGAGGTAATTTCCAATATTTTCTATTATAAATTTGACCTAATCCGGGGAAAATAGCCGAATACAAAACAGCTTTATTCGGATCGGGCTTAAAAGGAGCAGTACTTTTTATAATTCGGTCTGCCGCCTTATCATTTAACATTTTATCATTCACCCAAGCAACAGTATCACTCTTGGTTATATTCTGAGAATTCATAGTGACACTCTGTACTTGTATACTATCATTGGTTTGCCCTAGCATAGGAAATGCCAAGGAATAAACAGCTACAATACTTACAAAAAATCTCTTTACCATATAAATTCTAAGGTCTCAGACCTATTTATTGCTTTGGTAAGTATAATAACTAGATAGTTATAACTTTTAAGTACGACATCAACTACGACCTTTTACTTATACGGATAAATGTATAATTTATTTTTTTATTTGGTCAAATTTAGTAATAATTCTCTCTAATTCTTCATCAGAACTGAAAGCAATTGTTATTTTTCCTTTACCCTTATCATTACATGAAAGCTGAACTTTAGCTTCAAAGAATTTCGATAAGTGCTTTTTAAGAATATCAAATTCTTCGGGTGTAGCTTGATTTATATTGCCTTTTTTAGCCAAATTAACCACTTCTTTCTCTTGAATAATTTCTTCAAGAGTATCTCCCTTATTGATAGCTCTTACATATTCCTCGACTTTTCGAACCGAAAGATCTTCAGTCATGATCAACTCATAAACTTCGAGTTGTACCGCCGGATCTTCAATGGTCACTAAAGTACGAGCATGCGCCATATCTATTCTCTTGTCTCTGATAGCCATCTGAATACCGGCAGGAAGCTTCAACAATCGTAAATAATTTGCAATAGTAGTTCTTTTCTTTCCGATTCTTTCGCTCAGTTGCTCTTGAGTAAGATTATATGTTTCAATCAAATTCTGGTAAGCCAGAGCAATCTCAATAGAATTGAGATCTTCTCTTTGTATATTTTCGATCAACGCCATTTCCATGACGTTTTCATCATCCGCTGTCTTAATATAAGCAGGTATTGATTTTTGCTGAGCAATCATAGACGCTCTATACCTACGCTCACCTGCAATAATCTGATAATTTTCATCATCTATTTTACGCAAGGTAATCGGCTGGATGACTCCTAGTTGCTTGATAGATACAGCCAGTTCATGCAAGGCTTCCTCATCAAAAACACGTCGGGGTTGATCAGGATTGGGTTGAATCTTAGATAATGGAACCTCATTTATGGACGAAGATCCTTCAGTCCTTAAATCGTCCATCATAATAAGAGCATCTAGCCCTCTTCCTAAAGCAGGTCTTTTTGCCATAAATAATTACTTATTTTGTTTGCGGTTAAATAGCAAAGTTAAGAATTTTTTTCGATAAGCTCTTTTGCAAGCTGCATATGGTTTACCGTTCCACGAGATGCGGCATCATAAGCCAGAACAGGCTGGGCAAAACTTTGAGATTCGCTAAGCTTTACATTTCGTTGAATTACAGTTGTAAATACCAATTCTTGGAAATGCTTTTTTACCTCTTCGTAAATTTGGTTTGCCAAACGAAGACGCGCATCATACATAGTTAGCAAGAATCCTTCGATCTCCAATGAAGGATTTAGTTTCGATTTTATGATCTTAATGGTGTTCAGCAATTTACTGATTCCCTCTAAAGCAAAATACTCACACTGAACGGGTATAATAACCGAATCGGCAGCTGTAAGAGAATTTACTGTAATCAGTCCCAAAGATGGAGAACAGTCAATTAAGATATAATCATAATCTGCTTTCTTGGCTTGAAGAACAGCAGCCAAACGTTTTTCACGATTTTCGATATTCAGCATTTCGAGCTCTGCTCCTACTAAATTAATATGTGATGGGATTATATCCAAACGCTCGTAAGCCGTTGGCACAATAGCCTGATCGGCAGTAGCCTCTCCTATCAGACATTCGTAAATAGTATTTTTTATATGTTTAATATCGAGTCCTAAGCCTGAAGAAGCATTTGCCTGTGGATCGGCATCCACAACCAATACTTTCTTTTCCAATGCAGCTAAGGAAGCAGCAAGGTTTATTGTGGTAGTAGTTTTTCCAACTCCTCCTTTTTGATTTGCCAGAGCAATTATTTTACCCATGTTCGTTAGTTATAATTTCTTTTATTTAAGCTACAAAGAAACAAATAAATAATAGCAGTACTTAGATTGTGACATTAAACAGTAAAAGAATTGTTGATAACTTGCCTTTTCTGTTAATAACATCTACAACCATCTATAATATTGAATATTAGATATAAAAAATCGATTTAAAAGAATAATGCTAAAACGTTTAACAAGCACATCTCTGCTTATTTTTAAATTGATTTCAGTATATTATAAAACCTACAAAGTTTAAATTTTGTAATTCCAAGGGTATTTTTACGAATTTAAGAACGTATTTTTATTAGAATTAAATACCTTTATCTGATTAGTAATTAAGATCGCAAAAAATGAATATTAGCAAAACTCATATTGAAACCCCTCTGGGAGAAATGATTGCATGTGCGACTGATAAGGGTATCTGCCTTTTGGAGTTTAATAATAGAAAAAATATTGAAGGTCAGTTTCAAAAAACAGAAAAGGAACTGAATAACATCATTGTTGAAGAAGACAACATCCATTTTGACCTTCTAAAGAAAGAATTATCAGCATATTTTAAAAGAGAATTGAACCAATTTACAGTACCTCTTGATCTTATTGGAACAGAGTTTCAGAAAAAAGTATGGCAAGCTCTTTTGACAATTCCCTATGGGAAAACAGTCAGTTACCTTCAACAATCCGAAGCAATGGGAAACCCTTTAAGTATACGAGCGGTTGCTAATGCAAATGGTATGAATAAAATAGCTATAATAGTACCATGTCATCGGGTTATCGGATCCAATGGAAAACTAACAGGCTACGCCGGAGGATTAGAGAAAAAAAGATGGCTATTAAATATGGAAAAAGGCATCACCGAAAATACTCTTTTCTAGCAATACCCTTTACATTTATCTTAATTCCTATCGCGCTTTACAAAGACAGCGTCCTCAACCACAAACTAAGAAGGGAAAGCATTTCATTGTGATATTCAAAATCATTTCTCATACCCCAGCCGTGACCTCCTGAAGGGAAAATATACATAGTTGCCGGTATTTTATTTTCTTTTAAAGCAGTATAATAGGCTACCGAATTCTTCGGTGGAACCGCTTTATCATCATCACTCAACAATAATATTGCAGGTGGTGTAAATTCATTTACTTGTCTTTCGTTCGAATAATACATTGTCTCCGATGCTGTTGGGGTATCTCCTAACAAATTATTACGCGAACCTTCGTGAGTAAAATCTCCCATGGTAATTACCGGATAAAACAAGATCGAAAAGTCTGGACGCAACTCTTTTGAAGAAAAATGAGTAGAGGCTGTTGATGCCAAATGACCTCCTGCTGAAAAGCCGGCAATACCAATCTTATCATTCGATATTTTCCACTGTGGAGCTTTTGATCGAACATAAGTAATGGCTTGATTGAAATCTTCCAAAGGCACTTGCTTCACTTTATTAGGCATGCGATATTTTAAAACAATACCAGCAATACCTTGCGACTGCAACCATTTGGCAAAATCGTACCCTTCATGATCAATTGCTAATCTGGTATATCCTCCACCGGGACAAATAATAACTGCAATCCCTCTATTTACGGTAGAATCGGGTAAATAGACAGTTAATTCGGGAACCGAAACATTCGAAATTCGTCCGTCTTCATTTAACTCTGTCTCAGATAATCCATTACTGGTTGGAGGAGTTGTTTCCCAAAGTTTAACGACTGTTTGTGCATTCATACCAATAGATGATAAAAGGAAAAATAGTATTAAAAATAGGTTTTTCATAATTATAATATATTTAAGGTCACCAACCTACATGTTTCTAAAATCATGGTAAAATCGGAATAATACAAAATAGGAGAATACTTTCAAAACGTATATACTCAATTATGGCTTGTCAACACTGTCGTATTCAACCACATTTTCAACAAAGATAATGATTCATCATAATATTTAAATAACTTAATCATACCCCACCCGTGTTCTCCTTCTGGAAACACGTATAGAGCAGCAGGAACATCATTCTCTTTCAACGCATCATAATACATTACACTATGAGTAGATGGTACTGAACTATCGTTATCGCTTACAAAAATAATAGTAGGAGGTGTATTCTTAGTAACCAACCTATCAGCCGAGAAGGAATAAATCTCATTAGCAGAAGGTGTTTTTCCCAACAAATTGGTACGCGTACCTCCTTTTGTTACTTTTTCGAACGTAATCACTGGATAAAACAGAATTGCAAAATCAGGACGTACATTTATGTCACGATTCGAATTTAAGTTAGAAAAGACGGCTGCTAAATGCCCACCTGCCGAAAAGCCGGCAATCCCAACTCTATTAGCATCTATATGCCATTTATCAGAATAGGAACGAATAATGCTCATCGCTTCTAGAGCATCATCAAAAGGCACTTCTTTGTGCTCGTTAGGCAACCTGTATTTCAGAACTATACCGGCAACACCTTTTGTTGCCAGCCATTTAGCAAAAGCGTGACCCTCGTATACCGCACTAACACCTGTATATCCGCCACCAGGGCAAATTAAGACAGCTGGTGTTTTCAGGCTGTCTTTTTTTTCAGGTAAATATATAAATAACTCCGCTTCATCGGTTAATCCATTATCGGAAGGTGCGCCATTAGGCCACACTTTAAGCGAATCTTGGCTATGTACAGAGACAGAAACGAATACAACTAAAATAAAGACTATAAACTTTTTCATTACTTACTATCACTTCACATTAAAACGTAGCTCAAGAGCTTTATTTTCACACTCAGTCATATGCTCTCTTTCTCCTGGACCTTTATCATTGATTCCACAAAGATGAAGTATCCCATGAATAATGATTCGGTGTAATTCTTCGAGATAATCAGTATTGAATTGCTCCGAATTACTTTTCACAGTATCTAAACTTATAAAAAGATCACCAGATATAACATCTTCATCGGTATAATCGAAGGAGATTATATCAGTATAATAGTCATGCTGAAGATATTCCTTATTTATTTCAAGGATTTTTTCATCCGAACAAAAGATATACGAAATATCTCCTACTTTTTTTCCATAAGATGCAGCTACATCTTTAATCCATTTAGTAACCTCTCTCTTTTTTATTAAAGGAGCTTTTACATCTTCATTTTGATATATGATTGCCATATTCTATATTTATAACGATATCTAATTCTTTTACTTTACTTACCAACACAATAAAAGGTCTGAGACCTTAGCTTAGGAGAAAAATATATATGCTATCCAAATAGCAGTAACAACACCTACTAAATCTGCAAGAAGTGCATAAGGTACTGTATACCGGCTATTCTTTATACCAACACTACCATAGTACACAGCCACTACAAAAAAAGTAGTATCGGTAGATGCCTGAAAAATAGAAGCTAATCGTCCGGCAAACGAATCTACACCAAAGACTGTTATCGTTTCTGCCATCATTCCTCTAGCTCCACTTCCACTCAATGGCTTCATAAGAGCAGTAGGCATAGCGTCTACCCATCTGCTGTCAAATCCTGTAAAAACAACAAAAGACTTCAATCCATCGAATATAAAATCCATCGTCCCTGAGGCGCGAAACATACCTACAGCTACCAATATAGCAATCAAATAGGGAATGATACGCACAGCGGTCGAGAATCCATCTTTAGCACCCTCTATGAATGCATCATATACATTAATTTTCTTACGAACTCCACTTAAGATAAAAAACAGGATGACACTAAATAGTATTATACTAGCAATCACGCTGGCTATTTGTTGTGCTTTTTCGGGCCCCATACTACTAAATGCCCAAATTACACCACCAATCAATATGGCAGCACTGCCAAATGTTCCTAGAATAACTTTATCCAGAATATTTATCTTTTGCTTAATACAAACAGCTAATACTCCAATCATTGTTGAAACAAAAGTCGCAATCATAATCGGAACAAATACATCCGCTGGATTAGCTGCCCCCATTTGTGCCCGAATAGTCATTACAGATACAGGAATCAAAGTTAAACCCGATGCATTCATCACCAGAAACATCATCATGGGGTTAGAAGCTTTACTTTTATCAGGGTTAATCTCCTGCAACTCTTTCATCGCTTGTAATCCAGCCGGAGTAGCCGCATTATCAAGCCCAAGAATATTAGCAGAAAGATTAAGTAAAATTGAACCTCCCGCAGGATGATTCTTCGGTATATCCGGGAAAAGTCGGCTAAATAAAGGATTGATTGCTCTTGAAAAAAGTTGAATTACTCCACCTTGTTCTCCTATTTTCATAAGCCCCATCCACAAGGTAAGAACTCCGGTTAAACCAATAGAAATTTCGAAACCCGATCGGGCTGAAGCAAATGTAGAATTAACTGTCGCATTAAAAGTTTCAAAATCGCCCAAAAAGATAAGGCGGCTCAATGCTACTATAAAGGCAACAACAAAGAAGGCAATCCAAATATAATTAAGAACCATAATTTAGCTAACTATTTTACTCAAGCGAAGATTCTCTAAGGAGTTTATCATTAGGAAGAACAAGATTTTTATGAAACTCTACCAACTCTCCATTCTCAAAACGAAGCATATAAATAGCATCTACAGTAGGGTACCCTAAAACCTCGACATCTATTCCATTGCTAGCCCTATATACCTCCATTCTATGGTAAGATTTACCCATTTTATGGATTACATCGTTCTTAGTCATACCCAATTCAACTTTTTTTATATTAGAATTGGCATTCATAGCATCTTTGTATGAAGAACAGCCTACCAAGTAAACCGAAACAAATAGCAACAACAAGATTTTTTTCATTGTAATTCCAATAAATGAAGTCTAAAACCTCACAATATTACACTTTTTGAATGACACTTACAATTATAGAATCATGATTCCTATTGATTTCAAACATTTTTCGCGATCTAAATAGTATCTTTGCAGCAGAAATACAGCAGATCGGTTTGTCGCTGACCATCCGTCAAAAGATGGAAAGAGGAAAGTCCGGGCAACACAGAGCATCATACTTCCTAACGGGAAGCTGTTCGTGAGAGCAGAGTAAGGTAACAGAAAATAACCGCTCCGATTTATCGGAGTAAGGGTGAAAAGGTGAGGTAAGAGCTCACCGGTCTCGATAGCAATACCGAGAGCCGTACTACTTATGAGTTGCAAGACCATGTATACCGACGCATGTAGGGCTGCTCGCCCGATGTCGGGGGGTAGGTCGCTAGAGCCCGTTGGTGACAGCGGGAGTAGACAAATGACAAGCACTTCGTTTTATACGAAGTACAGAACCCGGCTTACAGATCGGCTGTATTTTTATTTTTTATCGACTTTCCAAAATCAGAGTTAAAGACTACACAAATATCTTCTATTTTCACTCTATCTCCTTATTAAATATGCTCTATTCTTTGCTATCACTAGGTAAGTTTAGTTGAACAAAACAACATACATAAACGTCTTTACATAAAGAAGTACTATTTTTGCTTCAAAATAATTCACATTATGATTGATAAGATAAAAAGCTTTATTGAACGACTTCTTCATTTTCTTTCTATAGGAATATGGAGAATAGATACCAATGGATTAGGGCGATTACGCGCTATATGCTATAATATTATTAAATCGTTCGTTCTCACATATCGAAATCTCAACTGGTCTTTAATAAATACTCGGGCATCGGCACTCACATACAGTACACTGTTATCCATAGTACCACTACTTGCAGTATTATTTGCTATCGCAAGAGGGTTTGGATTCCAAAACATCTTACAAAGCGAACTATTCAGCTACTTCCAAGGACAAGAACAAGCTCTTTCTACCGCAATGCGATTTATCGACAAGTCTCTGGAATATGCTCAGGGAGGAATCTTTCTGGGAGTCGGTCTGGTTCTATTATTATACACTGCTTTAAATCTGATTTCTAATATTGAGGATAACTTCAATTCAACATGGGGAGTAAAAAATGGAAGATCTTATTATCGTCAATTTACCGATTACACCGGCTTATTACTCGTTGCTCCTGTACTATTGGTTTGCAATGCCGGTTTCTCGATTGTCTTAAATTCATCACTCGAAACTCATATTATTGGTGTATTTATAAATCCCTTTATTAAAATATTACCATTTATTCTTACCATTTTACTATTTACATTTATCTACATCTATATTCCGAATACAAAAGTAAAAATAGGAAGTGCCATTTTTGCAGGGATTGTTGCAGGGATATGCTTCCAGATTTTTCAACAAGTATATATCAGTGGGCAAATATGGATATCCAAATACAATACTATCTATGGTAGTTTTGCAGCGCTTCCCTTACTATTGCTATGGCTGCAAATATCATGGTTAATTTTACTTGTAGGTGTTGAGTTATCCTTTGCTCATCAAAACATTGCTAAATTTAATTTCGAAAAAGAAACAAAAGATATTACTCGAAGATACAAAGATTTTATTATTTTACTAATTTCGACACTCATTGTAAAGCGTTTCGAAGAAGGAGAAAAACCTTATACCGCAAACGAAATATCAGAGAAATATAAAATACCTACTCGACTTACAAGTGATATTATTTATTTACTACTTGATCTCAATGTAATTGTTGAAACACCTTCGGGAAAAGATATGGTTCCGGCGTATATCCCAGCACTGGATATAAATAAAATATCGGTCAGTTACCTATTCCATAAAGTTGATAGCTTTGGTTCAGAAGATTTCAACATTGACATTACTGAAGAATTCATCGATGAATGGAATGTTATTAATGACATTCGAAACACCATACATGAAAAAGAAAAGAATACTCTGATAAAAGATCTATAAGGTTACACATCTTGTTTACTACTCTACAAGTATAATAGTCATTGATTAAGGTTATAATTACGAACTTCAAGAATAATTTAAATGAAATTAGGCAACATACGAATCCATTGTTTAATTCATGTTCCTTTCGAAGGAATCGGACATATCGAATCATGGGCTAAAAAACACAAACATCACTTAAGCTATACATATCTTTACGAAGAAACTAGCTTCCCTGATAAGCATGATTTTGATATGCTCATTATAATGGGAGGACCGATGAACATCTACGAAGAAGAAATTTATCCTTGGTTAGTACCTGAAAAGAAGTTTATAAAAGAAGTAATAGAATCAGATAAAATAGTAATCGGATTTTGCCTAGGTTCTCAACTCATAGCTGATATATTAGGAGCAAAAGTCACATCAAATAAAGATAAAGAAATAGGCTGGTTTTCTATCGTACTAACAGATGAAGCAAAGAATACTCCTATTTTCCAAAACCAAAATCTCAATTTCTCAGTATTCCATTGGCATGGAGACACTTTCAACCTACCTAAGGACAGTCTCAAACTAGCTTCAAGCGAAGGATGTAATAACCAAGCCTTTCTATATAATGACAAAGTATTAGGTTTACAATTCCATTTAGAAGTCACACCCGAATCATTAGATGAGATGATCAAAAATGGAGAGACAGAACTGCAAGATGGAAAGTATATACAATCAGCACAAGAAATAAAAAATAATGCTTACTTTATTTCACAATGCAACGATGTACTCGAAAATATCCTCGACCAATTATCTAAAAAATAAAAAAGCAGAGAGTCGCGAGGAGCGACTCTCTCTTTTTCAGATAAGGGTATAACCCATTACTTGAAGTATTTCGTTTTTACGGCTCTCAGGACAGCCATAAGATCATTATCTCCAAGTTCTGCTTGCATCGCTTCTTCATATATATTCTTCATAGCCTCAGAGGTTGCAGTATTCAAGCCTTCAGCCTGCACAAGTCGAATATCTTTATCCATATGCTTAAGAGGAAAAGCAGCAGGATAATTATCCTGTATAATCGAAGGAGTCTTCATTTTCGACATAGGACTACCACATGCACTCTCATTGACAATAAACATCATTGTTTCTTTATCAATTCCATTCTTCTCTGCAAATAGAACAGTTTCAGCCAATCCTTCGATAACTACTGACATATAGTAATTAATCGCTAATTTAGCCTTTGCCCCCTGTCCTACTTCTCCCAGATATATAGAGAACTTACCTAATTTTTCAAAGTAAGTCGTTGCGAACTCATAATCAGGTTCCCTGCCAGCAGCTAATATAATGAGAGTTCCATCTATAGCCGGCTTCACGCTACCAGAAACAGGAGCCTCTAGATAATAACCTCCCTTAGCTTCTATTTCAACGGATAAACGCTTAGTTAGTTCCGAAGAGATAGTACTCATATTAATAAAAAGCTTCTCCGAAACAGAACCTTTCAATAAATCAGAATACACAGACGACACAGCCAAATCATCAGATAACATCGTGAAAATAACATTCGAATTTTCTCGAACTTCATCTAACGAACTGTACGGCTTAGCTCCAACCTCAGTAAGAGGTTTCAATTTATCAATTGAGCGATTATATACAGCAACTTCAAATCCTGCTTTTAGCAAATTCGTTGCCATTGGGGTTCCCATGTGTCCCAATCCTATCCAAGTAATTTTTGGTGTGGTCATGGTAAATTTATTTTAGGATTATAAAGCTAAATAATTAAACTGAAAATAGATTTACTTTAGAGAATGAATCTTATCTAATACTGTTTTATTTATCAACTTTCTATCTCTATCAAAAAACCAACCCCATTTATTAAAATAATGAATTGCTGATTTTATATGCATTCTTAATAGAGCATTATTCTTATAAGACTCTTTTTTATGAGCATGTATTATCGTTACTTCTGGATAAAAAATCGTTTTATATTTTTTATGTATCCGACGATAAAAATCAAAATCTTCACAATACATGAAAAAATTTTCATCGAAAAGTCCCGTATTTTCTAAGATTTGAATTCTAAGAAACATAAAACAGCCAGAGAGACAAGGCACATTCAGAATTTGATTATATCCAGATTCTCTTAATTCATATCGATGATTCCTTTTTTCAACAATTCCTTTAAAAGGAATAAATCGTCGTCCAAACAAATCCCATGGGGATGGTAACAATTTACAAAGATATTGAGTCTCTCCATCTGGATATTTTACTTGAGGCATAATCGCACCCACGCTCTGATTTTGATCCATATATACTTTCAAGATCTCAATAACTCTATCTTCGAAATAGATATCAGGGTTTAAAACAATATGATATTTGAATCCCTCTTCTAAAGATTTTCGAATAGCAATATTGTGTGCAGTTCCATAACCCAAATTAGCATTATTAAAAATATAGATTATTTTACAAGATAAACTTTCTACAAATTCTTTTAATGCTGTCGTCGGAGAATTGTCAACGATGTAAATTTTTTCAATTATACTAGACGAGGTACATTTCACAACCTTGGCCAACTCTTCTTCTTTTTCAATATCTTTTTTAGTGCTATAAATTACAATAGAAGATGTTATCATATTTTTCAATTACAATTTATTATGTTAGTTAACAATCTTTATAAGTTGTTTTGCTGAAAGGCTCCAATCAAATAAAAAACTCTTTTTTACTGCTTCTTTGGTTAACCTATCTCTAAGATTATCATCAGTAACTAAGCGAATAAGCTGTTGCTTCAACATCTCTTCGTCCTTTGGAGTAAACATTAAGCAATTTTCCTCAGGAAGTGCATACTCATTGACACCTCCTGCATCGCTAATTATACACGCACAACCACACGCCATAGCTTCAAGAGCAGGTAAACCAAATCCTTCTCTCCAGGAAGTGGAAATAAAAATATCAGATTGGCAGTACATTTGTGCGATGTCTATATCCGAAGAAGGCTGCACTATTCTCATTCCTAATGTATCAAAGTTAGATAAGTCATCATGGCTGATTAATACCACATTAGCAATCTTTTGGGTTATTTCAAAAGGAAGAACATTCCATACATTAAGAAATGTCTGAAGTCCTTTTGAAGGATGCTTACGTGCAACTAAACAAATTTGCAGCTGTTTTTGGTGTTCTCTTTCTTTGACTAAAGGTTTAAAAACACCATGATTAATCGCAGGATGAACAACATTATATACAACATCAGTTCGTTTTGAATCAACGCAATACTGGTTATAAACAAAATGAGAATTAAAAACAAAATTTGTTTTATAATTATATGAATATAAACAAAGCTTCTTATAAAATTGAAGTAAAATACCCATTCCCAAAACTGCACCATCATCAAATATTCGATAATCATCGGCCTGAACAAATCGATAAAGCCTTTTCATTCTTAAAAGACATGAAAAAAGAGAAAATATAGGATCTGAAACTACTACAATGTCATTTTTATGTTTCTTATTTAAATATCTAATTACATTTAGTAAATTCTTCAATTTACTAAATTTAGATATAGCTAACTTACCTACAGAAATTAAGTTTATATTTCTATTTATCTCAAAGGTGTTTTTGTCCAATGAGTTATTCGGATAAATAACCTCTACATCCAAATTTTCGGATAACTTATTAGCTATTTCAAAGAAAACTCTATTACCTCCTCCTGTTTTCATCGAAGGAACCACAAATACAATTTTCATATTTTCAATTATTTTCCAAAATAAATATTTTTTTAAATTCTAATAACGTAGCTTCAAAAGAATACGTTTTCTTAAATAGATTTCTAGATTCTACATTATAACCAGATAAATCAAATTTAGCAAAAGCCTCTATAAAATCTTTTGAAGTTTTACACTCTACCATTGAATCTACGAGTTGATAACCTTGAAGAGCTTCTTCAGATGCAATTATAACTTTACCATACATAAGAGCCTCTGCTATCTTTACCTTCATTCCTCCCCCAGCAAAAACAGGAGCAACAACTAAATCGGCATCAATGTAAAACTGTTCCACAGAAGGAACAGTCCCATAAACTAAGATATTATCTTGATGAGGGATTATTAGCTTATCCATATCTTTCCCCACAATTTTTAAATCTATATCCACAAATGGAAAAACCTCATTTATAAACCATAAAATACCTTGAGTATTAGCATAAAAATTACTACCAACAAAAAGAACACTAAGCTTAGAAGGTAGTTTATTTGAGACAAGAGAGGACTCATCTGAAACTCTATCAAATAATGAAATAGGAATAATATCCACAGTTTTATTAACTTTATACAATTCTTCAATAAGAGATTTGTCTCTAGTATTTAAAGCAATAACCTTATGAGCATACTTTACTGAAAATTTCTCATTAAGATAACAGGGTAATAATCTTAGAACAGATTTTATATCGCCTGAATTTACAAGGGATTTAATAAATGCATACTCACAATTATGAAAGAATGAAACAATGCGACTTTCAGTTCTTTTCCTGATTTTTTTAACAAGCAATCCATTCAAGGAGGAATCTACAAATACAAATTTGTATTTATTTTGAGCTATTCGTGTAATAATTTTATTTTCAATCCCTAAATTAGAACCATTCATCCGAAATGTAAGTATTAACCTAAAAAAACTACTTAACATCATTAAAATAGAACTAAAAATAGGACGATGATTATGTGAAAAAGGTTCCAGCAATTCCACATCAACATTATCTGCCCCAAAAATTGTTCTAACAGACTCTAGATTTCTATTTGAACATTGCCATCCTCCATGAAAAGATGATGATAAGTTTGTAGAAACAAATAAAATTTTCGTCATAAAATATACATTTTAAAATCTAAAAATAAGCAACTAAACTTTATAATTAATAAAGTTTAACACGTTAGAAAAAAACAAAGCCAACCAATCATTACCCATAAAAGTGGCATGATAGTTCACATTAACCATTGTCCTCGTAAACTCAATCATATTCGACCCAAATAAGCAAGCCATAATCAAGTATATCCAAATTTTCTTAAATGGAAAATTTATATATTGAATCGAAAATATTAGTGCTAAAATTTGAAAGGGATAAAAATTTCTTGTTAATCGAGCAAAATTATGTGTATTACTCATATTAAAGAGTAGTATACAAACTGTTAATAAGAAAAAGACACAGATGGGATTTTTCGTATCTTTTCTCTTAAAGAATGCATAATAAATAGGAAAAATTTGTAAAATATAAAATAAAAAAATAAGATAATAGCGCTTCGAGCCTCCAAACCCCTCATAATCTGAAGAATAAGCTTGAAGTCTATCGCTAAAACCAAGAGTCTCCATTATTGGTAGATTTGAGAAACTTGCCAATATTTGAACTATATCAATCTGAGATAAAATAATGCATATAACCAATATCAGATAAATGTTTTTACGCACAATACGAAAATCATAAAAATACAGAGGAGCAATCATAATAGCAGATGCAGGGTGAACCAAAACACTCAAGACAAGCCATATATAAGATCGCTTCTTAGACGTAATCTTATAAGTTAATCCAAATAAAAACAATGCTGAAGATAGTACTTGCTTAACAAATTCTGTTGTTACTAATATTGATATAATAAAAATGACAGAGAATAATACTAAGCAATGGTATTTTTTTTCAACATATAAAATACTGAATCTTTTTATTGAAAGAAGAATAAAAAAATAGCTAATTGAAGTAAACACGAAGCTCATCACCTGCCCATCTGGAGAAATATAGTTTGCAATAAACCAATTAATTATAAGAAAAAAATATGATCCTACATTTAATTCTTCTATTTGCCTATCAGTCATAAGTCCAAACACCTGCCTATAACGAACCATATCATTATCTTCTGCTCCACCACTACCTGTAACGTAAGAAATCAAACCAAAAGAACAAGCTATAAGTATAATTAATAGAAACTGATTAGTCTTTGTCAGTGTAATTTGATTATAGCCTAATAAAAAAAGAAAAATAGGAATAGATAATATAGGGAAAAAGAACCAAAGAATAAAAGAACCAAATGACACTATAATATTATTGTGTATAATCTTCTTATTATCATCCCCTAACATAATGTCATCCTTCACATACATATTCATAGCTACCAATCGATTACACAAAAGGAATCATCCACTCGCATTTATAATCTAAATTTTTATTTCTAGTCCCTATAACTCTTGCAGGAACTCCACCAACAATAGCGTAAGCTGGAACATTTTTTGTTACAACTGAACCAGCTGCAACAACTGCTCCTTCTTCAATAATAACTCCTTGTAAAATGACAGCATTAATACCAATCCAAGCATAATCCTTTATAACAATAGGAAGATAGATACCTGAAAAATTAGTAGAATTTACATCATGGCTACCCGTTACAATAGATACTTTGTGTGAAATAGATACCGAATCACCAATATGGCATCCTCCTCTACCATCAATAAAACAACCTCTATTTATATTTGTATAATTACCAATTGTTATCTTATTTGGGCTGAAAATATACTGAGCCATATTCAGCATTGCCCCATAACCAATCTTCATCCCAAATAATTTATAATAAAATTTACGAAACCACCAAATTGGCACATATGCTACAATAACATTCATCACATAATATGCAAAGAAGGAATAAATACTCATTAATAAATACTTAATTGGCTTATTTTTTCGAAAATAACAGACACATAGACGAAGCAATAACTTAATAAAGTTAATGAGTTTAAATCTACGTTGATTTGTTATCAAATAATTATACCAAATCATTTTGATCGGATTATTGGAGATACCATCCTGCAAATATGTCATAACTATAACATCTACCTTCTTAAAAGTAAAATTATTTTTATACAGAGTATAGATACAATTATAATCAAGAGCAAAACCAAATTTTTTTTCTGATAAATCAAAAAGATTTTTTTTATGCACCTCCGCTCTTACAAAAGAGGCCCCGTGTCTATATGTTGGAGATGTCGCTAATAGATGAATATTCTCAGAAGCTTCTAAAAATAGAAGATTATTATTTTTATCTCTAGAAATAGAATTGCCAAAAATGACACTAACCCCATCATATAAATGATTTTTAAAGATTAAGTCTAAAACATTCATATCATTAAAAGTATCTCCAGCATTCATGAAATTTATCCATTCGCCATTCGCTTTCAATATACCTTTATTCATCGCATCATAAATACCACTATCTGGTTCACTTATCCAATACGATATTTGATCTTGATATTTTTTGATTATATCAACAGTGCCATCAGTACTACCACCATCTATGACTAAATACTCAATATTTGGATATGATTGGTTTATAACAGACAAAATAGTTTCTTCCAAATATTCTTTGGCATTATAAGTTACTGTTATAATAGTAATTAATGCATGTCTTTCATTTTTCATAAACTGTAAAAAATTTGTTTGGCTCACAAAATAGATGAGCATTTATTTTAATCCAATCAATATCTTTCTCCCACCATTTAAAATCCTGAAGAAAGGATATTCTATCATCAGAGAATCTATATTTTAAAATTTTAGCTGGTATACCTCCAACAATAGAATAAGCTGGAACGTCTTTTGTTACAACTGCACCAGCTGCAATAATCGCCCCATTTCCGATTGATACTCCATTTAACACAATAACATTTGCTCCTAACCAAACATCATTACCAATAATCGTTTTTGTTGATTCATTAAATTTAGACTCATTACAAAAACTGATTTGACATTGCCTATACGTTGAAAAAAAGGCAGGGAATGTAGATATATGGTCTATAGGATGTTCCCCCTGACCTATTAAACAATTAGGACCAATAGAACAAAAGCTTCCTATTACTGCATTTGCGATTCGTGTATTAAAAGATACATAAACAAATCTTTGTATATGGCAGTTATCAATAACCACATTTTCATAAAAACTATTATAGTCTGATATACTTGAGTTAAATACTGTAGCATTTTTTCCTATTTCAATATGCTTCCCTTTGTTTCTAGATAAAAGCATATAAATTTTAAACTTCCACACCAGCCAATCTACAATCGGTATATTTCTAATAAAATTTATCATATCCTATCATAACTATCGATCATTGAACATTTAGTATAATTCAAAATTTCAAGATTTAAGTACCGAGCATACGAAGCCAATAAATCGTGACTCTTAAACATATACGTTATGGCTTGAAGGTACTCACTTATCTTCCATGGTATATCATTATCATTCCTTAAAATTGGTTTTAAATCAACATCACTACCATCATAAAAATGCACATCTCTATTACATAAAATATTATCCTTATTTATACACAATGAATCAAAATAAGTATGATCAACTCCATATAAATGGATTTTAGAATAAGTTTTATTTATAGCTAAATAAATTGCTAAGTTCGCAACGGTCTGTACCCTAGGCATTGCCAAGCCTTTTTCGTAAAAAAAATGGCGTAAAGACTCATAACCTGAATATTCAGTAAAATTCATTTTAATTATAGCCAGATGTCTATTTTTCAAACCACTATATTTTAAAAAGTCTGTAAGCTTGCTAGATGGAATATATATATTTATATCCCAGTCAATACGGTTTTCCATTATATGGAATAATTTTTGGACAACATCTTTTTTGTGATTCTCTTGAAAAAACATCGGATCAGCAAAGCAATAATGTTTTGGTTTGATTTTAAAAAAAATCTCCTCGAACGCAAAAAAATTCAAAACAATAAAATCAATATCCTTAAACTCTTCACCTTCTTCAAATTTATGTAGCTCTTTTCTTAATGAAGGCCCATTTGCCAAAACGGCAACAGTCTTTCCTTGGCAATCTTTTTTTAGAGGATTTCTCAAATTCCCATTTACTAAAACCCTCATCAGAAATAAAGACCAATTTCCTGTATCTTTTATAAATTTAAATATTTGTCTGATCATTTTTTCTTTTTGATTTCATTAAAAAAATTCTAACTAAATTTCTTAAATCTGGATATAAACTTTTATTTATTAGTAGAAGTGTAAGAAATAGTATACTAAAGGCAATAAACCTTAATAAAATATTATCTATATAATAAGTAACCGAGATAACACACACATTAACTATTAACATAGCAAAATAGGAAAATGCATTATTAATTTGAACATACTTCCATGAATAAATAATACGAGAGCCAGCCATCACCAAGTATGATAACACAACTGCTAATGATACGCCCCATAGACTATATTGAGGTATTAATACTAAATTAAATAATATACTAGCTAAAGCTCCCCAAATACTAGAATAAAAATAATATTTACTTTCTCTTGTTGCTGAAAAGTTAGTCCCAACAAATCCAGAAAGAGAGGAAAAAAGAACAGCAATACATAAAATTGGAACAAACTTCCATGCATCATAAAACTTCTCATCTGCCATAATAGAGATAATAAACTTACTACAAACAGCCATTAGACAAGATAAAAGAGTCAACAAAGAAAATAAAATTCTAAGAATTTTATTATAAAATTCCTTATACCCCTCTTTTTTAAATTCCTCTATTACTGATATCTGCCATGAATATATAAAAACACCAAACAACATTATTATAATAGAAGGAAACTTATTAGCTACAGCAAAAATACCAACAGCATCTAATCCTAATTTATCTTCCATTATAGGGCGATTTAAAGCTCCCACCAACCACCACATAATACCATTTGGTATTAAAGGGACGGAATACTTTAACATTTCCCTACAAAAAGGAATCGATTTTATACCAATGCTAAGAAACTGATATCCGCGAATAGCTAAAAATGTATATAAACCCGAAATTATAAAAGATAAAATTTGAGCATACAAATATCCAAATAATCCAAATTTTGGAATTAAAATAAATGATAATAATGCTGTAAAAGCGGTCAAAACAACACCAGATATGGCATATACTCTTACCTTATTGATACTACGCGAAAATTGCTGTAGATAAGATTGGAAAAAAGTTGATATAATCATTCCCCATATAAACCAAGTATAATCTGTGAAGATATTTGATATTTGATATTTTAAAAGTATTTGTTTAATAATCAAAAATAAAAAGCCAACAACAATAAGACTTATTATTGCAAAAAATAATCCCGAAGTGAAATATTGTTTTTGTTTTTCAACTTCTTGATCTTTCGGAAAAACAAAAATAGCTTCAGCCAAACAGCAAGTCACAATACTCAATAAAAATGTTACATATACTGATATTAAGTCTGTGGCTCCATAGTCCGCCACAGATAACCATGCTGTATAGAATGGCAACATTAGTAAAGATATAATTTTACTACCTATATTACCCACAAATACTAATACAGTATTCTTTCCTAGACGGCTATATTTCCCCACAGTAAATCTCAATAAATGTAAAACGTATTATTACTCAAAAAAGATTCTTATAGATCATTTCTGCAATTAAGAAATCATCCTGCCAATCAATATCAAAAGATTTTATTTTATCCATTGTATAAATAATAGGCTTTTTCCCAATTCTATTTTTATCATGCTCATAGACTTCGCGTTTAGCAATAAACATGACATGGTTTATTTCAAAAAGGGCATCTAGATCTTGTGTGCGAGGCCAAGGCAAATCAGTCGAATTATTTATTAACTTCCCTTCTTGATCCAAAAGAAAATTCTTCAATTCCACCACACTTATTAACGAATCAACATCTTCTTGTAATTTAGATAAATATAAGTCTATTGCTTTATCATATTCATCTGCCCCAGCAATTGGAGTTGTTACATGCCCCCACAAAATATGATCCGCTTCTGTAATAGTAGGTACATACTCTATCAAGTCTTGTAAATTAGTCACATCAAGACAAAGATGGTTAGGTCTTTCGATTATTTTAAAACGAGTATCCCTATTTGTATATTTTTGGGCAATACTTATACACTCTTCATCATTAGTTGATAAAATGATTTCATCAATATTACGAGTTTTTAATAATTGACGAAGTTTTACCTCTAACAATCCTCCTTCTATACCAGCAAACATTCGGGTATTTTTATTTTCCACCCGCTGGCTCCCTTTTCTAGTAGGTAAAAAAAATGTAATATTTTCAGCTTTCATATTCTACAAATTTTGATAAAGAGATTCAACTTTCAAGTTATAAACAGTTGGAGTTAAAGAGACTACACTCCCTTTATAATAATTGCAAAATGCTAATAATATATATTCGTTTTCAGTAGTCAAATCCTTTTCCTTAGAAGTCATAAGTCCATCCGGATAGCCATCGTAACCAACTATAAATACATTCTTCGCATTTATATCTAAAGCTATCTGTAAAGCCAAAGAAGTACAAGAATCTTCGTATTCATGAATAAATTCCACAGCCCCCAATTCAAAAGTTTTTTCATGTACAAAAAATGGAACTTCCGTACCCATCTTTCTCGGAAACGGAGGTAGTATACATGTACCAACAAAGGAATTAAATCCTTTAAATGCCTCTTCGATACGTTGCCCTTCATTACCTACTAAGCAAAACATTTGCGGAGCATTAATATTCTTAAAATGAGACGCATTTTTTGAACTTGCATGAATAATAGTTATATCGTTCTTACTCTTGATGAATTCTTGAATACCATCAATATGTTTTTCGACATTTTCACCACCACCAACAATTAATACATTATTAGAACAATAATCTTTAAAAAGAGGGAATTTCTCATTATCTTCTACATTGGCTTTTTTATTATCTAGAACTCTAACTATGCTATTGAAAGAACACAACCTATTACTTACCATATCCATAACATCCTTTTGTGGAAAAGAATTTGCTCCAGATATCATATATGGCAAATTAGTTCCCCATTGGTACTTATCAAATAGTGGATGAAATGTGGAAACTAAATTACCTAAGGCATTGAAATCCAAACCAAAACCACAATGTTTACTTAAATATGTGAGAAATAATTCCATTTTTAGATTACCTGCTCCACGCCCCATTCCTAAAACAGTAGCATCGATAAAATCAATGTGATTATCAATCGCAACTAATGTGTTAATCAATCCTAACTCTAGATTATTATGACCATGAAAGCCTATAGGAACATCAGTTCTTGACCTAACTAAATTAATAATCTTTTCTACTTCATGAGGAATTATTCCTCCAAAAGAATCAACCATACAAAACACATCAACAATACCACTTAGACTACCTAGTTCTTGGATAAAATTATTATTATCAAGCCATTTAGACATATACATGACATTAAATCCGACCTCAAATCCTTGTCTTTTTAAGGCTTCAGCCAAAATTAGAGCTCTCGTTATGTTTTTAGGATCTATGGCCATTCGAACCATATCCACTATCCCCTGTAGTGGCTCCGTTAAGATATTTAGATTAGCTGGACGAACATCTTTTTCATTCAGCATTATAGATAATTTTTTAAAACTTTTAGCTCGAATATCTAAGACCTCATAAATAGGGCAATAAGCATATTTTCCTAAATAAGCAGAGGAAGGCATATTTCGATAACCTATTTCTAAGTAATCAATTGGTAAGATATTAGTTGTTTCAATATATTTATCAACAATCTTTTTATCAAAATCCCAATTTGTATAATAACCTCCATCGCGAAGTGTACAATCTAAAATTTTCATTAATTTATCTTTTTTATAATACTTAATTACTTTAATTCAATAGCCAGAAATAGGACTTAAGACTTGGGTTTCTTTACTAAATAGTAAATATTGGCATCCGTCATACTTCCTGAATAATAGAAGGCAATTACAATTCCTGATTTTGATTTACAACCACCAATGTAACCACTATCTCCATTATATGAACCATTCTGTCTAGGTAATTTAACAATTCTCAATTCTTCTCCCATATTATCATTTTTAGCATCTTTCTCAGAAGCTACAGAAAGCAAAATACTTGAGTAACCATCCTCTTCCGGATATCTACTATGATGCAAAAATTCGATCTTTTTAGATTTTTCATAGAAGATTAGTTGTCCATTAGCTTCATTCATATTAAGTATGGACTTGGATGGTACAGGTAATTCCCATGTTAGCCCCCCATCGAAGCTTCGAGTAAAGTATGCTGGAATTTTTGTTGAATATCCTGCATCTCCAACCGTACTCCGTAAATAACATATTATTGTTCCATCAGATAATTCACACCACGCTGGCTCAGTATGTTTAAAACATTCTGACACTGAAGCAAAATGCCAAGTAACAGCATTATCATCTGAATAAAGGATTCGAGTTCTCCGGGTTTCAGGATGGCAAGCCAAGGTTAGTATCCTCCCACTTTTGAGGAGTAAAAAACCTGTTACATCACCATTAAAAGCTTTTACTCTTTCATTACCTACAAGCATATCCGTTCTTGACCAACTTTTCCCTTTATCACTAGAACGATAAATATCACTACCTATTATTGATCCATTAGAATTATTGAATAAAGCAACTAAAGAAATATAATCCCCATTTGCAGCAATACCACTAGCTTGGGTCTTACAACTAACTCCCTCGGCTTCTCGATCTGCAACAACCAAAAGGTCACTAAATCCACCCTCAATATCTTTAAATCTCATAGCAACCCGGTTATGAGTCAACATATGTCCATTTTTTATATTGTAAAAAACAACAGCTTTATCCAGCGATTTATCATATGCAACATTAGCATGAGTCCAGCTAGAATGTGTTCCATATAATGGCTGATTTTTATCATTACTCTCAAAAGCCACTCCCATATTAACATAAGGTGAATTTTGATAATCAATTGGTTCTGGTACCTGAGAATTTAAATCATCTGGTGTACACGAGATGAGAAATATTAACAACAAAAAATTCAAAAATAATTTCATAGTTAAAAGATGGTTAAATTTATTTCCTTTTATATGCATTTTTACAATATTTCCGAAAGTCATCATCGTTTTATAGAAAACAGTAGTATCTCCTTTAATAAAACCACAATTAGACTTATTTTCAATATCAACTAATCTTAATTTATCCAGATTAAAACATTACAGTCGGAGTATTTTTTCACAAATAAGCGAACATTATAAGAATTTATAAATCCAACGTCTCCGGTTATTAAAATATTACATTGTGAATTCATCATATAAACTTTACCTATTAAAAAATAGGATTAAACAGTCTTCATTATCTAAGACTAAATAGAATAAAAAACCAATCATTTATTTAAGTATTTATTATATAAAAAATCTTTCCCTATAATAAAGCCACAAACTCCGACAAGAGTAATAAAAATAAAACTCAGAACAATTAGTTTTTTATTCGGTTTTTCTGGAATTAAGGGAACAGTCGCAGGTTGAATAATAGTATATACAGGTGTTGTGTCTTGAACTTTCACTTTTGCCAATTGTAATTGCTGAGCCATTTGATTATACACACCATATGCTAAGGAAACCTCATTTTGTAATTTTTCTTGATTTACTCTATAACTTGCTAAAACGATATTCTGATTTTCATCCAAATATTTTGCATATTTTTGTTGAAGATCTGAGTAATCTTTTTTGGCTTCAAGATATAATCTTTCTGTAAAAGAAAGATCTTGCCTTGCTTTTTGTGTGCGATAGCTTATTATGTAGGATTGTAAATAAGACGTTAATGTATCAGCTACTAATGCAGAAATTTCTGCATTTTGCATCGTTGACCTTAATGTAATAATTCCTGTTTTCTTATCAACAACAACACCAATTCGCCCTTTTATATTATTAAAAACACTTGTTTGCTCCTTATTTAAAGAAAAGCCCATCACAGGTTGCTGCTCCTCCAGACTACCATCACTTCTAGACACTAAATCAATTAATCCAAAAGGAAGCCGCATTATTTTAGCCCACCAGCTACTCTTCTGGTTATCTTTTATATAATAATACAAAGTAGTATCAATACTATTTTCTACATCTCTAACCTTAATATCAAAAAGACCAATAATGAAGGGGGTAGATTCTGCTATATTAGGATATAGTTCTGGAGACATTTGACCTTCATTAACAGCTCCGCCACCTAAGTTCAAACCTGCCATAGCAGCCAATGCTCCCACACTCCCTGCACTTGATGATGAATTAGCCTCTGGAGCTAAAATCACTGTTGAAGTATACTCTTTAGGAATACTAAAAGCAATTACAACTCCAAACAATAATCCAATAAGAAATCCTTTCAAAATAAACTTACGCTTCTCCCAAAGTTTTTTCCCTAAATCTATCAAATCAATCTCTTTTTCTTGATTTGATACTTTTTCTATATTAGTCTCCATGCTTATTTCATTGTATTAATTAGTACTCCAATAAGACTAGCCATAGAAACAACACTTGTACTCAAACTAAGAATTTCTGGCAATGATAATTTTCGTGCTTGCTCCTTACTAGGAATTATTATTTCACTACCTGGTTGAATAGCGTTCCTATCTCCTCCTTTAACTTTGCTTACTGTACCATTCATATAAATGACGAATGACCTGTTCTTTTTAGCGTTATCAGAGTATCCTCCAGCTTGATTTATATAATGAGCTAATTTCTCTCCTTGTTTAAAAACAACAGTGTTAGGATACATTACTGCACCATTTATCTTAACTGTATTGTCATATTCAGGGATAATTAATCTATCACCAGCTCTTAAAACCAAATCATAATCCGACCCAGGATTCAATAATGCTTTATCAAGCTCTATTCCGACACTATATGCATCTGCTAAATCTAATGTTCTTACAGAAATAGAATCTTTACCTCCCTGATTTGCGACTTTTAGAGCAGCTTGCGATCTAAATATTTCCTCCTCCGAACGCATTCGAAGAAGTCTAGCTCCTTTTGCATAAGCATCAGCTGTAAGATTACCCGCTCTTTTTACTATGTCTGAAATTCTTTCTGTTTTCCGATTCAGAGCATATGCACCGGGAAATAATAATTCTCCATTTACAAAGACATTCTGTTGCTCATGATATCCAGGGCTCCGTCGTACATACACTTCATCGTAAGGTTTTAATACAAACCCTGGATCTCCATTTACAATATATCCATCTTTTAAGCTAAATGTATAATTTTCAGCTAATGTTCTGTTTATAGTTTGACTATGGGGATCAATAATTCTTCGAGCAATATCAACGCGAACGATAGATGCTGACTCCAAGAGTCCGCCAGCCTGGATTATTAAATCCTCTAAAGTTGTATTATCCGAGTATTTATAAGTACCTGGACGTGCTACTTCTCCATGTACCATAAAATCACCAAATTCTTTTAAATCATTGATGGATGGAATATAGAGAATATCATTTTTTCTCAATACAATATCATTTCCATTTCCATACAATAATTCACGAATATCAACAGGCAATGTTTCTAAAGTATAATCATCCCTTTCTCGAGTCAAAATAGCTCTATTAAGAAAAGCATCTCCTCGAAGGCCATCTGCTGCTGCTATAAGTTGTTTTACTGTAGTTATATTTTTGCCTATCTCATAATATCCTGTTCTGTAGATAGCTCCTTTTATTTCCACTCTATTTTCATAAAGATCGAGTCCAGAACCAATTGTGACAGCATCTTTGTCGCCTAAGATAAAATCTTGATATTCATCCTCAGTTAATGTGAATATTTTATTCTCTCCTCCAGTTTCACGGACAACCCTAATACTTTTAGTATAAGCATCACCTGTAAAGCCTCCTGCATAAGCAAGTAAGTCCTTTAGTGTTTCTTTTGAAGACATTTCATAGAACATTGGACGTTTAACTTTTCCCGAAATATTTACAAGAGATATGTAAGTTGGAACAATAATAACATCCCCATCAGTCATTCGGATATCATCATTCATCTTACCTTCTAATATATATTTGTAAACATCTAAAACTCGAAGAAGCTTTCCGTTTCTATAAAGTTTGATTGCACGTAGAGATCCGATTTTATTTACACCACCTGCTCTGTATAAAGCATGAAATACAGATGATAAAGAAGAAAGTGCATACGTTCCGGGAGCAACCACTTCTCCCATTACATTTATCTGTATAGTTCTTATTTGACCTAATGTTAGCTTTATTTGTGTAGATCCTCCGCCATTATCTAAACCAGAGTAAATATCTCCAAATTTTCGTTGTACATAATCATTTGCTTCCTTAACACTCATTCCATTCAGAAATATTGGACCCAAACGATCAACTGTAATACTTCCTTCTGCTGAAATAACTTGTCTAACCGAAGTCTGAGAAGCACCCCATATATCTATAACAACCTCATCACCCGGACCTAATCGATAGTCAATAGGAGTAGGAATATTGACATTTGGGCTAAACGTCAAGTTCTTTGCATTGAATATATTTTTACCGAAAATAACGATTGTATCTGAATCTTCAACTACAACAGGACTAATATTACTATTTACCTGATCTAAATCGCCGGCATTCAATTCATCATCTACACTCTCTTTTCTATCTCTTCTCAGCTCAGTACTACTCTTAGTACTAGTAGTTCCAGAGGTTTGCTTTTGTTCTTGTTGTTGTTTTATTCTCTCCAATTGAGCTTTTGTGACGCCTTGTTTCATCAAGTTTGTCGCAATAATTTGTTGTGAAGTACCCTTGTCGACCTCTTGCTTCACATAATTAATTATTTGATCATCTGACATTTGAGCAAACATCATATTGCTAGAGAGTAAAAAAAGGAATAAACAAAAAATAATCTTCTTCATGCGGTTCATGTACACTTTTAAATAGCTTATATGATTGTAATTAATTCTATTTTGATCCAATGCTTATATATTCAAACCCAATCTCACGTAAATCATTTCCATTATAAATATTACGTCCATCAATGACTAAGGGCTTTTTTACTAGCTTTTTTATGGCTGACCAGGAAGGTAATCTAAATTCATTCCATTCCGTAACCAAAAGAATTGCATCAGTATCTAACGTTGCATCGTAAATATCTTTTGCATATTCTATTTTATTTCCAATATGTTTTTTTGCTTCATCTATAGCTATTGGGTCATATGCTTTTATCTTAACGCCAACCTCCAATAGTTTTTCTATTAAAACTAAAGATGGGGCCTCACGCAAATCATCTGTTTTAGGTTTAAAAGAGAGCCCCCAAAGAGCCACCGTTTTTCCTTTCAAATCACCATTATAATAATCGTTCAGTTTTTTAAATAGAACAGTTTTCTGATACTCATTAACAGCATCTACAGCCTTCAAAACTTGCATCGTATAGCCGCTGTCTTCTGCTGTTTTCACTAAAGCTTTTACATCTTTAGGGAAACAACTACCGCCATAACCACAACCTGAATACAAAAACTTCTTACCTATACGATTATCCGAACCAATGCCGGCTCTCACCATATTGACATCTGCTCCAACTATTTCGCACAAATTAGCTATATCATTCATAAAGCTAATCCGTGTAGCCAACATTGCATTAGCGGCGTATTTAATCATCTCTGCAGATGAGATATCTGTATAAATCATTCTATAATTATTTATAGTAAATGGTTTATACAAACGATCCATTACTTCTTTGGCTCGATCTGAATCTACACCAACGACAACACGATCAGGGTGCATAAAATCAGTGATAGCTGTTCCCTCCTTCAAGAATTCGGGATTAGAAGCAACATCAAATATAAGATCAGTAAGACCTCTTTTATCCAATTCTTCTTGAATTGTTTCTTTTACAAGTTTAGCTGTACCAACAGGAACAGTGCTTTTTGTAACCACAAGTACATATTTTGTCAAATAACGACCTATAGTTCGAGCAACTTCCAATACATATTTTAAATCTGCACTGCCATCCTCATCCGAGGGTGTGCCGACTGCACTAAAAACAATATCAACATCATTAAGTATAGCACTCAGATCTGTCGAAAATTGCAAACGTCCTGCTTGATAATTGCGAATAACCATATCCTCCAAGCCCGGTTCGTAAATTGGAATAATTCCTTTTTTCAGGTTTTCTATTTTATTGGAATCCGTATCGACACAACGAACGTGCATACCCATTTCCGAAAAACAAGTACCCGTTACTAAACCAACATATCCGGTTCCAACAATTGCAATCTCCATAAATCAATATAAGCCCTATTTCGAAATAGTAGCAAACAAAAGTATAATAATAATACTTAAGAAAGAAAACAAAATTTTAATAAACCATATCAGGTATGATATTTAACGGAATATATAAACTCTGATCCTTATCTAATAAAGTATTATTTTATCTTTGTAAATTATTCATAATTTAGATCAATAACCTTCAACAATATACAAGGTCATGGTTAATAAACGGAGTTACTCGTTTTTTATTATTTTTTGTTTGTCTTTTATTGCAGTAGTGGCACAAAAGACAGACCAGTGGGCTTCTCAGATATCTTACTCTGCTGATATAAAAGAGCTAGAAAAAAATGGAAATACTATCTATGCAGTAACTGATGGAAAGCTTTTTAGCTACAATCATTCGGATGGAAGCTTGAATGAATACATCAAAAAAGAAGGGGGAAATACTGATATTAAACACATAGTATACAGTAGCAAACATAAATGCCTACTTATCACTCGTGCTGATGCTAACATAGAACTTTGGTTTGAAGATAAATCTCACATCAACATTTCTGATTTGAAGAACTCAACTCAGAATCTGGAGAAAACGATCAACAAAGTATTTATTTATGAAGATTTTGCATATTTAGCAACTGATTTTGGTTTTCTAATAATTAATCTGACAGACAAAGAGGTCAAGGAATCAGGAATATTCAACATCCCTTTTTATTCTATACTCGTTTATGACAACAAGCTATATGCAGCTACACAAAAAGGGATTTTATACATAGACATTACCGACAATGCTCAGGATATTGCTTCTTGGAAAAATCTTGAGGTAAGTACACACAATACTGATCCTAATAATACATTTGAAGATAACGAGATTCGAGATATCCTCGTATTCAAAAACCAACTCCATTTTCTTGTTCCTCAAAAAGCAATTTACAGAATGGATAGCCCCACATCTCTAAAAACGGTATTAGCCAGAAAAGATTTACAGTCCATACAGCATTCTCAAAACGATCATATGATTGTAATGGCTGACAATGCATTTTGGGATTACGAGGATTTAGATAAAAATACAAAAATAGATATCGATAAACTTACTAGTGTAATTCCAAATGGCAATACTACTAGCGAATATTGGCTAGGATCATCCGGAAACAACCTATCACTAATTAAGGCTAATGGGAATAGCCCTGAATATGTGAAACGATGGATTGCCCCTCGGGGACCTGTATCTAACTATCCATTTTCACTCACCTTCCAAAACAAGCAATTAATAGTTTCCGGTGGAGGCTACTTTCTAAACGGAGTAGATAAGTCTGTAAGGATGAATAAGCCTGCAAGTATATCCATCTACAAAGATTCTAGATGGACAAATATTTACCCAAGTGATATAAGCAACGCAAGTGGTATTAATGCACAAGATTTAGTATATGCAGTGAGCGACCCCACCAATCAGAATCGCATATTCGCTAGTAGCTGGGGCGAAGGCTTGTATGAATTCGAAGGAGCTAAATTTCAGAACATATACAACGAATCGAATAGTACCATAGAACCCATTATTTTAGAAGACTACAAAACAACACGTGTTAGTGGAATGGTTTTCGACAAAAACAGTAATTTATGGTTACTAAATTCGAGAGTCAAAAACATAATTAAAGTACGTTTAAAGAGTGGAGAATGGACACAGGTTCATTATTCTGATATTGCAAACGCAGCTACTAATCCTAGAAACATTGTAATTGATAGATATTCTAACAAATGGGTCACCTCTTTTGGAGGAGACAACTATCTCTTTATATTTAATGATAACGGAACTATTAACAACACCTCCGATGATAAATATATATACTTAAGTACCGATAGAGATAAAAACTACTTCATGGATCAAGATAGAAAGAGACTCAATATATCTGACATAAATACAATTGCTGAAGATATTAACGGACATTTCTGGCTGGGAACAGACATTGGTCCATTTCAAGTATATACTTCAAGTAATATCTTTACCAAAGAAATTATTTTTAATAAGATAAAAGTAGAGAGCGGAAGTGGATCAAATTCGGTAACTGGCTTACTAGAGAATGTAGCCATCAGCGCAATTGCCATAGATGGAGCTAACCGAAAATGGATAGCAACCCAAACATCGGGTGTTTATCTTATAAGTTCCGATAATAAAGAAACCCTTGAACATTTTACTTTAGAAGATAGCCCCCTACCCTCCAATAACGTAATGTCTTTAGCTATCGACCCCAATAATGGAACTGTATATTTTGGAACAGAAAGAGGTATTATGGCATATAAAGGTTTAGCCACAACGGGAGCAGACAGCTTCTCTGATGTATACGCTTATCCTAATCCTATACGCCCGGGCTATGAAGGATCGGTTACTATAACAGGACTACAATCTAATTCGAGAATAAAAATTACCGACTTGAAAGGAAATCTCATAAATGAAGGTAGATCTCTTGGAGGACAATATTCATGGAATTTACAAAATGCAAGAGGCAGACGTGTAGATACTGGGGTATATTTAGTATTTGGTTCTTCGGAGGATGGATCGGAAGGAGTGGTAACAAAAATAATGGTCGTTAATTAATTCATTTAGTCTATTTTACTCCAGTACAATTAGAATTTAAATCAAATTAATACGAATACTCGAAAACATAGAGATTCTTTTATCCGTTATAGTGAGATAAAAGAATCTTTTTTTAATTAAATAGTTCAATTTGTTACTTTTGTAAATAGTAACAGAGAATAACACATATTTTCATTTGAGTTTTCTAAAATACTCTTGGATTATAGAACTCTGGTAAATTTTATATAAGATGTGCTTATAAAAATAAATAAACAGGTGTGGAACCGCAATTTGAGTACGAATGAAAAAAACAATATATTGTCTACTGATCCTTTTTTCTATATGGTCATGTAATTCTACAAAACACGTTCCCGAAGGGAGCTATCTGCTAAAGGGATATAATATCGATGCAGATTCAAAAGCAATTGATGGCGCTTACTTCGAAAGCTTTATCCGTCAGCAACCCAATAATAAGATAAGATTAGCTATTTATAATATAGCCGGTCAGGATACAAGTAAATGGCTCAATCGCATTATAAAAAAAATGGGACAAGCACCCGTTTTATACAACCCTCAACAAACTAAAACTTCGGCAAATCAAGTAGCTAAAGAGTTGAGTAATCTGGGATACTTGAGAGCAGAGGTTGACACTCTTCTCAAAGTACAAAAGAAAAAAGTCACAGTTACTTATGATATACATAACAACGGAGTATACAAAATACGCAGCTACGATTACACCCTTGCTAATCCTACTATTGCAAAAAGTCTTGCTCCCGCAAAAAAATATACAAGCATACAACCAGGAATTACATTTAACCAGATTGACCTCGAAGACTCTAGAGTAAACCTAACATCCTATCTAAGAAATATAGGATATTATAAATTCTCAAAAGAATTACTTTATTACAAGGCTGATACCACTCTAAATGCACATCAGGTAGACCTTTTTTTGTCGCTTTATCCACCTAGAGACAGCACCTCATTTAAAAAGTTTAAAATAAGAAACGTTAGTATATTAAGCGGATTCGATCCGATGGCAAGAGGAAATGAAAAGCTATTCTCAGAAGTTGACACAGTCAATTATAAAGGAATAAATGTGATTTATGGAAAAAATAGATTCTTAAGAAAATCGACTCTTTACAGGAATAATGCTATACGTCCCGGAAAATATTATTCCGATATGGCATTTACACGTACTACCGGAGCTTTTAATGGCATTGGAGTCGTTAAACAAACCAACATACAGTTTACCGAAGTTAGCCACCCAAACGACAGTGTACAGTATATAGACGCACTTATAACTATTGCACCCGGAAATACTCACTTCTTTCAAACAGAAATACAGGGAACAAACTCGGCAGGAGATTTAGGTATTGCACCAAGTATTACCTATCAACATCAAAATTTATTTAATGGAGCCGAGATTTTAAGATTGAAACTAAGAGGAGCTTATGAGTTTATTTCGAATTCGAGCAACCCCGAAATGGCAAACCAAAACTTTTTTGAGATTGGAGCCGATGCTTCTCTTGCCTTTCCTCAATTTTTATTCCCTTGGTTAAAACCGAAGTGGAGAGAACAACCCTCTGCCAGTACACAGGTCTCTTTAGGTATTAATAACCAACATCGCCAAGAGTACACCCGACAGTTCTTTAATGCAACACTTACTTATAGATGGACATCCAATCAAAATAAATTTGCTCATAGCGTAAACCTTTGGGATATAAATTATATACGCATGCCTTGGATATCTAACGATTTTAAAGAACGGTTAGCTAACAGTAATCCCATTTTAAAAGAAAGTTACAAAGATCAATTGATTTCGCGTACAACATATAACATCACATATACTAATGCTAATAGTAGAGTAGGCAGAAGAGTTCCCAAAAATATATTCAGTATAAGAGCGGGGATAGATGTCAGTGGTCTTTTACCTCGTTTGGTAACAACATTTTATGATGCACCAAGAGACAGTTTAGGAGCTAAAAAAATATTGGGAATCCGTTTTGCCGAGTACATCAAAGGAGACTTAAGCTTTGCGCAAACACATACACTAAATACCAAAAATAGAATCGCATACCATATAGGAATAGGTGTTGCCTCTCCCTTTGGTAATTCAGCAGTACTACCTTTCGAAACAAGATATTTTGCAGGGGGAGCAAATAGTGTCAGAGGATGGGCTACCCGTGACCTTGGTCCAGGATCTTATGTTGCAGACAGCTCCGGAGTAAACGATTTCGTAAATCAAGTTGGGGATATCAAACTCGATATGAATATTGAGTACCGAAGCAAAGTATCAGAATATATTGAACTAGCAGGATTTATTGATGCTGGTAATATCTGGACAATGAAGAACTATAAAGAATCTCAGCCTAACGGACAATTCAGATTCAACAAATTCTATAAAGAGATAGCGTTATCTTATGGTGCCGGTGTTCGTTTCGACTTAGGATTCTTACTTCTCCGTTTTGACTATGGTATCAGAGCCTACGACCCCGGACGAGCAGTAAACGATCGCTGGGTTATTTTCAAGCCCGCTCTCAACAGAACAGCATGGCACTTTGCAATTGGATATCCATTCTAAAGATTTTTCTTAGCTAATATGATATACAAAAAATATCTACTTGGTGGATATAAAAATTTATTCTTCATTTAAGACACTCTGCTTTAAATATATAAGCATAAGATTACAAAGAGGCCTATTAAAAAAAATAGAGCCTCTTTTATCAACAAATCCAAAGAATTAATCGTTATTTAAGACCTTATCCATAAGCAGAAACCACTACAAATACCGTATTATAAAACACAAAAAAACGAAACCGAGTAAATTATCCTGATCAAAACATACATACCACACATGTCATGAAATTTCTTAGTAGCAGAAATTTATTTATATTTGGAGAACAAACTAAAGATTACAAGACCAATTACACAAATTAAATCCCTATAGTTACCAAACTATAAACTTAACACAATATGAAAAAAATAAAACTCCTTTTATTAGGACTTTTAGTGTCGACTTACTTTTCCTCATGTAGTAAAGATGAAAATTTTGATGTTATAAACTTCCAAATCAGCAGTGACACAAATTTTGTAGATAACAGAGAAGCTATTGCCATTGCAACAATGTTCGAATTTCCAATTGACAATACAAAATCTTCAACAAGAAGTACGAGTACCTATCTGGAAGTAGATAACATAACACCCATCGGAAACGAAAAAAAACCATCCTTCTATATTGTTAATTATAAAAACAATAGTGGCTTTTCGATTATTGCAGGAGATAAAAGAGCAGATCCGGTTTTAGCATTCTCTACAGAAGGAAATTTTAATCTTGATTTAAAAAATATGCCAACAGGCTTAATTGAATGGCTTGACAATACTGATGCATATATTAGTGAAATCCGGATAACAAACCAAAGAATAAATCAGATTGAAGATCAACAAATACCCCAAGAAATAGATCCTTGCAATGATGAAGTCATTCGAGTAGGCCCTCTTCTCAAAACAGAATGGGGGCAATACAACGGATACAATAATAGAGTTCCCAAAACTGGATGTGATAAAACTTGGTATAATCCTGAAGGAAAAGCTCCAGCTGGTTGTGTAGCTGTTGCCACTGCACAAGTAATGGGATATCATAAATATCCAAAAAGCTTCAATTGGAGTGTAATGCCTGATACATATGGGAGCGATGAAACAGCCATATTAATGAGAGACTTAGGAATATATTTAAAGATAGACTATAAGTGTGATGGCTCAAGTGCCTATGTTAGCGATATTCCTAAAACATTAAAATCATTAGGATATAACTCTGCTAAACATAAAAGCTATGGTACTAGTGACTATCATCTAGTTATTAATCAGATAGATGCTAAATCACCTGTTATATTAGGTGGTGCTACAGATTCAGTATGGGGAACCATAGGAATATACCCAAATGGACATGCATGGGTATGTGATGGATACTCTAGACATAAATCATGCAACCCAAATGGAGGATTCTCTTCAGCATTATTTTTCCATATGAATTGGGGATGGGATAATGGACTATACAATGGATGGTTTGATCATGGTAATTGGGCTCCAGAAAGAAATAATAATGGCTATAACAATAGGACCGAAATCGTGTACGATATTAAACCATAATACAAACAACAAAATTTTAAATATACATATATGAAAAAGCTAATAGTAACAATAATATTAATAATGCCCCTATTATTTGCATGTAGTAATGACAATGAATTTAGTGTGATAGCAGTTCAAAAATTTTATATTACGGATATAAAAGGAAATGATTTATTAAATCCGAATACCGAAAATGCGATCAACATAGATAGAATAAAAATATATTATCTCATTGATGGTAATAAAATTGAATGCTCAAAGTATAATGCAGGAAACGGATACTCTCTTGATTATCCCAAAGGATATAGAATTTACTCTCCTGAAGAATTGAATGAAAAGCAATATACAATGGTACTTTTTCTAAACAATGAGGTAACAAAAGATAATTTCTCTTACACATATATAGAATTTAATGAAGACCGCACTGATACAATTAAGAGTATAGTCAAAAGAGAAACAAACATTCTTAGCTGTATAATGACATCATACAATGATTCTATATGGAATCCTACAGGTGATAATCCAACATTTACAATAATAAAATAGAATATGAAATACCGATTAATCTCTTTATTTTTGATTTTAATTTCAATTATACCTGTATATTCTCAATGGGGTATAAAAGGAGGATTGAATGGCGATTGGATTAAACCTCACTTTTATAGTAATCCACGCTTAGGTTTTCACTTAGGAGTGACTTACGATTTCCTTCTATCAGATAAGTTATACCTACAACCCGGATTATTATTTACAACTTTAGGTAAAAACAGAGAAACTGCTTTTAACCCTTCTGCTGAACAAGGAAAAGGATTTATAGAAATCTACGCTCTTGAAGCACCTCTGCAACTGTCATTCCGCCCTCCAATTGGAAAACAAGCCAATTTTGTGTTAGATATTGGCCTTTATGTACGACAGGGTTTATTTGGAAGAGATCATATGACATATAACTCTGAAAATACAATAAAAAAATCACCATTCAATCAATTTAATCGCTCTGATGTAGGATTCAATATTGGAGCTGGGTTCTTATTTAATCGCATATATACAGGACTAATATATCAACAAGGGTTAACTGATGCAGAAAAAGATGGATCATCTCAACATACATCATTTCGACTAAGTCTAGGATATAAACTTTAACAATACTTAAGATAAGTCTCTGAAGAAAATATCAGGGACTTTTTTATTTAAGGTAATGCTTAACTTCTAAAAAATATAGAGTTGCTAAATTTTAATAAAACAATTAGTTCAAACCAATTAAAAATAAGTATATTTGCATGCAATAAAAATTTAAGGTATAGTCTTATGTCATTTATTGCAGATAAAATAGTTATGGATGGGCTCACTTTCGACGATGTACTGTTGATACCTGCCTACTCCGATGTTCTTCCCCGAAATGTCGACCTCTCGACAAAGTTTTCAAAAAACATAACATTGAATATCCCTTTTGTCTCAGCGGCAATGGATACTGTTACAGAAGCTAAGCTAGCTATTGCTATTGCCCGTGAAGGCGGTATAGGTGTTATTCACAAGAATATGACTATACAGGAGCAAGCTCAGCAGGTGAAATACGTAAAGAGAGCTGAGAATGGTATGATCTCTAATCCCGTGAGTATAGAAAAAGACAAAACCGTAGGCGCTGCCTTAGCACTGATGGCTGAGTACAAAATTGGAGGTATTCCCGTTGTTGATACTGCAAACAAACTGGTAGGTATTGTAACCAATCGCGACCTTCGTTTCCAAAGAGATATGAGTAAGCTGATTGCAGATGTGATGACTAGTGAAAACCTAATCACTACAAAACAATCGACTGACCTTGAAGCTGCTGCTGACATTTTACAACACCACAAGATTGAAAAACTTCCTGTGGTGGATGCTAATAATACATTAATAGGACTTATTACATATAAAGATATCACCAAAGCGAAAGACAAACCTTTTGCTTGTAAAGACGAATTTGGTCGTCTTAGAGTTGCCGCAGGTGTTGGTGTTACTCACGATACTTTAGAGCGTGTAACAGCCTTAGTGGAAGCCGGAGTAGATGCTATTGTTATTGATACTGCACACGGGCACTCAAAAGGTGTAACCGAAGTATTGAGACTCGTAAAAAAGACATACCCCGATGTAGATGTAGTAGTAGGAAATATAGCTACGGGCGAAGCTGCTAAATATTTAGTAGAAGCCGGAGCCGATGGTGTAAAAGTAGGTATAGGTCCCGGATCAATCTGTACAACACGTGTAGTAGCCGGAGTAGGTGTACCTCAACTATCAGCTATATATGATGTAGCAAAAGCTCTTGAAGGAACAGGTGTTCCTTTGATTGCAGATGGTGGACTTCGTTATTCGGGAGATATCGTAAAAGCTCTTGCAGCAGGAGGATACTCTGTTATGATGGGATCGTTACTAGCAGGAGTTGAAGAGTCACCGGGTGAAACCATTATTTTCAACGGACGTAAATTCAAATCATATCGTGGAATGGGTTCATTGGAAGCCATGGAAAAAGGCTCAAAAGACCGATATTTCCAAGATATGGAAGCAGATATAAAGAAACTTGTTCCCGAAGGTATCGCTGCACGCGTACCATTCAAGGGTACTTTGTTTGAAGTTGTTTACCAAATGCTAGGAGGATTACGTGCAGGTATGGGATATTGTGGAGCAAAGGACATAAAAACACTACACAATGCCAAATTTACTCGTATCACGAATGCAGGTGTTGCCGAAAGTCACCCTCATGATGTAGCTATTACAAGCGAGGCTCCTAACTATAGCCGAGGCGAATAATATAAATAAAATAGAAAACATTAGAAAAGGGTTTCAAATACGAATTTGAAACCCTTTTTATATTAATTATCAGTCAAACTATTTTGCAACAAGACTATTAGTACCTCTATTACTCTGCATTGTCTCGTTGAGCTTTCAACTCTTTAGTTATATTCACTAACTTCTTTTCGGAAAGAGGATAAAAGGATATAAATATAACGGAAAGAATCGTACCTGCGGCAGGAAGGAAACTAAGCATCAAGCGGATTCCATATTGAGCCTCTTCGGTTTGTACCACATTTGCTTTAAAACCAAAATAAGCCAGTAGCCATCCTGTTAAAGCACCACCAATAGACCATCCGAATTTTTGAGACATCGAAGAAGATGAGAATATAAGCCCTGTGGCTCTTCGTCCGCTTTTCCATTCTGAATAATCGGCGATATCCGCGTACATCGACCACAGCAACGGTGTTACAGCACCAGCACAAATACTGATAAGAACCTGTAAAACAAGAATTAGAGCAACATCAGTGCTTTTCAAGAAGTAGAAAATAACGCTGAATACCGCAGCACATGACATAGCCAAAAGATAAGTAAATTTCTTGCCTATTTTGCCTGAAAGAGGTGTTACAAGAATAATCCCAACTATATTGGCAGCTTGCCCCAAAACCAGATAGATAGTTGTAAGAGACAAAGATGAATCACTAAAACCTAGAGAAAATCCGGGAACGTCGGCTACATAATACTTGAAATAGTAAACAGCAGCACCATCTCTTATCGAATTGAATATCAAGGTAGCTATACCCGCTCCTAGCAAAATCCACCAAGGCTTATTTTTCAAGAGATCCATTACATCGTCTTTCAACGAATTAGTTGACTCATTAATAGGTTTTACCCGTTCTTTTGTCCACAAAAAGCACCCTAGAAAGAAGATAACGGCTATCACTCCAAAAACGACACCAGCCATCTGCCATCCAAACCTTAAATTAGGAAGCGCATCCCCAGACCCTTTACTAAAGAACTCCACCAAAGGTTCTACCAAAAGCAATACCAAAATACTGCCTATAAAAGCAAAAATCATGCGGTAGGATGAAAGTTCAGTTCTAGTCTTAGGATCAGGAGACATCACTCCCAGCAAAGAAGCGTACGGAACGTTAATTAAAGAATAAATCATCATCATCAAAGAGTAAGTAACATAGGCATAAACAATCTTGCCCGAAGTCCCAAAATCAGGAGTTGTAAAAGTAAAGACCCCAATCACGGCAAAGGGTATTGCCACCCACAGTAAGTAGGGTCTGAATTTTCCCCATCGGCTTTCGGTACGATCTGCCATTACACCAATTACCGGATCTAGAAGAGAATCCCAAATACGGGTTATAAGAAACATAGTACCGCCCACAGCTGCTTCCATACCAAAGACATCGGTATAAAAGAACAGTAAATACATGGTGAACAACTTCCAAAACATTGATGAAGCTGCATCGCCAAGCCCGTAACCTATCTTCTCTTTTAATTTTACTATCTCTGTACTTGTACTCATTAGATATATTTTAAGTAATTTCAACTATTTATTGCTACATATATAATCGTGACAACTAATTATTGCTGTAACTCTTACCTTAGGCAATAAATAGGTCTGAAATCTTTATAAACTATGACTTTATTTGTCGATTCTTATCTATTATTTGATTCAAGGTTTCAACAGATTTAGAAGACCTATAACCATCGGGAGCTGTATTCAAACAATAATCCAACAACCTGTTAATAGATGAAGTTGCTACATGCATAGTAGTATCCGATGATGCATAATAGATATAAACGGTTCCATCGTCATCCACTATCCATCCGTTACTAAACAACACATTGGAGACATCCCCTACCCGCTCTTCTCCAACGGGAGCCATAAAATAACCACCGGGTTCGGCTATTAGTTTCGTCGGATCTTCAAGATCAGTCAAATACAGGTAAAGAACATAACGTAAGCCCGCAGCACAATTTCTCACCCCATGAGCCAAATGTAACCATCCCTTAGGTGTTTTAATCGGGTGAGGCCCTTCTCCGTTCTTGGCTTCCTTGATGGTATGATAATAGCGATAATTGATAATTTTTTCTTCCTCTACTTTAGCATGAGTCATATCATCTACCAATGCCCAACCTATACCCCCACCCTTTCCGGCATCAATAAAGCTATCTTGCGGACGTGTATAAAGAGCGTATTTTCCGTTGACAAATTCAGGATGCAATACCACATTACGTTGCTGACTATTAGAAATAAGGTCGGGTAAACGCTCCCATTCTTTAAGGTCTCTGGTTCTTACAATTCCCGCTGTTGCCATAGCAGAGGATAAATCACCTTTTGCTGCTGATGGGTCTCTTCTTTCAACACAGAAGATACCATATATCCAGCCATCTTCATGTGCAGTTAAACGTATATCATAGACATTTGTTCCCAAATTTTCCGTTTCGGGCAATAAAATAGGATAATCCCAGAATCGAAAGTTATCGACACCATTAGGACTTTCTGCTATTGCAAAAAATGATTTTCTATCATATCCTTCAACACGGGCTATTATCAGATATTTTCCCTGCCATTTAATAGCACCTGCATTAAAGACCGCATTAATCCCAAAACGCTCCATAAAGTAAGGGTTTGTTTCGCGATTCATATCATAACGCCAAAAAACCGGAGTGTGTTCTGCTGTTAATATAGGGTATTTGTAGCGTTCGAAAATTCCATTGCCCGGTAATATTTTTTCATTCTTACGTTCAATTAATTCTCTATATCGCTCATTTATAACATCTAGTCTGTTATTAAAAAAATCTGCCATAATATTCCTTGTTAAGTTTGCCAGTTATAGTTGTTTTAAAATATAATATTCTATTTATTCATTGTCGGGATACAAAGCTATACGCATCACTCGATGGAAAACATAAAAGTTAGGCACTTGCATTTCTACATCAAACACTATCTGTTTTGTTTTATAGTCAACCTCAACAATGCGTCCTCCCCCTTGTGCATTTACCTCTTTACCTACGAAGCCTATTGCTCCCGATCCGAATAATATATGATCGGTCTGAGGCAAATATTGAGCAGAAGAAACAATGGATGAATAGCCATTCTTTCCGAGTTCTTTACCAAATTCCCAGGTTTGCTGTATTGTCATTCCCGATTCATTGATCTTATATTCAACAGCTCTACTATACGGTTTATCTTTTTCGACACCATAATGTCTGTAATATCCATTATCAAAAAGTAATAACTTACCATCCGAAAGAAGTACAGGACAGTGAGGTCCCCATGACCAATCGAACGAATCAGAGGCACGGTATCCATTTTTCACATCCTCATCTTGTATTGTATTGCCTGCACCATCCAATGGTTGTAACAAGTAAGAAGCTAGCATTTCATTCCTTCTATTTTTAGTCCAACCTCTATGGGGTGATAGTATCCATTTCACACGATTATTACGATCCAACTTGGCTACTCCTTGAAAACGATGAGAAACTATAACTGCATCATCGCTTTCTGAATATGCAATACCGTTTTGATGAGCCCAATCTTTCGGACTAAAATGGTCGGTATATTCTTTTCTGTTTTCATCTAAAGACTGCTTGAAATCCCATACAGTAACAATAGCCCCTGTTTCGCGGTTTACTTCAATCATTTCATCGAAAACATAACCACCAACACTATTTTTGTTGATTGCTGCAAGAATAAAGTTACCATTGGGAATCTCTATAATATCGCGATGGAAATCATACCCTTTTGCTCCGATGTCCCATGTTTTGATAACTTCACCTACCATATTCAGTTCATATATCAAACCAGAAGCTAATCCAGCAGTTAAAAAATTACCATCTTTTAGACGTTTAAGCCCCGAGCAGGCAGCAAAATATTGTAACAAAGGATGACCTTTCAACGACAGAAACCACCTAACTTCACCAGCTGCATCTATCATAAAAGGACGCGATGTATCATACTCATGATCTCCAATATAACTGACTAATGTGAGCCCTGCTTCCATTTTAGAAGCATCAGATTTACTAACCCTTATTTCGGGCATAGCAATAAATATAGGTTCTGTTTTTATTGTTACAGAATCTGTAGCTCGTTCATTTCCTTTTTTATCAGTCAGCGATATATAAACTGTATTGTTATAGTCGGCATATAACCCATGTAAGTAGACTTGATGATTATATCCGTATTTTGTAAAAAGATGTGTTATATCTTCAACGTTTTTATTCTTACTCTTTATTCTCATCTTAATCTTTCCCTCAACCGGTGCCGAGTAAGTTAACTGAGCCGAAAGCTGTGCATAACCCGTAGGATTAAGTTTCACCAGACTTTTATCAATCTTTATAGCATTTCCGAGAGTCGGAATTTCCAGAACCGAATTATCAGAAAAAGTTAGTTTGGTATTCCACTTCTCCTTATCCATCTCCAATGACCGTATTTCAACTGAAGGAATATCTAAGGTATCAGTCTCAAAAACAAAATGAGTTTTATCCCCTTGCTTTGAAGCTTCTATAAGCAAGCTGCCTTCCAAAATAAGCGATTTCAAAACTTCACCAGAAGGCGAAGTTGGTAAACCACCTGAATGATCATCTTTATCACAAGAATAAACAAACACTGTAACCAATATGAATATTAATATCTTACTAAATAGTTGTTTAGTAATTTTCATTCTTGTATTTTTCATACTATCCAATTTAAAATTCAATCATTCCCTTTAATAGAGAAGGGAGGGATGAAGGAATCATCCTCTCCCCTTCTATTCCCAAATATGCGTGTTTTTCATATTATCTCCACAACGGGTGTTGTTGGATTTCTGTATTAGTATTTAATTCTGATTGAGGTAGTGGGTATACCGTATATTTTTCTTTGAATTTATCGGCTCCTTGCTTTTTGTTTTTCACGAAAATATCTTTGATTTCGAGAGCTGTATGCCAGCGTTGCAAGTCGAAGAAACGATGTCCTTCAAACCAAAACTCAAGTAAATTTTGATGTTGGATTTCTGCCATTAGCTCACTTGCTCCACCCCATGTTTTATTGGGTAAGCCTGCTCGATTTCTTATGCGGTTAAGATCTGTTGCAGCTTCTGCTAAATTTCCACTATTGATTGCAGCTTCTGCATGCAGTAATAGAATTTCGGCAAAACGCATAACTCGGTAATTATTATCTATTGGCTCAGGATTATACATGCTATCGCCATTTTCCTTATCAAGCCAGAAAGCTGTAAATTTTTTAGGCAAAAAGCGTCCTTCTTTTCCATTAATTTCAGAATAGATGGGCTGTTTTCCTCCCGATCTTTTACCTTCAGTCGATTTCCATAGCTGATCGAAGCTATAACGATTTCCATACCATTTTTCATCTGCCTTTACATCTCCGTAATCCGAATATTTAAAGAAGAAGTTGGTATATATTCGCTTATCGAAAAGTGATTCTGATCCATTAGGACGTTTTTCTACCAGAAATTCATCGATGATCGATGCAGTAGGCATCATCTTAAACCAACCTCCTGTAAGCGGAGTACCTATAAAATTGGGTAATACCATTCCCTGAGTATCGTTTGCACCTTCTGCGTTCCAACTTCCACTACCATATTTGGCGTAGTTAAGTTCAAAGATCGATTCTTTATTAAACTTAAAGTTGGGGGTAAAGTTATCCTCATAATTAGCCATCAGGTCATACTTATAGGGGCTTTTCATTATGATTTCAAGCTCTTGTTTTCCTTCTTTATACTGTTTCTGATAGATATACGATTTGCCCAGATAAGCAATTGCAGCACCTTTTGTTACACGCCCTGCTTCTTCTGCGGGACGATCGATAGGTAGTCTGTTTTTAGCTTCGGTCATATCAGCCATCACTTGCTTCCACAACTCTTCAGACGAAGCGCTAGGCGCCATAGCATCTGCAGTAAATACAACTGGTTTTAGGCGTAAGGGAGCTTCACCATAATTGGTTACCAATAAGAAGTAATTAAATCCACGAAGAAAATGTGCCTCTCCAATCATTTGGTCTTTTTGGGCATCGTCCATAGGAACTCTGTCAATATTTTCCAAAAAGACATTTGCTCTGTTTATGGATGAATAAAAACTTCCAAAATCATAACGGTCTGTATTCGGATCATTTTGAAATACAGCGATATCCCATGTTTGCAGGTCATCATAAATTGTCCACACATCGTCAGCTCTTACATTTTGGTTCTGAAAACCAGTAAAAGCTCCAAAGTAACCATACATCTGTCCCCTGATAGGAGAATAGATTGTAGCCATAGCCGAATTGGCGTCTGCCTCATCCCGCCAGAAGTTATCATTGGTTACTTCATTGGGATTTGATGTATCCAGAAAACTTGCTTCATCGCAGGCAATAACCGAACATCCCAATAATGCAGATAAGGCTATTTTTGTCAATATATTTGCTTTCATTCTATGTTATTTTATCAGTTAAGGTCTCAGACCTATTTAAAATTTAGGTGAGTATAACATCTATAAAATGCTATAACTCTGAAATATATCATTATGTATTTCTATTTATTAAATAGATAGGGAAATATTGTTTTAGAGATAGAACTGTATACCGAAAGATATAACTCGAGGTATAGGATAACGTCCATGGTCTGTTCCTCTGGTTAAAGCAGAGCTTGTTCCCGTATTACTATGATTATTTTCTCCTAAATCAGGTGTATAACCTTTATAGCCTGTAATAGTAAATAGGTTTTCGCAAGCGGAGAAGATTCTTAAATGCTCAATATTTAATTTACTCAACATGGCTTTAGGCAGAGTATAACCAAATTCGAAAGTCTTCAAACGAATGAAAGAACCATCTTCGAGCCAGCGATCACTTGCCACGCGTGAGTTTTTATTCGGGTCTGTAATCTCGAAACGAGGCATGCTTGTATGTGTATTGGTAGGAGTCCACGCATCTAATACTCTGCTTCCATAATTTGTAATATCAATCATTGACTCCATTCTATAACGGGTAAAGTTGAAGATTTTATTACCCGACATTCCGTCAAAGAAGAAACTTATATCAAAATTATTCCACTCGGCATTGGCTCTAAATCCAAAGCTAAAATCGGGGAAAGGACTTCCTGCATAACGAGCATCGCCATCTGTAATAGAACCATCGCCATTTGCATCTACAAAACGAATATCTCCGGGCTCGGCATTGGGTTGAATAAGGTTACCATTCTTATCTTTATAAGCCTGAATTTCTTCTTTGCTTTGGAAAATTCCGTCTGTTTCCACCAGATAGAAAGAACCTATAGGATCACCTACTTTTGCCCATGTAACTGTACCCAATCCTTGAGGACTATATCCGGGAAATTCTTGTTGATTTCCGATTGTTATTTTTTTCACCTTATTCTGTATAGTCGATATATTACCGGTTAAGCTATAATATACTTTACCTACAGAGTTGCGATGAGTAAGAGATAGTTCTAACCCTTTATTCTCTATTTGACCGGCATTCAAAATAGGGCTACCAGCAAGACCTGTTGATGAAGGCATATTTATACCCAACAATACACCATCAGTTGTTTGTATAAATGCATCTGCTGTTAAGGATAATTTGCCATTGAAAAGACTAGCATCGAGTCCGATATTTGAAGTAGCCGTTTCTTCCCATGTCAAATCCTGTGGAGATACCCAATTGATTCCGGGCATTCCACCCATCCACCAAGAAGATCCTTGTACATAGTTTATACCTCTTCTAACCGTACTTTGAGTCAAGTAATTTCCGATTTCCTGATTACCCAATTTACCATAACTGGCTCTTAATTTAAGCTCATCGAAAACCTTTTTCAAAGGTTCGGCAAATTTTTCATTCTGGATATTCCATCCAGCAGAAGCTGAAGGGAATGTTCCGTAACGATGACCGTCTGCAAAACGTGAAGATCCATCACGACGAACAGAGAACGAAAACATATAACGAGAATCATAACTATACATAAGTCGCCCGAATGCAGACACTATCGAGTTTTCGTTAGCAGAACCACTTGCAGATTGACTATCGGCACTACCTCCGTTTATTGTACTTACACCAATAGGTAATTCTTCACGACCGGCTGAAATAACACGGTACCTATATCGTTGAGCCGAATATCCTAATAATCCGGAAACAGTGTGTTTGCCAAATGTATTGTCATAGTTTAAAGTATTCTCTAAAAGCCATGAATGTGATTCCGATGAACCCTCTTTCAAGTCAGGAAGTTCGTTCATACCCGCATTACCGAAATTATATATATCTCGGAATGCTTTAGTTGTTCCATTATCTTGGTTTATACCCAAATTCAGTTTATAACGCAAGCCTTTATAAAGATCCGCCTCAGCATAAGCATTTATCAGGATTTGAGTTAGTCGTGAAAAATTATTATCCCAACTACTATTGGCATGAATATCTCCTACAGGATTCGCCACATTTGTCATCCAGCTTTCAGTAGACGCCCATCCTCCCAATCTTGTTTCATCATGCACCGGAACAATTGGAGACATACGTAATGTTTGTGTTACGACTGCCGGATTATCGACACCTTTATCTTTGGCTATTTTTAAAATCAAAGATTCTCCAAGTCTCAGCTTATTGTTCAAGAAAGAGTACTGATTTTTGGTTCTCATGTTGAAGGCTTCATACTTACTATTAATCATAATACCTTCTTGACTTATATAGCCTAAAGATGTACTGTAAACAGATGTTTTAGAACCTCCACTTATTCCAAGATTCGCTTTATAAATAGTTCCGGTTCTATACACTTCATCTTGCCAATCGGTACCATTGCCCGAAAGGTTTGCTGCATATTTTGAATCAGAAGGAGCATTCACCACAGAAAGCCATTCAGGTCCATTCAAAACATCCATTTTCTTGGGTAATTGCTGAATACCAGCATATACATTTAGTCTTATTTTACTAGGTGTATCTTTTCGTCCAGCAATAGTTGTGATGATTACTACCCCACTGGCAGCCCTCGATCCATATATCGCAGCAGCCGAGGCATCCTTCAATACTTCTATAGAAGCTATATCAGCAGGATCAAGCATATTAATGTCTCCATACACACCATCAATCACATAAAGAGGTGTATTATTGGTCAGAGACGATACTCCTCTGACATTAATATTCATCCCTGCTCCGGGACGACCACTTGTATTCGAAACCGATACTCCCGGTATACGACCTTGCAAAGCACTTGCCGTATTCTGCGCAATATCAGCTTGCATATCTTTAGCCGAAATAGAGGAAACAGCTCCTGTCAAATCACTTTTCTTGACAGTACCGTATCCAATAACTACTACTTGATCGAGACTCACATTGTCGTCTTCGAGTTTTACGTTAAGAGGAGAGTCAGACGTTACAGTAACCGACAGGGGTTTCATACCTAAAAAAGAAAATACTAAGACATCACCTTTTTGAGCGGCAATAGAATAATTACCATCCAAATCAGTAGAAGTAGCCAGATTTTTGCCTTTTAGCTGTACCGTTACGCCAGGCATAGGATCGCTTGTTGATGCTTCCTTCACATTTCCAGTTATCATTGTCCCTTGAGCAAATAATAAAGAAAAGGAAGTCACAAAAAATACTAATGAAATAATGATCTTGTTTTTCATACAAATAAATGGTATTAGGTTTTCACCAAGATTGTGGTCTTTAAATAATTAAAAAATCACACTTCGCAGTATAAATTATTTTAAAATAAGACTTTGGTTGACGGAGGTAAAAGTAGAGGAGTCAAGAAGAGGAAACAAGTAGTATTTTACTCAATAATGATACTTTTTGTACCATTAAAAAATACAACATTTGTGAAAATTTGTATATTCACCTCATTAAAAACAAGATACAATATAAAGGAAAGTATGAAAAGTATCATTATTAAGGCTTACAAGAAATGTGTTTCATAACATAATTCGATTCTTCCAGTAGCTGGCTCTGAAGTCTCTGGGAGTACACCCTTTCTTTCGATGAAATATTCTATTAAAATTCGACAAATTATTGAAACCACTGGCAAAACAGATTTCGGAAACACTATGAGTTGTATCTACCAACTTTTGGCAGGCAATACCTAAACGAATATCATTGAGTGCATCTACAAAATTTTTGCCTGTGCATTTCTTCATAAACCGGCTAAATGCAACTTCACTCATTCCAATATGCGATGCTACATCAGCAAGCATTATTTGTTGGTCATAATTCTTATGCATATAAACATATGCCTTTTCGATTCTCCTACTATCAAAATGTTGAGAATTTACCGAGAAAGACTCATTCGAAAGAACCCTCATATCTAATGACAGAGATAAATCGTAAAGTATAGAAAACAATTGTAAGACTGAGTGTGCTCCCTGAGGCTTCTCTGCCAACATTTTGAGACGTGGCATAATCTGGCAGATAATATCACGAGAAAAGGTTACTCCATGAATGGCTTTTTGAAACATCTCCTTCACCGACTTAAACTGATTTCGCATCAATAGCTGATCACTCAACAAATCGGGGTGAAACTGTATGGTAATCTCTGTTATTTTTCGGGAAGTACATTCATGATTCAGCCATGCGTGCTCAAGGTCAGGTCCTGTTATGAGAGTTAATTCCAGATCATCAATTAACTCAACACTATCACCCACAACGCGTTGAGCATTCTTTCCATTTTCAATAAAATTCAACTCATATTCTGTATGTGCATGTATAGGAAATGAAAATTCGGATTTAATACGTGAAAAAACAACGAAGCAATCTCCCTCTGAAAGTGGTGTAACTTCTCTGAACATCGATTTTCTCATAATACACAATTTAAAGGCTGATATCTATACATATTTAAGGCTAAATTTATGAATTTAGCAAAAATAGTAACATTAAAAGTCTAAGTTTACATAGAATAAGTTATAAATAGTTTCTAAATAATAATTTTAACCATAGTTTCTTTCTCTTTTTTCAATTAGTTTTGTATTCAAACCAATTTATATTTATGATCGTATAATATAAATTAATAACTAGCATATATCTCTAATAAACAGACTACATAAATTATGGATTTTAAAAACCGATTAGCAGCCTTCTGTTCATCGACAAAGAGAATGACCAGCATTATGATCGCTTTAATGGCTATCTCTTTGTTCCTATTTATTGCCGCTTATAACGATTCGTTCGTTTTTGATGAAGCATACTCAATGGCTATGATACAACATTCATTTTTTGAAATATGGAAAATAACAGCCGCCGATGTTCATCCCCCACTCTATTACTTTATGTTGAAGAGCTTTGCCTTTCTATTTGGTAACTCTTTACTCACTCTCAGGATATTTTCAGTGTTGGGAATATTAGGAGTCTTCTTATTAGCAATGTTCCCTATTCGACGATATTTTGGAGCAAGCGTTTCTCTCGTCTTTATCGTGATAGTTACATTACTACCTGTCACACAATATTTAGCCGATGAAATACGCATGTATTCATGGACCATGTTTTTCACTTTGGCAAATGCTCTGGCAGCCTACAAAGTATTTAAAAACTCGAGCCTTTTAAATAATCTCCTTTTATTATTTACAGCTCTCTGCGCTTCCTATACTCACTACTATTCGTTGATGGGATCTGCCACCATATTTGGAATACTCCTATTCTTTTTAATTATCAATAAGAAAAAACTAAGTTACACCATAGTTGCTATTGTTGCATTTATGATTGGATATGCTATTTGGATTCCTGAGTTAATCAGTCAAGTAACAGCCGTTAATCATAACTATTGGATTACAAAACTTACATTGAAAGATCTTTTGTTATTCTCTTATTATCTATTTTCTCCCAAAGAGCCTACACACCCTTACACCATATTTACACTTCCTGTAATGGCAGTAGCATTATCGTTCATGCTGCTATTATTAGCAGCTTTGGCGGGAGCAATAGTAAAGGAATATAAAAAACTAAATCGGACTAAAGTTATAACCGCTTTGGCATTTATAGCTGCATTCTTCATTCCCGTTATTTCAGCTATTATTATATCTTATATAATGAAACCCATTATGATTCCCAGATATATGACTACCCTACTAGGTTGTTTAGCCTTAGGAATATCAATATTAGTGGCCGAATTGTATGGATCAGGAGCTAAGAGAGCCAGAATACTTATAACCACAAGTATCTGGATGTTATTAATTCTTTCTGTTGCACGTTTTTTTTCAGAAAAAGAGCACATGGAGAAAACGAATAACGAATATGCAGAAATCCAGAAATATTTTGAAGGCAAAAACACCGATAAAACAGTCTTTATCTCAACATTCAGCGCTTGTGGATGGTTGGGCATGCTCTCTATAATGTATCCGAACGACAACAATTTATATTTTGTCTACAGCGAGAAGAAAACACCGGTTAGCTACCAACCATTTAAATTAATAGAAGTAAACACCTTACCTCACGATTTTGACTTTCATTATACTCAATCATTCGATGAGAATGTAATACAGACGAGAGCCAATAATCATTTCATGGACGGAGTGAGACCCAATTACATTATTACGGATTCGTTAATACAACTAACGCACCCCCAGAAATTTGAAGGGAAAGAAATTTTCTTAATGAAAACAATACATAGAGAAAGAGAAAAACAACAGAATACACATTAAACATTTATTTGTATTTTTGTGAAACGAAGTCAACAACTCTTTTATCTTGCTGACTCACTCAATAAAATAGGTCTGCGACCTTAAAAATGTCTGTATATGGAACAAAAATTAGTGATTTACAACACACTTAAACGAGAAAAAGAAGTTTTTGAACCACTTCATGCCCCACACGTAGGGATGTATGTATGTGGTCCGACAGTATATGGTGATGCCCATTTAGGACATACCCGCCCTGCAATAACTTTCGATCTATTGTTCCGCTATCTTACTCATATAGGTTATAAAGTAAGATATGTACGCAATATTACAGATGTAGGTCATTTAGAAAATGATGCTGATGAAGGAGAAGATAAAGTTGCAAAAAAAGCACGATTAGAAGAACTTGAGCCTATGGAAGTGGTGCAATATTATACCAACAAGTACCATAAGGCAATGGATGACTTGAATGTTTTATCTCCATCTATCGAGCCTCATGCCTCTGGTCACATAATAGAGCAGATCGAAACAATTAAAGAAATATTGAAAAACGGATATGCTTATGAAAGTAACGGATCTGTTTACTTTGACGTTGTGAAATACAATAAAGATCACAATTACGGCATATTATCCCACAGAAATATAGAAGAGATGCTCAACACCACCCGCGATTTGGATGGACAAGACGAGAAACACAGCAAAGTTGATTTCGCCCTCTGGAAAAAAGCATCACCCGAACATATCATGCGTTGGCCTTCGCCTTGGAGCAATGGATTCCCTGGGTGGCATATAGAATGTTCATCTATGAGTATGAAGTATTTAGGAACAGAATTCGATATTCACGGAGGTGGACTCGATCTTATGTTTCCTCATCACGAATGCGAAATAGCACAGAATACAGCTGCCGAAAAGAAGCAGGTAGTAAAATACTGGATGCATAACAATATGATAACCATTGGAGGTCAGAAAATGGGTAAATCGTTAGGCAACTTTATTACACTTGACGAATTTTTCGCAGGATCGCACAAACTGCTTTCTCAACCGTTCTCGCCAATGACTATTCGTTTCTTTATTTTACAGGCTCATTATCGCAGTACTGTAGATTTTAGTAACGAAGCCTTATTAGCATCTGAAAAGGGACTAAACAGATTATTGGATGCATATGCGAGAATCGAGAAAATACCTGTATCGGAAACTTCATCGACTGATATAACAGCAATACGTCAAAAATGTTACGATGCCCTGAATGACGATCTGAATTCAGCAATAGTAATATCTTATCTGTTTGATGTAGCAACTACTATAAACTCGGCTATTGGAGGAACTGTAAGTCTTAGCCAAGCCGATATTAATGAAATAAAAAACTTGTTTGATGTGTTTTTATTTCAGATTTTGGGAATTAAGAACGAATCAACTTCAAACCAAAACGGACAAGAAGCTTTTGGTAAGGCTGTAGATTTGCTTCTTCAGATACGTGATGAAGCCAAAACAAATAAAGATTGGGCAACCTCTGATAAAATTCGGAATGAGCTTAATCAAATCGGATTCGATATAAAAGATGGCAAAGACGGTGCTGAATGGAAATTGAAACTATAGTTCATAGTGATTCAAAGAGCGTGATATAAATACCTCTATACAATCTAAAATAAAAGCCCTTAGCTAATAAGCTAAGGGCTTTTATTTTATCCTTTTACAATATCTCCGTCTTGATCAAAAACTAAACTTCTGTAATTGGATCTGTATCTATTTTCACCATGAACTATTTTCAGATAATAATAGCCATTTCCCTTTCTCTTCGAAATTACAATTTCATAATCAGAATAATGTTTCTTCAAATATTGAGTAATTGAAGAAGGAAGATCTTCTAGTGTTACATTTCCTTTATAATCCCCTTTCTTATATCTTCTCCCTTGATCTTGCTCTAAAGTATTATCCGAAATAAAAGTACGACTTGCATATGTCGTAGCCAAGCCGGTCATTAATAAACCGATTAAAAACATTTTTTTCATGTCCAAGAAAATTAAATAATTAGTTAGTGCACTATGCCTAATGGCAAGACAAATATACTCTTTATATTCTAAAGAAAGTCTTTCAGTACTTTTCAAGAGGTTTATTTACCAAAATGCAAATACCAAAACCAAGAGAAAAATTACCAAGAGCTTAATATTTTACCATCAATTATATTTAGAATTAATAGCAGGCAATCGACTTATCTGTATATTTGTTTGTAAAAAATAACAGACCAATAAATGTATGACTGCAAAAGATATACAGAAGGAGCTTGAAAATGTATTTTCCCCCGAAAAAAGGGACTTCTTTCCTTATTTCTTTAAAACAGGAAAAGGGCAATACGGAGAGGGTGATAAGTTTATCGGAGTAGTAGTACCCGATATTCGAAAGATTGCAAAAGCAAATAAAACGCTCTCTTTTGACGAAGTCACCAAATTATTGAATAACGAATACCATGAGTGCAGAATGTGTGCTTTATTTATATTGATTGAGCAATACAAAAAAGCAAAAGAAGAAGATCGAAAATTATTAGTTGATTTTTACTTAGACCACTCACACCGTATCAATAATTGGGATTTGGTTGATTTGAGTGCCAAAGATATTCTCGGAGAATACTTACTAGATAAGAAAGACCGTAGTATTTTATATAGACTAGTTAAAAGCGATTTGCTATGGAATCAGCGTATCGCAGTAATAGCTACTTTTGCTTTTATAAAAAAGAATGATTTTAACGACATTCTACGCCTATCAGAAGAGCTTTTAGCTCATAAGCATGACCTCATGCACAAAGCAACTGGCTGGATGCTGCGAGAAGCGGGAAAAAGAGATAAAGATGTACTTATAGCTTTTCTGGATAAACATTATCGAGAAATGCCCCGAACTATGCTTAGGTATTCAATAGAAAAACTAATGCCGGAAGAAAAAACATATTATATGAAAAAAGATTAAGAAGAATCTGCACCTTCTCTGAACTCAGATTACAAGGTAGAATAATTATTATAGCGAGAGATTCGTGATAAATTATTCATCCGCACTAAACAATAAGCTATTAAATATAGTTTAAATATCATCTCAATAAACTTTGTTTATGACATTTACAAAAAATATAAGCAGGCTGGCAACCTTAGCATTTATTCTTATCGGGTTTCTCAGCCTATTATATAACAACTTTATCAACCAAACATTTTGGTATGATGAAGCATATACAATAGCAATGATGCAACATTCGTTTTCCGATATTTGGAAAATTACAGCTATGGATGTTCATCCCCCCCTCTATTATTTTATGTTGAAGCTATTCACCGAACTATTCGGTGATTCGTTGTTTACAATGCGTATATTTTCCAACCTGGGTATAATAGCTTGTTACCTTCTCGGAATATTTCCCATAAAACGTTTATTCGGAGACAAGGTATCATTCACATTCATTCTCCTCATGGTGTTGATGCCTATTAATCAATATTTGGGTGTAGAAATAAGAATGTATTCATGGGCTATGTTTTTTGTATTGGCAAGTTCGATATATGGTTACGAAACCTTTCAGAAAAAAATGCTTATCTCTTATTCAAAAATGACATTCTTTGCAATTTGTGCAGCCTATACCCATTACTATGCATTAATCGCTATTTTCTCTATATTCCTCATATTAATTATATACTTGTTAAGAAGAAAGAAAACCATTGTTAGACCTCTTCTTTTTGCCATTATTTTATTACTGGCTTATATCCCCTGGATACCTATATTTGCTTCGCAAGTATACAATGTCCACCAAAGTTTTTGGGTTGAGATACCAACATCCAAAGACATCCTTTTATTTTGCTATTACTTCTTTTCTCCGAAAGAACCATCGCATCCTTACACCATCTTCTCGATATGGAGCATGTCGGCTACACTACTAATAACATTAGGGCTTATACTAAGTGTAATTGTTCTTACCGTACGATTACATATGGAAGACAAACCCAATAAAAAGCTAAGAGCCGCCTCATATTTCATTCTCATCTTCATCTCCACAATAATCATTACCTTTGCAATCACATTTATCATAAAACCAATTAGCGTTCCGCGTTATGCCAGCTGCATGCTAGGTTCGCTAGTCTTGGGAATATCTATTTATGGAGTCGAATTATATAAGACTAAGGCAAAACCAATTATCATCGCAATACTCGTGATGCTCGTAATATTGAGCATTGCCCGCCTTTTTTCGGAAAGAGCGTACTATATATCACAAAACAAAGAGTTTGCTGAAATGAAATCATATATTCAAACGAAAGATATGCCACTTAAAGTAATAGCTCCTTTAGAATCATATCCAAGCTTGGCTAAATTATCGATCCTTTTCCCCAGAAAAGAATATTTATTGTTTTCACCAAATGATAATACAAATTATCTGCCTTTTGAAATTAAGAAAAAAGAGCAACTCCCTAGTATAGGTCAGTTCATCCTAGTCCAATCAGTTAATGATACGACACAACTCTCTGATGGCTATACGGTAAAAAGTAAATTAGAATCAACAGAAATTATTATTAGCCTGATAGAGGCTACACCAAAACAGTAGATGAAGGAATATCAATCGCATACATTAAAAAACGGTTTACGTATTATACACAAACCTTTAGCAGGAAAAGTTTCATATTGCGGATTTATAGTAAATGCAGGAACACGAGACGAGCAGTCAACCGAATATGGTATGGCTCATTTCGTAGAGCATATGCTATTTAAAGGCACAGAAAAACGCCGTTCGCATCACATTATAAATCGCATGGAGAGTGTAGGCGGAGAAATCAATGCTTATACGAATAAGGAAGAAACAGTGATTTATTCGATATTTCTCGAAGAACATTTTACGCGTGCATTCGAACTGCTTACCGATTTGACTTTTCATTCTGTCTTTCCAGAGAGAGAAATAGAAAAGGAAATAGATGTAATACTCGATGAAATAAATTCATATGAAGATAGCCCTTCGGAATTGATATTCGATGAATTCGAAAATATCATCTTCCGTAATTCTCAGCTAGGTCACAATATACTCGGAGAACCCGAATTGCTGACTAAATTCGATACAATTAAGGCCAGGTCTTTTGTACAACAACACTATCTTCCAGAGAATATGGTATTCTTTTCTTTGGGAAATACCGACATAAAGAAAATCATAAAACTGGCGGAAAAATATTTGGCAGATATAAACATATCAAATCACCAACATATAAGAATAGCTCCCGATTCAATAGACAGAATAGAGCAGATTACAGTAAAAGAAACTTCACAAACGCATGCATTGATCGGAGGTAAATGCTACAACCTACATCATCCTAAACGAAAAGCATTACACCTACTAAATAACATTCTTGGAGGACCAGGCATGAATAGCAGGTTAAATATATCTCTACGCGAAAAAAGGGGCTATGTGTACAATGTAGATTCTAATGTTACCAGTTATTCAGACACTGGAATTTTTTCCATTTACTTTGGCTGCGATAAACGCAATGCCGAAAAATGTATGAAACTAATACATGCCGAACTCAAAAATCTACGAGATAACAAATTGACTACATCTCAACTGGCTGCTGCCAAAAAACAAATGATCGGACAAATTGCAATTTCGGGTGATAGTCACGAAAATTTAGCATTGAGTCTAGGTAAAAGCTTCATGCATTACAACCACTTCAATAATATGGAAGAGACCATAAAAAAGATAGAACAGATATCAGCTTCAGATCTTTTAGAAGTTGCAAACGAAGTTTTTGATAGGGATAGGCTTAGTTCTTTAATTTATCAGTAATCAATTGGAGGGATAAGTTACAGAAAAATAAATTAACAGTTGCATTTTAGTTAAAATACCATAATGATACCCAATAAGCTATCAAACAACCATTTTAAATAAATAAAAACTCTTATTTAACTATAAAACCATTAAACCTCTTACACTATTTTAATTATTTAACATAAATAATTCTTGTTTTGGCTCTAAATCTCAAAATTAAGGATAAATTTGTGCCGTTTTTGGTTAATAGAAAAATAATAATTAAAAATTTAGTGTTTATGAAAAAATTATTCTTAACAATTGCAGTAGCTCTAGGTATGTTCACTGCAGTAAGCGCTCAAAGCAACATGTGGGTTGGAGGAACAGCAGGAATTTGGTCTAGCAAAGTAAAAGGTGGTGACAGCCAACTTAGCTTCAAAGTTATGCCAGAATTCGGATATATATTAAATAACAACGTAGGTATTGGTATCGCTCTTGGTGGATCTCATACTCATGGTGCAACTCTTGATTTTGATGGAAACGCTCTTACATCAGAGGGATCATTGAATTCATATATCGTTAATCCTTTCCTTCGTTATACTTTTCTAAAAAGTGATTTAGGAGGTTTATTCTTTGATGGAGGTGTAGCTTATGAATGGTCAAAAGGAACTGCTGGAGGACTTAAAGGATCTGGTATAGAAGTAGGTTTAAGACCAGGGATTGCTCTTAATGTATCAAGCAAAGTTGCTTTACTTGGCAAATTTGGATTCTTAGGATACCAAAATAAGAAACAAGATTATCCTGCAGAGGTTAATGGAGAAACAGTAAAACATGAAACTAACAGCTTCGGTTTTGATTTTGACATGAGAAACATTGAATTAGGAGTTAACTTCAAATTCTAATTTGATCATATAATCAAATACAAAAAAACCTCTTGAAATTTCAAGAGGTTTTTTTTATACTTTTATTCAATACTATCAAACTTTCATTACCCATATTGAAAAGTAGATCCACAATACTCAGATTTTCGGTGAATCCAAATCGCTGATCGAAAATCTGATAATAAGGAACGGACTGAAAATCAGAATCAACCCGTCTCCAATTTGTCTTTGGCGAAATTTTTGATCTGAAATCTTCGCTTCCCAACTCTAATGTAAATTCATCTGTATATTTTAAATTAGAAGTATCTATATCAATTAATCTACATATAAGATCTCTCAACTCCTCGTTGAAATCAAAAAGGTATTTATAGCTCTTTTCATAGAAGGGACGAAAGTCATCTTGATAATATTCGAAGAATGGAGTCGAATTATAAGCCGAAATAAGCGCATTCCAGTGCAAATGACGCCAATTTCCATGTTCAGCAATACAAAGATCCCTTATCAAGCATTTTTTGCCTCCAGAGCTCTCTATTGGAATGGAAAGAGTCATAGGACCATTTGCTGAAAGAATAGTACACCTATTTCTGTAAGTCTGCTTAATATAATTCTCATGTTGCTCGATAATAACATCGTCATTAAGCAGCTTCGAATAATATTCGATTGGAGCAAGATAGGCAGTAGATAAATATATACTCATTTGTAATTGAGGTTTCAATGCTTTTTTGTTGCTTTGGAAGATAAAAAGCCAGAGGTTTTTCTAGCGATAAAAATTATGTGCAATTAGAATCAAAATAATAATCATAGTTCTACTTTACACATGAGAATAAACGATTCCATCTTGAACCGTCTTCATCACTCGAACTATACCAGATAACAGAAGCCTTTCCTATAATGTTTCTTTCCGAGATAAAACCTAACGATCGAGAATCAATAGCATCATCAGCATTATCCGACAAAAACCAATAATAATTATAGAGAAAAGTATAGGATTTCAGATCTTCGATCTTCACCGTCTCTCCCACTTCATCATTAATTATCTGATTGTATAAAGGTCTATTAAATTCAGTAAGGGTAATAGTCATACCTGAAGCAGGAATAATTAAATCATAAGACAACACCTCCTGAACATTCAATTGTAATTGAAGGCTATCCGGTAATTTCTGATTAATAAGAAATACTTCATATCTGCTAAGAGTAGAATATACCGAAAGTGAGTCCATAGAAATATCACGTGGAGATATCTTCAATGAATTTACAACGGCTAGAATTGTATCTCTTGAACTTCTTTCGAATCGGAATGATTGTAATAGATCGGGAGAAGAAACCGATTTTATACCATTCAAGTAAAAATCGGAACCCTTCACTATGATGGTATCGCCTGCCACGGCTACACATCTACTCAGATACAAACTTCGTTTATCTAAAGGTTTATCAGATTCCAACGGATTATTAAATAAGACAACATCATTTCGATCAACCATTTTACTGAATAAACGATGATATCCTAATTGGACTAAATCGGAGTATGATTTAAATCCCAGAAATGTATCAAAAGTAAAAGGTATAGATAGCAGAGTCATTGGCATTCTTATACCATAAGAAACCTTATTAACCAAAACCCTGTCGCCTCTAAGTAAAGCAGTCTCCATCTGAGAAGAAGAGACTGTATAAGACTGAATAAAGAAAGCCCTAATAATAAAAACAATCAATAAAGCGATAAGGAATACCTTGCCCCACCACTTCAATATCTGTGCTTTCTTCTGGAACATACGCTAATTTAATTATAAATAAAATAATATCAGACTCTTAGAATATGGGCGAATATATATTCGCCCATTAATTTTTCCTTTTCAATAAATCTAATTATTAGACCTTATTGTCAAAGCTATAAAATAAGCTTAATATCTTATTTCTTTTTGGCACTTGTAAAGATTCTATTCCAACGGATTTTTCCATTGAACCAGCTTTTATCTTTGTCTAAAGATAACCAAACAAACAAAGGTTGCCCTACAATATGATCTTCCGGAACAAAACCCCATGAACGGGAATCCGCAGAATTATGACGATTATCGCCCATCATAAAATAATAATCAAACTTGAAGGTGTAAGAATCTGCTTGCTGACCATTGATGTAAACTTTTCCATCCTTATAATCAAATTGATTATTTTCATAGTTTTTAATTACACGCTCATAAGCAGCCACCTTATAATCTACATCTTTATCGAAAGTAATCGTTTCGCCTTTTTTAGGAATCCATAGAGGTCCGAATGAATCACGAGTCCATCTTGTAGGATAATTAATCGGATAATAAAACGGATAATCTATAATCTTTCCATCAGCAGTTTCTCTTCTTTCAATACGCTCTTTCTCCTTGAAAATATTAATAACAAAAGGTTTCGATCTCAAAGTTTCCACCATTTGTTTAGTAAGAGGTAATGTATAAACCAAACCAAAAGTTTTACCTTTTGCCACAAAACCCAGTTGAGTTAATTGTAAGCTATCCGAAGTATATTTCATTTCCTCTGGAAGGCTTTTATTTAAAAGAGGATTAGCTCTTCTCAATTCATTTAATGGATCAAAATAGTTTGCAGACAATTGACCTCTTTCGTTCATAACAGCATAGTCATCTTTACTGATTCCTAATTCATCGAATACCTGCTCAGAAATTGCAGTACCATCCGTTTGAACAAAATATCTCAATTGCATATCTTCAGGATCTGCTACCTTTACTCCATTGATATAAACTTCATCATCCTTTATTTCTAAAGTTTCGCCCGGAAGTCCCATACATCGTTTCACATAATTTTCTCTCCTGTCTACAGGACGATAAACTATTTCTCCATATCTGGCTTTGTCAGACCAAAGTCCTTCGCGTCCCCTGGCATCTAATTTGCACAAACTATAATAATCGGCTTGTTGCATATTCAACGCCACAGTATCACCTGCAGGAAAATTGAAAACAACAATATTGCCTCTTTCTATCGTTCCAAAACCGGCAAAGCGTTGGTATTTTAATTGAGGCTTATCTAAATAAGACTTACAATCTAAAATAGGTAAAGTATGTTGAGCTAAAGGAAAAGACAAGGGTGTCATTGGTGAACGAGTTCCGTAGCTCATTTTGCTCACAAACAGAAAATCACCAACCAAAAGAGACTTCTCTAAAGAAGACGATGGAATCTGATAATTCTGAAAGAAGAATGTATTAATAATATACACCGCAATTAAAGCAAAACCAATAGCATCTGCCCATTCCATAAACTTACGAAATGGTCCGTTTCCACTCGTTTTCCAAAAAGCCCACGGAATATACTTTAAAATGTAACTATCGAAGAAAAGGGGAATTAATAACAAAACAAGGTAATAACCAGTCCAGATGGTAAAGGCAATACAAAATAGCGTTATTAATAAAAATTTGACCCATTGCTTCCGCGTAGCACCCGAAAGCCTCTCATTGAAACTTTTCTTTGCTGAAGAGTTATTCTGGTTACTTGTTGTTCCCATATTAAGCAATATAAAATATTTATTACGTGATCAAGATCACTAGTTAATATATTCTGCCAAAGTAATAAAAGGTCTCCGACCTTAAAAATTAAGCATATCCTCCATTCCTAAAAATCCTTTTTTACCACATGTAAATTCTGCGGCTAAAACAGCGCCCAAAGCAAATCCTTTACGGTTTTTGGCATCGTGCTTTATGCTGATTACATCGGCTTCCGACTCATAAAATATTTCGTGAATACCAGGAACTTCACCTTCTCTAATACAATGTATTGCCAGATCAGTTGGTTTCATTTCCGTTTCTAGGTGCCAATCGCTCTTTCTATCGACATTTTCGATAATACCTTCGGCTAGAGTAATAGCAGTTCCACTTGGTGCATCCAATTTGTGGATATGATGAGTTTCCTCCATTCTCACTGTATAGTCAGGAAACTGATTCATAATCTTCGCAAGGTACTTATTTACAGCAAAAAAGATATTAACACCCAAACTATAATTTGAAGCATAAAAGAATGTTTGACTATTTTTCTCACAAGCCTCTTTTACTTCAGGTAAGTACTCAAGCCATCCAGTAGTACCAGCAACAACAGGAACCTGGGCAGCAAAACACTTTCTGTAATTATTCATAGCACTTGCAGGAGTTGTAAACTCAATTGCAACATCTGCACTCTTAAATGCTGGCGAATCAAATTCCGCAAGATTATTCTCATCTACAATTGAAACTATAAAGTGTCCACGATCTTGGGCAATTCGTTCAATTTCTTTACCCATTTTTCCGTAACCAATAAGTGCTATTTTCATATCTAACTAAATCTATATTAAACTATTATAAACTATTCAGAATCTATATTGTATCATTTCTATAAGCCCCAATAACCATATCTACTTTAGATGGTAAACATCGTTGTTGGTTTGATTATATTCTTACAATACTACAAATGTAAGAAAAACTAATTACTATAATCTATTGGATATTCTGATAAACAGACTATTTATTTAAGTATTTAATAAAAATTTCATTTACGTCTTTTTCTAATTAGTCTGATTAAGTAAAAAAAGATCACAGAATCCTCAAATAAAAATAACAATCTAATAATCAAACAGTAAGATCGAATACAATCCTTTTTATCGAATATCTAAATTCTTTTTCAAGACAAATGGCATCTTTTCATCGTAAAAAATAAGAATTCGAAAAAAGAGAATATATATCGATAACTAGATGCTTCTTTTTTCTTCCAAAACAAGACATTTTTTTCTTAAAAAGATGCTTTCTTTTTGAGAGATACTTTATAAAAAAATAAAAGAAAATACGTAAACTTTCAATATACAGATTAGATGAGTTTTGGAGAAAATTTAATTTACAATAATAAATATAGTTAACCAATAATAATTATAGTAATTATATAAGATATATAAAATTGAAAATTATAGAAAATACAAAAACACTCACAGATATCACTATTATACCGCAATACTATAAGATTATACATTATTTAAGTTTAATAATACATTAATTTTAAAATCTATTATATTAAATAAGAACTATATAAATATACATAGTAATACATACTACTATTATAATAATAAATAATTAAATAATTTTAAATAAATAATTAGAATCGAATAAATCTAAAAATTGGAAATAATAAAATTAAAAATTGAAATATTATTGATTAAAACGATAAACTATATAGAAAATATAAATTTATAGTTTTACAAAAAAAAGAAAGAAATAGAAAATAGTTAATTGGAAAATATAGAATGAAAATTGAAAATATAGAAACCAAAAAAGGAGCAAGAAAAGGAAAGAAATCCCCTCACTTACTCCTACAATATATTCATTTTTCGAATTTACTTTTAGGACAGAAAAAAGTTAGATCGAAAGAGAAAAAATAATTACAAATTAGCAGACTTTACAATTTCTTTTATTCTGTCTGAATCCGAAACAAGAAAAGAATATTCTGAATAACCTGAATTATTATAATTATCGGGGAAATTAGGATTGCTATATTTCATTCCCCCTTTTCTCAATGTTTGGAATGTACCATGCACTTCTTTTACACCCGTAGTATGAACTAATTCTCTAACATTCGATTCTTTTACACCAGCACCAGCCATTATAGCAATCCTATCTCCGGCTAAATCAACAAGCTCTTTCAAGACATTTCGCCCATCAAAAGCAGTTTGTTTACCTCCTGAAGTAAGAATTCTATCGCATCCAAGACCAATAACATCCTCTAAAGCTGATTGAATATTACAAACTCGATCAAAAGCTCGGTGGAAAGTTGTAGACAGTCCGTATTTCTTAGCCAGTTCTACCAAAATACCATTCCTATTTATATCGACATTCCCATTTTCATCAAGGATACCGATAACAACACCATTACAATGAAGCTCTCCACAGGTTATAATATCACTTTTCATCGACTCAAAATCGAGATCATCATATAAAAAATCACCACCACGAGGGCGAATAATCACATTCAGATCAATCTCAATATGATTACGCGTAAGTTCAATTTGCGATTGAGCAGGAGTCGTTCCTCCATCACAAAGATTTCCGCAAAGTTCTACTCTTACCGCCCCACCCTTTTGAGCTTCAATTGCCGACTGAACAGAGTTAGCACACACTTCAACAGTTACCATATTTCAAAAACAATTAGAGTTACATTTATATTTTAAGTAAAAATAAGACAAAAAAGAAGAAATCGGAAAGCTTACACCGAAAGAAACAAGTTATGAACTGATATAAAAATAGTAACTTTGCGCTGTAATTAAGTAACAGTAAGTAATTAATACAACATTCCCAATTAAAACAGGCAGTTGTACTTATCAAAACAATAAATAGATCTGAGACTTTTAAATAAATAACAATGAATTTCAAATATGACGTTATAGTCGTAGGTGCAGGACATGCCGGCTGTGAAGCCGCAACAGCAGCAGCCAATATGGGCTCAAAGACACTGTTGATCACGATGGATATGAATAAAATTGCTCAAATGAGCTGTAATCCGGCAGTGGGTGGTATAGCAAAAGGGCAAATTGTAAGAGAGATCGATGCTCTTGGCGGACAAATGGGAATAGTTACAGACATGACAGCTATCCAATTTAGAATGCTGAATAAATCAAAAGGTCCTGCAATGTGGAGTCCACGTGCACAAAGCGACCGCACTCAGTTCATCATAAAATGGAGAGAAATCATCGAGAATACCGATAATCTTTTCATGTGGCAAGATGCAGTAACATCCCTTATTATCGAGAATAAAGAAGTAAAAGGAGTAAAAACAGCTCTTGGTGTCTCCTTTTCTGCTGAAGCAGTAATCCTGACAAACGGTACTTTTTTGAACGGATTAATGCACATTGGGGCAACTCAACTCACAGGAGGTAGAACTTCTGAACCTGCATCATACGGAATCACCGAACAATTGAGAGAAGCAGGTTTCACTACCGACAGGATGAAAACGGGAACTCCTGCCAGAATAGACGGTAGAAGCGTAGACTTTTCACTGATGGAAGAACAAGAAGGAGAAAACGATTTTCATAAATTTTCTTATCTTGATTTTGAACCAAGACCTCTAAAACAACTTAGTTGTTGGATATCAAACACCAACATGGAGGTGCACGATAAACTAAGAGAAGGTCTCGAATTCTCACCCCTTTACAACGGACAAATCAAGAGTATAGGACCTAGATATTGCCCCAGTATCGAAACTAAAATAGTAACATTTGCAGAGAAAACATCTCATCAATTGTTCTTGGAGCCCGAAGGAGAAAACACTCAAGAATATTATTTGAATGGATTTTCTTCGTCTCTCCCACTCCACAATCAAATAGAAGCACTTCAAAAAATTCCTGCTTTTAGAAACATACATATATTCAGACCAGGATATGCTATTGAGTACGATTTCTTCGATCCTACTCAATTGAAACATACGTTGGAAACGAAACTGCTTAAAAACTTATTCTTCGCAGGTCAAATAAATGGAACTACGGGATACGAAGAAGCTGGTGGACAAGGATTGATTGCAGGTATAAACGCTCACCTAAAATGCCACAGTGATAAAGAATTTATATTAAGACGTGACCAAGCATACATTGGTGTTTTAATCGACGACTTGGTAACAAAAGGTGTTGATGAACCATATAGAATGTTTACATCTCGCGCAGAATATCGCATTCTCCTAAGACAAGATGATGCAGATGCACGCCTAACTAAAATAGGATATGAACTAGGACTAGCCAAACAAGAACGTGTAGACTTATTAAATCAGAAACAATCAGAAATAAATAGATTGATCGAATTCACCTCGAATTACTCTCTAAAACCAGATTATATAAACCCTGCTTTGGAGAAGTTAGGCACAAGCCCTCTTAAACAAGGAACCAAATTAAAAGACCTTTTGATGCGTCCGCAAATAAATATAGAGAACATCAAAGAAGCTATTCCTGCGTTTAAATCTGAAATAGATAAACTAGCCAACAGAAAAGATGAAATTCTGGAAGCAACAGAAATAATAATCAAATACGATGGTTACATTAAACGTGAACAGTTAATCGCTGAAAAAATAACGAGACTTGAAAATATTCTCATAAAAGACAAAATAGATTATGAGAGTATTCTTTCATTATCGACTGAGGCTCGCCAAAAGCTCACCAAGATAAATCCTGAGACAATCGGACAAGCAAGTCGAATCCCTGGAGTTTCACCCAACGACATTTCGATTCTCCTTGTACTTTTAGGACGATAAAAAAAATGAAGTTCCACGTGAAACAAAAATCGGTTTCACGTGGAACAATTTCAAAAATACGCATCAGAACACTTTAAAACAGTTATTTATAAAATCATGCCACACAAAAAAATTGAAAATTTAAAAGCATCTGTAAGAAACATTCCTGATTTTCCGATACCAGGAATCCAATTTAAAGATGTTACAACATTATTTCAATCTCCTCAAAATTTAAAAGACTTAACGGAAGTTCTAACGGACTTATACAAAGAAAAAGGAATAACCAAAGTTGTAGGAATAGAATCCAGAGGTTTTATAATGGGTCCTATCCTAGCCTTAAATTTGGATGCCGGATTTATACCAATTAGAAAACCCGGTAAACTTCCTGCAGATACTATCGAAGAAAGTTACGAAAAGGAATACGGTATAGATACTATTCAAATTCATAAAGATTCGCTAGAACCAGATGATATCGTTCTTATACACGACGATTTACTTGCAACGGGAGGAACAATGCTTGCTGCTTATAAATTAATCAAAAGAATGGGCGTAAAAAAAATATATGTAAACTTTATTATCGAACTAGAGCAACTTGAAGGAAGGAAACTATTTCCTAAAGACGTAGAAGTAGAGGCTATCATTAAATATGATATTTAAAAGATAAGAAAACTAACAGAAACTAAAACCTACATATATTATGAACGAGAGCTTAAGAAACATAATACAGAATATACCCGACAAACCGGGATGTTATCAATATTTTGATGATAAGGGAAGTATTATATATGTAGGAAAAGCCAAAAATTTAAAAAAGAGAGTATCCTCCTATTTTACTAAGACTCACCACGACAGTCCAAAGACACGAATATTGGTCAGTAAAATAAAGGATATTAAATACATTGTTGTAGACACAGAGGAGGATACTTTTTTATTAGAGAACAATCTTATAAAAGAATATCAACCTCGCTACAATGTGATGCTTAAGGACGATAAAACTTATGCATCAATCGTCATAAGAAATGAATTCTTTCCTCGAATATTACAAACCCGTAATATTGTAAAAGACGGATCGCAATATTTTGGTCCATATGCAAGCGGTAGCAGTATAAAAGCATTACTGGAAACAATACATAAACTCTACCCTATCCGTACATGCAGCTTAGCTCTTACACCAGAAAATATCCGAAGTGGCAAATTTAAGGTTTGTCTAGAGTATCATATCAAACGATGTCTAGGTCCATGCGAAGGGTTGCAATCTCTGGAAGATTATAACAATAACGTAGAAAGTGTACGCGAAATATTAAAAGGAAATATAAATATTGCCAGCAAAGCTATATATGAAGAGATGCAAAAACTGGCTGAAGATTTTAAATTTGAAGAAGCTCAGAAATTAAAAGAGAAATATATTTTGATTGAGAACTTCAAACAAAGATCAACTGTTGTATCGAGCATTATGTATAATATTGATATTTTCGGCTACGACGAAGATAGATCCGCAGCATATATAAACTTCCTTAGTGTACATAACGGATCAGTAATTAGAGCATATACTTTCGAATACAAGAAGAAATTAGATGAGCAAAAAGAAGAGCTATTAGGGCTTGCTATTCTTGAAATGAAAAATCGTTTTCAAAAATTGGCAAGAGAAATAGTAGTGCCTTTTTATCCCGATCTGATTCTTCAAGATACAGAATTCACGATACCACAACGAGGCGATAAATTGAAACTTCTGAAACTTTCTATTCAGAACGTAAAACAGTATAAAGTAGACAAACTAAAAAAGGCAGAAAGCCTAAATCCAGAGCAACGATCGATCAGAATTGTGAAAGGAATTCAAAACGATCTTCATCTAAAAGAATTACCTATACATATCGAATGTTTTGATAACTCGAACATCCAAGGAACAAATCCTGTTTCGGCATGCGTAGTATTTAAGATGGCCAAACCATCTAAAAAAGATTATCGTCACTTTATAGTTAAAACAGTAGAAGGCCCTGATGACTTTTCGACCATGACAGAAGTGGTATATAGACGTTATAGCAGACTAAAGGAAGAGAAGGCTCCCCTACCCCAACTTATTATTATTGATGGAGGTAAAGGACAATTGAGTGCAGCTTGCGAATCGCTAAAGGAACTTGACTTATACGGAAAAATAGCTATCGTAGGTATCGCCAAAAGATTAGAGGAAATCTATTATCCGGAGGACTCTATCCCCCTGTATCTTGACAAAAACTCGGAAACATTAAAGGTAATCCAACACTTACGCGACGAAGCTCACCGCTTTGGAATTACTTTTCACAGAAACAGGAGAAGCAAAGGTCAAATAGTATCAGAGCTTGATAGTATTAAAGGTATTGGTGAAGAGACAAAAAAGATGCTATTGAAGCACTTCAAGAGTATAAAGCGTATAAAGTCAGCCACTAACCAAGAAATAGAAGTAGTAGTAGGTAAGCATAAAGCAAAACTTATTACAGAATATTTCAATACAGAAAAAAAGGATACAGATGCCTAAATAAAATATATTCTCTAAGATAAAACATACAGAATATAAACATCCCCTCTTAAACAACACAGTATCAATCAGTTTAGCTAAAATAATTATTTCAGTCCATCAGAGCAGCACTTTAAAGTAGCAAATTGACACAAAAAGGAGTGAAAAAACCATTAAATAGGAAATCTAAAAACAAATAGAAGTTATTAGAACATAATTAACTATTCATTTGTTATAATTAGAAGAAAACATAAAATTATATCATTATGGAAAATCATTTACTTTCAACATTCAAAAGAGCAGTTAAAAACTGGTGGATATCTCTATTAGTAGGTATCATAGCAGTTGTAGTTGGCTTCATCTGTATGTTTACACCCTTTGCTACATTTGCAGCTATCACTCTACTATTTGTTTTTTCATTCTTCGTTGGAGGAATTTCTGAAATCGTATTCGCAATCTCCAACAAGAATATAATAAACAATTGGGGATGGACCTTAGCAATGGGGATTATCGATTTATTGTTTGCAATATTCTTACTAGCTAATCTAGATATTGCACCTCTAATGTTATGTTACTTTATCGCCTTCTGGATACTTATCCAATCTATTTGGGGAATTGGTATGGCATTAGACCTTCAATCCGTAAGAAACAGCGGTTGGGGATGGGTACTAGCACTATCTATACTTAGTGTATTTGCATCTATCATCCTATTATTTCAACCCGCAATTGCAGGATTATTTGCAGCATACATTATATCCTTTGGATTCATATTTTACGGGGTTCTTAGAATATTCCTAGCATTTAAACTTAAAACGCTGGTAAAATATCTACCCGAAGACAAGCACGAACATTAACTGATTTGAGGTATCTTAAATTAAAGAAATCAACTAACTGCACATTGACTAATGTGCAGTTTTTTATTGCCCACTTACACAAATTTATTGCTACTTTTGTATTCAAAATAATGTCTTAGAAAAGCAATTTTATTGAATTAAAACCAGAGATACTTTCAATAATTTGTCACTCCTTTATCTATAAGAATATTAATTAGTTAGAGATGAAGTAACTGAAAAAAAGAGAAAAAAGACATCTTGTAAAATATTACTTTTTACCTTTATATTCGTTACTTACTGAATTACAAGATATTGAATAAGGAACAAAAATCTGCAAAGTAAATTTACTTATAACCTGAAAATATATTTTTCGGGAAAATTATTTCGATTCACTATTTGCATAAATAATAATATAGTAGCTAAAGTACCCATGCGTGTATTAATACAAAGAGTAAAACGGGCATCCGTAACAATAGAAGGAAAGATAAAGTCCGAAATAAGTAAAGGGCTTCTTGTTCTTTTAGGAATAGAAGATTCCGACACTAAAGAAGACATCCAATGGCTATGTAACAAGGTTGTCAATCTTCGTATTTTTGATGATGAAAATGGTGTAATGAATCTCTCTCTTAAAGAGACAAATTCTGAGATACTGGTTGTATCGCAATTCACGCTTCTTGCATCTACAAAGAAAGGAAATAGACCCTCCTATATCAGAGCATCAAAACCCGATATTGCAGTACCTCTGTATGAAGAGTTTTGCAAAGAACTAGAAACATTAATAAAGAAGGAAGTTCAAACAGGCTCTTTTGGAGCCCATATGGACGTCGAACTAATCAACGATGGGCCAGTAACCATTTGGATCGATTCGAAAGAAAAAGAATAGCTTAAAATACGAAATATGACTATACAGGAAGCACAGAACAAGGTTGATGAATGGATAAAAACATATGGTGTCAGATATTTTAGCGAACTGACCAATATGACTATCCTCACAGAAGAGGTAGGAGAATTAGCTAGAATAATGGCCAGAACTTATGGAGACCAATCATTTAAGAAAACAGATTTAGAAAAAAATCTGGCAGATGAAATGGCAGATATTATGTGGGTGCTTATGTGTTTGGCAAATCAAACAGGAGTAGATCTTACCGAGGCATTCAATAAGAACATGGAGAAGAAAACAAACAGGGATAAAAACCGACATATAAATAACGATAAATTGACTCAATCATGACTAGTACAAACAAGTACATTGACATCCTGAAACAGTACAAAACTGCTTTAAAAGATGAAGATATTGCAGAAAAAGTAAAAGAAATAATAGCTGACAAATTTGCAGAAAACAACAATGTTGAAGTATATAAAACGCTATATTCTTGTATCGATTTAACGACTCTCAACACTACTGATACCAAAGAAGAAGTCTGGAAATTTACTGAAAAAGTAAATGACTTTGAAGGAACATATCCTGACGTAAATAATGTTGCGGCTATATGCGTATATCCAAACTTTGCCGAAGTCGTAAAAGAGGCTCTAACAGCTCAAGGAGTAAAAATAGCCTGTGTATCAGGAGGCTTTCCATCATCACAAACATTCACAGAAGTAAAAATAGCAGAAACAGCACTAGCCGTAGCTAATGGTGCAGATGAGATAGATATCGTTCTAAACTTAGGCTTATTCTTAGATGAAAACTATGAAGAGCTATGCGAAGAAATTGACGAAATTAAACACTCTTGTCGCGATGCACATTTAAAAGTTATACTAGAAAGCGGAGCTTTGAAAACAGCTTCAAACATCATGAAAGCATCTGTATTATCACTATACTCAGGCGCAGATTTCTTGAAAACATCAACCGGAAAAGTATATGAAGGTGCGAGCCTGAAGGCTACTTATGTAATGTGTACTGCGATTAAAGAATACGCAAAGAAAACAGGCCGTAAAGTAGGTTTTAAAGCTTCTGGAGGCATTGTTACCACCGAAGATGCCGTGAAGTACTACACAGTAGTAAAAGAGGTATTAGGAGACGAATGGTGCAATAACGAATATTTCAGAGTTGGAGCCAGCCGATTAGCTAATAATTTATTAGATACCATAAAAGACTAATTAGGATTAAACCCCTACTCCATTATTATATAAAAAAGAAAGGTTATAATCGATTGATTATAACCTTTCTTTTTTATTCTTCAGTCTTCTTATTGTATCTGTCTTTAAATAGAGAACCTATAAGCAGTAGAATGACAAGAATACCTACAAGTTTACCTCCCCATGCATCCCAAAAAGGTATCTTTACCAAGCCTGCAAGGTTCTTTATATTATTTGTTTTTACAATATCAGCAATGTCTTGCTTAGATAAAACGACAAAATTTTCTTCGTCTATATATCCTACAATTTGACCTTCACCCTGTTGAAATATAGGTAAAAAAACAACTTCGAAATAAGTGTATTTATACCCAAAATCGAAATACTTACCATCATTAGACTTGTAATCTTCAGTATCTGGTAAATCACATATTTTCACAAGTTTATCATGCGGACCAAAAGTAACTTGTGCCGCATTCACTTCATATGTTGAAACAAGGTTTAATAAAGTAACAAAACTTAAAAGCAATAGTATTTTTTTCATAGAAGAAACAAAAAAATAGTAAGTACTTCGTCTATTATTGCCAGTTACAAAAATTTAATAAACGCGTTCTACCACATATTCTACAGCATTCACCAAAGCCTCTTTTACTTCTCCTTCTTTCAAAGTGTCAATAATTTCAATTGCCTTCTGCCTGAATATTTCGATCTTATCGTATGCATATTCTATTCCACCATTTTCTTTAGCAAAAGAAATAAGAGTAGATACATCCTGATCCGAAAACTCACTTACTTCAATAATTTTCATCATTGCCTGCGATTCTTCAGAATCAGTATTCTTCAAAGCATACAATAAAGGAAGAGTAACCTTTCCTTCTCGTATGTCATTGCCTGTTGGCTTACCTACATTATTCGAGAAATAATCAAAAATATCATCCCTCAATTGGAAACAAATACCTAAATATTCACCCAATTTCTCAAAACGATCTACATTCTCCGAACTAGCTCCAACAGATTGAGCACCTATTTTCATGCAAACCGAAAGCAATGAAGCAGTCTTCTTCTTAATAACTTCAAAATATTCTGCTTCATCCAAAATGATTTCCTTAGCCAGCGACAATTGGTTCAATTCACCTTCTGCCAAACTACGACCTAAGCCCGATATAGCCGAAATGATTTCCATATCACCAGTCAATACACTCTTAATCAAAGCAGTTGACAAGAAATAATCACCCGCCAAAACTGCCATTTTATTATCATAAATGGCATTTGTCGAGAGTCTTCCTCTTCTCATTTTCGATTCATCCACAACATCGTCATGTATCAACGATGCAGTGTGCAACAATTCTACTGTTACTGCAGAATGATATGTAGTCTCAGTTATTTCTCCACAAGCTTTAGCTGCCAACAATAGTAAAATCGGACGAATATGCTTTCCGTCTGATTTCATTATGTAATCTATAATCTCCTGAATTCTAGGATTATTACAAAATATTGACTCTCTAAAATAAGAAGTAAAACGTTCGAGTTCTGAAGCTATCGGCTTAGCTATCAAAAGCTTTTTATCCATACTAAAATTAGTTGAATTGCAAATTTATAAATAATTCAGCTTTTAGAGGCATTTATTTGTAACTTTACTGAGAAATAGAACTATTTAACTAATATTTTGGTATGAAACTCTTTCTGTTAGACGCCTACGCACTTATATATCGGTCATATTATGCTTTTATAAAAAACCCGAGAGTCAACTCCAAAGGTCTAAACACATCAGCCATTTTTGGTTTTGTGAATACACTGGAAGAAGTTCTTAGAAAAGAAAACCCTACTCATATTGCAGTAGCTTTTGATCCTGCAGGACCCACTTTTCGTCACGAAGCTTACGAACATTATAAAGCACAAAGGCTCGAAACCCCCGAAGATATAAAATTAGCAGTCCCTATTATTAAGCAAATAATTGAGGCATATAATATAAAAATAGTCGAAGTACCTATGTACGAGGCAGATGATGTGATTGGAACAATTGCTAAAAAAGCCGAAAAAGAAGATATCGATGTCTATATGATGACACCCGATAAAGATTATGGCCAGTTGACCAGTGATCGGATTTTCATGTACAAACCAAAATTTGCAGGAAATGGTTTTGATGTACTAGATGACAAAGCCGTCATGGAAAAATACAACCTTGCCTCTCCCCTACTCATGATCGATTTGCTCGGTCTGATGGGAGACTCTTCCGACAACATTCCGGGTTGCCCGGGAGTCGGAGCAAAAACTGCGGAAAAATTAATTGCCGAATTTGGAACAATTGAAAATATTCTCGAAAATACAGCGAACATAAAAGGAGCGCTAAAAGACAAACTCGAAAATAACAAAGAGCAAATAATTTTCTCCAAATTTTTAGCAACTATAAAAATTGATGTTCCTATCGAATTTGTAAAAGAAGAATTTGAAAGAAGAAATATTGATGATGAAAAAATAGAGCATCTTTTCGAAGAGCTCGAATTCCGAACACTCATAAATCGAGTCTTAAAAAGAGAAACCAAAATTGTTCCTAAAAAAGAGGAAGCTCAAGGCGTTCTCTTTGAAGAATTCATAGAGAATGTCCCAGAAGAAAAAAAATATTCGACTCTCATGGAGTTAAAAGACATGGTTTACTCATATCATCTAGTTGATAATGAGGAAAAAATGATCAAATTAAGAGACAAAATTTCGGGTAGTACTTTTTGTTCATTTGATACAGAAACAACCTCCGTTGACCCTATTGATGCCGAATTAGTAGGAATGTCGTTCTCCATTGAAGAAGGTGAAGCATATTACGTACCTATCTCGGCAAATTTTGACAAGGCAAAGAATCAAGTAGAAATTTTCAGAGAAATTCTCGAAAATGAAAATATTCTCAAAATCGGTCAAAATATAAAATATGATATTATTGTTCTCAAAAAATATGGAATAGAAGTAAAAGGCAAATTATTCGATACGATGATTGCCCATTACTTAATAAATCCGGAATTGAGACATAATATGGATTATATGGCAGAAACATATCTCAACTATAAAACAATTCATATAGATGAGCTAATCGGATCTCGCGGGAAAAATCAATTGAATATGAGAGACCTTTTTCCAAAAGATGTTTGCAATTATGCTTGCGAAGATGCCGACATAACATTAAAGCTAAAAAACATACTAGAAAAAGAAATTGAAAAAAATGGTATAAGCCATTTACTCTATGATATAGAATTTCCACTTGTCTATGTCCTAGCCGATATGGAATATGCAGGAGTAAGACTAGATACTAAAGCATTGAAAGATTCTTCTGAGAATCTGACAAAAGAAATGCTAAATATTGAGGCCGAAATATTCGAATTGGCAGGAGTAGAATTTAATGTAAATTCTACTAAGCAGGTAGGCGAAATTCTTTTTGATAGATTGAAAGTTATTGAAAAACCTAAGAAGACAAAAACCGGCCAATATACAACCAGTGAAGAAGTACTCGAAAGTTTAAAAGACACCCACCCTATCATTGGCAAAATATTAGAATATCGCAGTCTCAAAAAATTATTGAGTACCTATATTGATGCTCTTCCTTTATTGATTAACAAACGAGATGATAAGATACATACATCATATAATCAAACAGTTACAGCAACAGGAAGATTAAGCTCCAGTAATCCAAATCTACAAAATATACCCATCAGAGAAGGGCATGGAAAAGACATTCGAAAAGCTTTTATTGCCGATCCCGGATGCACTTTCTATTCGGCTGACTATTCGCAAATTGAACTTAGAATCATGGCACATCTTAGCCAAGATCCAAGTATGATTGATGCATTCAATAGTGGTGAAGATATTCACGCTTCTACTGCTGCCAAAATTTATAAAATTTCAATTAAAGAGGTAACAAGCGATATGCGCCGTAAAGCAAAAACGGCTAACTTCGGTATTATATATGGTATCTCGGTTTTTGGACTTGCTGAAAGACTTTCTATCCCTAGATCTGAATCTAAAGAGCTGATTGACGGATACTTCGAAACATATCCGAAGGTTAAAGAGTACATGGATAATATCATTAAAGATGCCAAAGAACAAGGTTACGTAGAAACAATCTTGGGTCGTAAACGATTTCTTCCCGATATTAATTCGAGAAATGCCACAGTACGAGGATATGCTGAACGAAACGCAATAAATGCACCGATACAAGGAAGTGCTGCAGATATCATAAAAATAGCAATGAATAATATCTTCGAACGTTTCAGAAATCAGAAAATCCGTTCAAAGATGATTTTGCAAGTACATGATGAACTGAACTTTAACACTTTTAACGACGAATTGTCGCACGTGGAACAAATCGTAATTGAAGAGATGGAAAAGGCATATAAGCTCATCGTTCCATTGAAAGCTGATTCGGGTACAGGAAACAACTGGTTAGAGGCCCATTGATAATATTAAACATTTAATTATCAATAATATAAACAAATATGCTTGATGGATTTGTCGAATACGGATATATAGGACTTTTTCTAGCTTCCTTTTTGGCAGCTACTATCCTACCCTTTGGTTCCGAATTTGTATTTGCTGCATTAATAGCAGCAGGTTTAGATCTTTGGACATGTATACTCATAGCATCCGTTGGTAATTGGATGGGAGGTATGACCAATTATTATTTGGGAAAACTGGGCAAGCTTGAGTGGATAGAAAAGTATTTAAAAATAAAGAAAGAAAAGATTGAAAAAATACATGTTTGGCTCACAGGAAAAGGAGCAAGCATGGCATTTTTTAGCTTTTTACCGGTAGTAGGAGACGTTATAGCCGTAGCACTCGGATATATGAGAGCTAATGTATATATAGTGAATATCAGTATGTTTACTGGTAAATTTGCTCGCTATGTGCTTCTTGCATACGGAATTGTTTATGGAATTGAATGGTTAAGATAATCATACAATTTATTAGTACACAAAATAAATCAGACCAATCATGTCAACACTATTATTTGATGAAATAGTCTTCGGACCTATACATAGTAGAAGATTAGGTACATCGCTAGGTATGAATCTCTTACCTTATGATGGAAAAGTCTGCTCATTCAATTGCATTTATTGTGAATGTGGATACAATGAAGATGGAAGAACCAAAACAGAATTACCTAATCGTAAGAATGTAAAAGCTGCTTTGGAGCACAAATTATTGAAATTGAAAGAAGAAAATGTAAAGATAGATGTTATTACTTTTGCCGGGAATGGAGAGCCTACTCTACATCCCCATTTTGCAGAAATAATTGATGACACCATCGAATTACGGAATAAATATGTTCCGGAAGCTAAGATTAGTGTACTTTCTAATGCGATCCACATAGGAAAGGATAGTGTTTTTAATGCACTTAAAAAGGTTGAAAATAATATTTTGAAACTCGATTCGGCTAATATAGAAACAGTTCGCTTAATAGATCAGCCCAATTCTCCTACTTACAATATAGAGAGGCAAATAGAATTTTTCAAAAAATTTGAAGGGAATTTTATTCTGCAAACCATGTTCGTAAGAGGCAGTCATAAGGGTCAAATAGTAGACAACACTACTGAGGAAGAAATAAACGGATGGCTTGATATTATAAAAATAACGCATCCGAAGGAAGTAATGATATACACAATAGACAGAGAAACTCCTGAAAAAAATCTAGAAAAGGTTCCTCTTGAAGAGCTTAAACAAATTGGAAAAAAAGTAGAACAACTAGGTATAAAAATTAATATCGCCGGATAACCATTTTTAACTTCTAAAGTAGTACTTTTGTATGCTAACTAAAACTAAATAAATAATATGAGTAATTTTCCTCAGTTTTTCGAAACAAATGAATACTTTATAGATCAGAAAGTTAACTACTTCAAATTCGAAGCAGAATATAAAGTATTTGGTCAAGATGGAAACCAAATAGGAGTTATTAAACAAAGAATATCAACTGGTCACAAAGTTCTAAGACTAATTGTTGGTAAAGCAATGATGCCTTTTTTATTGGAGATTGTAGACATGGAAGGAAACACTCTTGCTGTAATAAAAAGAGGATGGACATTTTTTATGTCTGAAATAGCTGTACTTAATGGACATCACGAAACTCTTGGCTTTATCAAACAAAAATGGGCATTTTTCAAACCAACATTCCATATTATGGCGGCCAACAGAGCTAAGATCGCTGAAATAAAAGGAGATTGGAAAGGTTGGAATTTTGCTATATCTGAAGCTAATGGTGAACCTATAGGAACGATTAGTAAAAAATGGGCAGGTGCTATGAAGGAAATCTTCACTACTGCCGATAAATATAACGTTTCTATTAAAGAAGAATACAAAGAAAACACAGATAAAATAGTTGTAGTATCTACTGCAATCACTATCGATATGGTGTTGAAAGAATCAAAATAAAATAAGTCTTAAATAAGACTCATAGACAGGGGCTACAATCGTTGATTGTAGCTCTTTTCTATTAAATATTGTTTAGAAAAAAGCAACTAGCAAGCAATATGACAATAAATGAGTAATTTTATAGAACCAACAAAATAATAAAAAATATGATAACAATAATTTTAGCTCACCCTTGGCATGGTAGCTTTACTAAAGTAATTTTAGACACTATTACTAATAAATTAGACACAGATAATTGTCCTTATCAAGTAATAGACCTGCATAAAGACAATTTCAATCCGGTACTAACAGAATCTGAATTAGCTTTATATTCAAAAGGCGGGTATTCGGATCCTTTAGTGGGAAAATACCAAACTATGCTCAAAAATAGCGAAGAAGTTGTATTTATGTATCCAATATGGTGGATGAATATGCCGGCTATTTTAAAAGGATTTTTCGATAAAGTACTTCTTTATGGTTTTGCTTTTAACTACGAAAATGGATGGAATCCACTTCTCAAAATAGAAAAATCTACTGTAATAACCACTTCTGAGCAATCTACAAGTAGTTTTGTACAATCAGGAGATCCAGTAAATGACATCAATAAAAATTGCTTACAATCAGTAGGTATAAATAATACTACTTGGTTTAATTGTGATCATATTACATCAGGAAGTGACGAACACAGACAAGCATTTTTAGAAAAAATAAAAAATCACTTTTAATTTACAAAACTATTATTTTATACCAGTATGAAGTATCTATTAATCGCAGCATTAGCATTTGCCTCCTTTATCAATGTAAATGCTCAGAACTTACCAAATATCGAATTGAATGCTCCTGAAAAAACGGGGGGACTTACTGTAATGGAAGCATTTGCCAAAAGACAATCGTCTTCTGAATTTGGAGATAAAGAGCTAAGTAAACAAGACCTATCCAATTTACTTTGGGCTGCTAATGGTATCAATCGTGAAAACGGTAAAAGGACTGCTCCATCGTCTCAAAACAGCCAAGATATTGATATTTATGTTGCCCTGCCTCAAGGAGTATATAAATTCGATCCAAAATCAAATAATTTAGTTCCTGTAGCTGAAGGTGATTACAGAGGATTAGCAGGTGGAAAAAAGGATAATCCCCTACCCCCTACAATTCTTTATCTTGTAGCAGATGCTTCAAAATATACACCATCTGCTTATAATACAATGGAACATATTACCAATATGGGCAAAGTAGATGCAGGAATTGTATCTCAGAACATAGCTATCTTTTGTTCGGGAATGGGCTTAGCTACAAAACCTCGTGCACAGATGAATCACGCAGAATTAAAAAAGGTTCTTAACTTAAGCGATAGTCAGACCTTGATACTTAATCATCCTGTGGGATATTTAGAATAATCCTTTTTACTCAAAACAAAGAAAGCCTGATAATTACTTATCAGGCTTTTATATTTAAAAAAGTTACGAAACTTCGTTTACTTCTTTTTCTCTAAGTTAGCAATACGATTTTCAAGACCTGGATGGCTCGAAAATAACTGATTTGCTTTACTTGTTTTAGTTGCACCTGCTTCTTTCTCCATTTTCAACAAAACACCTAAAGACTGAGCCATTGCATGAGGATCTTTATTAGCTTGTTTCAATAAATTATATGCATAGTCATCAGCCGAAGATTCTTGTTTTTGAGAGAATTGAGCATTAGTTAATGCTTCACCCAAAGAACCCAATTGAGAGTCCGTTAGAGCAGCTGCAGCGTTTCCGGTAGAACCTACTGCATCTTTAAGAGCAGACGTTAATAGAGCCGTTTTAAAAGCGTCTTTAGAGTCATTGTTTACAACGTGACCAATCTCGTGTCCCATAACAGCAAGAATTTCTTCATCTGACATGATATCCATTAATCCTGCAAAAACACGAATACTTCCGTTAGCACATGCAAAAGCATTTACATCAACTACATAAAGTGCTTTAATATCAAGCTTTTTACCATTTACATTATCTATGGGAAACATTGCGGAAATTCTTTCTAAACGCTCAGCAGTTTCTCTTTTACCTTGATCGGTATCAGTAACACTACATACAGGATTATGAGCATCTATCCAATCAATCAATATATTCTTGAGCATATTGAGAAATTTCCGCATCGCTAAGGGTCATAGCTTTAACACCTTTTGTAGCTGCATCTACAGCTTTACCCACCTTAATTTTACCGAATTGTGCATTAGCCGCAAAACTGCAAGTTGCTAATAGAGCCACTGCTAATAAAAACTTTTTCATAAATTTTATTTAATTAGTGATAATGTATAGTGTATAAATATTTAATTATGAGAGTTCTAAAGAAATAACCGGATAGTTTTTTCCTTCAGAATCACAATCTGCATAGCCTGTTTTTATGAAACCTCTTTGTTCGTAGAATCTCAGAGCTTGTGTGTTTTGTTCATTCACATCTACCTTCCTTAAGTTTAAAGAATCTATGGCGAAATTAAGTAATTTTTTTCCAATTCCCATTCCTCTAGATTCATTTTCTATGAAAAGCATTTCTATATTATCTTCTGAAACACCCAGAAAACCTTTTATTGTAAGAGATTCGTCTTTAAATACATACAAAGAAACATGCTCAAAATAAAATGGCAATTGGGATTTATAAAACAAGAAATCTTCCTCAGAAAGAAAATCATGAGTAGCCAAAACGGCACTTTCCCATATTTTGACTAAAACAGGATAATCTTTATTTGAAGCTTCAGTAATCATTACTCTTTAATTCCGTATTTGTCTTTATAAATAGTAGTCTCTTTGAAGTTTTTTTCAAAAAGATCTTTAGGGTAAGTAGGAGCCAAAATTTTAATAGAAACATCTTTCAGTTTATCGTAATATTTTTCAATATCCTCCGAACTTAAATGTGAAAACGTGAGTTGATGAATCTTTATAATATCTTTCTCAGTAAATTCATCCGGATTTTTATCTAAAATATTGATATCTTCTTGCGTCAAAACATAAACATCAGCTACCTTTTGATGAGATAAAGATGATGAGCCATAAATACCAATAACAAAACCTATAACAAGTACAGGAATAGAAAGTCCAAAGTATTTCAGACCTTTTATTAAGTTTGTTTTAAGTTTATCTTGGTTACCGGAAAACATGGCTTTGGTAGCTAAAACACCACCTGTAATCATCAGAATAATACCTATTCCGATGATTATATATCCTATTATTTCTAAAAATTGAAACATTAAATTAATTATTATACATTAAAACGGAAGTGCATAATATCACCATCCTGAGCAACATACTCTTTACCCTCTACACTCATTTTACCAGCCTCTTTTACAGCAGCCTCAGAGCCTAAAGCAATAAAGTCTTCGTATTTGATAACTTCAGCACGGATAAATCCTTTTTCGAAATCGGTATGTATAACACCCGCACATTGTGGCGCTTTGAAGCCTTTTATAAACGTCCATGCACGAACTTCCTGCACACCGCAAGTGAAGTATGTTTGAAGACCTAAAAGTTGATAAGCGGCTTTTATAAGACGGGCAACTCCTGATTCTTCAAGTCCTATTTCGGAAAGAAACATTTCACGCTCTTCGTAAGATTCAAATTCTGCAATCTCCGATTCTATTTTAGCAGCTACAACAAGTATTTGTGCATCCTCTTCTTTAACCGATTCGCGTACTTGTTCTACATACTTATTACCAGTAACGGCACTAGCTTCATCCACATTACAAACGTACATTACAGGTTTGTAAGTCAATAAGTATAATTCTTTTGCAGCCTTTTCGTCTTCCTTATTATCAAACTGAACAGTACGAGCCGATTTACCTTGTTCTAAAGCTTCTTTGAACTGAAGAAGAATGTCGTACATACGTTTAGCATCCTTATCTCCACCTGTTTTGGCTTGCTTTTCTACCTTTTGAATACGTGCTGTTACAGTTTCCAAATCTTTCAACTGTAATTCCGTATCAATTATTTCTTTATCACGAACAGGATTTACACTCCCATCTACGTGAGTAATATTATCATCATCAAAACAACGCAGTACATGAAGTATAGCATCTGTTTCGCGTATATTAGCTAAAAATTTATTGCCTAATCCTTCGCCTTTACTGGCTCCTTTTACCAATCCTGCAATATCTACTATCTCTACAGTTGTAGGCAAAATACGATTAGGTTTAACCAATTCTGCCAATTTGTTTAAACGTTCGTCCGGAACGGTAATCACACCCACATTAGGTTCGATTGTACAAAAAGGAAAATTTGCAGATTGTGCTTTCGCATTCGATAAACAATTGAAAAGTGTAGATTTTCCTACATTAGGAAGTCCTACTATACCACACTGTAGAGCCATTATTTTATTCTAATTTTTTAATATTCAAGGGCACAAAGATAGTCAAAAAAGAATGAAATTTATATTTTTAATGAGACCTATCTAAACACCTAAAAATAAGCATATATTTGTAGCTGATAACATTAAAGCTGCAGTGTATTTACTACATTACTTAATCTGTATGAAAAAGACAAAAAAACAATTCTCAATTTTAATAATTTTATTACTTTCTATTAATTCTTTATTCTCCCAAAACAAAACTGAAAATGAAAATATAGTAATGTGGAGTTCAGCCCAAAAGCTAACTCTTGACGATTTTGGTATCAAAAAAGAAAGTACAGATCAAATGCTTTCATTTGCTCAATTTTCAATAGATTATAGTGTAAACGGATTTAGTTTTTTAGCTAAGAATTTTAATAAAAAGGTTCGCAATTATATGATTAAATCAGCTTCATGGATTAATCCTAATAAGAATGTTTCAACCTCGCTACTATATCAGCAAACCATATTTGATATTGCTGAAATCTTCACTCGTCAATTTAGAAAAGCTTTGAAAGAAAACAAGAAAAAAGCCATATCAGGCACTCGTTTTGTTGAAGAGCTAAATCAAAAATCAATGGCAGAATTTACAAATCGCCGGATAGAATATGATGAAGCCACTGATTATGCAAGGGATACCCAAAAACAAAATGAATGGGAACTACAAATACTAAAAGAATTAGAGGAATTAAAAGAATATGCATACGATAAATAACGACCCTCACTGTTTCTCAAAATATAGAAGCCTGTCTAAAGGAACATCAAACGAAATTGTTTGTCCTCCTTTGTAATTTTTACTCAGATCGTCTCTCCATTTACCCTTTGGAAGTTTCACAGTTCTCTTATTATCAGACGAAATAACAGGTGCTACCAAATATTTATCTCCTAACATAAATTGATCTTTACACTCAGCAAAACCCTCGTTTGGAAACGAATATTCCATATGACGAATAATAGGCTCTCCTGTTTTAGAAGATTCTTTTGCATGATTAAGGATATAACTCCCCATCTTTTCATGTAAATGAGCCATATTACGAACTATATTCAGATTCTCTTTATTTAATATTCGCCAAGGAGCAACCGAAAATTGCATCATAGGCATCAATGCATGTACCTGAGCCGATCTTACAATTAATGACTGATCGAATTTAGTCTGATCTAAGCCTATAAAAGAGCCGAATTGACCTCCACCAATCATATCAGGACAAGTATAAGCATAACCCAACAACCCTGCGGAAATCATTTCAGGTATAAGTATCTTTACTGCACCCCACGAATAATCTTTATCGCCAAGACGTTGCACAAGAGCCTCTCCTCCCATCTTCCAACCTGCACGATATTCATTAAAAGGAAACTCTAGCCCTACCCCAGCCCATACTAAAGTATGATCTACCGATTTAGCATCTTTTTTATAGCTATCAATTAAATCAGTATTGTAAAACGAATTATCTCCTGCATCAAATTTAAAGCCATCTACTCCATATTCGTGCTGTACCTGCTTTAATTGAGCTACAAAATAGTTAGCAGCCTCAGGATTAGTAAGATCATAACAAGCACTTTGCCCGTTCCACCAATCAATCATAGCAGGAGTATTTGTTCCTTTCTTTTTTATAAGATAACCCTTTGACATTAAATCTCTGTATTCGGGACTATCGCCACTTACAAACGGACATACCCATAGCATTACTTTAAATCCCATTGAATGAAGCTTTTCAATCATCCCTTTTGGATCTGAAAATTTATCAGCTTTAAATTCAAAATTTCCATAATGTTTTTGCCAATTATCATCAATCATTAATACTCCTTTAGGGAAGCCATTGTCAATAATACTTTGAGCATAGTTCAAAATATCTTTTTGATTTTGATTATATGTCAACTCAATCCATGTATTGTATTGGGGCATTGTAAAAAACAGATAATCGGGTAATATACCACTCGGGGGAAAATGTTTCTGAGAAGCATGCAAATAAGCTTCTTTCAGAGTTTTACCTGCTTCAACTACCTCTATTTTTTCATACAGAGATCTTATCTTTATAGAATTATCTTTTATTTCGAATTTGAAGGGAGAATTGCTCCAAATATATCTTCCTTTATTAGATATAAAAAGAGGTACTACCTGATTATTATAGTTTTGTAAAGACAAATCAAATTCTTTTACAGGTTTTATATAAGGCATTTGTGAGCCGAATGCTACTACTCCACCCCACCAATACTCATCTTTTTCGAATTTAATATCAGTTTCATATACTGTTTGCGAATACATTGAAACAGCAGAAACTAAAAAGAGAAGAAATAAAGTTATTTTTCTCATAACAACCTATTTATTATAGTTTTATATCAGTCAAAATATTTACTCCATATCGTTTATCTTTCGATACCCACCAATTTACATCCCCATTAGCAGTACGAATAGCATACCGAGGGTTATACTTCAATCTTTCCGATCCATCAGCTATCCATAATCCAAGTTTATAATTACCCTCCTTAGAGTCTACAGGCAATTTAATAGTTGATTTAACTTGATGTACTAAAGGTGCATGGTTTATATCATCCGGATTATAAGGCTGCCATGTATAAATATCAGCATCTGTTTTAAATTCGGTAACTTCCCCCGCTTCATCTATCAATACAAAATAAACATCATGCTCATTAAATAAAGTAGAAAATCCCCTATTTATAAGACTTAAAGAAATTTCTTTCTCTCCTTTATTTTTACCATTTGTAAGCGATAATTCCTGTAATTCAAGACGATATCCTAAGTGATCTCTTATATAATCAAATACATTTCGTTCAACAGCAGAACCATCTTTTTTCTGAAAATAATTAGCTGATACAGACATTTTATTTTCTATTAAAAAGCTTTCGGAAAGTGGTGTTTCTTTCCATACTAACATCGAATATTTAGGTAATTTTTTCAGATCTTTTGTATTCTCGTGTTTCTCTTTATAGTTATGAATAACACTCAAAGAAGTATAATGCTGTAAAAATAAACGCCGTGCAGTTTCGTGTCCATCAATAATCCATCCTGCCGTTGGTGCATCAGGATCATTACCTACACTCCAAAATCCCCAAGGCAGCTCTCCGTCTACTGCCAGGTAAGGAGATTCTTTAACTATCTGATCGAAATTATTGGTTCCTTCATGCATATCTCCATCCCATTTGTCAGCTTTAATGACAATAAAATCATCATGGAATGAAAGTCTATTATATAATTCGGGAGTATTTTTAAGTAGATTTTTATAATCGGGTACTCTTACCTGTACATTCCTTTCTGTGGGAACTACAGCTAATAGTTTTTCTAAAATAGAGCGTTTTGTATCATCTGAATTCTCTAAACCATGAACCGAACTATGCCATTCGCCCCATGCTCCTATTACTCCAGCTTGAACCACTAAAATAAGGTCTTTATTCTTTTCAAGAAAAGGTTTTAACTGATCAAGATGTGCTAGTGCTTGTTTTTCAGTAGGTCCTACAGGAGCTCTTCCATTAAAATCTCTTTCGTAAGCAAAACGAAGTACAGCTTTCATTCCCAAATTTTGCAATTCATCGAAATAAGATTGCATAGTTTCGAAGTCTTTTTCCGACAAATCTTTACCAACCAAATCGGTCAAATAAAAATAGCTTTGTACCAAAGAAACACTGTCGGAGGCATATTTAGCTACTTCTTCTCTCAATTCTTCAATGGCATGAGAAGCATTTCCATCTCCTACATTCAAAGCAACTTCGAGCCGAAAGCCTCTTTCACTATTATATAATCCTTCTGTACCTTGAGGATCATCAACACAAATACCTCTAAAATGAATAGTTTCCTGTCCCGAATTACACGACAAAAGAAAACCTAAGCATAAGCTTAAATAAAGTAGTTTTTTCATAGTATATAATTATAACAAAAAGGTCTTGGATGTACTAAAAATTAAATACGGGTATCTTTCCTATCTTCACTGTGCAACCACAGCACATATTTTTCTTTGAATTTTTTAATCGATTGTTTATTTATAATATCCAAATAAGATTCTATAAAATTAGGATTGTTTTCGCAAAACGAAAAAGTAAAGTTCTGCATTCCAATCAATTGAAAATAAGGCATAATCTCTATTCTATCACAAAGAATAATAGCAACTTCTCCCCTACTCAATTTACGTTTTAGACATTTAGAATAGACGTCTGTTTTAGAATCGTCCATAAAAAAGTCTGGTAATATTTGTAAAGCTTCTTCCTGATAATCGGATATTTTAGAAGCAGCTTCATTTTTTATAATATCCTTAGAGTCAGATATTTTACAAACCTCTATTAATAAGTCTTCTATTTCACTTTTCGATTGAGAAAAAGCGAAATCCGAAAACGATATAAGAATAATGATTAAAGCTATAATTTTTTTATAAAAACTTGTAAGTAACATAATTAAAAAGAATTTACCAGTAAGTTTATATAACTCCCAAAATCTTAATATAAATACTTTTCTCTGAATTTTTGAATATCTACACCCAGAACCCCAGTTAAGTAATTTTCGACCGTACCATGGTCTTTCTTTATCTGATCGATACCTGCCTGTATAAATTCTCTCTTTACTTCAAATAAAGGCTTTAAATTAGGATTCCCAGCTATATATTGAGCATACTTGTCACCCAAATAAATATTAGAAGATAAGTAATCTTCAATAATTGTATTTTCATCTACACCAAGTGCAAATAAAACAAGAGCTGCTCCCATTCCTGTTCTATCTTTACCTGCCGAACAATGAAACATCAAAGGAACATCTTTTTCTTGTTGTAACAATGTGAAAAAATCTTTATATCTGTTTACGCAAGAAGAATCGGTCACCAAGATGACATTCATATCCATCATAGCACTATCCATCTGGCTTTGTTTTAAATCTGCCAGACTCTTAGCAGCCAATAAATTACCGGGTGTTATAGAATAAGCATAATCTTTGTTTACAGACTGAGGTAACCTATCTGGTGAACGTTTAATTTCTTCAGGAGATCTGAAATCTACTACTGAAACAAGAGGTATCGATGATAGATATTTAATATCATTATCTGTCAGATTATGTAAATCATCTGATCTAAATATCTTACCCCATTTAATAAATTTTCCATCCAAAGTTTTAATTCCACCCAAATCACGAAAATTATAACCACCTGTCATAGGTAGATGACGTTCGGCCAAAATAGCTTTTCCATCCGAAGTTACCAATTGAAAATAACTGCGAACACTGTCTGGTACATTCAAAGGAAAAGTACCACTACCCTCGCCTTCAGCTATGGGTTTCGAAAAATCAATATCATCTACCGATGTTCCCGAATACAAAAACCATTTGCCATTAGCTTCAATATGCAATTCGGCAGCCTTGGTATCTTTATTTCTTATTATAGATGCTTCGCTAGATACATCTTTTCCCGAATATTGAGCTTTATCTATTTTCATAGTTGAATCTTTACATGAGATCATAAAGACCGATCCCATTACTAATAAACTTAGAATTATTTTTTTCATACCAATATACTTATAAATAAACAGTCAACCAAAAAAGGGTTATCAACAATTGTATTATGTATTATTTATTCTTCTTTAAACTAAAAACTAATATGGTAGTAATAATAGCCTGTTGAAACTGTTTATTATTATTTCGTCTTTTACTTGTTTTTTGAGTTACTGTTATATTAATATAGACTTATATACAATTATGAACATTTTTTAGCATACTTATATATGATGGTTCACTGCTTGTTACAGACTTTATTAAATGAGTGTTGATAACTGTGAGTGTTCAAAAGTTTTATTTCTTTTCATTGTTAATAGCTGTTGATAACTACATGATATTTTAAACAAAGATTTATGCTTAATAATTTTGTATTTCATCAATATCTTATATACAATTTGGAGTATCAACTTTGCAACTTTATTTTTTAGAAACTTATCAACAGTTATCAACACTTTATTGACATCTTTTATATTTTATTAATTGTCTATGTATTAGTAATTTAATATTTAAGTAATTGTATTACAATGTATTAAATTAAATATAAAATAGACTGATCTAATACTCAACCTTTTAAATTTTTGAATCTGGCATATATACTCAAAGGAAGTCTTTTTCCCGATTTTTCAGGTATTAATAACTCTCCGTATTGATATGATTTAATAGCAGGAAAGTAGTTTTTAATTAAATTCTCAGCTATTACAGACGAAAATCCCATTGAATAGAGGTTGAGTATAAGAAACGAATTTTCGCTTTCTAGAAGCTCTTGGCAGATAGACATTAGTTCAGCTATATTTTCTTCCAGAATCCATCTTTCACCATCAGGTCCACGTCCGTAAGCAGGAGGATCGAGAATAATACCATTGTATTTTTTGCCTCGTTTTACTTCTCGTCTGCAAAATTTAAGAGCATCTTCAACAATCCATCTAATATTATCGAGATTCGAAGCCTCCATATTTTCACGAGACCAAGTGATAACCTGTTTTACGGAATCTACATGAGTAACATCAGCTCCTGCACTTTTAGCGGCAATAGAAGCGCCACCCGTATAGGCAAAGAGATTTAATACTTTTGGTTCGTTTATATCGAAGCTCTTTACAGTATCGTATATAAAGTTCCAATTTTCGGCTTGTTCAGGAAATATACCTACATGTTTGAAAGAAGTAAGCCCCAAACGAAATTTAAGGTGCATTTCTTTGTAGTCATAATTAATAAACCACTGATCGGGCATACCTTTCTTCTGAATCCATTCTCCTCTTTCGTTCCCATCTTGTGACGATTTTCCTTTTTCGCGTCTGAAAATAGCATCTGCCATCGTTTCCCATTCTTGTTCCGATAGTGTTTTTTGCCATACAGCTTGTGGTTCGGGTCGTGCCAGTATGTGTTTTCCAAACCGTTCGAGTTTTTCATAATTGCCCGAATCTATTAATTCATAATCTGTCCAATGTTGTGGTTCTAAAAGAAGCATAAAGAAGAATTTTTTGAGGTCTTTGACCCATTGTTTCTTTAGTAAATATTTATAATAAAATATTTTACTGTACTTAATATCAAGGCAAAGATACAATATTGTAATATTTATTTACTTTTGAAAACGATCTTAAATTTTAAATATATAAGATATAGCTGTTCTTTTTTTAGCTTATTATTACGGATACAACGGCGATAAATATTTACTAAACTTCTACAAATTATGAATGAGGACCTTGTAACGACTTATGACTTTAATTCGAATGAACTAGTTGAATTATTAGATGAACTACCTTTTTGGGCTGCCCCATTTGGTATTAAACTACTCGAAAACATAAAAATAAAAAAGCACAGTACTATTCTTGATATTGGGTTTGGAGCAGGATTTCCTCTTACCGAATTAGCCATGAGATTTGGTAATACAAGTAAAGTATACGGGATAGATCCTTGGGAAGCTGCAATTAAAAGGACTGAAAAGAAAATAGCTTTTTATGGAATAAAAAATGTAGAAATTATTCGTGGTGTAGCCGAAAATATACCTCTTAACGATCATTCAGTTGATTTGATAACAAGTAATAATGGCTTAAATAATGTATCCGATTTAGATAAATCATTGAGTGAATGTTCGCGCATTATGAAGAGTGGGGGACAATTTATTCAAACCATGAATATAAATAGAACCATGATTGAGTTTTATGATATAATGGAAATTGTATTGAATAAATTGAATATGAAGCCACAAATAAAGACTATGCGAGAGCAGATTTATACAATGCGAAAACCAGTGGACGAAATAACTCAACTAATTGAAAAACATGGCTTCTCGATAAATAGAATTATAGAAGATAAGTTTAGCTATACTTTTGCCGATGGAACAACTATGTTACAATACTACTTTATAAGATTAGCTTTTTTAGATAGTTGGAAAAGTATTATTCCCAAAGACAAACAAGCTGAAGTTTTCGGAGCCATAGAAGAGCTAATAAATAGAGAGGCAGAGCGTAAAGGCTATTTTGAGTTAACTGTGCCTTTTGTGGTAATTGATTCCATGAAAATATAAGAATCTGCTCAATTGATTTTATAGTTTATATTAATCCTTAACTTTTAAGAGATAGAGTAGGGGGAAATAATTGTTTTTATAATTATTTCTCCCTATTTCGTTAAATGAATTTTCGTTCTTGTTGATTTATATTTTAAGTTTTATCTTTCGCTTACTTTATTCTTTAAAGTATTTTATAATAGAACTTTATAACACACAGACATTTTACAAATCTAATTTATTATGAAACTTCAATACTTAATTTTATCCGTCATTTTATTTAGTTGCATTACTATTTCCTTTACTTCTTGTTCCGAAGATGAGATGGATCAAGGTGCTACTGCGGGGATGAAAGATCCTGATAGTGCTGTTCGGTCAACTAAAAGCCAGTCATGGACAGAATTAAATGATACTATTACTCCCCCCGACTTTACTAAAGACTAATAAGAGATTCTCTTTATAACCAAACTCTCTACTAATGAAAATTTTAACAAGCTTTCTTATACTAGTTTTTTTGTGTCTATTTTTTTCTTGTAAACAAGACACTGCTTCCGTCAATTTATTAAGACAAGCCCAAAATATAGCCGAAAGTAGTCCTTACGATGCTTTAATTCTTCTTGATTCCATTCATAATCCTGAAAATATGGATAAGGATAATTATATGCAGTATATTGTAACCTCTGTACAAGCAAAACAAAGAGCGAAGCAGGATATTACAAAAGATACTTTGATTTTTGACGCAAAACGATATTTTGAGAAGAAAAATAATTCAAAACAATCAGCATTAGCTCATTATTATGCAGGTAGAATATATCGTACCCAAAATATACCTGATAAAGCTTTAAAATGCTTTTTACAAGCGACAACATATGCCAATCAATCGGGTAATAATGCATTAGCAGGTAAAAGTTTACAAATTATGGGTAATTTATATTTTGAACAAGGAATTGTAGATACAGCTATTGTTTTTTATAAGAAAGCACTAGATTATTATAATAAAGAAGAAGAAACAGATATATATAAATTACAAGTTATTACTTCAATAGGAATCTCTTATGATGAAATTAAAAATATAGATAGCTCTTATATTTATTTTAAAAAAGGACTTGAAGAAGCAAATAGACTTGGAAATAATGAATTTAAGGCGGATTTATCCAATAACTTAGGATATACCTATTTTTTGAAGAAGGATTACGATAAAGCTTTATATTACTTGAATAGGTCACTGTTACAAACTTCAGATGTAAAGACTTCTACCAAAGCATACCTTACTTTATCTTTCTTGTATAATTCTAAAAATCAATTAGATTCAGCTAAATATTATATTAATCTTTCAGAGAAACAATTGGCTGAAATAACAGATAACCAAACACTTAAATATTTTTATACTAATTTCTTTAATTATTTCAAAAAAGCAGGCGACTATAAGCAAGCATTACATTATAAAGAACAGGAAGATTCAATTAAAGTACTGATTGCAAAAAATCAGCGCCCTTTATCCTTGTTAGATGCAGATAAAAACTTCTTTTTGGCACAGAAAGACAAAGAATTCGATCAAATACGTGTAAAAAATTATTTATTTTTAGGAATAGGAGCTATTTTAATTGTTGCAATATTTATACTAGTAGGAGTATTACTTTTTAGAAGTAATAAAAAAGACAAAGAGGAAATCAAATTGCAAGAAGCTAAATTCCGAAATATTAAAGATCAGCTTATTGCTATGGAATCAAGATACAAAGAAATAGAAGCCGAGATAGCTGCTATGCTGGAAGATGATGAAGACGACAATAAATAACGACCAATAATTAATAAAAGATAGGGCATAGTTAATCATTTAATTATGCCTTATTTATTTTAATAACTTGGTGATGATTTTATTTAGGAGTATGATTAAAAACACAGGTATCCGAATTTTTGTAATTCGAAATCAACTTTCTGAAATTGTTATTTATGCAAAAGGGTAGGAGGTAGTATCTCCTTTGGAGTATTTGAAGAAAGAGAAGGATATCTATTCTGATAATTTAAAACCTTAGCAACCTCTCTTAAGATTATCGAATAGAGAACTTATCAGAGGATGTGTATTTTATATAAATCCAGGTTTTTTAAGCATACTGTAAAACCGAAGATAAGCCGTTCGTAAATCCTTTGTATTTATATTAATATAATTACTGAAAGCCGAAAAAACACCCAATCCAAGTGGAATTGTCATAAAAGATTGTGCTACATAATCAAGATCAATATCCGATCTTATTTCGCCTGTTCTCATAGCTAATTGAATACAATTTCGCCATCCATTGAATTCTTTTTCCGATAATACATTTATCTTTTCAGTAAAGTCTTTACAATGTTCCGAAGCCTGAAAAATAAATTTGAAGAAATAAAAATCGACCAACTTAAATGAAGTTACTTCTTTGAGTAGGTTTATATGGCTCTGGCGGCTTTTGATGGATGCATATATCATATTTTGTAGAGACGATTTATCATCTTCCTGAATCATCGAATAGGTAGAAAATGCAGGTATAAGATACTCGTTTACAATCTCTTCAAAAATTTCTTCTTTACTCTTGAAATGATGATAAATTGCTCCTCGTGATACACCCGAGGCATTTTGTATTCGTTGCATTGATACGGAGCTGTAACTTTCGGTGAGAAAGAGGTTAAATGCATTCTCCAGTATTTTCTTTTTAGAGGGATTCATTTATCAATTATGGGTTATATAGTGTGTCTACACTACAAAAATAAGAATTATTCAATAGAATACACCATATGTTAATTAAATCTGATTCATTAAAAATAGAATCAGAGCATTGATCGGATCTATAGTTTGAATGATAAAATAGAGAAAAGCATACCTTAAGTTGTGTAAGGCATGCTTTTAGGATATCTAATCTTCAATTATAGACTATCTCCAAAGTCTTGCCTGAATTTTGCCATTAGTTGTTGGGGCCAATCGTTGATAGGCTCGAGCCCTCCCATAAAGAAGCGGAGTACAGGTGGCTCATAAACAAATTTAAGTCCGCCTATTAAGTGACGGTTATCAAACAACCATGTGAGGCGATCTTCAACATATTTGATTTGCGACAGTGTAAATACTCGGCGCGGAACAGCCAAGCGCAATAGTTCCATATCTGCATACGTTTCATTACCATATTCGTCACGCTGATTGGACACCGATCCTCGTTCCATACCACGTACACCCGAAATGAGAAAGAATGCAGCGGCTAATGCTCCTGCCGGATATTGAGATTGAGGAATGTGCGCACATATTTGCATTGCATCTACGTGACAACCCAATACTCCCGGAGGGGTAACTACAGGAATACCTTTGCTTTCTAAAGCGTTCACTAGATAAGCTATAAACTGTGGGCTTTGACAAATCATACTTTCGTCAAGCGTTTCGTATAATCCTACTGCAATAGCTTCTACTTCTCGTACCGACATACCTCCATAGGTAAGGAAGCCTTCGAAAAGAGGTACCAGGGGCTCTAATTCTTTATAAATAGCTTGGTTGTTGGTACAAATACCTCCACCTCGAGAAGAACTTAATTTACGAGCCGAAAAATAGACCAAATCGGCAAGATCGGTCATGCAAAGTAAAATATCAGCCATCGAAGCTTCTTTAAATTCCTCCTCACGTTGTTTTACCAACCAAGCATTTTCTCCAATCAAACTGGCATCCAATACTAAAGGTATTCCATATTTGTCGGCAATAGCACGTACACCACGCAGGTTTTCTATTGAAAACGGTTGTCCTCCAATTAAGTTTGTAGAAGCCTCCATGCGAATATATGGAATTCTGGCAGCAGTATGTTTCAAGATACACTCTTCGAGTTTCTCAAGATTCATATTTCCTTTAAATGGATGCTTACTATTAATAACATAAGCTTCGTCGTACAAAAGCTCTTCAATACGTCCACCGTATTGAGTTATATGTGCCATAGCTGTTGTAAAGTGGTAATTCATAGGTACTACACTACCTTTCTTTACATAAGCATTGGATATTATATTTTCGGCAGCACGTCCCTGATGTACAGGTAGCAGGTATTTTTTTCCTAAGACATCCAATACTGCTTTTTGAAAACGGACAAAGCTTTGCGATCCTGCATACGCATCGTCAGCCATCATCATGGCTCCCAATTGACGGTCGCTCATAGCATTGGTACCACTGTCGGTAAGCATATCCAAGAATACATCTTTAGTATCAAGTCTGAATGTATTGAACCCACCTTCATAAAGGGCTTCAAGACGACGTTCGATAGGTACTAAATGCAGTTTTTGTACAATGCGTACTTTGTGCAGTTCAAGAGGAATATTTTCCCCACTATAAAATTTAATTTTCTCGTTTTCGTTTAGCATAGTATTATCTTATTTGATTCTTAGAATTTAGGTTTCGTAAACTTAAAAATAATTTGTGAATTGACAAAAAAGATACTTCCTCTAACAAAAAGAAAACTAATTGTTTATGAATAGTATGCCAATTAAATTTTATGAATAGAAAGTAGAGTAGAAAAATATATAAAACGAAAGATTATTATACCCTAATAATAGGGTAGCGTGTACGGTCTTTTTTTGTGTAGCAGATGTTGTTTTATGGTAAAGAAACCAATAAGAAAGTAGAAAATAGTGTCGGGATGAGACGACTCGAACGTCCGGCCTCCACGTCCCGAACGTGGCGCGCTACCAACTGTGCTACATCCCGAAATATTGTAATACAAAAGTAAGGTCTCAGACCTTTTACTATTTTGGTGAGTATAACAATTATAGATTACTAAAGTTTCAATCTATTTTATGTTTATGGAAGATCATATTATTCTTTATCCTCAGGACAAAGCTTGTCTATAAAGAGAATCCCTTGTAGGTGATCAAATTCATGTTGAAAAATAATTGCTGTAAAATTACCTGTGCGCGAATATCCTTCTAGTCGTTCTTTTACCAGATTTCCGTTTTCGTCTGTGTATTCTACTTCAACCCACGGGTATCGGATCGAGTTTCCACTGATACCTGGAATAGATAAACAACCATCGCGCTCAAAACAGATAGTTTCTTCAGGATGCTTTACTATTTTGGGGTTTATAGCTACTGTAACAGGATAATTAGGTTGATCGATACGGGTAAAAAGAAATACATTTCTTGCTATACCTACTTGCGGTGCAGCAATGCCTACTCCAGATTCAGAAGCCATAGTTGCTTTTAGGCGATCAATTAATAATTTAAGATCACCTACATTATCTGTATTTTCAATATCAGAACATTTTTGTCGCAGAAAAGTAGAATCTCGCTGATCTGTAATTTTTAAAACTCGAAATGGAGTTTCCGATGTTCCATCGTTTATCAAATCTTTTTCGTATTATAATCGCGAAAATGAAAAATCGACATTTTCAATTTGAAAAGTCGAAAAAAAGTAAGGATCAAATCGAAATAAACCGATTTGATCCTTACAAATATAAGATAATTAAAGCACAGCACACAAACAATCTTCAACTACGCCCCTTATTGCTTTCATAATTTAATACTATTTTTATACTGCGTCCCTCAATAACCTAATAATCACTTGATCTAACCGCTTATTAGAGTTTCCCGTTTTATCCGTAAAAGGATGTACAGCATCAGGGGCGAATCGCTGAAAGATTGATATGTTGTTATTGGCATCGGGGTTCTGATTTACGTAATTAGTGCCATTTGCTGTATTGTAATCAGATAAAAAAGTGCTGCTGTTGGGAATATATTTATTCCATGCAAAGGCTACCTGTGAGGCTACATTTAGAAATGGAAAACCGTATTTTTCAGCAACTAACTTTTGCATCTTACAAATAGCTGCGCCAGCTTGATAGAAACCGCTCTTTAACAGTTCGCCTGTTTGATCTTCGTGATAGCCTACAACGATTATTTTCATATAAGGCTTACGTTTTAGAATCTCATTCATTAAATAGTTAAAAGCTCCTACGTATGTGGTGCGGTCTAATGAGTTCCAATCAATCGTTCCTTCATTTTGCAGTTGTGCATAGATTTGTTTTCGATCGTTATAGCCGTGATCGAAGAAAATAGCGTCTATTTGATCGAGATAAGGCAGTATTACACGTTCGTAGGAGGCATTTCTAAATGTTTCCATTTGTGCAGGTGTTACTTTTCCTGCATAACGGGCTTCTTTTTCGGCTATTGTTTCGGACAAGTCCAAGCCGTCACGCCCTGTGCCTAATACGCCCGTTCCTGCAATACATATACCCGAAGCTCCGATACCTTTATTAATAGCATTATACCCCAACGCCTTGCAGGCATTCACAAAATAAGTACAGCCTATTGTGATAGATGTACCAACGGCTAACATAGTTTTAGTAGCTCCTACACCCTCTAATCTTTTAAGTGAAGTTGTTAGCGACTCACTACCATTTCCAGCACTTGTAGCATAAACCATATTGGCTGTAAGCGTTGATATTCTCACATAATAGTCAGAGGGTACACATATACACCTGTCTCCGATGATTACGGTTGAATCGATCTCTTTTTTATTGGAGTCAAACAGTACCACGTTGGCAAACACGCTCATGTTGGCGGATGGAAAATCTGTTGATACAAACAAATAGCCGTTGGGTGTGGGCGATGTGAGGTAATCGGATGTTTTCCACGCTGTCTGTGTAGCATCTATTGAGCCATCCGCTCGCTGAATACCAACCGAAAAGCCTGTATCTAACGATGCAGCGTTCGAGGTTACACGTATAGAAGCTGATATTGCGATTAGGTCGGTTAATTTCTTTTTAGAAATATCAAACTCTAATCTCTTAACAGAATTTGTTAGCGACTCACTACCATTTGCCGAACTGGTAGTATATACTGTATTGGCTGTAAACGTTGATATTCTGACATAATAGTCAGAGGGTACACATATACATCTATCTCCTATAATGACGGCTGAATCAATCTCTTTTTTATTGGAGTCAAACAATATTGCGTTTGCAAATACTACGTTAGCGGATGGGAATATCGTTGAGATGAATAAATAGCCGTTGGGTGTGGGTGATGTGAGGTAATCACTCGTTTTCCATGCGGTTTGGGCGGTGTCTATTGTGCCGCCTGCTCTTAAAATTCCTACTGTAAATCCTGTTTCTAACGGTGTAGCATTGGACGTTACACGTATAGAAGCCGATATTGCGATAAGGTCGGTAAGTTTTTTCTTTGCTAAAGCATCAGATACAGCCTTATTAGCTGGAATAGTTGTTATGCTTTCTGTTATTTGTTGGGTTATATTTGATTGTACCAGCACATCGCTCGGATAAGCTGTTAGATAGGTATTATTCCACATAACACCATCATATTGGTATATATAGCTTAAGCCCGATGCAGGGTCTTTTTCGGCTGTTACGATATACGCCCATCCTTTTTGTGCGACGACTGGTAATAAAGCTTCACTAACTACTTCGCCTTTATTTATCATGCCCCCAACGATATTGTCGAGGTCTGATTTGTCGGCTTTTTCGCGAAAAGATTGTGCAAGTCCTAAAACACGGTTTTGCGCAATAGGTACACTTTTATGATCGAATGAATCGATCAAGTTTGCAAAATCTTGCCCGTTGGGTTCCTTATTATCGGAAAATGTTTGTTTTAAAGTTAGTATATCTTGTGTTGACATTTGATTGCTGTTTAAATAGTGTTTAAATGTGTTTTTAACGCACTTTTATAATGTGCGCTTGCACAATGTAGGGCTGGCGATTTTCGTGCGGTTCATCATCCCCAACTGCTTTAATTGTTGCCTCTGCCCATTGCGGCGTAGTCATACCTCCGACACGATACTCAGCATCGGGGGTTTTGTCATCTAACCCACTAGGCGTATTTGTGGCATCAATATCACCAGCACGCGCCGATAATTTATTAAAAGATGTACTACTATGATCTGTATGGTTATGCTTAGGCAACTCACTAGCTGTTAACTTGTGCTTTTCTTCACCCCCTATATTTCCCTGACTGTTATAATCACCATCACCACTATAACCGACCGAAACACGACGTCGGCGATCAGGTATTTTAAAAGAGTTAACGCCATCACCGCCATATATTGTGCCGATATTTTCATATAACTCGGGGTACTCTGTAACCGACAACTCACGACCATCACAAAGCATATAATCACGGGGTATTCTAGCGATAAAACCCGCCCATTCTTTGATTGTACCCGCAGGGTCGCCCGTTATATTCTTGATTTGTGTAAATAGTTCCTGATTAGTTGGTATCTTTTCGAAATCATCCCAATTGTACTCACCAGTTGCCGAAAACTCGACATAACGAGTAATATAAGACTCGGGGTATTCGACACCAAAAGCCGACAAAGGGGTCTTAATCTCGCGAATGGCGATCTTATCCTTTTTTGCAGCCCCGACAAGTTCCAGCGTTTCGCCATTGATAACGACCAGCCCGTCGGCAATCATCGCAACATTATTTACGACGCTTTCGTCGCACCCTGATAAAATATATGTTTGACCGCCAAGCAATGCGAGATTTGCAGTTTGAAATATTGCGTTCTGTAATTTTGCAAGCCCCTCACTGTATAGCGGAAAATTATCTTTATTTAGAAAGTTTACCTTATTCATAAACTATGCGGTATTTTTTAGATGCCAGCTTATTGCTGTTAATGATTGATCTTAGTTTTTTGAGTTCGTCGTCCGAAAAATTATAACCATACGGAAAAACGACATCAAAGTCGGTTATAGTTGTACCGAGCATGTTATTTCTAACCAGTATATAAGGATCACCCGTGCCCTCTTTTGATAGCAATATAGGTTTGCCCGTTATCTCTTTATGGAGTATAAAATCATCGAAATTTATCGGTGTATCACGTATAAAAATGCGGCGATCGTAATAGTCGTATAAATCGTTGAGTCTGCCCTCTAAGTAACAAACCTGACATAAAACGTCTGTGTCGAGTGAGTTTGTATAGTTAATAAAACGGCTATGTAATACGGCGAGAGGGCGCACGAGTGAGGACATCAAAGCCACAATAGCATTTTTACGCCATCGCATCGGCAAAAGCAACAAAGCCAGCCGCGAGAAACTTATGTTATAATAGTTCTTATTCATTCGGTATCATGTTTAACACGAGGTTATTATCTGTTATCTTGTAATAACCAGCATACGGAACGGATCGGGCAACGATGGGTGTAAATTCGGTATAATTACCGTGTCGCGATGCCGCTTGCTTCAAATCGGCAATCTCAACACCTTGTACAACTTGCAAAGCATCAATAAGCGCCTGATTGGTGTATAGCCCGTTAAAAGACAAATTACTGATATAGCCCCTTATTGCATCTTGTATCGGGGTGTCGTTTGTCCCGTCGAGCCGCTTGCCCTCACTGTCTAAAATCAACGGATCATAATAAATATCGAAATTGAGTTTAAGATCATCGCCTTGCGTATTGACAATCGTTATTCGCACGCCCGCGTCTTTTATTCTCATTATGTAAGCATAAAAAGCAGCATATTGCACGTCGGTTAACGGTTGCTTTTCACCATTGACTGATCGGGCGACCTTGACAAACAAAATGCTTTGATCGTCAGCCTCGACACCAGCCGCAAACTTGACGATCTGCGATACTTCGATTTGCTCGGGCGTCAAACCGTCGTTGTCGTATTGATCTGTATCGCCCGCCAGTTCATAACCAAATTGAAACTCTTTTGCGCGTGTTGCGTACCATCGGGGTGTATGAGTCTTGTTGTTCCGTAATAAAGCCAGCAAATCGATCATAAATTGCTCGAACACTTGAAACGGCAAGATCATACATGTTGCAACGACATAAAAGATTATATTTTCGGGTGACACCGTCGAAAATTGATCCTCAAAGCTTTTACCGTCCTGTAAGTTATATTTTTGCCTGATAGTCTCGTCTGCAATATACGAGCCCGTCATTATGGCTTTTATTTCGGCAATTGTCATACTACTTTAGTTTAATGATTAACCAAATTACCAAGCCGATGAAACAACCTATACCAATTGAGATAAACAGTTTTTGCCACCAGTAAAGACCCGTTTCGGTCTTTACCTTTTCGATGGTTTCCGTTTTAGTCTTATCCTTGCTTTTATCGACCGACTGAGAACTCGACGTACTGGTTTTTACTTGATTTACACTATCATTAACTTGTGTATCGGTTTCTTTCGTCAGTTTAATATCGTTTTCTTCTTTTATCGGCGGCTTGCCCGTTTCGGGGTTTATCGGCTTATCGGTGTCATACTTTTTTTGTCTGATAGAGATATTAAGTTTTTCGCTAATCGCTGTTTGTACGGCTCGGCTTATGGCTTCGTATATTGCAGAATCGCCCGACATGGTTATATCTTTTTCGATATTCGTTTGCACTTTTTGGCGGGTATCGGTTGTTACGCTTTTAGGCGATTTACAACCAGTAAAAGCAAAGCATAAAATGAGTATGTAAAAGAAATGTTTCATTGATCTGCATATTTTATGTTATTGATACGATTTAACCAACCTCGCTCAAAACGTTTATTCGCGGGGCGAGCCTTTACAATCTCATGTATATATTGTATGCGGTCGGCTTTTATCAGTTCAAATAATTGCTTTTGATCCTGATAGTCATTAATTGCCGCGAGTGTCTTTTTTCCTACAATACCATCAGCAACAACGCCGATCAACTTTTGAGGGCGTACAATGCCATGTTTACCCGATGCCCAAACCCAATCGACGAGAATATTTGCGATTGACTGGTTTTTAATTAGGTCGGCTTTCCAGCGATCCCAATAATGCGGTTTAAGTACTCGGTTTACAACATCGTCCTTTGTCAACAACTTAAGATCGTCGACGTCGATGTCACCGTCGCCGTCTTTGTCATATCCTACTTGACGCCATGTGCCAATTGTTACACCCATATTCGTAGCGCCGCCCAAATCGTCTGGGTCGTTTACAAACCCGCCCTCATGCCTCAAAATAAAGGGTGCTAATAATTCAACTTTCGCCATTTTCTTTTTCTTCGTTATCTTGTTTAAGTACTTTATATTTATACGAATAATCAATGCCGAATATCGCACCGACAAACGTCAGTATTTCACCAAAAGCAATCAGCACCGAGTTGTCGATCACACCGACGGGCGGCACACAAAAACCAGCTATAAGCAAGCCACAACCAACAATTATCAAAAGCGCTGATACTATCAATTGAAATTTTAATTTTTCTTTCATTTTAACTCACAATAAAATTGACGTTAATCGTCATGTTACCAATACCGCGCCCCACCACTTGCGACGATCCTATGTCTGACGTTGCGGGTTGCACGTTGTTTCTTTCTAAAAAGTTTATCACACGCTTATTTGTAATTGCGGGCGGCGTCAGTCGTGAACCTATTGTAAGACTCTCAGTCGGTGATAAATTATTTTTTACGGCTAGTTCAAACAATACCGATATGTCGCCCGACTCACGCACGGCAATATCGCCGAGCCATTGCCCTTGCTTACTTTCAATATTTTGCATTGATTGGTATATCTATTTTGTTGTCACTTGTAATTTTTATATTCAAATAGCTGACGCGTTGCCCGTCGGCTTCCAGTTGCTCACGTATCTTGTGTTTATACAATAGTGTTTCGTCTGAGTTGAGCATCGACTCAATACCCACGCCGACCGTTGGGGCTTCTTTTATTTCGGCGGGGTTTATGAAAATGATGTTTCTCTGATTTTGTTCTGTTACATCACCGATCGTAAGACCGCCCGTTATCATACCCACACTGTCACGGGTAACACGAATATCAAAGTCGCCCGTTTCTTTATCCAGTAAAAAGCCTCTATCTTTCATTGTTTTACCTTTTTGTTTTCAATATCGGCAAGCTTTGTCGGTGTGATCGGTTGCCCCGACCATTGAGTTATTGCCCCTTTGAGAGCCGCCCCGCCGTCTTGCGATATTGGCATCCATGCCAAGAAAACCGCTTTAAGTGCATTTATACTATTTTCGAGTGCGTTCAATTTATTGGTAAGGTCTTTTACTTTAACCATGCCGCCAAGTGAACCGCCGTTGAGTATTACGCCGCTTTTATCCACAACCACGCTTATATCGCCGCATGTAATCTCGATCTTTTCGACGGTCTCAACACGAGCCACCCACAAATTGCTCAGGTTGCCACCGTCTGCCATTACCAGCACATAACTGTCTTTTTGGGGTATCAGTAATACACGATTGTTGTCGACGGTTGTTGTCGGTAATAAGCGGACATCTGAGAGTTCTAAGCCGTCATAGTCAATTTTGCAAGTCACACCGATAACGTCAATAACCTTTGCCGTAAAGACGGCATTGCCCGAACTTGTACCCGTAAATAGTTGCCCGACCAGTTCGGCTATATTTGCTCTTTTATCCATTAGTTTGAAACCTTTTTACCTATTTCTACTTTGCGGACACCGCCCGACTCGCTGAAAGTTGTTGTAACCGCCGTCACGTAATATGTACCCGTTTTGTATTCATAATCTTTGTCGATAATCTTTGCCGAATAGGTCGGGGCGGCAAAGGGTATAAGCCACCCCGTGATACTACCCTCGTAACCGTCGTATGATAGATATTGGAGTTCTGACTCACCCCTCTTTTTGAGGTCGGCATCCGACATCGGGCTTGTTATTGTTACCGTTCGTTTTTCGCCGCCAGTTGTGCCGACTGTCACCTTTTTCTTTTTGCCATCCATGCCGATACCATTCACTTGCACCTCAAACTTACGATCGTCTTTATTACGGTATTTTAAATCGGAGCTCTCGATATTTACCGAAAAATCGTAAACCACATCGCCGCCTTTTTCAACGTATGGCGGGTGTATGTGTAAAGTATCGCCAATCATGTACATATTTGCCTTTGTATCGTCCTTTAGCTTCTTAAGCACATCGAAAGCGTTTGCATTGTTTATCACAAACTTTTGATAAGTAATATCATAAGTGCAATCGAGGTTTTTAAGCCCGATCGCCGACATACAATATTGCGCGATCGCTTTTACCGACGTGTTTAAAAACTGTTTATTTTTAACCGATTTACGTGTCAAATACATGGAGTCTTCACAATTGAAAGTCAAAGAGTCGTCGTCTGTATCAATTCGTTGCACATAGCCCACATATTCGGTGACAAGATTATCGTCATAACCGAGTTGTATTGTGATCGTGTCGCCGACTTTAACGTATTTCTCGTGATCCAATGACTGATTATAGACAACGGCGGGCACAACAACCGTCGCCGTGCTGGTAAGCAGATCGACCGACTTGTGTATCTCGACCGACTCGAGCATGGCGAGGCTGTATTTGCCGCCTATCCGTATGTCATAAATCATGCTAAACATTTACTTGACTTCTATAAAAAGATTATAACTATCGTCGCTCACCGCTTCAAAAGACCAGTTTTGCACGTTTTCGCCTTTGGAAAACGGCAAGTCGTAAGTCAGCACGACGATTTGATTAATGTTGAGTAATTGCAATAAGTCATTCTGTACACCAATAGCACGTTTTTGCGTAATTGCCTCTCTGAGTTTTTGCACTTCGATGTCGGTGTAAGTGTACATATCATCGTTTACGAATGTGCTTTGTACATTTATTTTAATATCGCCCTCACACCAACGCTCTTTAATAGTACCGCGACCCGTAGACTTTGCCACATTGCGCATTTTAACGATGTTCTCACCACTGATTGAGACAAGGGGCTCATAAGGTAAAAGCCACCAACTGTTATCAGGCATTTGCAATGAAAACGGCATCACTTGCGAAACGGTTTGCCCGCTTTCGACAAGGTCGCTCGCATCGCGTATCGTAATAGGTCTGTTATTGTAAATTAGATTAAACATTTGCCTGAGCCATTGTGAGCGCACGCGACAACTCGTCGAGGACAATGTCGCGTACCTTTTCCGCGCCCTCTTTGACATTGCCCGCCGTAACGTTCATTGTTTGAACTAAATTGCCGAGATTGATTGTTATATGGGTTGTCTTTGATCCGCCCGTTGCGATTGAGTTTGCAGTCTTACCACTTGCACCCCCTTTGCCCCCTTTGCCGCCACTACCTGAGCTAGTACCGCCCAGCGTTGACGAATCCATACCCGCGACACTCGGGGTCGATATGCCGATCTTGTTTTTCAAACCGTTAACAACATCACCGAGAGAGGTATCGTTAAAAGAAAGGCTTTGCCCCGCCTTTTTAAACTCACCAGCCGCAAGTTTACCCGTTTCGATTAAACCTTTTGCCCCGTCTGTTATTTCTTTTTTACGACGCTCGGTATCGGCTTGAATTTGAGCGATCATGCTTTGATTCTCACCACTATCACCGATGCCGACGGCTTCCTTGAATTGATACCAGCCCTCTTTAATTTTGTTTAGTCCGATCATTAACCCGTTTATCATCGTATTGAAATACAATTTAACTGAATCGACATATAACTTAAATATCAATTTTGCACCATTCATCGTATGTTCCCACATCGTGCCCCAACCGTCAACTTTTATAATAAGAAAAGCGATAACGGCAATCAAAGCGATAATACCCGCAACTATCCATGTAATAGGGTTTGCCCACATAGCGAGACTATTTGCGATCCACGCGAGTGTCTCCGCACTTTTCAGTGCTGTAATTACCTTTGTTATTGCTGCATACGCCATTGTTGCGGTTTTGACAACTGTAAATGTTGCTGCAAGCCAAAGCATAACCCCGCCGAATACTTTTGCCGTTGTACTTAGATTGGTGATCTTTTCGCCTACTCTGTCAAAAAATGTAGTTGAGTCAGCCAACAACATATTAAAGCCTCTCATTACTGGCAATAAAAGCGGTTGTATGATATTATACAGATCAAGTAACAGATTATTGATATTTGCCATACCCATAGAAAATTGACCTCCCAGCGTGTGACTCATTTTCTCTGACATACCGTAAAACATGCCGCCCTCTTTGGTTGCGTTCTGAAATGCCTGAGTCACCATATCGGTGCTGATCTTACCCTTACCCATGTCGTCTTTTAACTGCAAAATACTTTTGCCAGTATCTTTAGACATCTGCAAAAGCGGATTAAAACCAGCATTTACCATTTGCAAAAGGTCTTGACCCATTAATTGCCCAGTCGCCGACATCTGAGAGAACGCAAGCGTTAAAGATTCAAACCGCCCTTTGTTACCCATTGCGATCTCGCCGATCGCACGCATATTCGGCATTATATTTTCTTGTGCCATACCAAAGCCCGCCATCGTTTGCACGGCACTGCTTAACGATTCTTTGCCGTATGTTGACTTTGCAGCATAAGCCGATATACTGTCGACCATTTTTTTTGCGTTGCCCTCACCACCAAAAAGAACCTCAAAAGAGGCGTTTCTCATTTCGTTGTCGATACCCAGTTTTAACGCACGTCCACCAACCGCACCCGCAATGACAAGCGGGTTTGTCAGTAAATTAGCGAATGGAATGCCCGATAATGCGTTTCTTATCGAACTAGAAAAACCGTTTAGCTGTGTATTATTGAGGCTTTGCACCTGATTACGAAGATCGCGCACCCGTCGGGTTGTTTCGATAACAGAACCGCCAGCGCGTCGGAGCGCTGACGACAATCTGTCTCGCAATTCAATCGTATATGTATAAAAATTATTCATTTACCAGCTTCTTGTTTTCTGATCCATTCGAGAGTTTTGGCGTGCATTGCCCATTCGTCATTCGTCAGCCCGTCGGGGTCTATATGTAAGTGATAGCGTATTTGTGCATCTATAATGCGATACGATTCAGTTTGCGGGTCGTGTATTGTGGCTGACGTTAAAGCTTTTCCAGCGTAACGGTTTCGGCTTGTATGAGTTGTTCGATTTGATTTGCCAAGCCCATAAACGATTTATCGTTTGTTTTAAGGCTTTCATCACCACCCAACCAACAATTGTCGAGTATAGCCTCAACACCGCCGATAATGTTGTTTTGTGCGATCCGTGTCATTGCAAGCGATAATGTTTTGCGGTCGGGATCGTGTACATATCCTACCTTGCCGCTTGCTGAGGTAATGCGGTGTATACATTTATCTTTTGTTGCATACTCTTTTTTCCATTGTTCGATTTGCTCAGGTGTCGGGTTCGGTATATTTACTTTTGCCATTTTATTATTGTCTTTTGATTGTTTAAATACTGTTTAAATGCGTTTTAAAGGGTTACGAGCCCCAATGCAAGGAAAGGGAGTTCAATCTCCATAAACTTGTCACCTTGTGCCATCTTTCGCTCGGCATCGGTAAACTCTGCCCCTTTGACAACCTCGGTACAAATCACATTCGAGTCGTCGGGAACATAAGCCACAATGATGTCGACTTTAAGGTCGAGTATTGATTTGCCAGTTGACCGCTCGATTGCGATTAATTCGCTTTGTGTGAATGTAAGAGAGCCCGTGTAAGTTTTATTACCTCGTTGTATTGATCGCGGGTTGCGACCTTTAGCGTGCAAAAAATCTTTTTCCTGAGAGGGTTTATAACTTACATTGCGAAAGCCCTCGATCTCAATGCCGCCGACGTTGAGGCGTATATCTCCCCACTCGTACTCACGACCGTTTATAAGAAATAGATCGCTTAATGCCATATGTTTTAAAATGATTTGTAAGAGTCTGAAACCCTTAATTTGCTGTTATTGTAAAGCCTAAAAGAACGTCGATATATTTGCCATAGCCGAAAGGACGAACGCGTAAAGTCCCTTTGATTTGAGAGGTTGCCAGCACATTAACAGTGCGGTCGACAACGCATTTTACACCCTTGTCGTTTTCGTCGGTTGGATCGACCGAAAGCTCGCCTTTCATGTTCAAAGAAATGGCGTTGATAACCTTTTGCTCAAAAGCGGCGGCATACGTTTCGATCATAGTGCCGTTTTCGTTAACTGGTATTTCGTCGACCAGTTCCTCGACAAGTGTCGGGTAAGCAATGCGAAAAGCTTTGTCTATTGTACGGCGGCGGGTTATTTGGTTATAATCGTCGGTCTCTTTAGAGGCGAGTAAGTCGTCGGCTACGTAATAGCCCGAAAAACCCGTAAATGTTCTGAAAGTCAAATATCTTTTGCCGTGTATAGTGTTGATGTCGGCAAGTTCGATCGGTTTATCACCCGCATACATTTCGAGCACATTTAATGCCCCCGATTTTACACGGGCGATATTGCGTTGCACTGGTGAACTCGCGATGCGTCCAGCGATAAGACCGACACTCTGATTTTTTGAACTTATCGACGTATCGCCGATAACGACACCGACACGGTTGTAAGCAAAGGTTTTCAGATCGGGCAAAGCCTCAGGATCACCCGCATAAGACAAACCGTCTAAGATGCTGAAAACAGGTGCGTTTTTAACCTCGGTTGCCCAATTGCCCAAAGCTTGTGCGTTAAGCATAGCCGCCGCAAGATCGGTGTCGAGACCGTTCGTTATTGTCGGGGTTTCGCTCGCAACTTTAGTTACTGCAAAGCCTCTTATTTCGCCTTTTGTCAGTTCGATAATATTGCGGCAATACGGATTATCTTTATTGAGCACGTCAGACATTGCCAGCGTTTGCGGATAACCGACGATATATGTTTTTGTGCCGTCCTGAGCCTCAGTGTAAAAGTCTTTAACGATCTTATACACAAGCGGGTTATTTTCGGGCGTTATGCCCAGCGCTTCGAGTCCGTCGATATTTTGCAACGGGTAATGTTTAGCTAACGTGAATTTGTCGGCAACCGCACTAGCACCCACCACCACAAGGCAAAGCAAACCGTCGGCACTTGATACCGCTTGCCCGAGTGCCCCGTTTCCGTATTCTATTTTTACGCGTGGTAATTCTGCCATTGTATTATTGTTTTTTAATGGTGATAATTGTTTTGTTTGCCAGTGAGCGAGTGTGTTTTATTGCATCGTTCTCGTTACCAAACGGCACAAAGTCACTCGTGAAATGCAGTGCCGTAAATCGGCTTTCTTTAGCGAAAATGGTAGCCGCAATACGATTTCGTTTGTCGGTGTCGGCTTTCGGCTCGTTGGCTGGTTCGTCAATATTTGCCTGAGCCATTGAAAGCGCACGAGACAACTCGTCGGCGACTATTTCGCGTACTTTTTCGGGGCTGATCTCGGGTTTTACCTCAATATCAATAGTACCGTTTAGCGTACCACCATTGTCACCCCCTTGCTCGCCAGTTCCTTTGTTTTCTGTCTCATTATCCACGCTGGTACTTTCGCCGCCGCTTGTTTGGGCACTGTCGCCACTCCCTTGTGTACCGTCACCACTTGTGCCCGATCCAGTGTCACCGCTTGCGGTCTGTATCGGCGGCGTTTGCTCGCCTTGATTATCGGTTTGTGTCTTTGTATTTTCGGCTGTCTGAGTTCCCGCAACTTCTGTATTATCTTTTGGATCAGGTGCACCATTGCTTTTATTTTTAGTCTTGTTATCTGCCATGATTGTGATATATTGAATTGATATGTTAAAAGAGATACAGAGACCCGCAAGTCAAGAATCGCATTTAGTAGGTTTTATTCTGTTTGCGGTCTCTGTATGTGTTTTATAAAGTTTATGCGGCGTCGCTGTATATTGCCGAAACACCGTAAGCCCTGAAAGGCATTGCTACAAATCGCATTTGATAACCGAGAATCCAACCGCGATACAATGCCCAATTGTACTCGGGTTCGCCTTTTACGTCACCCATTGCACGCATAACCTCAGACTTAACGAATGCGATAGACGACTCGCTACCTGACGCCGCCCCGTAAGGTTGTTTTGTTCCGTCGGCGGGGTTGTATTTAGGGTTTCGGGTGAAAGTGTATATCTTGAAACCGTATACCTCTTTTTCTTGCATGATCTCTTTAAAAAGCTTTTTATCTTCTTTCTTAAGGTCTGCTTTGTGTTTAGGGCATAGCAAAATAACACGACCGTCTTGTGGCAATTCGGCATCGTCGAAAGCGGTTTGTAAGTCGAGTATGTCGTCGAATGTCAATGCCTTTGTTCCGTCCAATTTTGGCGCACCAGTGGTTTTGAGCACGGGTGTTGTTGCCGTGTGCGAATTGGGTGCGATGTTATACGCTGCACTTGTAGACGCCTTTGTACGTAATACATTGATATGCTGGCGCGATACCGATTCGGCTTTATTGTAATTGGTTTCGAGTTCGTCTACATTGGTTACGTGTATCGGCTCGGTGTCGTATGTGTGCAAGGGTATAACGATACCTTTATCGGTTCGCTGTTTTGCAACTAGAGGCCATACGGCATTGTCCTCGAAAACTTCGGGATCAGCCCCAACCTCAGCGAGATTAATCGTGTTGTTGTCGACCATGTGATCCATGTCGGTAAGTTCTTGCAACCATTCGGCATTCGGATAGAAAAGAGCAAGAATAACGCTAGTAAAAATTGATTTAAAAACTGTTGCCATTGTATGAAAAATTAGAGAGTTTGTTTAAGTCGTTCAAATTCGCAAGGGCTGTTTGCTCGCATGGCGCTTAAACCTTGCGGGTCTTCTTTTGCCCATTGTAGATAATTCCAGTTCGCACGGTCGCCCGATAAGTGTGTGCGCTGAGTCATGTCTCTAAGAGATTGAGTCGGTTTTGACTCGATACCGTCGATAAATTCTTTTACCGCATCAAAGTCGGTTTGTGCCAGTTTAGACAAATTTGTTTTTGTCTTTTCGTCGATCTTGCCCGCATCCTGAGCCGCCGATAAATACGCCGCGATTTTCGCATCTTTTTCCTTTTTGATCTCGGCTTTTAGGTTTGTGATTTCGTCGTCTTTTTCTCTGACTGCGATCTCGATGTCGCGATCGTCGTAATTCGGCTTAAGCCCTAAGCTTGCAACCGTTGACGCAGATAATAGAATTACCGTCTTTTTTTCGTCTGCCATTTGATTAATTGATTGATTGTTATTGAAATTGAGTTTTACTTGCTCGAACGATAATACCTCGCGTTTTTCGTTGTAAAGCCTCACCGCACCAGCATCCGACGGTATGGGCGTTATACTTGCTTCGATTAGTTCCCATTCGGTCACCACATATTCATCACCGATTTGCTCGAGTTTTAAAATGCGTATACCGATTGATGCACCTCTGAGAAAGCCCTCATCGACTTTACGTGCTTTTTCGGCTGCAAATGAGTCGTTAAGATCAAATACGGGTGTCGCTTTGAGTTTGCCATTTTCGATTCGTCGGTTTTCCCATCGTCCGATTAAATGCTCAGTGTTATGATCGTAAAGCAATACGGGGTTTGCATCAAAGCGGGTATAAATGCCGCCACTCAACAAAACTTTAAACCCGCGATCGTTTATCTGACTTTCATCTGAAATAGTGAAGTCTTTTTCTTTTTCGTCCATGTGAAAATTGAATTATAGCACAAAGTAACGGCGCAATTTCGGGGCGTCGAAAAAGGTCGGCTATCATGGCATAACTTTTTTATTATCAGCATTTAAAGGACGAATTTTGCATTAAATAATCACAGTTCTTTAACCACAAAAAAGTTATGCCATGTTGGTGTAACTTTCTTTTTAACACATGATTAATTAATGGCAAAAACACCAAAGGAAAACGACAAGCAAGCTAAAGCCCGATCGCTTTACATGACGGGTCAGTTTACCCAAACGCAACTTGCGGATATTGTCGGGGTTGTACCTCGCACAATCATGCGATGGGCTGAGGCTGAGAGTTGGGACGTAATACTCGAAAGCACAAAAAGTTCAAAGGAGAAACGGATCGCAAAATACAAAGGGTATTTAAAAAGTATTGAGGAAAAGATCGAAAGCCGAGAGTCTACAAACGACGCATACCCGACAACCGCCGAGATCGACCAAATGACAAAGCTTGAAAGCATTATCAAGAAGTTACAAGATAATGCGAGTATCGGCGAGATTGTCATGTACTCTAAGAACGTGTGCACATTCGTGCAAGGCTATGATGTAGAAAAGGCAAAGGAGTTAGTCGGCGTTTTTGACGCTTACATTAAATCGTTGATCTAATGGCGACAATTGCAGATAAACAAGCGATTGCGTCATGGGACGACTTTCGCGAGGGTATACTCAAAGCAACCAATATCGACCGCACCGAAAGCCATGCAGACAAGCAAAAGCGTATAAAACGGCTCGAGGCTGATTTTGAGTCGTGGTGTAAATATTACTTTCCCAATTTTTGCACCGCCGAACCCGCCCCGTTTCACAAAAGGGCAAGCCAGCGAATTATAAAATCGCCTGAGTGGTTCGAGTCAAGGGCATGGGCGCGAGAGCTCGCCAAGTCTACCCGCACCATGATGGAAGTTTTACATCTCACATTGACGGGCAAAAAGAAAAATGTAATGCTTATCTCAAATTCTGAGGATAATGCAAAACGTTTGCTCGAGCCATACCGCGCAAACCTTGATACAAACCAGCGTATTATTGCCGACTATGGCAAACAAAAGTCATGGAAATGGCGAGACACCGAGTTTAAGACCCGTTGCGGTGTAGCTTTTCGTGCCGTTGGTGCGGATCAGAGCCCGCGTGGTACGCGAAACGATGCCGCCCGCCCCGATGTGATCCTTATTGATGATATAGACACCGATCAGGATTGCCGCAACCCCGAGATTATACGCAAGCGTGTTGAGTGGATCAACGGCGCGTTGATACCCACCCGTGCGGTTAATGTGCCTTTGCTGGTGATCGTATGCGGTAATATTATCGCCGAGTATTGTTGCGTAACTGAGTTAATGAAGAAAGCCGACAAGGTCGACATCGTAAACATACGCACAAACGGCGTGAGTTCGTGGGCATCTAAAAACAGCGAGGAAAACATCGACCGCGTATTGAGTATGATCTCGTRTGCGTCGGCACAAACCGAGTATTTCAACAACCCGCAAACCGAGGGGCGTGTCTTTAAAAAGCTGACTTTCGGCAAAGTGCCGCCATTGTCGCAAATGGATCAACTAATCGTATACAGTGACCCCGCACCCTCTAACAGCGATGTAAAAAACAACTCTTACAAAGTGGTTGCCTTACTTGGTCGCAAAGCGGGTATAACTTACGTTATCAAAGTCTTTTGCGAGCAATGCACAAATGCAAAGTTTGTACAATGGTTTTACGACATATACAGCCTGACAAAAGGGTATTATGTGCAATATTGGATTGAAAACAACACCTTACAAAACCCTTTTTACGAGCAAGTTTTTTTACCTCTTTTCAAAGAAATAGGTCGCAAAGTAGGGTACATGATACCCATACGCCCCGACACCCGCAAGAAAGCCGATAAGTTTACCCGTATCGAGGGCACACTCGAACCCGCAAACCGTCTCGGTTTCCTAGTCTTCAACGAAGCCGAAAAAGACAACCCGCAAATGCAAACCGTAAGCGAGCAATTTTTGGTCGTATCGCCTACTTATCGCGGGGCTATTGATGCGCCCGACTGTATCGAGGGCGGTTACAAGATACTTGACGAGAATATCGCCAAACGTGCGGGCACATACCGAGTGCAACGACGGGTAAATCGCGGCTATTAATCAGCATTTAAACACCTTTTAGACAATCAAAATTATGTTTTTGGAGATCGACGAAATGAAATCGGTACTCTATGAGTATCAAATGGACGAAATCGCCGAGGGTGACGAGCAGATTATCGCTGACGGCATTCTTGCGGGTGTATCTGAAGTGAAAAGCTATTTCACCGCCAGCAATCAAAGGCAATGGCAAGACGGGCGACCGATATACGATGTAAAATCAATTTTCGGTGTCACTGGATCGGATCGCGACCCGTGGGTACTCAGAATGTGCAAAACCGTTGCAGCGTATAACATATGCGAACTCTCAAACCTCGATGTCATTTATCAACACGTAAAGGATCGTTACGACAATGTGATTAAAACACTCGAGAAAATTGCGGGGTTGGGCGAATATAAAGATTCACCCACGTTAACACCCGACTTGCCCACGATCCAACCCGACCCCGACGGATCGAATGTAAAAAAAGTTTTCCGATACGGCTCAGCCCCCAAATTTAATCACGAGTAATTATGTCAAGAAACAGACGATATAAAAAAACTGTTACGTTGGCGGCTGAGAAACCAGCCGAAACAGTTGCGGGCACAAACCGCAAACCGACATACGCACCTAAGACGGTACGCAAACCCATTTTGCAGACACGTAAAGATATTAGCGACTGGAACAATGCGCAATACCTTGCAACGCTGGCACTAGACCCGAAACAATATCTATTACAGGATATATATACCAGTATTTCGGGTGATGCCTTGCTCACTTCACAGATCAACAACCGCAAAGAACAAACTATTTCGGCGGGCTTTGAAATGTTGACACCTGACGGTAAGGTTGACGAGAGATTGACGGCTGTTTTAAACGATTTGCCCGTCATGCAAGACATTATATCTCATATCCTTGATAGTGAGTATTACGGTAATTCTTTGATCGAATTATCAAGCGAGAGAGGCGTTAAGCGGGTCGACCTGATTAATCGCCGAAATGTTGTGCCCGACTTTGGTCGTTATTATCCTGACACGGCTTTTAATGATTTTGTTGAGTACCGAAATACAAACGAGTTCGGCAAATGGTTATTAGAGTTCAATTCCGATCATATCGGCTCACTTAATAAAGCAGTACCACACGTTTTGTTTAAGAAGTTCGCACAAACTTGCTGGTCTATGCTTTGCGAGATTTACGGCATACCGCCCCGCGTATTGAAAACCAACACACAAGACCCCGCCATGTTGAGCAATGCCGAAAATATGATGCGCGATATAGGTGCGGCGGCATGGTTTATTATCGACACGACGGAAGAGTTTGAATTTGCGAACGCGGTAAATACAAACGGCGACGTATACCGCAATCTTATCAACCTTTGCGACAACTACATAAGCATGTTGTTTTCGGGCGCGATCATAGGTCAGGACACCAAGAACGGTAACGAAAGCAAAGAGAAAATAAGTATCGGCATTTTAGACCGTTTGGTTGATTCCGATAAACGTATGGTAGAAACCTACATGAATAGCGTTGTTATACCCGCATTATATCGCATACACTGGATACCAGCCACGAGCTCGCGGTTTAAATTTAAAGTTGCAGAGGACACCGACAAGCTTTTTGAAATGACTACCAAAGTAATGGCTTATATGGATGTCGACCCCGAGTTTGTAACTGAGAGGTTCGGTATAAAAGTAATCGGTAATAAAAACAACGGCGGTGCAAATTTTCAGTAGGTGCGCAAGCGGCAACACCTGAAAAACTGACGTTGCACGACTATTATAACTGTAAATGTACTGATTGCGGCGGGTTCGCCGATCGCATTGTTTTGTCGGCGAATGAATATGGGCGGCTCGACAAGCTGTTTGATAAAATGGCGCGGTGGATATTCCGAAAAAAGAAAAAAGAGATAACCCCCGACGACCTCAGCAACAAAGAAATACAACCATTTGTAAACGAGGTTAACACCATCTTGCAAAATGCGGTACAAAGCGGCATAGCTTACGAGATACCCGCCGCAATGATGCAACACTTTCGCGACAATGTATATGTGTTCTCGGGTTGTAAGACATACGCCGAATTGCGCGAACTCACCAATATACTGACAGATGAGACGGGCAAAATAAAACCTTTTTCGAAGTTCTTTAAAGAGACGCGGGCGATACACGAAACATACAATCGGGCGTATCTCGAAAGTGAGTACCAGTTTGCCGCACAATCGGCAACGATGGCGGGCAAGTGGGCGGACTTCGAACAATACGGCGACCGTTATTATTTGCAGTACCGCACAGCAAACGACGACCGTGTGCGATATGTACACCAGTTGTTGCACAATACGACTTTGCCGCTTGACGATCCGTTTTGGTCTAAATTCTTTCCGCCGAATGGCTGGCGATGTCGATGCAATGTGCTACAAGTGCGAAAAAGCAGATACGAGGTATCAGACAGTACAACGGCAAACGATCTCGGTAATAAGGCAACATATACCATCGGGGCGGGCGGTAAGAACACAAGCGCAATGTTTCGTTTTAATCCGGGCAAAGATAAAGTTATTTTTCCTGAGACTCACCCGTATTTTAACGATAAAGAAGTAGTAAACGCATTAACAAACAGCGAGTAATATGTCACGGATCATAGATGTAATAATTGAACATATACGCGTCGATCTTACCGCCGAGTTTGATCGTAATTTTGAGCGAAAAGCCTTTTTTAATAAGAAGTGGCAAGAAGTGAAAAAGCCAAACCCGCGCGGCTCTTTGATGGTTCGCACTTCATTATTGCGCAACTCCATATCGTCGGCAAGACAAGGCACGAAGATCGTTTTTAAATCGTCCGTGCCTTATGCGGAAATACACAACGAGGGCGGCACGATAAAACGGACATCGAAAAAGGGTAAAGATTTTACGGTAACTATGCCTCAACGCCAGTTTATCGGAACATCACCCGAAACCGATAAGATAATAACCGAGATTGTCGACGAGCATTTGCCCCGATCAATAAACGATTTTTTCAGACGATTATTTAATTAGAGTAACAATGGATAATATAATAGAGAGTTTTCAAGTACAATTAATGTCACATGTACCGTCATTAAAAGAAGTTGACGAGGATTGGGGGCAAATGGAATTTTACGAGGGTATGCCGCCCGTTAAGATGCCTTGTGCACTAATTGATATACAAGACGGGCAATTTACGGATGCGGGCGATTTAAGGCAACAAGGTACATTAACGGTTGTTGTCAAGCTTTACATATTACGCCTGAGCAATACCAGCAACAAAGCACCGCAAAACCAAAAAGACAACGCAAAAAAGGGTTGGGTCGCTTACGAAGATATTGTAAAAGCATTGCACGGGCAAGATTTTATAAAGAATGGCTTTGCCGCACCGATCCGAACACGTATGCAAAGGATCAAACGACGCGACGGTATTTATGAGCGTGACATCACGTTTTCAATCGGGTTTACCGATACTTCGTGCGTACCTCAAAAGCCGAAAGTAAAACCGACAATCTCACTTGCTGCAAGTGTAGAATAGATATAAAAAAAGCCTCGCATTTATTTGCGGGGCTTTGTTATTTAATCAGTGTTTAAAAGCTGTTTAATTAGGGTCTGAAAATGTTTGATAAAATTATATTTTCGTTGAACATCGGGTAATATAACTCGGTATACTTACCTTGATAATATTTACTTTCAATTACAATAGTAAGTTTACGATCTTTAAACTTTTGATCTATTACTACATTACCATCTTTGTCAATTGTGGCTGTTTGTGCTGGCTCTATGATAGTTATGGAAGTAGTACCTTTTGCATAATTACCGTTACCCTGATAGGTATAACCATTTGCATTTTTAAAATCAAAATCATAATGCAAGTATACCTTTGCACCAGCGTCAGGATGAGTTACACCCACAGCGTCGGCGGTTTCATACAATACGCGAGCCTTTACAGTTAATCCAGTACCGCCCCCATTATTGTCGTTATCATCGTCGCTACTGCAAGAATAAAGCCCCAATACTGAAAGGCATAAAAATAGTGTTAAAATCTTTCTCATATTATTTTATTTAATTGTTCGACCGAAAAAATTGCATATTCTTTCAAGATAAAGAGCCTCGATAATAGCCGATTTTAACCGTTCATAAGGTAACCGTTTTAATCTGTTATATCTATATATCAAGATTTCACTATGTCTTTGCCTCTCAATATCTTTTCTTAATTGCTCATTCATATTATTTTAATAAAATTCAAATTTAGTATATTTATTTTAAACTAAACAAAAAAAGCCTCAACGATCGTGAGACCGTCAAGGCTTTATAATTATAAATCGTTAGGTGAAAAGGGGCGGCAATCAAACCAGTGCGGAAAATAATATCTAGACCACAAATCAAAATCTTTACGCATTGCGGCGATTCGTTCCTCGCGATCTTTTGCCGCTTCGATACTTGCAGACACAAAATCAGCACATGCACGAGTAAAACACGACATCGGGATGCGTGCGGCATCGAAAGCCTTTGCCCAGTCTTTTAAATCGTCTCTCTTTATTTTCGGCTGAGGCATGCCCCAGTATGCCACCATCAAACGCGGGTCGGTTTTATGTGCATTTGTAACGGCTTTATTCAATGCTGCGATAACTTGATGTGCGATCGCATTCTCGTCTACCTTATCACCGATAACCACAATTGTGTCGATAAGTTTGTCAATTGCGATCGTAATGTTTTGTGTTGAATGATATATCATTTTTTTACGTTTTTGTTTTTTGTACTTAATTTCTCTAACACCTTTAATCTCATGCCCAGCAATGCAAATTCTCACATCTGCCCAATTATACTTTGAATTATCCATTAGCTAACAAAATTAAGGGACATTTGCCCGTGATTAACTTTTTCAATTTCTTGTTGCACGTTCGTGCCCATTATTCGCCAAAATGTTCGCTCACCCATAGGGTAAAGATTGTTGATATGCTGGCGATAGGCTTGTGCTTTGCTTTTACTTTGGTTGCCCACTTCGTAACGTTCGGCAACTAACGATTGTATAATCGCATAACGTTTCAACGCATTTACGCGTCGGCTTTCTTGTCGCTTTATTACTGTTTTTTGCATAACTCCCGAATTTTAATTAACTTTGTAGCAACCACGCTTACAAAGCCTTAAGTATTCGAGAGAGTATGAGAGGCTTTTTAGTTTTTTGTATGATATACCATTTTCCCTAATGATATAATATACACCTCGTCAGTGGGTGCGCCCATCTTAATATCACCGATACCTTTTCTAATGCCTAAACATTCAAACAATGCACGGGGTCTCTTTTTGCCATATCCGTTTATAAGTTCAACATGAAAATATTTTCTGAATGTTCCATCTTTATTTAATAGCCTAGCATTGTAATGGGCTTTTATTTCGCGATATTCTTCTTTTTTGACACCTGATACACATTTTCGATACCACTCGCCTTTTATCGGCAACTTTAATAAGTCTTTTTTCATAACCCGACCTTATAATCTCTGAATGACGAGTATATTTGCCAAAACCCCGCAAACTCATTGCTTGCACTATATTTCTTTAGCATCAATATAAAGCCCATAGCCCGCATTAATTTTGACAGATAATACAACACTAGACCGACTAGCATAAATGGCAACCAAACAAGCCCTATTATTAAACTGAGTATATTTATAACTATTAATGATCTTTTTGTTTTCATCTTTGCTTTTGTTTATAGTCATTTTCAACTTTACATACATAATCGTAAATCTCGCCCCACGATGGCAAACCGCCTACTTGCTTATCGTCAATATATAGATGTGCATATATCTTGCGCGAATTGCTTTCGAACCTTGCGAGGTTTTCGGGGTCATGTTCATTGATCCGATCGAATGGTATACCCTGAGATAAAAGCCAGTTTACAGCATCGGTTAATTTATCACCGCATCGGCAAGTCCATATTGTAAGGTAATGCCCGTCTTTTTTTAATTGCTTCATACACTCTTTTGCACCGTCGGCAATTTCGCCGATATTAGGAAAATCGCCAGTGTGCAATGTTCCGTCAAAATCTACTGCTATAACCATAAATTATTTGTTTACTTTTTTACCTATTTTTTCAAAATGTCGTTGCCAGCGCTCAGACTCGCGGCGGTTGTCGCCTACATTCCATGTGCCTGACTTATTAATGCTTTCTTGCGTTGCGGTGTTGGTGCGGGCGTTGTCGTAAGTATCAAACCAGCCCATCACTTTAGGCATGTCGATCGACTCGTATAACTCGCCATATTTACCCAACTTTGCCCATTTAAACACAAGATGTATGTCGGCGATAGTAAAGTGATAAAACAAGCCCACAACCTCGAACGCGATTTCTTCGATTTGTTCGTCTGTCAAATGTCGCTTTGCGTTTATCTTTTCTCGTAAGTCGACCAAATACGCCATTATTAAATCTTCGATTACCTCAGCACCATGATCGCGGCGTATAACTGCCAAACTAGGGTATTTGTCGCGGTCTGAGGCAAGCGCCAAAGCATCGCCGACACTTCTTACATGTTGTAACTCGCGTTTAAGACTGTCGGGCTCTAAAACGCTCGGCAAGTTTACTTTTGAGGTCGCCACCTGTTTGTTGTTGTCTGCCATTTTGTTTAATACTTGCAACGATTTCGTTAAATTTATTATTGATTACCGAAATAGAGAAAGCGTTTTTCTTGTACCAGTCAGGCAAATTAATGACAAGTGCCTCAAATGTCATTCGTTTGTCTTGATCCGACCAATCACTTGACATATTACCGATCTTTTCGAGTATTTGTGTCAACGCTTTGGCATCCTTACCGACGAAAGAATAATCAAGCCCCGTTTGATCTTTGTAGGCTTTGAAAAACACCGATCTACATTCCGTAAATAAGTTTTCTTGCTGATCTTTCGTCGCTGGCTCATAAGCCACGCCCAAAGAGGCGGCGAGCGCCTCACGCAATTGCTCTTTGTTCGCCTTTTTACTCTTTAGGGTTTTGAGTTGCTGGTCTCGTGTCATTTCTTTTGTCTATTATGATACCTAATTTCAGACTCTATCGCATCGGCATCATCATTAAGTTTGCTTATGAGTGCCCGAAGTATTTTTAAATAATCATCATCGGCATAATCTTCTAGTTCCATAATTAGGGTGTTGTGAACATCGTCGACAATTTCACTAATTGTTAATCCGTTGTTTTTTATTTCTTCGTCCATAATTAAATACTGTTTAAATGGTGATTAATTACTCGTTTGTCTCTTTTTTAAGCTCAATATAAAACGCCTCGTCTTGTACTACTTCAACGCCGACCTTTTTCAGTAATGGAGCGACCGCCTCGTCGTTGCGATCGGCGAGTAGCTTATCTTTCGCGGGCTCGTCAACGGTACGAACATAAGCGGGTAAGAACTCTTTTAACAGGTTAGTTACAGCCGCCCATGTAAACCCCTTTTTATTCTTTAGCTTTGGTGTACCGATACGAAAACCAATAACCCCATGCGTTAGTTCTAAACTCTTTTTCTTAGAAAACTGGTTTTCTTTATTTTCCATCGCATAAGCCTGTACTAGGTCGAATGCTTCGCTTTTTTGAGCGTCCAGCTTCGCCAGTTCGTCGGCTTTGGCATCGCGTAGTTTAGTAAATGCCAGATCAAGATCGGCGGTTATCTTTACGATCTGAGCGTCAGCCTTTGCGTATACTGTTAACGCTTCATTCATTTGAGCGTCTGAAATGTTTGTTAAAACTGTTTTTTTCTCTCTTTTTGCCATAATTTTAATTATAAATTGATTTTATACAAATTGTACTCGGGTATACTTACAGCCTCTAGAAGAATGCTTTCGCCTGTATGTTGATACCATCTTATCTTTAGGGCGTTGTAATGCCTTACGGCGGCGTCCCATTGCGTTATTGTTTTAGTAGCAAACAAAGCTTTCTCGGCTTGCTCTATCTTATTTTCAAGTTCTTTGATTGTCATATCGTTGTACTTATTAATTCTTTTACCTGATCGTCGTATTTGTTTAGATTCTTTTCGCCAAACTTGCGGTAAAGCGATTGGAGGGTCGGCAATGGTATGTCGTTGAACCGATCCACTTGTGCGGCTTTGCATGCAACACTTTTTACATAATCATAAGTCTTGCCTTTTATGCCCTGATCTTCGAGTCGTTCAAATATTGCCGCCATTAATCTTTTGCGGTGTATGTCTAGCGAGTCGTCAGATCGTTTGTCTTTTGGTGTCGACAATGCCGTGCGCATCTTTGCATATAGTCGGGGGTGTTTGTTGTACAGTTCCGATAAGCTCTCAGTCTTACCCCCCGAATAATCTTTAACAAGTGCCTTGCGATTTTCTGCCAGTTCCTGAGCGTCGGCGCTGATCGGTTGCAAGTATGCAAATAACCAGCCGTGCGGGTTTGTTTTAGTTGTTGCCATCGGGTTGTATTTTTTTATTTAATGGTATTTTAAAGCCATCTTGTCGCATTTTGGTTTTTACTAGATTTACATATTGGTCGTACATTGATTTATCACGACGACCCATTAACTGCTTTACTTCCTCAATACAATATTCATCTGTGTCGTTTACCTCAGGATCATACCCTGCGGCGGAATGTCCAGTTTGCAACTCAATTGCATACCATGTCCCATCGGCGAAACAAATACAAAACTGTAAATCGTTATACTCATAGAAATAGCCTGTTATTTTTTGTAACTCAATTTTGCTATTCTTTGGATCGGGCACATAAGCCCGTTTGATTGCTATTTTTAAATTTTCGTCTTTTTTCATCCGTGATATTCTTTTGCTTTTTTCTCGCTCACTACTATCTCGCCACTGCCACCGTATCGGCTCTTTGTCACACTAGCGATAAAACCCTTAACACAGATACAGACAAAGGCATCGTAATAAATATCTTGCGCGAGTGCGCCCTTTGGTTTCTGTCCGTCGGCATGTGATATGAATATGAAAAGCTTATTACTAAATTCGTCGATTAGTTCCTTGTATTCTTTTTTGGTAAGTCCCGTATATTGCACCGAGTCAATAAATATAATGTCAGGCGATCGCCTTTTGCGTAACCTTTCTTTGAGATCGGCAATCGGCTCTTTATCCAATAATAGAAAGCGACCCGAAACGTTTGCCATGCCCGTGCGTATGTATGCTTTTTTGATTGAGTCCGACAAACCCTCTTCGATAGAGTTGTAAGCGGTGCGATACCACAATTTCTCGTTGATTGAGCATAGATAGCGCCCGAGTTGCATTGCAAACGATGTTTTGCCCTCGCCCGACTCGCCGTATATGATCCATGAGCCTTTTAATTCGGGTTCGCCGATCGCCTCGCCCCACTTGCCCTCAAACGGTATCGTATTGGGTTCGTAGTTTAAGACATCGGCGACCGACAAGGCGCGTTTAGGTTTCTTTGGGTTTGACATTCGTTGCTATTATCGTTTAAATACTGTTTAAGATCGTTTATTTGCCGCTTTCTCGGTCTTTCTTGATATTGGCACGCGTCAACTTCTTTACGCGCCTTAAATCGCTGTCGCTGTCGTTTATGATCTTTTCGATACTTTTTGGAACATTGACACCGTTTAATGAGCATATTGCGGCGATGTCCTCGTATGTGTTACCGTCAAGGGCGATACACTTGCGACCAATGCGGCTAAAGATTTCGTTATATCCTTTTTTGTTGAGAGCAACGCCGCGAGTGATACGCTTTTCGAGATATGCAGTCGCCAGCAATATAATGGCGCAATGATCTTCGAGTTTATTATACAGCGTAATAAAGAAGTAAAGCACCTGATCGCTTAGTTTGTCCGCCTCGTCAAGTATGATTATCGGGTTTTCCTGACTCTTAAGAGTTTGTATAACCTTTTGCATCATTTCGTTAACTGTAAAGCCCGACGAGTCAACACCCATAACCGAAAGCAATTCGAGCATAAAGGTTTTACGATTCCAAAACTCGGAACATTCAAGACGATACGCACATTTGTTGTCGGCGACATAACGTTTTGATGTTTCGCTTTTACCACAACCAGCCGTACCGATAATAGCCGAAACACCGTTATCGCTCTGAGCGTCTTTTAATAGCTTGTTTAGTTCGTTATAAACCGACGTCGGTACGATTTGCCAATCTTTATTTGTTAAGCCGATTTGCTTTGCCACAATGCGCCACATAGACTCGGTTATAAGATCATGTTTGCCCGTCAACATATTTGATACGGTCGATTTTGAAACGTCTTTAAGGCTGTTTGCCGCTTTATTTTGGCTTGGGTAACGATCACAATACACTTTTAAAGCATCAACGATTGTTTGTTTTTCTTGTGGTGTCATATCTGTATGGTTTTTTAACTGATTATTAATATTTTTCGTAAATTGATTTTGTTTCGGTCTCAACGGGTATGTATACAGCCGATTCGATTGCGTTTGCTTTTGCACGTCCGATATTTCGGTTATTCTTATGTTGCCCCGTGCTGTCTGTTAAGAGAATCTTTGCCAGCGTGCCATCAAGTTGCGGGTTACGTTCGAATAGCTCGCGAACATTATCGGCTGATTGTGCACGGCTTTCGGTTATATATTCGATTGCCTGAGCATTAAAATTGCTTACTCGTTTCAACTCGTATGCGTCGCCGTCCTGACGGTCACGCAATGCCATCGGCTGAGTGTATTTGTCCTCGAGTACAAAACGCAATGACTCGTCGTCGTTCATTGCCAGTATTCGGCTGGTATCGTCAGGATCATAAACGATATTCCATTGAGTCGAGGCGTAACGTCTGAAATTCAGATCAAAGCACTCATAAGCACGTTTGATGCCTTTGATTGTGGTATTGATACCCGAACCTTGCAACATATTCTTATATCCAGTCAGTTCGCCGAATGTGCGTAAATAGCTTTCGTATGATAATTCGATTTTGTCGGCTTCGTTTACTTTCGCCCATTGTGAGAGGTAAGCATCGCGTTTGCTTTGTCGTTCAAGTTCCATCATACTTGCAACTTGTTTAACAACACCGTCATAATCAGGAAAACGGGTTTTGTATTTGTTTAAAAACTCGGTGTTTGGCTGGTTGTTTTTATCAGCCGTAACACCAAAGCCCGACCAGTTCGGTTGTAGTTGGCAATATTCAGTATTTAGATACTTGAAATAAGGCTCAATAATTTTTGCCTTAGCGTTCTTTGCACGGGCTGGCGTAACTTTTACCGCCATTGCTTCATAAATAGGTGTAAGGGCTTTAAATGCGTATCTATCCGATTGTAGTTGGTGCGAACGATACATCTTGCCGAAAAGTTCGGCGCTATGTTTAGCAGCATTTCGCAAAGCCGCTTTTATAAGTTCGGGGGTCTCGTGTGTGCCGATTGCATACCCGATCGGGTATTTTTTGCAAGGGTCAAGAACGACAACAACCGTAACACGGTGATGGTAAAATGTGCGACCGTTTTCGGTGCGTTGATATAAGAGTTCAACGTCCCAACCGTCCATTGTCACATAATAAAGGGGCATTGTAGGCGCTGAGCGTCTTACTTGCATCAACTTGTTATTGTATAATGCAACTGAGCCGTGGCGACCCGCATACGTTTCGAGTTCGTATTTATCGCGGTATGTCGCAACCGCATCGCCCGATATTTTACGCCAGCCCATCGGCTCGGCTACCTGATTGTATAGTCTTGCAATTCGCATATTATCAAGATTGCGCGGATCGCCTAGTAATTCAATTAAAATACTTTCTTTAAACTCGTCGTTTATCTTTGCAGCATTGGCACGATCTTTCATAAAGTTCTTATGTATTAGAGTGATATATCCGCCGTCTTTGGCTCTGTATTTATCAAATTTCTTTTTGAGGCTTTCGAAGTTCGACGGCAAGTCGTGAGGGTATCGGGTGCGATCTAGGTTTTGCACCGCCTCGCTGATAGTTGCCCATGAGTACGAACTCTTTGCACATCGCTTGCCTCGCTTGCTTATTATCAGTTTGTGGATTGCTTCGAGAACGATCGCATTATTATAATAGGCAAGGCGGGTTTGTTTAGGAATAAACCGACCGTCGTTAAGTTTGAATGACTCGAAAAAATCGGACGCCGCCGCATTTTGCTCGATTAAGTCCTCTAACTCACTGTATTTTATTTGTTCGTATGGATCGCCTTTTATTTTCTCTTTGATCGCTTTCTTAATACGCTCAGGCATGCTGTCATAAGCAATAAGGGCGGGCGTATTACGACTTGCACGGCGCACAATATGAAATTGATTGCGTCTTACAAGTGCATCATAATTGTATTTTGTAACGATGTCGCTTTCAATCAGCCACCCCGCCTCAAAACTTAGTATGTTGTTGTAATATTCCATTGTTAAATTGATTATCGTTTTTCTATTGTGAGTGTGGGCGGATTCGAACCGCCGACAAATAGCTTTGCACTATTGCTCTACCAACTGAGCTACACACCCGCCGCAAATGCGGCTTAAATTGCTTATAAGAAGCGACGATCGAAAGGAGGGCGACAACTAGGACAAGAACAACCTCTCATACGTGGCGTGGGCTCGTATCTTCCTAATCTATGACTCAATTCGCCGATATAATTATCGGCATCATTAATCCGAGAACGTAAACGATCAATCTCACCGTTTTTGCCATTTATAGACATCTGCATAGTGTCAACCTTTGCAGTCAGTTCGACGATCTTGTTGTCTTTTTCGTTCTCTTTTTGCTCGTCTTGTTGTGCCTCAATCCCTTCACGGATTGCCTCGAGGTTTTCCACCTCGTTAGCTTTTTTGAGTGCGTCCGACAAATGCTCTTTGATGTCGTTGATCGGTTCGTCTGAATCGTTTGCATCTATTGCCACCACCTCGTCGTCGATTTCGTCGCGTTTTGTTTCGATATTTTCATTTAAGGCGTTAATTATTATTTCGGCATCGTTAGTCGAAAATTCAAGATCATAACCAAAAATGCTGCGAGTATCAATATCTAACATCATTACACCCCAACCTCTGCCAATACTAGAAGCTTTTACTTCTTTCGGTGCTATCTCTTTGTTTATCTTGTTGATAATTCTTTCGATAGGTTTTGCCGTTGCAAGCATTTCGACATCGTCACTTGCATTTAATGAATCAATTACTTGTTTCCACTGTTTTTCTGATAACTTAATTTTCATACATTTAAAATTTTGATAATTAATAAATTGAATTGCTATTATTTAGGCTTGCGCCATTGATTTTATTTGCTTGCTTACTTCCTTTTCGGTGAGTCCGTTAGGTCGACCATTATAATGCCGCTTTTGCAGATCGTAAGGGATAAATACATACTTGTCTTGTGACATTCCGTAAAACAAAACATGTATATCACCTTGTGGCGTTGAGCACACATATATACTTTCCGCTTTTAAGTCTTTTGCTTTCATTGTATTATCGCTCTAAAATGGTTAATATATCTTTTGCATCTTTTCGAACATTTTCGGCACAAGTACTCTTATAGTCACCGCCTTGTAATATCTTTCGTACATATTGCACACTGCATTTATGCTTACGTGCAATTGCAGACTTTGGCAAGTCTTTTATTTGTTCGTTTGTCATTACATTTGTTTCCATTTTCGATACTATTTTGATTATTTAATTACCTTTGTTGTTAAACACGATACAAATATATAGATAGTTTTCTCAATTGTCAAAATAAATTGAGATAATTATATCAATAATAATATATCTATGGTTGAAAGATTAGAGCAGTTCGTTGAATATCTAAGGATTAGCATAAGAGCATTTGAACTAAAAATTGGTGCAAGTAATGGGCTTATAAGAAAAGCAATAACAAACAAAAGCGACATTCAGAGTAAGTGGATCACAAATATTGTAGATAATTATCCTCAGCTAAATATTACATGGCTTTTAACTGGCAAGGGTAATATGCTTAATGAATCAGATAAAGAACAACATACAAATGAGAGTAATAATTTAAAATACATTACACCTGAATTTGATAGCGAGGTCTTATCTGATAAATATAAACCAAGACCTTATATTGACTCTGTATATGCTACTTTAGGCGTGCCGAACGGGTTTGCAATAGCTGTAAAGGCTGACGAATGCGAACGCCTATCAATACCATTTGTTAATAATTATGATTTTTCTTTACGGGGTCGCGGTGATAGTATGATAAATCACCAAAACCCTCAACGAAGTATTAATGATCGCGATCTTATCGCTTGCAAACTGTGGAAAAGCCGCTCACACATACGTTGGGGCGAGGTTTACGCCTTGTCAACGTCTGAGGGTGTTATTATAAAACAGATTATGCCGTCAGATTTAGAGGGTTATGTTAGATGCGTATCTTTTAACGAGATAGACGGTTTTAGACCTTATGATCTACCAGTCGCCGAGATATACGACTGGGCGATAGTTGTTGCGGTTTTAAGTATTACTAATTGGTGATAATTAGCTAAAAAGGAAAATAAATTCACCAAAAGTACGATATATCTATGTAAACATCTGATTAAAAGCCAAATGTATTGAATTGGTTATATTCCGTTAGTGGCTTTATGGGGTTAGTTAGATTCAATTTTAGGGCTTTTATGTCATTTATTTGATATTATGTATATCCATAAGGTTATATATTAACCGCATTATGTATGCGCATTTGTATGTCCATTCGTATGCCCAAAGTGCAAATAAAGCTTTTTTTATGGTTTTGTGAGCAATTGTTTAATTGCTGTTTAAATACCATTTATAAGCCTATTAAATGTATAATTTAGGGCTTTCAATTCCTTTATTTATGCGGTTTTAGAGCATTTAAACACTATAAACAAAAAAAGAGGCTGTTAAGCCCCTCAATTTCTATCATAACATGACAAGAATATGACATCAATACGACATGTTTCGATTTTTTATTTAATCTTTACAATTACAACAAATCACCCGAAACCCTTTGCGCATAAGCATTTCAATACATTTAATAAAATGGGCGCTTTCGATTTTTCATTTTAACCCCCATAGTATTGTGTAAATTGCGCCATACTTCTTGATGAAAATAACGTAAAACCTATTAGTAATATAGTTGCGAATAACTTCATATAGGTGAGAGATTAGAATTTGATGTTGTGCCTTAGTAAAGTAATAACTAAATATGTTTGTTATACTTACACAAGCAATAGGAAATCTAAAATTTTAGATAATAGTAGTTCCTTTTCCTTTTCCAATTTCAGAAGCTTGTGTGATTACAACTTCACTTACGCCTTTTTCTATTGATCTGAAAGCATTCTCCAACTTAGGAAGCATTCCTCCTTGTATAATTCCATCCTTTACATATTTTTGATAGCTAGCCTTGTCTAATTGTGGTATTACACTATTATCGTCGTGCTCATCCATCAATACACCTTTCTTTTCGAAGCAATATACCAGGCTTACATCATAGTATGCCGACATTGCTTGAGCTGTTTCGGCTGCCATAGTATCGGCATTAGTATTTAGCATATTACCTTGCCCATCGTGTGAAAGAGGTGCTATAATAGGTACAATATTCTGGTCAATCAGAAGTTTCAAAACATCTGCCTTTACTTTCTTTACATCACCCACAAAGCCATAATCAATGTCTTTAACGGGGCGTTTTTCGGAACGGATTATATCCATATCAGCTCCTGTCAATCCCAAAGCATTTACTCCAAGAGATTGTAGGCCTGCTACAATATTTTTATTAACCAATCCGCCATATACCATGGTAACCACTTGTAGAGTTTCACTATCGGTGATGCGCCTTCCATCTACCATTTTACTTTCTATGCCAAGACGTTCGGCTAATTTGGTCGCAGATCTGCCACCTCCGTGTACTAGTATTTTTGAGCCTTGTATTGTAGAAAAATCGAGAAGTAGTTGCTTAAGTGTATCTTCTTCTTCAACTATTTTACCACCAACTTTTATAATTGTAAGTTTATTTAATGACATATTTCGATGTATAAATTTATCTAAATAATCTATTCGTAAAGTTATGCCTAACTGTGTTGCTTTTATGCTAAATCCGAGAAAGGTATGATACTCTTATCTTCTGATATTCACCATATTGGTTTTAGGTAGTAATCCGTCCATAGCCTCAAAATAATCAAAAGTTCTTTTTATCCCTGTTTTGGTTTGTTCGCTTATGGTGAAAGAAGAGCCATCGTTTAATATCACCTGACAGTTTTTCCCACTGCTAAGAGCTTGTAAGAATTTTAAATCTTTATTTTTCACATCATTGTCGTACCAACTTAATGATGCTCCTTCTACAAATCGGTTATCAGAACCTTTCGAGCGGTTTGCTTTATATGTGTATGATTCTCCGTCCACCGTGAATTTGTATATACTGGCATCCCCATATTGAATACGTACTCTTAGGTTTCTGGCAATATCGTCGGGTGCTTGAAAATAAACATATATACCTGCCTGATCGGCAGAAAGTGCATTTTTAATCTGAATCCATTCACCTTCTCTATCAAAGTAATTAGCTAATGATTCTTGTGATGGCTTGTCTGTTTCTATTGTATCTTTTTTGTCCTCTACTGTTGAAAGTGAGTCTTTTCCCGACTCTGTTGTTGATATATCGTTAGTTTGAGCATTGTTACATGCAAATCCTACTAATAATATGGCAAATGAAATGATAACCTTTTTCATAATGATATTTTAGGTCTTAGACCTCCTTTTATTGTGATCGTAAATTCTTATTACACTTACAAATATAATAAGTCAGTTTGTAACTTTAAAAATATAATTACAATTTAGGTTATAAAGGGTACAACAGACAATATGATTTTCGCCTCTAAATGCAAAAAAGAGATCTCTTCACAGGGATCTCTTTTTCAGGAAAATCAAAAAGTAATTATCAAAATACCTGTCTTATTTCATACAGATAAATTTGCAATTTGTTTCTTTCTTAATATTTATAAGTTATCGGGTACTCTTTAGTTTCACCACCGAAGTCTAATACTTTGATGATAAATTTTAGAGAGTCTTTGCTTTCTGTTCTAAAAGGTTTCAAGTCGAAAGCAACGTAGTTGTTTACTCCGTATTTTTCGGGATCACCATTTTTATTATGTCTGAATTCTAAAGTAATCGTTCCGTCTTTAGATACAGATGTCTCATCTAATTTATTTTTGACAAGATTAATAAAATGAGCTTTCTCTCCTCCCGTATTATATCCATAACGGATGTTTAAAAAGTTATCTCCAGTCCATAAAGACAAAACCTTTATGGGGTCATTACCTATTTCTTCTTTATTTTCGGGAGTTAAATCAACTACATTTTTAGTAAGTATATTCTGTATTTGATTTATTCTCGCATAGTGGTCGTATTCTCCTATTTTATCAGATAATAAAGTGAAGTCTACAATAACTCTCTGATTATTTTTAGGCACAAAATACGAAGTTGAGCTAACGGGCCATAGAGTCTCGCCATTGTCTAATGTTAGATAATAAGTTCCGGCAACACTATCTATTGGAGTAACCGTAGCTATTTCTACCATGTATTTATCTAAACTATAACCATCGTCATTTGTACATGAGTTGAAGGCTAAAGTTGTAAATAAACCAACTAAAAAAACTAAACTATATTTTACTGTTTTCATTATCTAAAATCCTCCTTATTTTTCTTTTCTATTTTTTAGATGCATTTAATTATAGATTGTTGCATTCAATATATGTGAAAAACCTATAAAAATGTCAATTTAGCTTACTTTTTGCATAAGCATTATCATATGTTTGGCTTGAATACCATTTTCGAAAATGGGTTCGTTGTAATTCTCTGTAAAAAAATCTCTTTTTATCTCATATATTTCAAAACCATTTTTTTGATAGAGTGATAGCTGACTTATACTACTATTGGCTGTTCCTATTATCAATTGTAAATAGCCTTTTGAAACAGTCTCTTCTTTAGCATGGTGTAATAGAAGGGTTCCAATTCCTCTTTTGTGAAAGTCTTCTGAAACAGCTATGTTTTTTATTTCCATAGTTTGTTCGTTAATAGGGAAAAGAACATAAACACCTATTAATACGTTATTGATGTATGCTCCATATATCAACGATTTATTAAGATATTCATTGATATTGTTTTGTGATGGATCGGCAAGTAAAAGCAACGCAAACAAATCTTCGGAATAAAGTGTGATAGCTTTTATAATTGGTTCATTCATGAATTTATTCAGAATATTTATTTAATTTGAATTCAGAATTTATAACAAATTGCGACAAAGATATGTTTGATAATGATAAAAACGCGCTAATAGCTCTATCGGAAGGCAAAGAAATTATATTGAACTCTAAAATGGCTAACCGCCATGGGTTGATTACGGGTGCAACGGGTACAGGTAAAACCGTAACACTCCAAAATATGGCAGAAACATTCAGTAGAATGGGTGTTCCTGTTTTTGCTGCCGATATTAAAGGAGATTTATCGGGAGTTTCAAAACCGGGAGGAAATAAAGAAAGTGTAGTAAAGAGAGTCGAATCTTATCATTTAAAAGAGAAAGGTTTCGATTTTCAGGAATTTCCAGTTCAGTTTTGGGACGTATTCGGTGAACAGGGAGTGCCTGTTCGTGCAACTGTGTCTGATATGGGAGCACTTCTTTTTAGCCGTTTACTATCACTTAATGATACTCAGAGTGCTGTTTTAAGTCTTATTTTTAAAGTAGCTAAAGATGAATCTTTGGAGTTAATCGACTTAAAAGATTTACAGAAGATAATTGAATATGTTGGTAATAATAGCGCAGCCTTTACAACCAACTATGGTAATATATCAACAGCAAGCATAGGAGCCATACAAAGAGGCCTACTTCAACTGGAACAAGATGGCGCAGATAAATTTTTTGGAGAACCTAATCTCAATTTAGATGATTTGATCCAAACCAACGGAAATGAAGGTGTCATTAATATACTTGCTGCCGATAAATTGATGAATGCACCTAAAGTGTATTCAACTTTTTTACTTTGGATGATGACTAAATTATTTGAAGTTCTTCCCGAAATAGGAGATCCGGAGAAACCTAAATTGGTATTCTTTTTTGATGAAGCGCATCTGCTATTTAGTGATTCTCCTAAAGCATTAGTGGATAAAGTAGAGCAAGTAGTAAGACTTATCCGTTCTAAAGGGGTAGGGGTGTACTTCGTTACCCAGAGTCCGGCAGATATACCCGATTCTATATTAGCTCAATTGGGTAATCGTATTCAACATGCCTTAAGGGCATACACACCAAAAGATCAGAAGGCTGTGAAGGTAGCAGCGCAGAGTTTTAGAGCTAATCCTAAATTTGATACAGAAAAAGTTATTTCGGAATTGGAAACCGGCGAAGCTCTCGTTTCTTTCCTTGATGAGAAAGGAGCACCACAACCTGTTGACAGAGCATTTATACTTCCTCCTGAAGGTCAGATAGGGACTATTACTGCAGAGGAAAGAAAAGCGTTTGTAGAGGGGTCGCTATTATATCGTCACTATGGTGAGACAATTGATCGAGAATCTGCTTACGAAATACTTTTAGCTCGTCTTAATAGTGTTCAGCAGGAAAAAGATGCAAAAGAGCAGGCTAAAATAGATGAACAGGCTCGTAAAGAGCAAGAGAAGGCACAACGAGCTCAGGAAAAAGCCGATCAGCAGGCTTCTAAGCAGCGCTCTAAACTTTGGGGGGCATTGGCTACAACTTTGCTTGCTCCTGTTGTACGAGAGGTTGCCAAATCGTTATTTGGAGGAAAAAAAAGCAGGAAATAATCGTAATAATAATTATATAAAGAAAAGCTACCTGAATATCGTTGGGTAGCTTTTCTTGTCATTAATTGATATATAAATAAAAAGTAGTAGTCGAAAATTATATGAGATCTAATTCTCTAAGTAGATCTGAGAATATTTTTATCATTTTTTTGTCAGAGTATCCCGGTTGAGGAACCAAAAGAATCCTATAAACATCGTAGTCCGAAGAATACCGTGTAAAATCAGAATCAACCTTTACTATACCCGTTGACTCTATACTATCAATCACATCATAATCAGGCTTAAAAAATAATTCACAAGGGATAGGGTAGCCTTTTGCTGCACATCGGTGATCGAATGAGATAAAGGTCTTAGATGAGTCTACAATAGTAGATGCCTCATTGTATATGATTTGAATTTGAGATCTCATAAAATAGTAGTTTTGTGTTTTAAGGATATTCCTTTAGTAATTTTTATCCTATATAGAGTGTTGAATATCATGTAAATAGTGAGCCATCTTATTGTACTTAAGTATAGCTATAGTATGTCTCTCAAATTTTAAAATGGATAGGTTAATCTCATTTCTCTGAATCTTTTATTTCCCAGATTTTATGGAGGTCATTTATATTGTACTTGTTGAATATAAATTCGATCCCCTCTTTAATATGAGCAGGAATATTTATGTAACAAGCTCTTTTTCGGTAGTAGTCTTGTTTTGAACATCCTAAAAAATCAATAATCTCACCTTGAATCTTACTATAATCAGATTTTGATAGCAGTTCGAGTCCTGGAGTAAAAGAGTAGTATTTCTTTTCTATTGCCATAATATTCACGAATTTGGTTACTTTTGTAACATGTAAAGTTAATGATAATGCAAATTTAGGAAAATTACCACCAATAATCAAATAAAGTGAAAATTTTACGAAAAATAATTTTATGACATTTGGAGAAAGACTAAATTCTTTGATAATTGCTTTGGAAGCGAAAAATATAACATCTTTTGAGGATCGGGTAGGAGTCTCAAGAAAGATCTTTTCGAAAGTAATTAAAGAAGGAACTGATACAGGTTGTAAAAATGTACTTAAAATATGGGAAAATTTTCCGAATGTAAATTTGCATTGGCTACTTACAGGTAGTGGTGATATGTTTATTGATGTATCGGATGCAACTAAGCCTTATCCTGAGAATGTGGCTACTCATTCGGTTGTTGCAGAAAGTGATTCTTCTGATTATTTTAGAGAAGAATATATCAAAGAATTGAAAAATCACATTAGTTCTCTTCAATCTGAAAATAAAGATAAGCAGAGTATTATTGAAATGTTTAGAAATGGAGAGATTATCATGGCTCCCAGAGATAAATAATAAATTCGATTATCTTTCTATACTTCTATTTGTGTTGAATATCAATTGCTTGTAGTTATTGTTGAACAGAAAAATTACAAAAAGGTATCGTACTACACCTTACTTATAGAGTAATATGGCTCTTAATTTTTCTTTCTTAGCCTCTGTCAATCTAAGTTCTTGCTCCATATATTTATCTACAGAACCACTCTTATTCTCCATACACGATATTGCATATCTTAAGTAAGATATATCGGCTTTGCACACCACAGTAGCAGCTTCTTGCATTTGTTCGGGTAAGTATCTGGCTTCACCCATCACCATTTGTTCGCTGATATATAGATTCGACAATAGGTAATCATCTTCGTTCGCATCGTTAGGTATACCCAAAGCTCTTAGCAAAAAATAGCTGGCAAGCCCTGTACGGTCTTTTCCTAAGAACCCATGATAAAGTATAGGGTAATTGTTTTTATCGCTAAGAACCTCAAAGAAACGTGCATATTCTTCCGAATACTTTTCTATCATAGTTCTATACATATCTTGAGTAAAGAGAATGGCATCTCCTCTGTAAAAGGTTCCATCCAGAATCTTATCTCTTATATAAGCTCTGTTACCCGAAGCTATGGGAAAATGAATCATATTGGGAGCAGTATATAAATCGGGCGAATTTTCATACTCCCCAATATCTCTAAAATCTATAATCGTTTTTATACCCAGAGATTCAATAATCTTGTAGTCCTTGTTTGTAATTTCAGCTAAATCTCCTGATCGGAATATTTTACCCCATCTAACTTGCTGCTTCTCGTTAGTAAAATATCCACCCAAATCACGCAGATTCTGCATATTATCCATTCTAAAGACGTGATTAGAGATAATACCCGAAAATGTTTTATTTACTTTTAGACGGAAGAATTTTCTTGTTAATGAGTCTTGTACAGGTATATGTGCTACATAATCGCTAACCATAGTTTCCATCACAGGAGGCTCCGAAAATACAGAATCGTTGTCCGACATGTATATCTTGATCTTATCTTCCGGTGAAGTTGGCGATACCTCCCACTTTAAAACATAGTTACCTGCCCTATCCCTATCGCAATAGTAATAGATATCAGGATGTTTGGTACATCCTGTGGTAATTAGCAGGGAGCTAAATATAAAAAATGAGGTTATATCTTTAATCATGCTTCTGTTTACTAACTCTAGGGTCTCAGACCCGTTTTATTCTCTATCCAAGGGTAAAAGCGACTATCAGCTAGTTTCTGAAAGGCGGCATTTCATACTTTCCGTTATCTACTAGGATGCCAATTTATTAAAAAATAGAGAAGGATGAAAGCTTAATGACCTTCATCCTTCTTATTTTATGATTATTTAAAACAACGCTGTGCTTTTCTATAAATCTTATGGATTTTTAGTGGCTGCTTCAGCATTTATTGTTTTCAATATATTCTCAGGAATGCCAATTTGATAGCCTTCGGAAGAATATAAAATACCTCCTATGTCGGATAAATAAATTGTTAAAGGGAAATTGTTCGAAAACTCTATTTGTAAGGCATTTGTTGTAGCATTTAACAATCCACGATTGTTATCAACGCCCCAAACCGATTGGTTGGGTAAATTCTTGAATACCGATGCATCAAAAGCTTTACTAACCTTATCATCGGGTACAATGAAGAGTATTCCTCCGCCCCATTCGTTCAATTCAGCTTGTTGATTAGGAATGTCTTGAAGAACGTGCTTGGTTGGTTCTTTATCGGGGTCTGCAAAACAGATGATAATACCTTTACCATTAGCTATGTCTTTCAGAGATGTTTCGGTTCCGTTTGCAAGCGTTATGCGGCTGTTCATGTCTACAATACCTTGTACCTGAATGCGACCTTCTGTTTTTGGCAAAACTATGTCTAATGCTTTTGTTTCACCTTCATTCAATGAGAAGTATTTAGTTTCTACTGTAACCGATCCGTCATTGGCACGGCTACCTACTATTAAGCGATAATATCCTGCGTCGATAGTAACTTGTCCCGGAAGAGTTTTAAGAGCTGCATCACCTTCAAAATCGAGTGTTACAAAATCTCCGTCTACAAATTTGGCTATTGTATAATGGGTAGAATAAGCAGGTTTAACGATGTTAGACGCTGCATTATTAAATATTATTGTCCCTTTTGGATATTGTGTTTCAGAGTCGTCATTTAAGTTTACATTGATCCATTCTCCGTTAGTATAATATTGAGGACGTGATGTTGCTGATTCTATACGGGCAGCAATACCTTCTGCACGGCAGATAGCCACAAATAATGCATTGCGTGAGTCTTTGTCAGCACGACCTAGTTCAACAGCCCCTTTAGGAGAAATAGGGCATTTGTAATAGTTCTGAATATCATCAAGAGTAACATTGCTGTTAATGTAATTGATAATTTGGTCGATAGTAGCTCTTTCTTCTTTAGAATATTGAGCATCCATTTTTAATTTTAAGAAAACTCTCCAAGGTCTTATTAGTTCTCTTGATATGCGTGGTGAAAATACCGAACCTGCTACCATATCCTGAGGTATAGTTGGCTCAAAGCCTCCTTTTTCTCCAAAGCTCAAGTGGTTTATAAGGTATTTGTAAGGGGTATCGCGTAAATCTTTTGCTGTAAGCGAAGCCAGATAGGGGAACAAATAAGTACTGTTCTTTTCTTGTTGCATGAAATCTTTCACATCGCGCCAGTTACCTTGCGACATTTCCAGATATTTCCATGTATCATCTGCATTTAAACCATTGTCAGCAGCAAATTTACGAGCATCTACTTCGTTTATGAAAGTTTTCATGTAAGCGTTTCTCACTGAATCCTCATAAGCAAGGCGGATAGCATTGGCTGCTATTTTTTCAGAAGAAAGTTCTTTTATTTTTTGAGGAACAGGAGGATTCATCACGAATGTTTCTTCATAAGTTTTGCCTGCTGTTTTATCTAGTACAATTGTTAATTCGGGGCTGTTAGCTTCCGATTTTACATAACCGTAATTAGTTCCGTCGGTTGCCCATACAAATACATCTCCCTTTCCGGTGATAACCGATGCTTTACCATCGGCTGTTGTTTTAGATGAGGTTATCGGGTAAAATTCTGCATAGTTATATACATTAAACTTAACAGTTGCATTTTCTACCGCTTTGCCATTCTTGTTAACTACTTTTACTGTAGCTGTGCGGGTATCTGTATAATTAGATAAAAGGTTGATGATAGAATAAAGGTCTGTTTGAAGATTTTTTTCTTCTTTCCCATTATATACTCCAAATACATTGGTATGTACCATCATGGCTCTTTTGGCAGGTCCGCTAAACCATCCTACATTCAATTCGGGTTCGGGTTCGCAAGCACCCAGATAGTTCCACTTACCATCTATCCATACTTCTACCCAAGCGTGATTATCATCGGTATGTGCCCAACGTGGGGTATAACATTGGCGGGCAGGAATACCTACCGAACGCATTGCCATGGTAGTGAAAGTAGATTCTTCACCACAACGTCCCCATGCTGTGCGTACCAGAGCGAGTGGGGCAGAGGTGCGTCCGTCTGTTGCACGATAGTTTACTTTCTCGTGACACCAGTGGTTTACTTCCAAGGCAGCTTGCTCCATAGTCATGCCTTTAACTCTATCTTTTAGCTCATCGAAGAATACTTCACGAGCGTTATCTAAATCTTCGTTGTTTACTCGGTATACCAATACAAAGTGGCGAAATACGTCTTCGGGTATAGTTTTACCCCAATCGAAATAATCGCGAGCTTTAAATGCTGTGCGTACCTGATTTAAGTAAAACTCGCCATCGTAATCAGCCAGATCCGATAATGGCATATATGCATATAAAAACTCGAGAGCTTCTTTTTCCTGAGAAGTGAGTTTTTGATTGAATACATCAAATAAAGCCTGATTGCGGCTTGCAGCTAATTTCTTTCTTGCTAAAAACTGTTTGTGTACTTGCTGAGAATACGCAGGGTCGGATGTTTTATCATTTGTTGTTTGACTAAATGATGAACAGACCAATGCAAAGCTTAAAGCAAGTGCACTAAAAATTCTTTTCTTCATGAGTATCTATATTGAGATGAATAAGTTAACTTTTCGGATTCTATAGAGAGTCTATTTAAGAATCACTTTCATTTATTGGCAAAGGGTGTATAATTATACACCCCTTACTAAAGCTATAAAAAAGGTCTGAGACCTTATTTTTCTATACCAAGAAGTTCTACTTCAAATATCAGATTCGAGTATGCAGGTATAGGTCCTCCATCTCTGTCTCCGTAAGCAAGGTCGTAAGGAATATAAAGCATCCATTTAGAACCTACAGGCATCATTTGTAGAGCTTGGGTCCATCCCGGAATTACTTGTGTAACACCAAATGTGATAGGTTCGCCACGATCTACACTGCTGTCGAATACTGTTCCGTCAGTTAAAGTTCCGTGATAGTGTACTTTAACTTTGTCTTCGGCAGTAGGAATAGCTCCTGTACCTTGTGTGATTACTTTATATTGAAGTCCATCAGGCAGAGTTACAACACCATCTTTGGTTGAGTTTTCAGCCATAAATTTCTCTCCTGCTGCAATTTTTTCTGCGTTTACTTGTTTCTTTTCTTCTTGCTCTTTTTGTTGTAGAGCATTTATTCTGTTTTGAACCATTTCGTTGCTATTAGCAATAAGTATAGGTTCTTTTTTAATAGCATTTGTTAAACCTAGCAGAATTGCTTGTTTATTTAGTTCTACCGATTCGTCATTACCCAATACTTGTTTCGAAAATTCGGCAGTCATTCTATTTAGTTGATCACCAACTTCCAGACCTTTGCCATATGCGAAGTTTTGTTCTGCTGCTTGAAGACGTTCTCCGATACCTTTAAGAAGCATTTCTATGTTTTGAGTATTGCTAACAAGAGCAGAATCTAATTTAGAACTCAATTCGTTATTTAACCTTACTTTTTCTTCAGGAGTAGCAGCATTAGCTATCAAGGCATTGTACTTTGAGCTTATTGCTGTAGTATCAGTTATTACGTTCAATTGTACCAGATATTGTTCAAGACCTTGCTCGGCAAGGCTTACTCCATAAGCATATAAAATAGAGTCGTTTGCTGTTTGTAAAGAAACCGGGTTTATTTGTTTAACCGCTTCTTTTTTGTTTTTTTTCGCATACACTACAGAAGTGCTTATAGATGCTAGTAGTAAAGCTGATAGAAAGATCTTTTTCATTTTGAATGATTGAGTAAAGTATAACTATTTATTGTTAAATTATTTAATTATAATGTGCTTCGCCGAATGTAGAGACGAACCATTTTTAATTTAGAAAATAAAAATAGATATTTTTTATCAACTATTCTATTTATTAGTTCAAAATAAGGTATTCTTAAGATTGTAAAGCTCTTTTGTTATGTAGATAAATCTTATAGGCACATAATATTATTGCATGCCTATAAATATAATGATGAATGTTTTTATTCTCTTATTGGGGCGACGAGCTTTTAGTCTCCAAATCCAATAACCTTTTCTTGCGCCACAAGCCTCCTCCATATCCTGTTAGAGAGCCATCTGTACCTATTACTCTATGACAGGGGATAATGATAGAAATCTTATTCATACCATTTGCATTAGCAACAGCTCTTACAGCTGCGGGTTTGCCAATGGCTTGTGCTTGTTGCTGGTAAGATACTGTACTTGCATAAGGTATTTTCATAAGCATTTGCCAAACCTCTTTCTGAAAGTCGGTTCCTACTGGATCAAGAGGAATGGTAAACTCTTTTAGGTTTCCTTCAAAATATTTGGCTAACTCTTCTTTCAGTAATTCAAAATGTTGGTTGTGTCCTTGTACGATAGTTGCATTTAAAGATTTTGCCAAATGTTTTAGTTCTGTTTCTAGCATTTTCCGGTCGGTAAATTCTAGGAGACAGATGCCCTTATCGGTGGCACAAGCAACCATTGTTCCCAATGGAGTCTCAATTCGCATTATATCAACAATACTTTGACTCTTACTTTTTGAAGGAGATACTCCAAATACTTTTTTGAAAGACTCATTAAATCCGCTTAGCGACTCGTACCCTGAATCGAAAGCTGTATCTGTAACACTTGTTCCGGTTTGGAATTTTTTAAATGCTGTATTTAGTTTATGCAACCTTTGATAAGCATGGAAAGTAATCTGATGATTTTTCTGAAACCATCGACGAATGGTACTTGGTTCTATTCCCATCTGTCTCAAATCATAATCCTTTAGTTTGATGGATGGATTTTTATCAAGCATTTCCATAATCTCATTTATGTATTCGGGGGTGTCTCCTAAGTTTTCCATCGGGTGGCATACTTTGCAAGGTCTGTATCCTTTTAAGATGGCGTCTTTGGTTGTAGCAAAGAATTCTACATTTTCTTGTTTAGGTTTACGGGCGGTGCAAGTAGGTCGGCAAAATATTCCGGTTGTCTTTACTCCGACAATAAATATTCCTTCGAAAGATTTATCTTTCTCGATTAGAGCTTTATAGTATATATTATCATTGTTCATTGTTGCTATTTTTTCTTGTTCAAAAATATAATTAGAAAATGAAGCAGGCAACCGAAAAATTGACAACTATTTTTCAGTCGCAGATCTTTTTATTGATCTGGTAGTTATAGCATGGGTGATTATATGTCATTATAAAGAATATCATTTTTCATCCTATAACTTATTTTAGGAGTCTGTATACGATTATATATCAAAGTTATGCGTAAATCAAAATAAATTACTACCTTTGCAGCGTTTTAGACGAATAAAGATTCTTTCAATTTACTACAAAGAGAATCGTAAAACAAAATTATCTATCACAAAGATAACAGGGCTAAGGGTCTATATTCCGTTAAGAACGTAATTGAAGGAAAATTTAAACTTGTGAGAGTGGATGGCTTTCCTGATAGGAATATGAATTAAAACATGGGGATCAATTATTTCTCTCTTTTCTTAGTCGTATGTAAAATGGTGGCAGAGGACAGAATAATTGCTTCCACAGCAAATTTTCTAAAAATATTTAATGAAGACATTTGAAGAATTAGGTGTTGCTCCGGAAATCCGTAGAGCGATCGAAGAAATGGGTTATGAAAGTCCAATGCCCGTACAAGAGGAAGTGATTCCTTATTTATTGGACGAGGTTAGAGATGTTATAGCATTGGCGCAAACAGGAACAGGTAAAACAGCCGCTTTTGGGCTTCCTCTCCTACAAAAAGTAGATGTAAAGAAAAATGTACCACAAGCATTGATATTAGCTCCTACTCGTGAACTTTGTTTGCAGATAGCGGGTGATCTTGCTGATTATTCTAAATATATTGACAACTTGAGAGTACTTCCTGTATATGGAGGTTCAAGTATTGACAGCCAAATTAAGACATTGAGACGTGGCGTACAAGTTATTGTTGCGACTCCGGGTCGTCTTATCGACTTGATTAACAGAAGAACTGTTGATCTTGAAAACATCAAATATGTAGTATTGGATGAGGCTGACGAAATGTTGAATATGGGATTCACCGAAAGTATCGACGAGATTCTTTCTAAAGTTCCGGACACTCGTTCTATGTTGCTTTTCTCGGCTACTATGCCTAATGAAATTGCAAAAATTACGAAAAAATACATGCGCGAACCTAAAGATATTACGATTGGTCGTAAGAACGAAGGTTCGGTCAATGTAAAGCATATGTATTACATGGTACATGCGAAAGATAAATATCTTGCATTGAAACGTATTGCCGATTATAATCCAAGTATATATGGTATCGTTTTCTGTCGTACTCGTCGCGAGACTCAAGAAATTGCAGACAAATTGATCCAAGACGGTTATAGTGCAGATTCATTACACGGAGATCTTTCTCAATCACAACGTGATTATGTAATGCAAAAATTCCGTATGCATAACATCCAATTATTGATTGCAACAGACGTTGCAGCTCGTGGTTTGGATGTGGATAGCTTGACTCACGTAATCAATTATGGTTTACCTGACGATATCGAATCTTATAACCACCGTAGTGGTCGTACAGGTCGTGCCGGAAAAACAGGTATATCGATTGCGATTGCACACGTAAAAGAAAAAGGAAAAATTCGTGAGATCGAAAAAATAATGAACAAGAAGTTTGAAGCAGCTACAGTTCCTTCGGGAGATGAGATCTGCGAAAAACAATTGTTAAGCTTTGCTGATAAGATCGAAAAAGTAAAAGTAAACGAGGACGAAATTGCTCGCCTTTTACCTTCAATATATCGTCGTTTAGAATGGCTTGAAAAAGAAGATATTATCAAACGTGTTGTTTCAATGGAATTTAATCGTTTGATCGATTATTACCGTGAAGCAGACGAAATAGAAGCTCCATCTGACAGATATAACAGTCGTGATGATAGAGGTATGTCTCGCAATAGCAGAAGAGGAGAAGATCGTTTCGAATCAAGAGGCAATGGCGGATCTCGTTCAGCTGAAAAAGGATATGCTCGTTTATTCATCAATTTAGGACGCATGGATAATGCTAATCCTGCAACATTGATGGGCTTGATTAACGATTTTGTTCCTGGAAAAGTTAGAATCGGTCGTATCGATTTACTTCCAAACTTCTCATTCTTTGAAGTACCAGAAGGTGATGCTCAACGAGTAATCAGCGGATTGAAAGGCCAAGAGCAAAACGGACGCCGTATTTCGGTAGAAGAGGCTCAAGGTGGTGCTCCAGCAGAACGTCGTGAAGGTAGCAGAAGACCTTCTTTCGGTGGCAGTGGCGGAGACAGAGCTCCGAAGAGACGCGAAGGTGGTAACCCTTCTTATGGAAGTGGTGGTGATGCAGGTAAAAGAGAACATCGTAAAGGTGGTCGCAAACCTAAATTTTCGTAACTAGAAAATAGAAATCATATATAAAAACAGGTTGTCATGTAAATGGCAACCTGTTTTGTTTTGATGCAAATTATATATCATTCTTAGTGAACATAGGGGATAAATTGTTGTATCCTATGTTTTTATTTTAGTCTTAAACGCAGAGATCTTAATAACTTTTAGAGAGAAGAGATAAAATCTCTTTAGTCGAAACTTAAATAAGCAGATAATCGTTCGATATCTCTAGAACTGAAATTTTCGTTGTCAGATAAAGCTGAGATATCTTTAATCTTATTGACTTTTCTTAAGTCGATAATCGTTTGTATCTGTTTTTCTTCAAAGTAGGGGTGACTGATAAGCTGCTCTTCCGGAATTTTGTTTATCCGGATCAGTTTATGTTTCTTTTGCATTACTAAGTAAGGTAATACCTTGCTGAATTTGTTAATTGTAAAGCCTTTTATCTCGTATAATTGCTCAAGAGAAGTAAATCCTCCCAAGGAGTTGCGATATTCGATTATACGCTCTGCAAATGTATTTCCTATTGTGGGGATTCGCATAAGGGTGGTTGCAGATGCTGAGTTAATATCTATAGTTTGACCTAGCTCTAGTTTCTGTTTATTAGTTTTTGGAGACTTTGTGGGAGTGTGCATTCTATTTTCATCTGATCTTTCCTCTTCAATAGCTGGAATCCGCTCCATATCATTTTCGAATTGTACAAAATCCTTTTGCATTTCTTCGTTCTGATCTTGGTAGACGGCATCAGTAAAAGTAAGTTTATTCATGTATATAAAAATACCTCCACTAATAACTATCAAATTTAAAAGGAGTATAATGGCAATTCTGTCGCCTTTCGAAAAATAAAAGAAATCCTTCTTCCATTTCCACATACAAGTTTGTGTTAGGTAGTAAATTGGTTGCTATCCTTAATAGATAACAAAAGGTCTGAGACTTTATTTTCTCAGAAATAAAACCAATTGTTCTACGGCTTTAGCTCTATGGCTTATTGTGTTTTTATCTTCAAGGGTTAATTCTGCAAAAGTTTTATCGTATCCGTTGGCTTGAAAAACAGGGTCATATCCAAAACCGGATGTTCCTTTTGGTGATGTTGTAATGACTCCTTCTATTGTACCCTCGAAAAGATAACGCTTTCCATCTAAAATGAGAGCAATTACGGTTCTGAATCGTGCCTTCCGATTGTCCTTACCTTCTAATTCTTTTAGTAGTTTCGCTACATTATCTTCTGAGCTTTTGTGTTCCCCGGCATACCTTGCAGAATATACCCCCGGAGCATTATCCAAAGCTTCTACTTCTAAGCCTGTATCATCAGCAAAACAGTTTTTGTGATAAGTATTCCACAAATAGTCAGCCTTTATCATGGCATTTTCTTCCAATGTATCGCCTGTTTCTGGAACATCGGTATCGTCGCCAAGATCTTTTAGACTTAATATATCGTAGTACTTGCCTAGTTTGGCTCTTACCTCTTCGAGTTTATGCTCGTTATTTGTCGAAAATATAAGTGTCTTTATTCTTTTCATTAGTTTCTCTTTCTGTTTCTCATACTACGTGAAGGAGCCGATTGAGATTTGGCCTCTTTTTGAACAGTTGCTCGGGTAGTACTTGTTGTGCTGTTGGCTGTTGGAGCATTCTTTATGCTTGGTCCTTTACCTTTGTTATTAGCTTGAATGGCTGCATTATTTGCTGCAATAGAATCATTATACACCCAAAGATTTGCATTGAACTCTTTTAACTGAGCTTCGATTTTCTTTTGTGCTTCTTTTCTTTTTGCTTCATCCGGATATTGCTGAGCCAAAGTTAGATCACGCACATTAGTAGTTTTCTCGATAGTCCCATCAAATAGGTGTTTGATGAAGTAATCGTTGATAGTCATGGTTGTTGCATTATTCAGACTCGATAGCATGATAGGCATACGTGATGTATAGGGTCTTATGTTTTCATAAGGAATCCAGAACATCGGATAACGACTTCTATCAACACCAAAATCATCTTGTCTGACAATTACAGGGCATATAGCCAGTGTTTTTATATCTACAATAGAATTATTTTTGTCGAAATACCAAGCTTCTTTTACATAATAACCCAATACTTCGTTGCTAGGCACATCTACATTTTCCACAAGATACTTTCCGTTTTCTTGTTGATGCATTATTTCGAAACGTTCTAATACATCTTTAAAAGTTTCCCTATTTTCTTCATCGAAAACTTCAGTACCATATGGTTGATATTTATAGACAGAGATGTCTCCATCTTGAAGGTGTCTGAATATCAAAGTAAATAGATTGGTACGCTCTCCAATAGGTGTTACAGGATAATAAAGAGTTGCATTTTTTTCTTTTTCTAAGTCGATAAATCGATAAATCTCACGTATCCAAGGAGCATTATCTATCTCCTGAGTTTGCGATTCGTTCATTATTTGGGCTCTGACAGTCAATGGAGGTTTCCCTGAATTGTTCTGCTGATTTTGTCGCTTGGCAATACGCTCACGCAACGACGACTCCTGCTCTTGTGCAGAAAGTGTCTGAGTGATTAGCAAACCACATAGCCCTATAGTAATTGTTAGAAATAATCTTTTCATATATTTTTGTTCTAATCGAATTCCTGTCTTTAAGGTCTGCGACCTTCTTGTATAAATAAAATTTCGCTAATTCTGGTTATTATATCCAGCCGAAACAATAAAAGGTTTGCAACTTTAGTTAATCCTTACCTCAATAGCTGTGAGGTCTCTTTCTACACCGTCTTTTCCTCTTACTTTTACCTCAGTTATAAAAAAGGTTTTTCCTCTCGCCAATTGTCTGATCTGAGTTTTTTGTCTTTCAGAGAAATTACTTCCATCAGATACTTCGCGGACAGCATTTCCCATGGCGTCAATAAGTACAGTAGTAAATTTCAATACAGCAAATTGTCTATCCAATAATCCGTCATCAATAGATGCTTTTACTCCGGTAGCATTTACGATAACCGATTTAGAGATTCTACCTCCTTTATATCTTTTCATGTTTCCATCAGCATCGGCATATTCTATGTACGGAGTAGGGTCGGGTAGGAGACGTACTCTGAATTCCTGATCGCTTACAAAAGTAGCTCCGTTAAATACTGATATTTTCATATTGGTTCCCGCTTTTGCAGGTTTAGCAATCCAGTTCTGTCCCGATTTAGTAATCGCTCCGTTAGTTGCAGTAACACGTAGCTGATCGTTCGACATACCCGGAACGGATATCGTGAGCTTATTATCTTCTCCCTGATACAATACATTCGCCTCGGCTACTTGTATAGTAGTCATACGTGGTACAACGTGGTATTCGCTTTTAAACGGACGGGTAATAACCTCTCCATCGGGTGTACTGAGCGTAACCATCCCTGAGAATACTTTATTGATACCAACGCCTCCTGCTCCAATTTTAAATTCACCATTCGCATTAATCGAGGGTAAACTGAATGTTGGACGTTTCGTAGTATCTATTGCGGTAAGTACTACACGACCTTCGTATGTTCCTCCCTCCATTATAAACTCTGATTTGGGAACAACTTCTGCTTGTAAACTATTTACACGAAAATCTTTTGCTCCTATCTGATTATAAAGGTCAGCTAATACTTCGCCTTGTGTGGCACGTATATCGCTTTGTATTTTAGTTAGCATAGTAACTGTAACTGAAGTAGGCATTTGTTCGAATAATGCTTCTTCCCAGTTTTTATTGTCCAGATTACCCCTTTTCGGATTATCTGTGTTAAGTCTGCTTTTTATAATATCTTTTCTGGATGTTCCAGTGATTAGATTGATAGCTTGTTCACGATATAGATCTATTGATGATTTTAGCTTTTTAGCCTCATTATCTATACCTACCAGCATGATATCGGTTGAGGCATCAATATTTTCTCGGTTGATTATATTATTCAAATCCCCTTTTTCTCCGTCAGCTTTTTTTACAATACGGGTCTTTAAGTCTTGAATATGGTTATATAATAGATCTGATTGTTGTGAAAATTGAGCAGCAGGAAGATACCATTGTTCTGCTTTTACGGGATTCTGGTTGTTTATATCTGTGAGGCTATTAAAAACGAGTTGGTTTTGAGCCTCCGAACTTTTTATAGTTTGGTTCAATCCTTCGTCTACCATGTCGAAGCCATCAAGTACCTCTTCGGGTAAGTTGATAGCAAGCATAGCGATAAAAACCAGATACATCAGGTTTATCATTTTTTGTCTTGGAGACCTTGGATTAGTTGAAGCCATATAATATTGTTATAGAACGAATATTCTTTGTTGTGTGAAATATAAATAAGGTCTTAGACCTTTTTATTGCTTTGTTTTGCTCTGATTACCTGAGATAATCAAAGCCATAAAATGTTGAAATAATGTTGTTGACATTATCAAGGTTGAGGATCGTTACCTATTGTATTAGGATTAAAGCCTCCGCCCATATTCATGTTACTAGTCATAGCTTGCAGCAAACGTGCATATACCTTGTTCAGTTCGGTAAGTTGCTGAGCCATTTTTTCTGTTTCGTTTTTAAATATAGAGCTATCTACAAGCGATCCTCCGTATAATTTTTTGATACGGTCTAAGCCTGCATTAATCTCTTCGATTGTATGAATCTGACCACTTACTCCCTTCAACTGTATTTCGTATATAGTATTTAATCCCGAAATATTACGATTGAGAGTTTCCATTTGAGTAACATATCCTTGAGTATTTGTTCCGATGCCATCCGAATTATCTATAATGGTTTGGAATGAACCTAACAGAGACTCAGATATTTTACCCAACGACTCGGTTACTTGTGCAAACTTAGCCATGTTATCAGACATGTGAGACATTTGATCAACATACTTTGCAGAAGCTTCCACAACATTGGCTCCATCAAGAACCACAGCCCCACCAGTAACTATTGTACCGCCGGATACTGATCCTCCGCCCGTGCTTGAACCTGCTGGTGCATATTGATTTCCTCCGGATGCGTTTGAAGAAGTTCCCGAAGAAACAGTACCGCCACCACCTATTATAGTTGTGCCGCCACCTGAGTTTCCTCCTCCATAGTTATTATTTCCACCACTATTTCCACCGCCACTATTACCACTTTGAGGCATATTGTTGTTACCGGTGTTATTGTTGTTATTATTATTAACAGAATTACCCGAGTTTACAGCATTACTTCTGCCACTATTGTTAGTAGAGCCTCCGTTGCCTCCTTGTTGTGAAGGTGTAGATGTTTGTTGTATAGCTGGTCCACTTTGTTGTTGTATTTGTGCTCTTTCGGCTTTTGGGATAAAACCCTCTTCATCCACCAAAGCAGGATACACTTCTTCCCATTTGTATTCCTTAGCAGGTTTTTCGAATGCCGACAATAAGAATACAATAGCCTCGGTTATCATACCGAACATAAGCATCTGATTACCGAAAGGAAGGTGAAGAATCTTGAACATCGCACCCAGAATAACGATAGCAGCACCTACACTATAAACGACATTGAAGAAGCGTTTACCGTTGTTACTGTCTAAATATTTTTCAAGAAAGTTTTTATATCGTCTGTACTTTTTACCCATGGTTGTACTGTTTTTAAGCAAAAGAAAGTATTTAGTTATGTATTTAAATTATAACAGTTTATTTCTGTTATAGTTGATCAAGTAATAAACAGGTATGAAACCTTATTATCTTTTTGATCTGGCAAATCCTATTTGAGTTCTCACACAGCGGAATCCGATGTAGGAACGAGGCTGATTCTGAAATTCAGAATCTCTCATATCACCACGAATAAACCTACCTACATCTTTCCATGAACCTCCTTTTATAACCTTTTTCTTAGCGGCATAAGGGTCTTCTATGGCTGCGTTGTATCTATATTGAGGATTAAGATCATTCATTACTTTACTTCCGGCTTCGTTGTAAGTTGTAGATGTCCATTCAGAGACATTTCCAGCCATATCGTACAAACCAAATGCATTGGGTGAATAGCTACCCACACGAGAGGTTATAAGATTACCGTCTTTAGTATAATTACCTTCTCCCGGTTTGAAGTTGGCCATAAAGCATCCTTTTTCGGATTGAGTACTTTCGGAATCCCAAGGATACTTGTTTTCTGATTTTCCACTTCTGGCAGCAAATTCCCATTCGCCTTCGGTTGGTAGTCTATAAGGTTCTATACTACGTCCTCTGGTTCCCATTCCCATTTTAAAGAACATGGTTCTCCATTCGCAAAATGCTGTAGCTTGCTCCCAAGTTACACCTACTACCGGATAGTCATTATAACCCGAATGAGAGAAATACATACGCATATAAGGCTCGTTATACGCATTGTTAAAATCGTTCACCCAAACAGTTGTATCGGGGTAAATGTTAACGATTTTGGTATTTAGGAAATCGAATAACGAACTAAGGGGACGGTTGATTGTCATATTAACAGGTTTTCCGTTTTCATCAAGAAAAGCAGTATCCTTAGAAATCATAATCATTTCGTTAGGATCGACCTGTATATCAGTATTCAAAACACGTTGAGCAGGGTTTAATCTATTGCGGCGTTTTGCAGCTTCTGTATGATCAAACCATTCGTATCTGAAATTAAATTGTTCGGGATCAAGACCTCTTTCTCCTGTGATAGGATTTACTTCGGTCAAACTCAATATCGCACGTTCTTCGTCTTCATTAGGACGTTTAGGGATTGGTCTTTTCCAATTGAGGTATGGCTTTACAGGGTCTCCATAACGATCTTCTGTAATTTTGTAAGTTTCATCACCTCCGAATGCAGGGTCAGCCAAACGTTCGCGAAGAATGGAGTCACGTACCCAATATACAAACTGACGGTATTCGGAGTTCGTTATCTCTGTGTCGTCCATCCAGAAAGCATCAACCGATACTCCTTTGGCGTTGGCAGTTATACCCCATAAAGAGTCACTGTCGGCAGGTCCCATAGCAATAGAACCACGTGAAACCAGAACCATTCCATAAGGACTGGATTCTGCCCATGATGAACTTCCGATGCCTACCAGTTCACCTCCTACGCTTCCCGCACCTCCCGGTTTCCCGCAAGAGGTCGTAAGCATCAGGACGGCGATAGATGCAAAAAGTAAATTCTTCATATAATTTATTGAGAGTCCGGATCTCTTTGTCATAAAAGTCTTGTTTCTGTATTAGTTATAATCACTAAAGTATTCTCACACTTTTGTGACTGTTTTGTCCACTTTTTGTAAGTTTGATAGGCATGGCATAACGGACAAAAAACTCATGACTTCCTCCACTGGCTTTCGCTATATCGGAATTTGAAAGGTCATAAGCATATCCTGCATCTATACCAAAGATATTTATTCCCAGCAAAAATACAAAACCATCGTCTTTTCTCCAAGTTACGCCTCCGTTAAACATCTTATTGTACACAACTCTTGCTGTTACATCGTATTTTACAACCACATTATCGGTTTTTACCAATACCGAAGGTTGCAGTTCATACATCGGATTGCGTAATCTTATATTATATCCTGCTGTAAAATAGTATATTCTAGCGATGGATGTCGAGCCACCTTCATCAATTTCAAAACTAGGTTCGGTGATATGTGTTGACGACACTCCTATATAATACTTGGGTGCCACCCACGCCAGTCCGATGTTGCCATCAAAAACCTTTGTCTGCTCTGTAGCCGAAGGTATATCTCCCATCTCGCCTTTTTGACCCTCAGGAATACGTATTCCTGAGGCATCAAAGCCAATACTTGTAAATCCTACTTGTACACCTACATTAAGGACATTTTTCTTCCAACGTTTTTTATATACGTACTGTCCGCCTACCGATGCATTCTTAAATAGACCGACCGATTCTGTCATTGCCAATATTCCTACACCATGCTTCCGTCCTAAAAAATTGATTGGCATATCTGCCGACATTATAAATGTTTTGGGAGCGTGTTCTACTCCTACCCATTGCTGACGGTGCATAAGGGTTGCTTGTATCGAATCTTTTTCGGCGGCAAAGGCAGGATTAAAAAAAGTTTTAACTTTCCAATATTGACTTACTTGTCCGTCCCATTGAGCTTTTAGATCCAAAGAGAAGCAAAAACTAATAAGTAACGCCAGTAAGATATAACCAAATTTCATCAATACCTTTTATAAATCAAATATTTAGCTCGGCAAAAGTACATTTATTATTTAGTATGCCCCAAAAATATGAATAAATCTTAATTCTTTTTCACAATATGGGTGTTAAATAACCACATATAATAAAACACAAATTAAAAATAATTTACTTAAGCCTCGGTTTCTTCGGGTTCTACCCAGTCTCCATGAGATTTGATCAGTTCTACTAATCTTTCTACAGCTTGCTCCGAAGGAATATTTTTCTCTATAAGATCTTGTCTTTTATAGAGTGATATTTTTCCTTTTTCAGCACCTACATATCCATAATCGGCATCAGCCATTTCACCGGGACCATTAACAATACAGCCCATTACTCCAATCTTTAGGTGTTTGAGGTGAGAGGTCGACTCCTTTACTCGTGCAACAGTAGATTGCAGATCAAATAATGTACGTCCACAACTAGGGCATGAGATATATTCGGTTTTGGTTGTACGAACACGTGCTGCTTGCAATACTCCGAAAGTATAGGCGTCGATGTTTTTCTGAGGAATAGATCCTACATTTTCTATCATAGCACCATTTCCAAATCCATCAAGAAGTATAGCTCCAAAGTCAATACCTGCTTTTATCTGTATATCTTCTTCTTGATTTTCGTTGTATTTGCGATTGAGTACTATGGGTGTTTTACAATCGTTATTCATCAAAGTATGGATGAATGCACGTTGTTCTCCCACTCCATTTTTATGGTCTGTGGTTATAATAACAACAATACTTTGATCTGCCTTCAAGATAGATATAACCTCGTCCGATAAATCGGGGTAACCTAGTTGAAGAAATTTAATTGCTGCCTTATTATCTTTTATTTTATTGAAATTATCTCTATTGAATAGAGGATAAGTATTCTTTTCTTCTTTCCAACCATCAACATCTATAATTACAGAAATAGATCTTGGAGCTTCGGCTGGCAACTCTTTACCTACATATATATAATCGGGTAAGAAATGAACATTAAACTCGAAATTGCCATTCGATCTATTCGAAATCATAATAGGTAGTTTATCTCCTCCTATATTTTCAACACTATAAGTTTTACGTTTTAAAGTAGAGAATGGTGAGAAATCAGGATTAACAGTTGCTTTTATTTCGGGATGATTGGCACGTTCTAAAACATAATTCACCATCTTTTTTGCAACGGGAACTTCAAATTCGGGGTCTTCACTTAATGATACACGTACCGTATCACCTATGCCGTCCGAAAGTAATGCGCCAATACCAACAGCCGATTTTATACGTCCGTCTTCACCGTCTCCAGCCTCAGTTACTCCTAAGTGTAGAGGGAAAGCCAAACCTTCTTCGTTCATTTTCTGTACTAATAGGCGCACCGCTTTAGTCATCACAATGGTATTGGATGCTTTCATCGATATAGCTATATCAGTAAAATTCTGTTCGAGGCAGATACGAAGAAATTCCATGCACGACTCTACCATACCTTCGGGAGTATCTCCGTAGCGTGTTAGAATACGATCTGATAATGAACCGTGATTCACACCAATGCGAACAGCTGTGTTGTGTTCCTTGCAAATGTTGAGGAATGAGGTTAATTTAGTTCGTATCTTTTCTATTTCGATAGCATACTCTTCGTCGGTAAATTCTTTACCTTCAAAAACTTTTGCTCCATCTACAAAATTACCGGGATTGATACGTACTTTTTCTACGTGTTTTGCTGCAGCTTCCGCTGCACGGGGGTTAAAGTGAATATCTGCAATAAGGGGAGTATTGTATCCTCTTTTGCGGATTTCGTCTTTTATGTTTTTTAGATTTTCGGCTTCGCGGACTCCTTGAGCCGTTAGGCGTACATAATCTGCTCCTGCTTCAATGATGCGAATGGTTTGTTCTACACTATTTTCAGTATCATTGGTGTTGGTGCTTGTCATCGATTGTATTCTGATCGGATTATCGCCACCCAGAGGGGTATTCCCTATTTTTGCTATAGACGATACACGTCTTTTATAATTGAAAAAATCCATTTGAAGTTTTAATTAGTTGAATTAAACTTTAACAAAGGTAGATATTTTTTGTTCTCTCTATTTTATATCTGATGCTAAATAAATGATTCTCTTTTTCTAAAACACTATTGCATACTCTATTGTTGTATATTACAGTGATAAATATATCAAAAATAGTAATAAAGAAACCGTATATATGAATAAACCTTATTTATTGATGCTATTAGGTTGATTCTTATTTGTCTAGATTTTCAGTTTAAAGAGTGTAGCGAGGTTCTTTAATGCTCCGAATTTCTAGGTATCCGAATTTAATTATATTTGTATGCTAAGTATTGGCTAATCTTTATTCAGATTATGCGATTTACTGAGTAGAATAACAAAACTTTGTCCTTTATATTTTACAAAATATGCATAAAAGATATTCAATCTCGTACCGCTTAGTCTTTTTGCTGGCATTGATCGTATGCGGAACCTCTGTATTTGCTCAAAAAAAGAATACCAATAAGAAAAAAGCTGTTGAAGTAGTTACCATAGATACTATTCAGATAGCCAAATTGTTTCCGAGAAAAGCTCCGGTAGTGCCTTTCCGCGATACTATATTCTATATATATGGTAGCATGGGATCTTTTACTTCAGAACAAAGAGCCAATGCAATAAGTGAAAGAATAAGAGCCTTATATGACGATCCTCGTTTTGATGACGATTCTATAAAGTTGATAGATATTGATGATAATATCAAGCTTGTATATAAAAATGAGTTGATTGTTAGTGTAGATACTTTGCAGGCTGCATTGGGAGAGAAAACAAAAATAGCACTGGCACAATCCTTTAGAGAGAAGATTATAGCATCTATTCATAAACATCAGGAGGAAAATAGTTTAAGGCGGATTGCTATTCAAGCAGGATGGGTAGCATTAATATTGCTGGTAATGTTTTTCCTGCTAAGAGGTATTTTCTTTGTATATCGTAGGGCTAAAATATTTATAAGGCTGCAAAGAGGAAAACGGATAAAGGGAATCTTTGGGCTTATAGATGCTGATAGGGAGGTACATCTCTTTATCTTTTTGCTTAAACTTCTACGGTTCGTTTTGATAATTATGTCTCTTTATTTGGGTATTTGGGCATTGTTCAAAGTATTTCCTAATACAACAGATCTTTCGGATCGATTATTGGACTATGTTCTTTCTCCTTTAAAATCTATAGCTCGTAGTGTGATCGATTATTTACCGGAGTTCTTTACAATTCTGGTGATTATGGTTATATTTATGTATATCCGTAAATCTTTCCGCTTTGTTGCCCAACAAATTAGTACTGGTAAGATAACTATCAAGGGCTTTTATCCCGATTGGGCTACTCCTACATATAATATCCTGAATGTGATATTGTATATCTTTATGTTTATACTCATATTCCCTTATTTACCAAAGTCTGATTCTACAGTTTTTCAAGGAGTATCGGTATTTGCGGGTATTATGCTTTCGCTTGGGTCAACCTCTATAATAGGAAATCTTGTTGCCGGATTGGTTATAACGTATATGCGTCCTTTCAAAATAGGAGATCGTATTAAGATGGACGATTGCTTGGGGGATGTTGTCGAAAAAACTGCACTTGTAACACGGGTAAGAACTCTCAAGAATGAGATTATAACAATACCCAATTCGAATGTGATGAACACTAAGACCCTTAACTATTCGGCTTCTGCACGTGAATATGGTTTGATTTTATATATACATGTAACAGTTGGCTACGAAGTTCCATGGGAGCAAGTGCAAGAACTGCTTTTAACGGCTGCCTCGAATACTGATAATCTGATGAAAAAGCAGAAACCTTTTATATTACAAACTTCATTGGATGAATTCAATATAGAGTATCAGTTGAATGTATATACAAAAGAGGCTGGAAAGATGAGTGCAATATATTCTGATTTACGAAAACATGTGCAAGATGCATTTAGAGAAGCAGGTATAAATCTTGTTTCGCCTCATTATATTATAAATCAGAATTTTGATGGGGATAAAAATCAGACGGAAAATGTAGTTGAACCTACCCCTTCTAAGCCTTCAGATAAGTAATGGAAACTATTCTGTTAGACTTATCACTGTAATAAGTCGTAAAGCACAGACTTAATAAATAAGTTTGTGACCTTACTTTATACTATCCATTTGCTCTTTAAAAAAGAGGCTATACTTTTCAGCGGACGTTCCATCCAGATGAAGACCGTCTGTTGTAGTATATCCGTTACAATCGGGCATCTCAATATACTGATACTGATCTCGAGAAAATGTTTTGTAAAATTGATTGCGTATAGCTGTCGGTTTATTCAATCCGCATAATTCATGTTGAATAGGCATTTCAAAAAATACCACAGTTGCGTTGTTTCTTTCAAGAATGTCAACATAATGTTTGAGAAGTTGAATATCTTTCTCCAAGTCTGAGGCATTGGGGATTTGTGATTCTTCTTCTAACAATCGTGGTAAAATTTTAGCAAGCATATCTACTTCTTCTGTTCCATTCTGTTCTCTAGTAACTATTTTTCCTGCAATGGTGTGTAGTATGGTTTGGGAAATATATAATCCATAAGCCGTAACCTTTTCTCCATAGGGTATTGCTATGAATCCCATAGGCTGTTTGCCATCGCGAATAGGCATAAAATACTTACGGAGAAAAGTCATTACTGGATTATTCAACGAAGTGGTAAAGTCAACAGAGGCTTTCCTATCGACCTTATTCATTTCAATAAAAACCTTTTCGGGGTACACTCCTTTTTTAGTTATGGTTTGCAATCCGTCAAAAATACCAAGCCCTCCCATAGATAGATTGTAGACATCGGGTAGATAGCCAATAATAAGTCTGTCTGCTAATGACGATCCTACAATAATATTTTCAACCGAATCGGTATTTGAGTATAGATATTCTTGAGCTTTTATCTGATTATCCTGCCATTGGTGTTCCGATACAAATCGATGAGGATCTGCTACATATGTTACTATAACTGTATAAGCTATAAATATAAGGATGAATGATAGTAAGGTTTTTTTCACCATAATCCCGATATTTTAAGAAGATAAAAGTACTTGATAATATATTCTAGAGTCATAACAGTCTATCGTTTTGTACCTGATAAGTATAAAATAGGTATGAGACCTTAAAATTGAAAATAAATAAATGAACCACTCGTTCCTGAATTTGTAATTACAAAAAATAAAAGAATTGCATAAAGTATATATTCTTTCTTTTTTAAGATGAACCAAAATTTACTATCTCTATATAAATACAACATATGATAAATGATAACGGGAATTGAATATAAAATAATATACATATTCAGTTTTACATTACTTTGTATAAAGACATTGTTTGCCATCGACTCAAAGTATTTGATAACATGGCTAAAGTCGGGTAATTTAAATAGTAGCCAAGCCAATGTAACCATTGTAAATACAAAGAATCCTTTAATTACAAGTAGAAATCGGGGGAGCTTTATTTTGATATTGTCGTTTGTAAGTCTTTCTATTGCTAACATTCCTCCATGGAATGCACCCCAAGTAGCGTAGCTCCAACCTGCACCGTGCCAAAGTCCGCCAAGTACCATGGTAAGTAATAGATTGAAATAAGTTCGCCATTTTCCTTTGCGATTCCCACCCAAAGGGAAATATAAATATTCCATCAAGAAAGTAGAAAGAGAAATATGCCATCGTTTCCAAAACTCCTTGAAAGATGTAGATATATAGGGGAAGTTAAAGTTCGTTTGAAAATCGTATCCGAATAGTTTAGCCAAGCCTATTGCAATTAATGAATAGCCTGCAAAATCGGCAAAGATCTGGATAGAATATCCAAATAACATTGTAGATAGATCAATTGTAGAATATTTTTCAAAGAAAGGATAACTGATCCAAAAAGTAAAATTCTTAAGATTATCTGCAACAACCATCTTTAAGAAGTATCCAACGATGAGGTTTTTAACCGCACTTTCCCAATTTATCTCATTGAAGCGTTTATCCATTATTTGAGGATAAAAATCATGAGCCTTCAAAATAGGACCTGCTATAAGGTGTGGAAAGAATGAAATGAAAAATAAAGTTCGCTGAGCGTGTTGTAGTAGCGATGAAGGGATGAATGTTTTAGACTTTTCATTCGCATCTTTATCTCTCCATACATCTATCAATAAGCTTATTCCCTCGAAAGTAAAGAATGAAATACCTATAGGAAGCGGAATCATAAGTAGGAAATGTCCTACTGAGCTATCGGGGGTGAAAAGCGTGGCTGATATTAATGGGCTATACTTGAAGAAAGCCAATCCGAGAACATTAAGAATAACACCTGTTGTAGCAACTACTTTTCTTTTCTGTGGATTACCATATACTACATAATAGCTGGTAGCAATATTCAGTCCCGCAGAAAAAAGTAAAAGGAGCGTAAACCAGGGTTGATCGTATGCATAAAAGATCAAACTGGAAATCACCAATATAGATACCTGATGTTTAGATACCTTGGGTAAATAATACAGGATAAAAGTTATAAGGAATAGAATGAGAAAAGGTACACTTGTAAATAACATTTATAGCGATTGATAAATGATTGGGGTGTAAGTCAACTAAAATATAATAGGCTGTAGTGTGAGTATGCTATTAAAGAAAAAAAGTTACTACTCAATTGCTGAGGAGTAACTTTTATGCTTTTGGAAAAGATTTTATTTTCTGATTCCAAGCTCTTTGATGATAGCACGATATCTGTTGATATCTACTTCAATTAGGTAATCTAATAAACGACGACGTTTACCTACTAACATTTTAAGAGCACGTTCAGTGTTATAATCTTTGTGATTTGACTTTAAGTGACCAGTCAAATGCGAAATACGGTACGAAAACAATGCAATCTGCGCTTCAGGTGAGCCAGTATCAGTGTTAGACTTTCCGTATTTAGCGAAGATTTCTTCTTTCTTTTGCGAATCTAAATACATAATTCGTTTTTTATTTTGATTAAAAATTCGGTGCAAAGATAGTAGTTATTTTCTGTCAAACAAATGTTTATGATATTTTTTGCCCCAATAAAGACTGTTTAGAAGAGAGTTTTTATATTTAGTTGGACTATGGGAATGAGATATATTCATCAGTTTACTCAACTTTCAAAGCAAAACATTTAATGTTTATTAAATAGAGAATAATTTTGTTGTTTAAAATTGTAAAGTCCATGTTACAATTCACTATATTTGTGTTAACAAAAAAACTAAATAAAAAGATTGATGTTATAACATTCAAAATTAAGTTGTATTCAATCTTTTAAAGACTAATATATAGTAGACTATGGATCTTATTAATGAAATCATTGCCAGAGCAAAAGCAAACAAACAACGCATTGTTTTGCCCGAAGGAACAGAAGAAAGAACAATAAAAGCAGCAGATCAATTGCTTGCTGATGGTGTTGCCGAAATTATTCTGATAGGAAATCCTACCGAAATAAAAAATCTGGCTGTAAAATTTAATTTAACTCATATTGATAAGGCTCAGATAGTTGATCCTAAAGATAATGCAAAGAAGCAAGAGTATGCCGATTTACTTTTCGAATTACGTAAGGCTAAAGGTATGACTCCAGAGCAAGCAGTGACATTGGCAGAAGATCCATTGTATTTGGCTTGTTTGATGATTAAGAATGGCGATGCTGATGGCGAAATTGCAGGAGCTCAAAATACAACCGGAAATGTATTACGTCCGGCATTACAAATTATAAAAACTGCACCAGGAATAAGTGTTGTTTCGGGAGCATTTATGATGTTTGTAAAAGACAACGAATATGTACCTAGTGGAGTATTGGTATTTGCAGACTGTGCTGTAACACCAAACCCAACAGCACCTCAATTAGCGGAAATTGCAATAGCATCAGCACATACAGCAAGAGCTCTTGTTGGTGAAGAGCCACGAGTAGCTATGTTGAGTTTCTCAACAAAAGGAAGTGCAAAAGATCCTATGGTAGACAAAGTAGTTGAAGCTACGGCTTTGGCGAAAAAAATAGACCCAACTGTAGAAATTGACGGAGAGTTACAAGCTGATGCGGCATTAGTTCCATCGGTAGGAAACAGTAAAGCTCCCGGAAGCTTGGTTGCAGGTAAAGCCAATGTGCTTGTATTCCCTACATTAGAAGTTGGCAATATCAGTTATAAGTTGGTACAGCGATTGGCTGGATCCGAAGCGGTAGGTCCTGTTTTACAAGGTATGGCTGCTCCTGTTAACGATTTATCAAGAGGATGCTCGGTAGACGATATCTATAAGATGGTAGCTGTAACTGCTAATCAGGCAATAGCTGCGAAAAAGAAATAAAAAGTACATACCCTTAATTATTGAAGTTTAAATAACACTAAATATGGCTGAAATAGTAGAACCGATAGAAGGTTACGGATTAAGTAAAAAGGATCAGGAGAGAGCATTATTCTCGAAGATAGGTGTTGTCGGTTGCGGTCGTGATGGACGCAGTATCGTTAATCTGACGGCGCAATCGGGTATGGAGGTAGTATTTATCGAAATATCAGAAGACAAAATACAAGATGCTTTAAGAGAAATAGAGCATAGCTTAGATACAAAAATAGAAAACTGGGGACTGACTCAAACGGAGAAACGTGGTACAATGGGACGTATCACTGGTTCTTTGGATTATTCAGACCTTAGAGATTGCGATTTTGTAATAGAGTGTATTCGTTACGAAGCAAATGGCGAACGTAGTACAACACTGCGTAAAGAAGTATTCAAGAAACTGGAAGAAGTTCTTTCGCCCGATGCTATTATTGCAACCAATGCAACCACAGTTATTATCAGTGAGCTTTCGGCTGACTTGAAATATAAAGAGCGTTGCGTGAGTTTGCATTTTCCTATTCCTCACAGCGATGCAAGATTGCTCGAAATTGTAAAAGGAACGTTTACTTCTCCGGAAGTAGTAGAAAAAGTAATTCGTTTCTCAAACCTAATCAAACACCTGCCAATAGAAGTTCGCGAGAGTAGTGGCTTGGTTAGTATGCGTTTGATGACGGTTATGTTGAATGAGGCGTGTCATATATTAATGGAGAATTTGACTTCGATGGAAGATATCGACAAAGAATTCACTGTTATTTATGGACAACGTTACGGTATATTTGAATTAGCAGATCTTTTGGGTATTGAAAAAATTGTTATGTTGATGGAAGACATGTTCAATGAATATGGAGATCGTAAGTACAAAGCATCGCCAATTTTGTGGAGATTGTATCATTCTAAACAATATGGTGTGCAAACAGGAAGAGGTTTCTATATTTATGATGAAGCGGATAAACGAGTGTCACCTAACAATTTAATTTAAGCAAAAGATCATGAAAATATTAGTACTGAACTGTGGAAGTTCGTCCATAAAATACAAGCTTTTCGATATGGAAAGCAAAGAAGTAGTTGCTCAGGGAGCTATTGAGAAAATAGGATTAAAAGGTTCTTTCTTGAAGTTTCCTTTCAAAAATGACAAAGTTATACTCGAAGGTGAGATTTTGGAACACAAATCGGGTATAGAATATATATTAGGAGTATTGACCAGTGAAAAATATGGCTGTATTAAATCTTTAAGTGAGATTGAGGCAGTAGGTCATCGTGTAGTACATGGTGGTGAAAAGTTCAACAAAAGTGTGCTTATCACTGATGATGTAATGGCGAAAGTGGTAGAGTGTATAGATATTGCACCTCTTCATAATCCACCAAATTTAGCTGGTATTAATGCTGTTAAAGACTTGATGGGTGATATACCTCAAGTAGCGGTATTCGACACAGCATTCCATCAAACAATGCCTTCAAAAGCATATATGTATGGTTTACCTTATTCGTTGTACGAAAAATATGCGATTCGTCGCTATGGTTTCCATGGTACTAGCCATAGATATGTAACCCGTCGTGCATGCGAATTTTTAGGAGTTCCCTACGAAAGCCAAAAAATAGTATCAGCACATATTGGTAATGGAGGTTCTTTAGCTGCTGTTACAGAAGGAAAATCTGTTGACACAAGTATGGGAATGACTCCCGTTGAAGGTCTATTGATGGGAACTCGTTCGGGTGATGTTGATGCAGGCGTTTTGTCTTTCATCATGGAAAAGGAAAATGTAGGACCTCAAACCATGTCTACTATCGTTAATAAATTTAGCGGTTTGTTGGGTATTTCAGGATTGTCATCTGATATGAGAGATATACGTGCCGGGGTAGATAAAGGCGATAAGAGAGCCGAGCTTGCATTCGATATGTTCACTTATCGTATAAAGAAGTATGTAGGAGCTTATGCTGCTGCTTTAGGTGGTATGGATATACTTATATTCACTGGAGGTATTGGCGAAAACCACTCTATAACAAGAGAGATAGTATGTAAAGATCTCGAATTTATGGGAGTTAAATTAGATTTTGATAAAAACAACGAGATTCATGGGGATGAAGCTGTTATTAGCGCTCCTGATTCGAAAGTTAAGATTGTAGTAATTCCTACAGATGAGGAATTTATGATTGCTTCCGATACAATGGAAATCGTAAGTGCTTAATATGATACTTTCTTATATATAGAGATGCTATGAACTGAATAAGTTAAGTAAAACTTAAAACAAGCCACAATTAAATATTTAATTGTGGCTTGTTTGCATAAGATGCTGCAAAATATGTAATTTTGCATCTCAAATCTAAGTAAACAAAGGTAATTACTGAGATGTTTAAATACATAACAGTTTATCATTGTTATGCTTGTCAAAATTTTAAATAGGTCTGAGACCTTAGGATAATGAAAAAAGAGAAAGAAAAATCATACACTTTGCCCGCAGAGTGGCATCCCCAAAGTGCAATTCAGTTAACATGGCCTCACTATGGAACAGATTGGGATTATATGCTCGAAGAAATAACTACATGCTATATAAACTTAGCACGGATAATTCTTCAATACGAAAAACTAATTATTGTTTGTCGTGATGATGCGGCTGTAAAATTGAGATTGAATGTTGACGAAAGTCTTCTTCAAAATCTTATTTTGGTAGAACTACCAACAAATGATACTTGGGCGCGCGATCATGCAGGGATTTCGGTTTTTGACCAAAACAATAAAAAATACGTATTAGATTTTACATTTAATGGTTGGGGACTTAAGTTTCCATCTAATTATGATAATCAGATAAACAGAGGTTTGTTTGTTACTAAAACTTTTCAATCTGATGTAAAATACGTCAATAAAAAAGACTTTGTATTAGAAGGAGGAGCTTTGGAATCGGATGGAAAAGGCACATTGTTGACAACTTCCGAATGTTTATTATCTCCTAATAGAAACTCAGCCTTCACCAAAGCTGAAATCGAAAATTATTTGATTGATATTTTTGGTCTAGAGAGAGTGTTGTGGCTGGATCATGGATATTTAGCAGGAGATGATACAGATAGCCATATCGATACATTAGCCCGTTTGTGCGATGAGCATACCATTGCTTATGTAAAATGTGAGGATCAGGCTGATGAACATTATGATGCTCTTTTAAAAATGGAGAAGCAGATTAAGAAGTTTCGTGATCTTGAAGGGAATCCTTACAAGTTAATTACATTACCTATGGCTAATAAAGTTATTGTAGATGGACAACGTCTCCCTGCAACATATGCCAATTTCTTAATAATGAATGAGATTGTACTTCTTCCATTCTACAATACAGACAAAGATGTAGTGGCTCTAGAGCAATTGCAAAAGGCTTTCCCAAATCGAAAAGTAATAGGAGTAGATTGTTCTGCTATTATCAAACAGCATGGGTCATTGCATTGCATTACTATGCAGTATCCTGAAGGTTTTGTGTAATCTTAAATAATACGAAAAATGAAAATAGGAATAGTACAACAATCGAATACTTCGGATATAGAAGTTAATATAGATAAACTAAAAAATAATATTAGAGATCTTGCTGTAAAAGGTGCTGAACTGATAGTATTACAAGAATTACATAACTCACTTTATTTTTGTCAAACAGAGAATACAGATGTTTTTGATCTGGCAGAAACTATACCAGGTGCATCGACTGATCAGTTTGGATTGTTGGCTAAAGAATTAGGTGTTGTATTAGTTCTTTCTTTATTCGAGAAAAGAGCTCCCGGGTTATATCACAATACAGCGGTAGTTATAGAAAAAGATGGTTCGATTGCAGGTAAATATCGTAAGATGCATATACCGGACGATCCTGCTTATTATGAGAAATTTTATTTTACTCCTGGAGATTTGGGGTTTCAACCTATTGAAACGTCTTTAGGTAAATTGGGTGTTCTTGTTTGTTGGGATCAATGGTATCCTGAAGCTGCACGTTTAATGGCATTAGCAGGGGCAGATCTCCTTATTTATCCGACAGCTATTGGTTGGGAGTCAACGGATTCAGACGACGAAAAAAACAGACAAAGAGATGCATGGACTATCTCTCAACGCGGACATGCTGTTGCAAACGGTTTGCACGTAGTTTCTGTGAACAGAGTAGGACACGAGCCCGATCCGTCAAATCAAACAAATGGTATTCAATTTTGGGGAAGCAGTTTTGTTGCAGGTCCTCAAGGTGAGATACTTTGGAGAGGATCAGATGATAAAGAAGAGAATCAGCTAATAGAGATAGATATAAAAAAATCGGAAGATGTACGACGCATTTGGCCTTTTTTTAGAGACCGTCGTATAGATGCGTTTTCAGAGATCACAAAAAGATTTATTGACTAAATCAACAACAGATTACAATATTTGCAAGATCTGCACGTTTTTCTTTTGCAGAGCTTAATATCATGTCATGGAAGAAATAAAACTATATAATATCGTAATCATAGTAATTGCGTGTGTAATTGCGATTATCATCGAAATGATGTTATTACCCAGAGTAATTTATATTGCTAAGAAGAAACGTTTATTCGATTTACCTGATAAGAGGAAAAAACATAGTTGTCCAATACCTCGTTTAGGAGGAATTACATTTACTCCCGTAATTCTTTTAGTGGCTTTATTTTCTCTTTTCTTACGATTTAGATTTCAAATTTGGGACGAAGAGCTGTTCTTTTATAGAATACCCGAAATATTACTTCTTGTCTGTGGCTTGCTAGTTATATACTTATTAGGTGCTAAAGACGATTTAGTAGGTGTTGGCTTTAAAAAGAAATTTGTAATACAATTTGTAGCCTCCCTTTGTATCGTTGGTAGCGGTGTCTATATTGATAATCTATATGGCTTGTTAGGTATATATGAAATTCCAGATATTATAGGAGTTTTATTAAGTATCGGGCTAATCATGTTCACCACGAATGCTATAAATTTAATTGATGGAGCCGATGGTTTAGCTTCAGGTGTGAGCCTTGTTGCTTTAGTTATGTATGGCATATTGTTTGGACTCTATGGTATGTGGACATACGCAGGCATAGCCTTTATAATGATAGGGTTGTTAATGCCTTTCTTCTATTATAATTTCTTCCATCCCACTCGTAAAATATTTATGGGAGATACTGGCTCACTAACATTGGGTTATATGCTTGCTTTTATGATGTTGAGGTTAGTTAAGTATCCTCCAAGTGTGGATGTTGTACCTTCAGGCTTATTGTTGTTGGTTTTGGTTGCTTTGTTTATTCCATTGTTCGATGCTTTAAAGGTGATGTTTGTTCGTATATCTATGGGTAGAGCTCCTTTTTCTCCTGATAGGAATCATATACATCATAAATTGATTGATCTGGGGATTTCTAAAAAGAGAACTGTATTTGTGATTGTTTTAACTAGTACCTTTCTTATAGTGAGTAATTGGGTTTTACTCAGTTATCTGAACTGTAATATTGTTCTTGTACTCGATTTGGGCTTAGGTCTATTGATAAATATGTTTATTTATAGACGTACCAGACAGATGCAGCAAGTAAAGGGAGGCGTGGTTGAGATTGAAGCAGAACAAGTGCTTGAAAAAGAGTAAAATTACACAGCAAACCCGACAGTAAATATACTTATTTTAGCTTCTGGGCATGATGTTATTAGTTTTGCACAAACCTCTAATGTAGATCCGGTTGTGATGACATCATCAATGAGTAGAATGTGTTTATCCTTAAATTGATCTTCGTCTTTTATTCCAAATATACCTTCTGTATTTTTCCATCTTTCGAATTTTGAATTCTTGGTCTGAGACGGATTGTCTATAATACGAATCAAATTATCCGTGTTTACGGGAATATTTGTTTGTTTTGATATTCCATTTGCAAGCATTAGAGCCTGATTATACCCTCTGGTTTTTAATCTGTTTTTGTGTAAAGGTATAGGAACTATAAAGTCTACATCTTCAAAACAACTACTTTTTAGGATCTCTCTCCCACATATTTCACCTACATACACAGCCAAGTGAGGATTGTTTTTGTATTTGATTTCGTGAATAATTTTTTGGATATCTCCTCCTTTTACAAAATAAGCGAATGAAGCTATACGGACAAAAGGGAAACGTCCTGCAAAAAACACTTCTAATTTGTTATTGACACTTGTAAGATGGTTGGTCTTGGGTAGTTGGTGTAGACAATTCAAACATATAAATTTTTCACTACTAACAAGCCTTTCTTCACAACAAACGCATAGACGAGGAAAAAAGAGTTCAAAGAAATGATTCAAAATAGTCTTCACCATCGGTATCCAATATTTTTGATAAACATTTCTTTATTTGATCGAAAGAATAGCCTCTGCCCATTGCGAAACGGACTAGTTTAGTCCATTTTTCATAATCGTTAGAAGCCTTTACACTTTTGGTTTTGGTGATGAGTATTTTCATAAGAGGAGTCTCAAAATCTGAACCTTCTATCTCTTCGAAGCAGGTATTGATTGTAGATTCTGAAATACGTTTTTTCTTCAACTCAAATACAATTTTCACCTTGCCCCATTTATTAAATTGTATCTTATCTTTTATGAAACTTCTGCAATAACGTTCTTCGTTCAGAAAGTTTTCTTTTTTTAATCGAGCTACAATTCTTTCACAACTCTCTTCTTCTAATTCCCATCCTTGAAGTTTTTTACGGACATCAGATTCTGCTCTTTCAGCTTTCGAGCAGTAAGCAGCAATCTTGGGTAAAGCTTGGGTTTCGGAGTATCTCATTCTACTTTATGATATTCCGCTTTTACAATGCGGTTGTTACCTGAAATATCCTTAATCAGTTGGGTATTAGAGAAGCCCTTGTCTTCAAGCATTTTTACTGTTTCTTGTCCTTTCATTCTATTTATTTCAAAATAGAGTTTACCGCCATTTGTTAGTAGTTGTGTAGCCACATCAGCTATCCGATTATAAAATACCAAGGGGTTGTTGTCTGCTACAAAAAGAGCTGTATGAGGCTCGTATTTCAATACATTAGTATGCATTTCAGATTTTTCTGAATCCAATACATAGGGAGGATTACTTACAATTATATCAAAAGTTCGTTGATTGGGATATTCGCCAAGTATATCAACTTGAGTAAATAGGACGTTAGCAGAATTGTTTTTGCTATTTAAATTAGCGACTTCTAGCGCTCCTTTTGAAATGTCCCATCCTTCGACAATACTCTTAAGGAGATATTTCTTTAGAGAGATTGCAATACAGCCACTTCCTGTTCCTATATCCAGAATTCGGGGTTGATCTGTTTTATTTTCTTTCAGAATAAGTTCAACAAGTTCTTCCGTTTCGGGACGGGGAATAAGTACATTTTCATTCACGACAAAAGGTAATCCGTAGAATTCAGTTTCTCCCAATATGTACTGTATCGGTTCAAAATTTTGTAGACGTTCTACAATCTTGTCTATTTTTAGAAGCTCCTCTTCTGTTATTTTCTTACTTTTGTCTGATAAAAGAGCTGGAATTGATGATTTAGTTACATTTTCGATCAATAGTCGGATAAGTCCTGAAATTTCAGTATCAGGATAAAAATCGGATAGTGATTTTCGGATATTTAGGATTATATCTTGCATAACGGCAAAATTAGATAATTTAGAGCAAAAGGCAAGTGTACTTGATGGCTTTCTTATATTAAGGAAATAAAAAATGTAAAGAGAGTTATTTAAATTGGAGCAGAATATAATGGTTTACTTGCTAATGTATTATATAGGTTTACAGTTCTAAATAGTATTGGATTTCTAGAAACAATAAAGAGATGTTTACAGACGACAAATATATGAAACGATGCTTGCAGTTGGCTTCCTGCGGAAAAGGGTATGTTGCTCCTAATCCGATGGTTGGCGCTGTGGTTGTACATAATAACAAAATAATAGGAGAAGGCTATCATCGTCAATATGGAAAGGCGCATGCTGAGGTCAATGCTATTAATGCAGTCGAAGACAAAAGCTTATTAAAAGAATCGACCATTTATGTGTCTTTAGAGCCTTGTTCGCATTATGGTAAAACTCCTCCATGCTCACAGTTGATTATAGACTCGGGTATTCCACGTGTTGTAATAGCAACTCTCGATCCATATCACAAAGTATCGGGTAGAGGAGTGAAGATGCTGGAAGAAGCAGGCATTGAAGTTATAATAGGAGTGTTAGAAAAAGAGGCTCAATATTTAAACAGGGCATTTTTTGTTTCACAAACTCAAAACAGACCATATATATACTTAAAATGGGCACAGACTAAAGATGGTTTTATTGATAAAAAGAGAAAAGATGGAGAAGTGGCAGAGCCAACCCCAATTTCTAATAACTTAACAAAGACTCTTGTGCATAAATTGCGATCGGAGGTTTCGGCTATTATGATTGCAACAAATACAGCGGTAAACGACAACCCTTCGCTTACAACACGTTTGTGGTTTGGAAAAAATCCTGAAAGAATAGTTCTGGACAGAACCGGACGAATTCCTCGAAATTATCATCTTTTTGATAACAAAGTAAATACAATCGTTTTTACGGAAGGATCAGAGATTCTGCATGATAAAACAAACTTTGTACATGTTTTGTTCGATCGAGATCTCATCCCATCAGTCTTGAAAGAGTTAAATAAAAGAAAAATAGACTCTCTACTTGTTGAAGGGGGAGCCTCTCTATTACAAAGCTTTATTGATCGCGGAGCTTGGGACGAAGCCTATGTAGAAGTTGCTGACAAACGCTTTGTGGAGGGAACAAAAGCTCCCAATATACAAGGTGAAATAGTTGATGATCGAAAAATCATAGACTCCCATGCTATACATTTGATGAACACTCAGAATTATAAAATATTATAAATATTATGTTTCTTCGAGTTTTAGTGGAAAATCTTTCTATTTTTGCACACTGATACTGTATAAAACCGTATAAACAAAATGAATATAAAGTATATAACTTATCTATTTTCGGGTTTACTCCTTTTTTTATTATTTCCCTCTTGTAGTGATAACGACACCACCACAGACTATACTTCTTCTGGATCGAAAGACGCTCAAATTTATTCTTTTTCGATAACAGCAATTGCTCCTATAAGTAAAGATTCTGTTCAAAGAGCACAAGATTCTATTCGTTTTATACGAGTTGGGAAAACTAAATTTGCTATTGACCAAGTAGCTGGAGTTATTTATAATCCGGATTCATTGCTTTATGGTACAGTACTCGATTCGGTAAAAGTTGCTATAACATTTAACCCAAGTTATCAGCCAAGTAAGGTCTTAGTGACTACTCCGGACTCAATTAATGGTTATGTTTGGAACTTGACAGACTCTATAAGTTTTGCTAAACTGCCTGTTACATTTACTGTTACATCGCCAAGTGGAAATCTAAAAACTTATGATATTGATATTCGCACTCATAAGATAGATCCTGATACTATGTTGTGGCAGAAAATGACCTCATACCCAAGTGTGTTTGGAGAATCAAAAACGTTATTAAAAGATAATAGTTTTTACACCTATGCAATCAGCGGCAATTCGGCTCTATTGTATTCGAGTGATAAATCTTCGACTTTAAGTTGGGCAAAACAAACTTTATCAGGATTCCCAGCTAATGTGAAACCTGAAAGTATTTTTCTGTTGAATGGAGTTTTTTATGCTTTAGATCAAACAGGAAATTCTTATAAGTCGGCTAATGGTAAAGATTGGACAAAGCTAACGAGCGGAAAAGTGTTAACTTCAATTTTGGGAGTTTTACCGGCAGATGACAGAGCGAATGACCAATTATTGGTTACCTATTATAGAGGGGATGGGTATTATTTTGGAAAGACTAAGGATTTAATCACCATATCAGAGGTGGCAAATATTAGTGTATCTCCTTATGATAATAAAGTTCCATCTAATTTTCCTTTACAAAAAGCCGCTTCTTATACCAGTTTTACAACCAATAAGAATAAGAGAATGCTAATCTTAACCGGTGGTGCAAGCATTACTGGTACAGAGTTGGCTTATACTTGGCTTATTAAAGACTCGAATGATGGATTGGAGATGTCTCCATTTATAAAGAATACTCTTTTTAAAGGAGCGGGTCTTTCTAATTTTGTTTATGGAGATAATTTATACGCATTGAGCAATAACCAGTTTTATATATCTGCTTTATGGGGCGAATCGTGGGTGATAGCTCCCAATAAACAGAAATTTGATTCGGCTATTACAGCACGAACAGGACAAACGGCTATTGTTGATAGCAATAACTTTATCTGGATATTCGGAGGAGTATCAGCGAACAAAGGAGTATCAGATGTCTGGAGAGGACGTCTAAATAGCCTTATACGTTAAATGTAAGCTGCCTTAAAGAAAATAGAGTTATTCACATATTTATGTAGAACAAGATTATTTGATGAGAAGACGTAAGCATGAAGATAGAAGCAAGATATATATTCTCCTGTTAGTTTTCATGGGACTGATTTCTTCTGCGAATAGCTTTTCTCAAGAGTATCAATACGAAATAGGAGGTATGACCGGAATATCTTCGTATATGGGAGATGCCAATAAGACTAACCCATTTCAGAATCCTAATTTTGCACTTGGAGCAGTATTGAGATATAATAAAAACTTCAGATGGGCTTACAAGGGGAATATTCTGATTGGCGGCGTTTCTGGTGATACCCGTAAATCGGGCAATGTTTTTCCGAATCAGCAAAATACTTCGTTTAAAAGAACGTTTTATGAAGTAGGAGGGCAGATCGAATACAACTTCTTCCATTATAGTGATAAATATCAGTATCTTGGAACGAGGCGGTTTTCTCCTTATATTTTTACAGGATTGGGACTTACGGTTGGTTCGGGAGACGAAACCTTTTTGGGGATGAATTTGCCATTGGGCATGGGCCTTAAATATAAATGGAAAGATCGCTTAAATCTAGGATTTGAATTTTCGTTCCGAAAACTATTTGGTGACTCGTTTGATGTAACTTCTAAAGATGGAGGTTTATCTTTAGATGACCCGTATAATATAAAGAGTAGCTTTTTCAAGAATAAAGACTGGTATATTTTGACTATGTTCTCAGTCACTTGGGATTTTGGTGTACGTAGCAAATCGTGCGTAGATAGTTTATATTAAGTATTTAGCGGTACTATTACTTAATACAGCTAAGGGGGCGAATTACTAATAAAAGCATTAAAAAGGTTTAAGACCTTAATTCATATATAAAGAGAAAAATAGATGTCGCTTTTAGAGAAAATAAATAAAAATCGATTACCACAACACGTAGCCATCATTATGGATGGTAACGGACGTTGGGCGAAGCAACGCAACCTTGATAGAACATTTGGGCACAAAGAAGGAGCTGTATCAGTTCGAAAAGTGATAGAAACAGCAGCAAAACTAGGTATCTCATATATTACATTATATACATTTTCGACCGAGAACTGGAATAGACCTGCCGAAGAGGTGGAAGCTCTTATGTCTCTTTTGATTGAATCGGTATCAAGAGAAACACCTGATCTTCTTAAAAATAATATAAGGCTACAAGCTATCGGAGATTTAGATCGATTACCGGCTCAAACTCGTGCGGCTCTTGATGGCAGTATTAAAGAAACATCTGTAAGTACTGGTCTTACGCTAGTATTAGCTTTGAGCTATTCTGCGCGATGGGAAATAACAGAAGCTACAAAAAAGATAGCTGCGGCTATAAATTCAGGGGAATTAACTGATGTTGATGAATCTACAATTAGTGATTTTTTGACAACAAAAGGTATTCCCGATCCCGATTTGTTGATTCGTACGGGAGGAGAACTCCGAATAAGCAACTTCCTACTATGGCAGGCGGCTTATTCTGAATTCCATTTTACAGAGACTCTATGGCCCGACTTTCGCGAAGAGGCATTATATGAGGCAGTAGTAGATTATCAATGCCGTGAAAGACGTTTTGGTAAAACAAGTGAACAAATCAACAGTTAATAGAATTAAACAAAAAAAGAATATGCTCAAAAGAGGTTTATTTGCTTTATTATTATCATCTTTTATTTTTAAAATTGACGCACAAGTCCAACAAACGGATAGTGTGGCAATAAAAGCTGTGAATGAAGCAATAGCGAATTCAACTAGTTCTGTTGATAATGGTCCACTTCCTGTAATAACTTATAGTCTTACTCCCAAAAAGTATCAGATAGCAGATATAACAGTGTCGGGTGTTAAGAATTCGATGTATGAAGATTTTGTACTTATAGGGTTTTCCGGATTATCAGTTGGTGATAACATTGAGATACCCGGTTCTGAAATAACAAATGCTGTAAGACGTTTTTGGAAACAAGGACTTTTTTCGGAAATTAAAATTACTGCCACTAAAATAGTTGGTGATAAAATATGGTTAAATCTTGAATTAAAAGATCGTCCTCGTATTTCTGATATCTCCTATGAAGGAATAAAGAAAGGCGAAAGAGAAGATATTGAAAGCAAACTGGGCATGGTAAAGGGTAATCAGATTACTCCTAACATGGTAGATGGTGCGAAGAAGATAATCAAAAGATACTTTGATGATAAAGGATTTAATAATGCTGTTATTACTATAACACAAGTTGAAGATTTATCGAAAGAGAATCAGATTATTCTGAAAATTACGGTAGATAAGAAAGAGAAAATTAAAGTATATGATGTTACCATAGATGGTAATACTGAGGTTTCTGATGAAACGCTCGAAAAGGCGATGAAGAAAACAAGGCATAAACATACTATGTCTGCTAAGGTTCGAAACTTCCTTCGTTCAACAAATTATGTACCCGAAAATTATGAAGCAGATAAACAAAATCTGATTGCTAAATATAACGAATTAGGATATCGTGATGCTCGTATTCTATGGGATACAGTATATAAGTATAACGATAAAAAAGTCCAAATAGATATTAAGCTTGACGAAGGGCAACAATATTTCTTACGTAATATAAATTGGGTTGGTAATACAGAATTCTCAACAGATCAATTGAATGCGGTATTGAATATGAAACCCGGAGACACGTATAATCAAAAGAAATTATCGGCTCGTTTAACAGGAGATGATGATGCTGTGGGTAATTATTACTATTACAACAATGGTTATATATTCTATCAGGCAGATCCAGTAGAGATAAATATTGATAAAGACTCGGTTGACCTTGAAATACGTATTTTTGAAGGACCTAAGGCTACAATACGAAAAGTAATGATTTCGGGTAATGATCGTCTATATGAAGATATTGTTAGACGTGAGCTTAGAACTAAACCGGGAGCATTATTTAGCCGTGAAGACTTGATGCGTTCGTTACGTGAGGTTGCTCAAATGGGACACTTTGACCCTGAAAAGATACAACCGGATGTTCAGCCAGATAGAGAGTCGGGAACTGTGGATATAGCTTATCCGTTGGTTTCTAAAGCCAATGACCAAGTTGAGTTTTCAGCAGGATGGGGACAAACAGGTATATTAGGTCGTCTGAGCTTGAAGTTTACAAACTTCTCTTTGAAGAATTTATTAAATCCAGGATCGTATAAAGGAATTATACCTCAAGGAGAGGGACAAACCTTACAATTGAGTGGACAAACGAATGGTAAGTACTACCAATCTTATTCGGTATCATTTACCGACCCTTGGTTTGGAGGTAAGCGTCCTAACTTCCTTTCAGTTGGAGCATACTATTCTATCCAAACAGGTGTAAACAGTAGTTTCTTCAACAATAGTTATTTGAATAATTATTATAATAACCAATATAACTCAGGATTTTCGGAGTCGTATCTGAATAACTCTCTTGACCCTGATAAGTCTATTAAAACCTTTGGTATATCTGTTGGTTACGGAAAACGTTTAAATTGGCCGGATGACTACTTCCAATTAGAAGGAGGTTTATCATACCAATTATACAGCATGAAAAACTGGGATTATTTCTTGGTTCGTAATGGACAAAGTCACAATATTAGTGCATCTGTAACACTGTCTCGTAACTCTATCGATAACCCTATATATACTCGTAGAGGTACTCAGTTTTCGTTAAGTGTACAAGCAACTCCTCCTTATTCTGCATGGAATGGAGTCGATTATGCTGCTATGGGTAATGATGTTGAAGGGGTTGATGCAGGAGAGAAATACAGATGGGTAGAGTATCATAAATGGAAATTTAAATCTAAGACATTTACATCTTTGATGCCTTCTATACAAAAGACTCCAGTATTGATGACTCGTGCTGAATATGGTTTGGTTGGATATTACAACAAACACAAGAAATCTCCTTTCGAAACATTCTATATGGGGGGTGATGGTATGTCTGGAGCTTCTTCAGGATATGCGACTGAAATCGTTGGACTTCGTGGATACGAAAATGGATCTATCGGATATTATGCAAGTGCATATACTCGTTTAGCTCTAGAGCTTCGTTACCCATTGATTCTTGAGCCATCATCAACAATCTATATCTTGTCATTTGTGGAAGCAGGTAATGCTTGGAGTGATATTAAAGATTTCAATCCATTTGATCTTAAACGTTCAGCAGGATTTGGAGCACGTATCATGTTACCTATGATCGGACTTATCGGTATCGATTGGGCTTATGGATTTGATAAAGTCAACAATAGCCGTCAGTATGGAGGAAGCCAATTCCACTTTATTATCGGTCAAGAGTTTTAATAAATGTTGATTTTAACACTATTTACGTGTTGTGCAGTAAACTAATTAGAGAAATAGTTGTCTTATATATGTATGAAATAAATTTTGAGACATTATGAAGAAATTTATTTTATTATTCGGATTATTTATTGCGTTTGCAGCAAGTGGCTATTCGCAAAAGTTTGCACTTATTGATATGGAGTATATATTGAAAAATATAAGTAGCTACGAAACGGCCAATCAACAATTGGAAGCTATATCAAAAAAATGGCAAACAGAAGTGGAGACCTCTCAGCAAGAAGTGCAGAATATGTATAAGACTTATCAGTCAGAAATAGTATTCTTATCAGCAGATCAAAAAACGAAGAGAGAGAACGAAATTGTTGAAAAAGAGAAAGCCGTACAAGAACTTAAACGAAAATACTTTGGTCCCGAGGGCGAAGTTTTCAAAAGACGTGAGGCTCTGATTAAACCTATACAGGATGATATTTATAATGCAGTAAAAGAAATCTCAGATACTAAGGGATATCAATTGGTATTGGACAGAGCATCAGCCACTAGTATTATTTTTGCCTCTCCACGTATAGATATCAGTAATGAAGTTTTATCTAAACTCGGATATTCAAAATAAATTATATACATTTGCGATCAAAGAATTAAAAAAACAATAAAAACAAAGAAACCGAAGCATTATGTTTAAAAAATTAGTAATCCTTTTTCTTATTGTTGCTCCAGTAGGAGTGTACGCACAAGATAAACTAGCCTATATTAATACTCAGGAAGTATTTACTCAAATGCCTGAGATTAAAGATGTAGAGACAAAATTGTCTGCTAAACAAGAAGAAATTCAAAAGAATTTGGCTGCTATACAAGCTGAGTATGATAAAAAACTGGAAGAATTTAAAGCTTCTACTGCAGAAGTAACAGAAGCAGTTCTTACAGATCGTCAAAAACAAATTCAACAAATCCAAGAAAGATATGAAACTTATCACGAAAACAGTGAAAAAGAGTTTCAAGATCTACGTCAACAACAATTGGCTCCTGTTCAACAAAAGTTGCAACAAGCAATCAAATCTGTAGGAGACAAAAACGGATTTACATATATTATCGAAGTAGGAGCAGTTCCTTACGTTTCTACTAGTGCAGTAGATGCAGGTAAATTAGTAAAAGCAGAATTAGGTATCAAATAATTAGATACTGATTGTCTCAAAATATAGGAAGGATGGCTTATCAATTATGCCATCCTTTCGTGTCTTTAATTTAAGAGATTATTTTTTATAAATTATAAATATACAATGACTAGTAAGAATGTATTTTTTGCTGTTTTAATGACTTTGCTCATCTTCGCCTCATGTAGCGATTCTAAAGATCCGATAGATGCTATTCCGGCTGGTGCAAATTATGTGGTTTGTGTAGATGCTAAAGCATTGGTAACAAAATCGGAATACGATATTTTTGCCAACCCAATGGTTCAACAGGTTATTGGAATGTATAAGGTTACATTGAAAGATGAATCTGCTGTAAAATTATTGGATAGCTTTCTGAGCGATGCCAATTCTTTAGGAATAAACCTTAAGAACGATTTGTATTTCTATACAGACTATAAAGTTTATGGAGTTGTAGTAGGCGTGAACAATGCTGATAAAATAAAAGAAGCACTGGTGAAATTTTCTTTGGTGCAAGAAGAGGATATTAAGAAAGATGGAGGCGTATATACTGTTGCCCCTGAATCTCAAACCTGCTTGGCTTGGAACGGAAATAAGCTATTGTTGTTAGTTGACATTGCTTCGGCATACGGTAACGGCAATGAAGCTGGCGAACCACTTAATTTAGCTGAACTAGCTAAAGAGCAATTGAAGCAAGGAGCTGATAAGAGTATTAATTCGAATGCAGCTTTTACTGAGTTTTTGAAAAGCAAAAAAGATATTTCTACTTTCTTTTCGATGAAAGGTCTTGATAAATCTCTACCTGATTTAGCAGGTTTAGCTAAAGCAACAGAAGTGACTATTCCATTTAAGAAATTTTTGGCTGATATAGATGGTGTGTCTACAGGCATATATACTTCTTTCGAAAAGGGAGAAGTGAAATTTGAGAATAAGTATTTCTATGATAATGCTGAGGCTGAAAAGAAGTTTAAAGACCTACTATCTCAGTTGAGTGGTAATATAAAAGGAGATCAATTAAAATACATTTCTAGCGACCCATTATTCTTAGCATCGGCAAATGTAAAAGGAGAAGGTGCTTATTCGTACTTGGAGAAATTAGGGTTTATCGAACTATTAACGAAAGAACTACCTGAGAGTGTAGAGCCAGACGAAATCCAAAAGATATTAAAAGATTTGAATGGTGATATAACTCTTGCTATTACATCTAAAACTGCAACTAAAAAGCAAGACGATATTTTTAGCGATATGGGAGCTCCAACTCCTGAGTTTGTTTTCTTTGCAGATATTTCTAATCCTACGGAGGTGATCGATTTTATTAAGCTGCAATTGGCTGGTGGTGAACTTAAGTATACTGAACTATCTCCATCAAACTTTAAGATAAGTAGTAATAATGTAGATGTTTATTGGGGTGCAAATGGTAATACATTCTTCTTCACCAATAATGAGGTTGTGTATAATAACATGAAGGCTTCGAATCTTGCTAATAACTATTCGGAGATCATCAAAGATAAATCTATCGTGATGTTTGGCGATTTGCAGGTTCTGCAATCTTACACGGCAAATAACATTGCGTTCCAATCTTTTGGACCATTCTTAAGTGAGTTTGGTAAATATGAATTTGCAAGTGCAAGTGATCTAACTGGAGTCGGTAAACTAGAGTTGGCTACAAAAGACCAAAATAGTTTGGCTGTTATTTGCAAACAACTAGATCAGTTAATCTCCAGCTTTGGAGGACTATTTGTTAGATGAGATGAATAAAATAACTTTCCGGAATACACTTCCCCTTATTTTTGCTGGCGAAAGAGACTTACAATCGGATATCTGGTTGCAGGATTTTAGTTTGGAAAAAGGCAACAATTATTTGATAGAAGCCAATTCGGGTACAGGAAAAAGCTCGCTCTGTAGTTATATCTATGGCTATAGAGACGATTATTCGGGAGATATTATATTCAACAATGTAAATATCCGCAGATTCAAAGCAAGGCATTGGGATAAAGTGAGGAATACCGAAATAAGTCTCTTATTTCAGGAGCTTTGCCTCTTTCCCGAATTAACAGCTTTTGAAAATGTGTTATTGAAAAATAATCTGACTCGCTACAAAGAGAACAGACAAATTCATGAGATGTTCGATTTATTGGGAATTGGTAATAAAAAAAATTCTTTAGTCGAAAAAATGTCGTGGGGGCAGCAACAGCGTGTAGCTCTTATTCGTTGTTTGTGTCAGCCATTTGACTTTTTAGTGCTTGATGAGCCCATTAGCCACCTTGATGATAAAAATGCTTCTATTGCCGCTGTATTGCTTCAGAGAGAGGCTTCTCAGCAAGGTGCAGGTATTATTGCCACATCTATTGGTAAACAACTGCCATTGGAGTACACAAAAACATTTGCTCTATGAAACTGATCTGGAAATTATTGCGTGAAAATATAAGTAAATCACAACTGATTGGTTTCTCTATTACGAGTTTGATCGGGATGAGTATTGTTTTACTGGCATTCCAGTTTTACTTCGATATTAATCCGATTTTCTCAGGTAAGGACAAACTGTTAAAGGAAGATTATTTAACCATAACTAAAAAGGTCGGGCTATTAAGTGGGCTTTCATCTAAATCGAATGGCTTTAGCCAAAGCGAAATAGATGAGTTGAAGAGTCAGCCTTTTATAAAACATGTAGGAGCTTTTACTCCTTCTCAATTTAATGTGTTTGGAGGCTTCAATAGTCAAAAATTGGGTATTGCATTCAATACAGAGATGTTTTTTGAGTCGGTACCCGATGAGTTTATAGATGTAGTATCTAATAGTTGGAGATTCTCTCCAGTGGACAATACTGTACCTATCATTCTTCCTAAAAATTATCTGGATTTGTATAACTTTGGTTTTGCAGGAGCTAGCTCAATGCCGCAGATTTCGGAACAATTGATTGGGTTGATTAATCTGAATATAACTATAACTGCAAAGAATGGCGAACGTCAGCAAATGAAAGGCCGTATTGTAGGCTTTTCTAACCGACTAAATTCGATACTTGTGCCTGAGCCTTTTATGGAATGGGCAAATCAGCAATTTGGAGGAGGATCAACGCAACCTTCACGGTTGATTGTTGAGGTGTCTAATATAGCCGATCCTAATCTTTCAGGATACTTTAAAGACCGAGGGTTCGAGATTAGTGGAGATAATACTACTGCCAGCAGGATTTCTTTTTTTCTAAAGATTATAATAGGGATAGTTATTTCTGTTGGGGTTGTAATCTGTATCTTGTCTTTCTTTATCTTGATATTGAGTATCTATTTGCTGTTAGAGAAGAACATGAACAAATTGCGTACTCTGCGGTTGATTGGTTATCCAAAATCTGCAGTGGTAAAGCCTTATGAATGGCTCATTGTTAGTCTCAATCTGATTATTCTGCTTATATCTTTATTGATAACTTTTGTCGCAAGAACAAAATATCAGGAGTTTCTAGGTAAAATGTTTCCTATAAACGAGGCTACTTTTTCTATATATACAATTCTAATAGGAGTAGGCATATTTCTGTTCCTATCGGTATTAAATATTGCCATTATAAGAAAGAAAGTAAAGTAGCAATTGTGTATGTATTGCTTCGAAAATAAAAAAGGGCTTTGGTTAAATTTCAACCAAAGCCCTTTTTCTGTATATATTAGCGTATATGGGTAGACGCTTTTTTATGCAATTTAATTAGAGGGCGTTATAGCCACCTTTTTCTCTTGAAGTATACAAGTATACCTCCCGAAGAGGCTAACATGAATACAATAGCTACAATATAGCCATATTCCCATTGCAATTCGGGCATGATAGCAAAGTTCATCCCATAGATGCTTGCAATAAGGGTAGGGGGCATAAAGATGACTGATATAATTGTAAATATCTTAATGATCTTATTTTGTTCGATATTAACAAACCCGAGGAATGTATCTTGTAAATAGTCAAGTCTGTCGAAACTAAATTTGATATGTTCGAGTAGCGAATTTATATCTTTTACAATGATGGTAAGTTTGCCATGTAGCTCTCTGTTGATTAATTCGCTTTTCAACATACTTGATACGGCTCGTTGCTTTTCAATAATATTTTCGCGAAGCATCATCGTCTTTTCCTGAAGGTCTTTGATTTCCATCAAAAGCTCTTCATCGGCTTCCTCCATGGTAAGGGTATTACTTAAGGTGGTAATCTTTTGAGTCATTTCCTCAATCATGTCGGCATCTACTTCAACACGTGTTTCCAACAGGGCAACAAATACATGGTAGCCTGTAGGATAATTGCGCGGATTGGCTGATATTTTTTTTACAGTCTCCTGAAATGAAGTTAGATCCTCGTCACGTACAGTAATAAGAATATTATTCTTAAGAATAAATGAAACCAGTTCTTTGTCAAAATTGGGGCGTAAGAAGTTGAAATTGACTACCAGCGAATCGTACGTTTCGATGTATCGGGATGACATCTCGATCTCGATCATCTCTTCTTCTTCCTGAATATATATTTTCAGATAGTCTTCTAATTCGTTTTCTATTTCTTCATCAACATTGTTTAAGTCTATCCATAAAAAATTCTTTATAGGATTAGTCTTTAAAAACTCGATGCTGCGACTTATACGAATTACGTTGTCTTTGTGATAGAACAATCTTACTTCAGACATAATAAGTATTTAGTTATGAGTTACTGGTTACAAGTAAGGTCACAGACCTTATTCTTTTCGCTGGATGCCTGCGTCTTCTGCACCTTGTGGCATGTGTTCTCGTGTGAGATTCGTCAAATATACAAACTCCTCTACTGACAATTGTTCGGGACGTTTGTCAAAAATAGGATCAGCATATATATTGTTATCTTTACCCAACAGCGGTTTCATCGAATTACGCAATGTTTTGCGACGTTGGTTGAAAGATGTTTTAATAACGGTTTTGAATAATTTTTCATCACAGCCTAAACTTTCGCGGTTATTACGCACCAGTCGTATTACGGCGGATTTGACACGGGGAGGCGGATCGAATACGACTTCACTAACCGTGAATAGGTATTCAATATCATACCATGCTTGAAGAAGTACACTTAGTATTCCATATGTCTTTTTTCCAGGTTTAGATGCAATACGTTCGGCAACTTCTTTTTGAAGCATACCCGAACAGCAGGGGATGTGTTCTTTATAATCGAGTACCTTGAAGAATATCTGAGACGAAATATTATAAGGGTAGTTACCTATAATACAAAATTGATCAGGATAAATATCAGTAGGATTCAATTGAAGAAAATCTCCTTCAATAATATGATCTTTAAGTGCAGGAAAATGTTCGTTTAGATAAGGAACCGACTCTCTGTCGATCTCAATAACTGTAAGATCTCGGTTTTTTTCGAGTAAGTATTGGGTGAGAACACCCATCCCCGGACCAACTTCTATAATGGGAGTATCCGGAAAATTATCTAACGTATCGGCTATTTGCTTTGCTATTTGCAAATCCTTCAAAAAGTGTTGTCCTAGAAATTTTTTTGCTCTTACATCTCCCATCTATATCCTTAAAGTTTCCGACCTATTTATTGCTTTAGTTGTTGTAGCAACCAGAGCATGTTAATATTAAAAAATACAGCAACAAATATTTTACTTTACATATTATTAATATATCCTTATATTTGCAACGAACAAAGTTAATGAATTTATCATTGGAATACTCATCAATGCCATTCATTTCCACCGAATAAGTAAACATAATGGATATTAATCAAACCGAAGAACCTCAGAAAGAAGGGTCAGTAATAAGTAAATTTCTGAAAGTACTTATCCCGTTAGCCTTGGGGGTAGTTGTGTTATGGCTTTTGTACCGTGATACCGATTTTGGTAAAATGTGGATCACAATCAAAGATGCCAACTTTGCTATACTGCTGTTCTCTCTGATTTTTGGAGCACTGGGTAATGTTATCCGTGGTCTCAGATGGAAGCTTTTGATAGAGCCACTTGGATACAATCCTCCTGCGTCGAGTTTAATATATGCCGTATTGGGTAGTTATGCTGTAAATATTGCAATCCCTCGTGGAGGAGAAGTGTGGAGATGTGCCGTAGTTGCTAAGGATGAGAAGATTCCTTTTGCTAAACTTTTTGGTACTATGATTCTTGATAGGGTTAGCGATACGGTTACTGTAGCCTGCATTATTTTATTGGCTTGTTGCTTTAATGTTGAGTTCTTTCTTTCTTATATAAAAGAGAATGCTGCTTTATCTAACTCTCTTACTAATATTTTTTCATCAGGCTGGATGATCGGTGGAGTAATTGCTGCCATTGTTTTGATTGTTGTAATTTATAAATTATTTAAAAATACAACTCCTATAATAAAGCTTACCAATCTTTTTAAAGGACTGGGTCGCGATATGCAGACCGTATTCAAAATGAAGAGAAAGGGACGCTTTTTGCTATATACAATTGGTATCTGGTTCTCCTATTTTCTATATTTCTATATAACATTCTATGCTTTTGACTTCACTAAAGATTTAGGGCTTACTGCTGGTCTTATAGCTTTTGCTTTGAGTAGCTTAAGTATGGCTATCCCAACCAATGGAGGAATGGGTGTTTGGCATGCTGCAGTAGTACTATCTTTGGGCTTGTATGGTGTAACTAAAGATTCGGGAGAAGCATTTGCATTTGCCGTATTTGCTATACAATCGTTGTGGATTGTGCTGTGTGGATTATTCAGCATGGGAGCATTGACCATTAAAAATAGAAATAAATAATCTGCTGAAATATCTTTGTAAATAGTCTCGTTAATTATTCCTTGTAATGTCTATTTTATGAGTACCTTTAATTCTTAAAAATAGACATATAATGAAAAGAGTATTATTTATAATCCTAAGCTTAGGATTTGTTTTATCTTCATACACACAACCTATTGAAGGTAAAAGTATCGGTTCAAATACAACTAAAGAAGAGCAAGGTAACGACAATCGAATATTGGTAGATGATGATTTTATTCAGGCTTGGGAACAGAGCAGTCTCGATAAACAGTTTGCTGATAAAGATTTATATAAACTCGAAGCTTTTACCCGATTGAAAGGCGGAGAAGATCAATTCTCATATTATATTCTCAAAGAGCTAAGCTGGGGAGATTTATTCAAGTCGTATCTGATATACGAAGAGTACGAATCGGAAAATGCTATCTGGCTAGCTAATTATACAAAAGATCATACCCTTATTGATGCGGTTGAAGTGTACTATGACAATGCAGAAGGGGCTTGGTCAACTACTTCTATCATTAATCTTAAGGAGCATTCGCTAGAACTTACCAAGTATGATGCTTATGCAGATCCTGATAAAACTCTACAGAGAGTTAAAATTACATCCAACGGAAAAATTGAAAAATAAAATACAATTATTATGGCAAAAGAAATATTAAACCTGAAACCAGAAAGTGTTTGGAAACATTTTTATGAGTTGACTCAGATACCTCGTCCAACAGGACATACAAAGGCTGTAGAGAAATATGTAGTTGATTTTGCAAAATCGCTCAATATAGATGTTAAGCAAGATAAAGTAGGTAATGTACTTGTTACAAAACCAGCTTCGAAAGGTATGGAGAATGCTCCTACTGTAATTTTGCAAGCACACTTAGATATGGTTCCTCAAAAGAATTCGGATGTGAAACACGATTTTCTGAAAGATCCGATTGATGCATATATTGCAGGAGATAAGGTGAAAGCCCGTTCTACCACTTTAGGTGCGGACAATGGTATAGGAGCTGCTGCTATTTTAGCTATCCTAGAGGACAGCAGCCTTAAGCATGGTAAAATAGAAGGACTGTTTACGATTGACGAAGAAGAAGGCATGGTAGGTGCTTTTGGTCTTGAATCGGGATTCTTAACAGGTAGTATTCTATTGAATCTGGATACAGAAGAAGAAGGAGAGCTTTGTGTAGGTTGTGCAGGAGGTATTGACGAAAACGTATCTTGGCAATTTAAAGAAGTAGAAGTTCCTGCAGGTGATGTTGCTTTGAAAATAAACCTTACTGGACTTAGAGGTGGACACTCGGGTGGAGAAATACATCTAGGTCGTGGTAATGCTAATAAGTTGATGTTCCGTTTCCTTAAACAAGCAGTAGCTGAAGTAGAAGCTCGTTTATCGTTCATTGATGGAGGTTCGCTTCGCAATGCAATACCTAGAGAAGCATTTGCAATAGTAACAGTTCCTGCTGAAAATGTAGATGATTTGTTAGACTTAGTAGATGAATATCAAGAAATCTACAGTGAAGAGTATAGAAGTATTGAGAACAACTTATCTCTTAAAGCTGAGAAAACCGATTTGCCAAAATCGTTGATTCCTGAAGAAATTCAAGATGATTTGATTAATGCTGTTGAAGCATGTCCTAATGGAGTTATCAGTATGTTGCAGGATTTTCCGGGTATTGTAGAATCATCTACAAACATTGCTTCTGTAAAATCGACTGAAGGATTGGTAGAGATAAAATTCCTTACACGTAGTTCTTCTGAAACAAAAAAATATGCCCTTGATTCAAGTATTAATAGTTTATTCTCTTTGGCAGATGCCAAAGTTGAGGCTGTAAATGCTTATCCGGGTTGGCAACCAAATGCTAATTCTGCCGCTTTAGAGGTAATGAAGGATATATATATCAGAAAATTTGGTAAAGATCCTATTGTACAAGTTGTACACGCAGGTTTGGAATGTGGTATCATTCTAGATAGTACTCCAGGCTTAGATATAGTATCTTTTGGCCCAACTATTATGAATCCCCATTCACCAGATGAGTTTGTAGAAATAGATACTGTAGAAAGATTCTATGATTATCTGATAACTATTCTTGAAGAATTGAAATAAAGTTCCATTAAAAGAACTGAAAGCTTAATATCCGTGAAGAAATATTTTTTTACGGATATTTTTTTGTCCAAATTCGATCTTTACTTTTAAGATTAATAACTTTGTTTGAGATACAATAAGATCGCTCGATCTTTATAAACCTTAAAATGTTTATTATGAAAAAAATTATTTATTTATTCTGTATTTCTTTTCTTTTATTGAGTTGTGGAGGAAAAACGAATAAGGCAGATGTAGTGGCGAACACTGAAACATTCAAAGTTCTTCAATTCAATATTTGGCAGGAAGGTACAGTTGTACCCGATGGTTACCAAGCCATTGTTCAACAAATACTCGATTCTAAAGCCGATTTTGTGACATTAAGTGAAGTTCGGAATTACAAAGACACTAGATTTTGTGACAGAATTGTTCAATCCCTAAAAGATAGCGGACAAGTATTTTATTCTTTTTATAGTTACGATTCGGGTATTCTTTCTCGTTATCCCATTATAGATTCAACTACTGTATATCCTTGTGTTGATGATCATGGTAGTGCTTACAGAGCATTGATAGATATGAATGGACAGGAAGTTGCCCTTTATACTACCCACTTAGATTATCTCAATGATACTTATTATGATGTAAAAGGCTATAATGGTTCTACATGGAAAAAGCGTACACCAATGCTTGATGTAGATTCTATATTAGCAGATAACGTTTTGTCGAAAAGAGATGATGGAATGAAAGCAATCTTAGAAAAGGCTAAAGAAGATAGAGCTAAAAACAGGATTGTGATTATAGGTGGAGACTTTAATGAGCCATCTCATCAAGACTGGATAGAAAGTACTAAAGATATGTTCGACAGGCATGGAGTAGTAGTGCCCTGGACAGTTAGTACAATGCTTGCAGATGAAGGGTATATAGATACATATCGTAAAGCTTATCCTGATCCTGCGACTCATCCCGGTATAACTTTCCCTGCCGATAATCCTTTGATGGATATAAACAAGCTAACGTGGACTCCCGATGCTGATGAACGCGAGCGAGTTGATTTTATCTACTATGCTCCATTGGAGGGACTCGATTTAACTGATGCGGTTGTATGGGGACCTGATGGTTCTATTGCTTATAGTAAGAGGGTAAAAGATAATACCCAAGATCCTATCGAAATAGGTAAAGGTATTTGGCCTACCGATCATAAAGCTGTATTAGCAACATTTACGTTGAATAAAGCAAAGTGATTTTTAAGTTTAGAACTTTATAAGAATATAAAAAAAGGCAGAAGTATTTATTACTCCTGCCTTTTTTATCTATAATGGTTTATAAAATAGATTATGCTTTTCGGGTTACAGACATAAATATTGTTTTGCTATAAGCGTTACTGGCATTGGTTTGCATCGCCCACCATTTCATTTCGTACCAACGCCATACACCAGCAGTAACTTGTACCTGCACATTGGATGTGATTACTTCGGCATTAGTAGTTGTCCAATAAACAATGTCATTATAATCAACCTGTATAAAACCTCCGGATGCAATCGTTTGATTTAATACAGTTCTATTTTCGTTTACCTCAGTGGCAAATGTTTGTAAGCTAATGAGCTGAGGTTGGTCGGAAACGTTGTATATACGAGGTCTGTAAAAAGTTGGATCGTAATATGCCACTTCCATTTTTAAACCGTCAATAATGGGCAGTTGTGTAGGGAACTGAGTTGATAGAAGGGTATTGAGTGTAAGACCATTCGTAATAAATACTCCAGAAAATGTGATAAGCCCTCCAATTTCGAGTGTTAAACCACCGGTCAAGGCTACAGTACAAGAATTTCCGAGAACATCTATGTTGAAATAGGCAGCAGCAGGCGAGTCCAGAAGTGGTGTGCCTGAAAGTGTGTACCTCAATACGCCATTACCTTGTTCTAATACCCCAGCTTGCAAAGTGGCTGTAAGGCCGGTATTTCCGGTTGAGGCGATAGGTGTTCCTACAGGATAGGAGGCTCCATTGCCACCAATATAGGGTACTTCCATAATTCCCTCGTAAGGAACTCCTGCCTTGAAAGCAGAAGGGGTCATGCTGGCTCCTGTACATTGTATACCTGAGATCCCCGGTGCTTTTATATCTTCAGATTTTAGTCTTACCCACATTGTACCATCCCATGTTAAATAGCCTTCTGTTTTAAAATTGCCTAAACCAGTATTGTAAATAGTTAAGCCGATGGATGGATTGGATATTGTTGTTATATCTGTGTTTGAATTGAGTGCTATGCGAGGAAAAAGAACACCTTTGTTCTCACTTTTAACTTCAAGCATTGCCGAAGAAGAAATGTCGCGTGTGCCAATTCCTACCTGTGCATATACTAATGTAATGCATACTTGAAGTAATATTAATGTTAAGACTTTCTTGTTCATCTGTAATGTTTTATAATTAAAGTCTGGGATTAAGCTTTTCTTATGATTGACATGAAAATTACCTTTTGTGCACTAATTTCCATTGCCCACCATTTCATTTCATACCAACGCCATACGCCCGGTACAATTTGTACCTGTACATTTACAGTAATTACTTCGGCAGCAGTTGTTGTCCAATAAACTAAATCATCATAATCTATGACAATAGCATCACCGGCTGCAATAGTCTGGTTTAAATTAGTTCTATATTGATTTACCTGCGTTGCAAAGGTCTGTAGACTTATAAGTTGACTGGTTGAGTTGGTATTAACAATTCTTGGTCGGTAATAGGTTTGTGTGTAATAAATCAAATCCATTCTTAAACCATCAATAACGGGTAGCCCGGTTCTTATAGATGATAAAAATGTTCCGTTAGCAACACCTGTGGCTGGTATGTAACCTACATATGTAACATATTCTCCTACTCCCAGAGTAACACCGCTAACAGTTGCCTGACAACTCTGTCCCAGAAAATTGATGTTAAATACAGCGGGTACAGGCGAGTCATATAGGGGTGTGCCCGATAGTTTAAATGTTAGTTCTCCGGCTCCATATGCTAGAGTTCCTGCTTGTAATGTTGCGGTAAGCCCCGTGTTATGTCCAATGGAGGGTAGTGGGCTACCGGCAGAGTAACTACCACCATTTCCTCCGGAATATGGGATAACCATAGTTCCTTCGTAAGGTACTCCTGCTTCAAAAAGAGAAGGGCTTATTCGGGCATCAGTACATCGAAGGGCCGAAATAGAGGGCGGATTTGTTGCAGTAAGATTAATTTTCTTCCAACTTGTTCCATCCCAACAAACAAGACCTTCATAATCTAAGCCTCCTGTTCCTGTATTATATACTAAAAGTCCTTCTTCGGGGTTAAGTACTGTCGCTATATCAGTATCAGACAATAGAGCAACCTTAGGAAATAACACTCCTTGGTTTGAGCTATTTATGTCGAGTATTGTTGAAGGGTCTGGACTTTCAGTTCCAATTCCTATTTGGGCATATATCAGGTTTGTCGATATATATAGGCTATAAAAGACAAATAGTAAGATTATTTTTTCATAATTTAAATCTGATTATATCTGTTAGGATTTCCTCATTAGTGACATGAAGATTACTTTAACAGTATCTATTTCCATTGCCCACCATGTCATTTCATACCATCGCCATTCGGAAGGTCCTACCTGTACCTGCAGATCGGTAGTAACAGTTGAGGATACGGTGGCAGTCCAAGCAATAGCAAAATTGGGGGCAGTAGTTCTTGAGGTTATATTGACATAATCCCAATTTGTGCTTGTAACTTCAGATTGTCTATAAATAGTTCTATTTAAATTTGTAACATTTAGTAGACTTACAACTGAAAAGGTTTGAAAACTTACAATTTTCTGTTCAGAACTTACGTTGTAAACTCTTGGATAATAATAAGTCGCTCCATTTGATATTAGATCCATCCTTAATCCATCAACAGTTGGGAGTTGGGAGGGATAATATTGAGATAAAAGAGTTCCAGATACGTTTTGGTCTTTAGTTAAGCTAGCAATAAACGAGGTTTGCTCTCCTACTTCCATCTGTTCTCCTACTAATGAAACAGAACAATTGAAGTTCAGCTCATCAATATTAAAGATAATAGGAGTCGGAGATGAGGCTGAGGGAGTACCTGTAACTCTGAATATTAAATTTCCATTTCCTGTATTCAGTTCTCCTCTTTGTAGTGTTGCGGTAAGCCCTGTATTACCTGTTGAAGATACAGGTGTACCGCTGTTATATCCGCCTCCATTGCCTCCTGTATATGGAATGGTCATTATACCTTCATAAGGAATCCCTGCTATATATGTAGAAGGTGTAAGCTCTGCTCTATTGCATAGCAGGCCGGTTATAGATGGGTTTACTACTGTTGTGAGAGTCATCTTCTGCCATTCTGATCCTGTCCAGTATACATAACCGGGTGTGTCTAAACCTCCTTGTCCTGTATTATAGACTAAAAGTCCGACTGCCGGATTCGAGATGGTAGTTATATCTGTCTTAGATTGTAAGTTTATCTTAGGAAATAAAACACCCTTATCGGAGCTTTGGATATGGAGAATAGCAGACGGATCGGAATTTGAAGTACCGATTCCAATACCTATTTGAGCGTATGCAAGAGTTATAGCATAAAAGCTGAAGATAAGAAAGACCAGTCTTTTCTTTATCATAATTTAGAATTTTTCATAGAATACATTTAATTAGTATCTTATGTAAATAAGTACCGCATATTGTATCCTAAATATAGATCGAAATGTATTTATTGTTGCTGTATTCTACATTTACCAGGATATTCAATTATCCTGTAAATGGGTTGTTGCCAAGAAGAAAAATATAAGAGAATCAAATAATATTAAGATGCAAATACCGATTTAGCTGAAACTGGGAGCTATTGTTGTTCCATATCTTCATGTAAATATCCAACGGTAAACAAATAATATATTACTTGTAACTATCTTTTCCTTTCTGTTTTCAAAAAAAAATGTTGTTGATGGGCAAATATAACCTTTTTAGATGGAAAATGTGAAAAAAGGAACTTTTTTCACATTTAAATATGTCAAATTTCTGAGTAAAACTGTTTCCTGACTATTCTATTACCCTTTGTGTTTTGTTTATGCTACATTTTTAGTTAAAAATTAAAATGTAGTATTGAGGGTAATTGTTTGATATATAAAGGTATATGTGCGAATTTCTTTTATTTTAAAAAATCATCAAAGTAACGTGTAATATGCTCATGAAGATGTACGCGATCGTGTCCTGTCATATTGTGTCCATGTCCTGGATATATAAATAAATCAGGATGTGTACCACTTTTTATAGCTGACTTCATAAATTGAAGATTATGTTGCAATACAACGGTAGGATCTTCATCTCCGTGAATAAGTAAAAGTCTGCCTTTTAGGTCTCCTGCACGATCAACCATGCTGGTTTTAGAATAGCCCTCGGGGTTTTCTTTTGGTGAATCCATGTAGCGTTCGCCGTACATTATTTCATAATATTTCCAATCGGTAACAGGACCTCCTGCTACGCCCACTTTAAATGTTTCAGGATGACGAAGCATCAAGTTCAAAGTCATAAATCCTCCATAGCTCCATCCGTGGACACCTATTCTGTTAGAGTCAACATAAGGTAACGATTTAAGAAAATCTACACCGGTCATTTGATCTTCAGTTTCTATTATACCCAATTGACGGTGTGTGATGTTTTCAAAATCAATTCCTCTGTTAGATGTTCCTCTATTGTCTATTGTGAATACTACATAACCCTTCTCAGCCATATAAATGTCCCATCCGCGAGCTTGTCCCATCCATGAGTTGTCTACAAGTTGTGAATGAGGACCTCCATATACATATACTACTGTAGGATATTTTTGAGCAGGATTATAATTCAGAGGCTTAATTAAGCGATAATAAAGATTAGTTTTTCCATCATTTGCCTTTATAGATCCTATCTCTATTTCAGGCATATTTATTTTACCGTATGGGTCTTTGGCTTCGAAAAAAGTATAGCTTTTATTCGTTTTAGTTTCTGTAATAGAAGCTTTTCCTGGATTATGTTGTGATGTGTAACGATCTATGATATACTTTCCGGATGTACTTAATTGTGCTGAATGAGCTCCTTCTTCTTTCGATAATTGAGTTCTTTTTCCGCTTTTCAGATTGAGTTGATATATATGTTTTTCTATTGGAGATGCTTCTGTTGATATATAATAGAGATTGTTTCCCACTTCATCAAAACCAAGAACTTCTATAATATCCCAATTGCCACTGGTCAGTTGTTTTTTTAGCTTTCCATTTAGATCATATTGATACAAGTGATTGTGTCCGTCTTTTTTACTCTGCCAGATAAAAGATTGAGGGTCATTCTTTAGGAATAATACAGGATTTTCGGGTTCCACATATTTCGAATGTGTTTCAGTAAATAGTGTCGCATCCAGCTTTCCAGATGCTACTTTATAGCGGTTGAGTTTGCAAGTATCTTGTCCTCTATTTAGTTCGACAAGATAGATGTATTTTTCATCGGGACTCCATGCAATATTCGTCAGATATTTTTCTTTAGGAGTTCCTGTCTTTAAAAATATAGTTTGTTGTGTTTCAGGATTAAAAATACCAACTGTCACATGATGGTTTTTCATTCCTGCCATTGGATATTTAATGTCTTTTAATTCGGCTACTCGTGCCGAAATATCTACCAAAGGATAGTCTGTAACCATGGTTTCGTCCATTCTGTAAAAGGCTAGCTGCTTGCCGGAAGGAGACCAGAAAGTACCTTTCTTTATTCCAAATTCATTTCGATGTACAGATTGCCCGTTTACAATACCTTTGTCTGTGTCAGAAGTAACGGTGACTTCTTGTCCTGATTCTCGTATTACGTACAGGTTATTATCTTTGGTGTAAGCAAAAGTTTTGCTTGCTTCTGAAAAATCCTGATTTGCCGCGTCTTTTGGTAAAGTATAACTGGCTATAATCTTATTCGACTCAAAATTATATAGATAAGTATCAGCTCCATTATTAAGCATCACTATCTTTTGATCTGCATATGGAAAGCTAACCGAAAGTAATGACTTTATAGGCTTTTTATCATTAGCTTCTAGACCCGAATTAATCGCTTTTTTGTCAATAACCAAATTGCCTGATTGTTTTTCAGATTTAGCAACAGACATAATAGAGTCTCCTTTTATATATGTAGCGTTATCTCCCCACCATTGTAGCTTTTGAGGAAATGAGATTCTATATTTAGCGTATGAATTACCTCCGGGAATAAGATCCTCTAAACCGAGCTGAACTGATGTGTCTTGTGCCATTGAAATAAACGATGATAAAGTACAAATAGATAGGAAACAGATTTTCAGGATCTTCATAACTAGACGATTTAAATAAAAAACAAAGATACTTATTCCGATTAGAATGTGTGTTATGAAAAAAAGAACTTTTTTTATGAACAAAAGAGTTTTTCGGTTGTTAAAAATAACAAAAATATGCAATAATGGATTAAACGTTATTGCTATCTTTGTGTCAAATTTACTACAAATAGTATTTTTTAATATAAATAGGTATAATATTTGTACATATAAAAGTGTACTAAAAAATCAAGAAATTGAAAACTTTGAAAATCTCTACCATAATGATAAGAGGGCTAGTTATATTTAGTCTGCTTATTTTAAGTGTAACAAGCTGTACCAACTCAGATGTAAATTTTACGGTCGAAGGTAAACTGGAAAATTTGTCAGTACCTAAGATCTATGCTGTAAAAGAAATAACAAAAGATTCTGTATCTATTGATACTATAACAGTGGAAAAAGGAGGGAAATTTTCGTACAAAGGGAAGGTAGAGTCGCAAGCTTTAGTTTCTTTGTTTGTAGGGGAAGGGCTAAAGCCTCTTCGCTTTTTTCTTGAACCCAATTACAAAGTTAGTATTACAGGTAATGCTTTAGAGGGAGATTTAGTGGAAATAAGAGGAGGTAGAGTCAATAATGACTTGGCAGACTTTAAAAAGAAGAATGCAAATATCTTACAGTCTAGATATAGAATATTGGCTAAAAATGAGAATCTGGATGTATCAGAATTGAAAAATGTTAATTATCAATTGGCTCGCTGTGTTCGTGAATGCGTTGAAAGCGATCCTGCCAAAATAGCTGCAGTAATATTGATGAATGATTTTTCTATTAATAATATTTCGGTTGATTTATTAGGTAATGATATTGATTTGTTGAAAGGTGAGGCAGCCAATTTTTATCTGACAACTTCTTTAAAAGACTACTATGATCGAGTTAAAATCTCAATGGTAGGTTCGGTAGCTCCGGACATTACTTTGCAAAGTACACGAGGAAAATCGGTAAGCTTGAAAGACTTCAGAGGGAAGCCTGTTTTGTTAATTTTCGATCTAAAAGAAGCTCCTTCCAATGAAGCTTATTTTAATTTGTTGAAAGAAACTCAAAAGACATTAAAAGATAAGGTTCAATTTGTTGCTATTGTCATTGATGAAGATGATAAATCTCCGGATCCTAAGATTGTAGAAATTGCTAATTCATTGGATTGGACTGTGCTACTAGATGGACGAAAATGGAATTCGCAAGCAGTGAAGAAATATAATGTAACAGAAGCTCCTTATATGATCCTTATTTCTAAGGATGGAGTAATTGAAGATAGAGATGTAACTTTTGAAGCATTATTGGAACTATACAAAGAGTAGATAAAGAAAAAATAGATATATAGAAAAGAGAGGTTTTGTTAAATCTCTCTTTTTTTCTTTTATATTTGCCATTGTAGACACAAATTGGATTGAAAGTATCGTCTTTCTTTTTTTACTTATAACACAAAAGAATGCTAGTAAAAGTTTTTGGCGCAGCTGTACAAGGAATCAATGCAACACAAATAACAATAGAAGTTAACTGTTCGAAAGGAATCAAATTTATGTTAGTAGGGCTTCCCGATGCCTCGGTTAAAGAGAGCCACGAGCGTATAATTTCGGCTCTGCAAGTAAACGGTTATAAATTTCCACGTCAACAAGTTGTAATTAATATGTCTCCGGCAGACATAAAAAAAGAAGGATCGGCATACGATCTTCCGTTGGCTATTGGTGTTATGGCTGCTTCAGATAGTCTGAAAACCGATAAGCTGGATCGTTATATGCTGATGGGAGAATTATCTTTAGATGGTTCTATTCTACCGATCAAAGGAGCTTTATCCATAGCTATTAGAGCTAGAGAGCTTGGCTTTAAAGGCTTGATTGTGCCCAAAAAGAATGCCAAAGAAGCAGGAGTGGTCAATAATCTTGAAGTATATGGTGTTGAGAGCATAACGGAGGTTGTTGATTTTTTTAATAATGATTTAGAGCTCGAACGTATTATAATAGATACAAGGGCTGAGTTTTTGAATAATCAACAGAATTTTGAGTTCAATTTCTCAGATGTGAAAGGGCAGGAAAATGTAAAACGGGCAATAGAAGTTGCTGCTGCTGGTGGTCATAATATTATTATGATAGGTCCTCCCGGAGCAGGGAAATCGATGATGGCAAAACGTCTTCCATCCATTCTTCCTCCTTTTACTCTGCATGAAGCTCTAGAAACAACCAAAATACATAGTGTGGCAGGTAAGATAGGAACTGATACTTCCCTGATGTGTATTCGTCCATTTCGTGCCCCTCATCACACGATCTCTGATGTAGCAATGGTTGGCGGAGGAATTTATCCACAACCGGGAGAAATTAGTCTGGCTCACAATGGAGTCCTATTCTTAGATGAGTTACCAGAGTTTAATAGAAGTGTACTAGAGGTTTTGAGGCAACCTTTAGAAGATAGATCTATATCTATTTCCCGATCGAAATTTGCGGTCGAATATCCGTCTAGTTTTATGCTGGTATCCTCTATGAATCCTTGTCCTTGTGGATATTTTAATCATCCCGAGAAGCAATGTGTATGCCCACAAGGTGTTGTGCAGCGATATTTGAATAAAATATCAGGACCATTACTAGATCGAATAGATATTCAGATTGAGATTGTTCCTGTTCCCTTCGAAAAAATATCTAATTCGGGAACGGCTGAGGATAGTTATTCAATAAGAGAAAAGGTGATTAAGGCCAGAGCCATTCAAGACGAACGATTTAAAGGTGAAGACACTGTACATTATAATGCTCAGATGACATCTAAATTGATGCGTAAATATGCCACGCCCGATGAAGATGGTTTACAATTGTTGAAAATAGCAATGGATCGCTTTAATCTTTCGGCAAGGGCTTATGACCGGATTCTTAAAGTTTCAAGGACTATTGCTGATCTAGATAGTTCAGAGAAGGTTTTATCCAAGCATCTGGCGGAAGCTATTAATTACCGAAATCTAGATAGAGAAAATTGGGCTACCAAATAATCTTTAATTTGGTAGTACATCTATTTTTCTATTTCATTGGTATAACTCTGTTAAATATGAAAAAAATATATATATTTGTATTTAATATTGGTTGGAGGTATTTTTATTTAGCATATATTGTTTCTACACTATATGTGATAATTAAAAGTGCCTTTTTTCGTTTCTAATTTATTTGTTAAAATTATTGATATGAAATTTACAAGCTTGTGTAATTCGATCTTCGATCAGACTATTAAAGATTATCATGTAACTGATAATGTTGATACAGCTATATCTAATCCTTATGAGCTTAAAACGATAGAATACTATCTATATTTAAAAAATTGGATAGATACGGTTCAATGGCATTTTGAAGATATAATCAGAGATCCTAACATTGATCCTGTGGCTGCGTTGGAACTTAAACGTCGTATCGATAAATCGAACCAAGATCGTACTGATTTGGTTGAATTGATTGACAGTTACTTTTTGGATAAGTACAAAGATATCCAACCCAAAGCAGATGCTAAGATAAATACTGAAAGTCCTGCATGGGCGGTAGATCGTTTATCAATATTGGCGTTGAAATTGTATCATATGCAACAGGAAGTAGATCGTAAAGACGTAGATGCTGCACACCATGAGCAGTGTTCTAAAAAATTAGCTATTCTTCTTGAGCAACGCAAAGATCTTTCAACTGCTATAAATGAATTGCTTGAAGATATTGAAGCAGGATCGAAATATATGAAGGTATACAAACAGATGAAAATGTATAATGATCCTGATTTGAATCCTGTCCTCTACGAAAAGAAAAGTAAATAAGGTTTACTGTTTTGTATTACAATAAAAATAAATATTTTAATTTACAATGGCGAGAGTTTTAATTACTCGAATATCTTCATTTGGCGATGTTGCAATGTTAGTTCCTGTTGTGTTTTCCGTGGCGGCACGATATCCTCAGGATCGTTTTATTGTGCTGACCCGTAAAGCTTTTGCCCCGTTATTCGAAAATCTGGGATTCAACATAAATGCAGTAACAATTGATGTAAATAACCATCATAAAGGTTTTTGGGGAATATTCAGATTGCTACGTAGTGTCACTCGATACAAATATACTCATGTGGCAGATGTCCATGATGTGTTGAGAACAAAGATTATTCGCTTTTACATGTCTATTTTAGGAAAGCAGGTAGCTCATATAGACAAAGGACGTGCAGAAAAAAAGCAAATGATCGATAGCAAGGTCGTAAACCCTCCTCTAATACCTACCACAGAGCGTTATATGGAGGTGCTTGAAGACCTTGGATTTCCTGCAGAAATGGTGTTTACCAACTATTTTGAACTAAAAGAGCGCTCTTTGTATCCCCTAAGAGCTATTGTTACCGAAAAGAAAGGACATTGGATTGGTATTGCTCCTTTTTCGAAGCATGCCGAAAAAGTATATCCTCTTGATAAAATGGAGAATGTTGTTGCAAAACTTTCTCAGCAACTTGATACTACTCTATTTTTATTTGGATCAGGGCCTGAGGAACGTGCTCTTATGGAAAAATGGGCAGCTACATATTCTAATATAATTGCTGTATCAGGGAAATTAAATCTAGAAAATGAGCTTCTTTTAATGTCTTATTTGGATTTGATGATTTCTATGGATTCTGCTAATATGCATTTAGCATCTTTGGTAGAGGTTCCAGTTATCTCAATATGGGGAGCAACACACCCTCATTTAGGCTTTTATGGTTTTGGTCAAGATCCGAACAATGCTATACTGTCAGACATAGAATGTAATCCATGTTCAGTATTTGGTCAAGTACCTTGTTATAGAGGTGATATTGCTTGCCTGAATTCGATATCCGAAGAAAGAATACTTAAAAAGGTAGACGAAGTTCTTTACAGTAGAAGACGTATAGATAACACAGACGAAGTTGAACAATGAAAATAGCTATTCTATCACCATTCTATCCTTATAGGGGAGGGATTGCTTCCTTTAGTAATCGACTCTATCAAGAGTTTCAAGGAACAGAAGGTGTAGAAGTATCAGCTTTTTCTTTCTCTTTATTATATCCATCCTTTCTTTTTCCGGGGAAAACCCAATATGTAGAAGGCGAAAATTCCTCATTGTCTCTTCAGTCAGAACGAATCCTTAATAGTGTTAATCCACTTTCGTGGTTATCTACAGCTAAAGCTATAAACAAATATAATCCTGATGTTGTAATTGTTGCCTATTGGATGCCATTTGTTGCGCCTGCTTTAGGTACAATATGCCGTTTGTTGGATAATAAGATAAAGATTATTTCTCTTATTCATAATGCAATACCTCACGAAAAGGGTTTTTTTGATAAAATATTTGCAAAATACTTCTTTGAGAAATGCGACAGTTTTATTGTGCTGAGTGAGCCCGTTAAGGATGACTTAGAAAAGCTTATTCCTCAGGCTAAAGTGCTTGTAACTCCACATCCTATTTATGATCACTATAAAGAGAGAATAAGTAAATCGGAGGCGTGCAAACTCTTAGGTGTTAATGTAGATAAAAAGAACCTCCTTTTCTTTGGGCTTATTCGAGACTATAAAGGTTTGGATTTGTTGATAGAATCGATGTCTTATTTAGATGATAGTTATCAGTTAATCATAGCAGGAGAGTGCTATGGTGATTTTCAGAAATATCAGCAATTAATAGATCAATCTCCTTTAAAGGATAATATCAAGGTCTTTGAACAGTATATCCCTGATGATATGGTAACCACATTGTTTTCGGCTGCCGATGTATTAGTGTTGCCTTATCGCGATGCTACGCAGAGTGGGGTAGTGGCTGTCTCTTATCAGATGGAGTTGCCAATGATAGCTACTAATGTGGGGGCATTGGGTGAAACTATTTCAATGTCTGCTACCGGTATTGTAGTTGAGGTTTCTCCGGAGGCTATTTCAGAGGGTATTAAGTCCTATTTTGAAAATGATACCCAAGTCTATTTAGATAATGTGCAGACTGAGAAAAAGCGTTTGTCATGGCTGAATTTTGCGCAATCACTTCAGCTGTTTTTACGAGAGTAAATAAGGTGAGGGCATAAAAAAAATCACAGCTATATCTTATAACTGTGATTATCTATAATTATTTTACTTATCGAAGTACTGAAAAATATCAGATTTATTTCCCCGATACGATTTTCTTAATATCACTTAGTTTGTTGAGAGCTTCCATAGGTGTAAGATTATTTACATCTAATGAGTGAATCTCATCACGAACCTGACTAAGTACAGGATCGTCCAATTGGAAGAAGCTTAATTGATAGCCTTCTCTTTTCTCATTGATCTCGGCAATAGGTTTAGCAATACCTTGTTTGCGGTTATCAGTTTCCAACTGCTTAAGAATAGTGTCTGCACGTTTCACAATGCTTTGAGGCATACCTGCCATCTTAGCCACATGTATACCGAAACTATGCTCACTACCTCCTTTTACCAACTTACGTAGGAATATTATCTTATTGTCGGCTTCTTTTACCGAAACATTAAAATTCTTAATTCGCTTAAACGATTTAGCCATCTCATTCAACTCGTGGTAGTGAGTTGCAAATAAAGTTTTGGCTCTCGCCTTAGGATGTTCGTGTATGTATTCAACAATAGCCCAAGCGATGGAGATACCATCGTAAGTACTTGTTCCACGTCCTAATTCATCAAATAAGACCAAACTACGATCTGATAGGTTATTTAGAATATCAGATGCTTCGTTCATTTCCACCATAAAGGTCGATTCTCCCAATGATATGTTATCGGAAGCTCCTACACGAGTAAAAATCTTATCAACAATGCCTATTTGAGCCGATTCGGCAGGCACATAACTCCCAGCCTGCGCCATTAATGTAATTAAGGCTGTCTGACGTAGTAAAGCCGACTTACCCGCCATATTAGGTCCGGTGATGATGATAATTTGTTGAGAATTACTATCCAGAAATACATCATTTGCAATGTATGACTCACCAAGAGGTAGTTGCTTTTCTATTACGGGGTGTCTTCCGTTCTTTATATTGAGAACATCAGAGTCTTCGATATTAGGGCGGATGTATTTATTTTCCTGTGCCGTTTTAGCAAACGAAAGTAAGCAGTCGGTACGAGCAATAAGGTTTGCATTTACCTGAATAGTTGGTATGTATTCAATTAGGCTAGCTACAAGATTGTTGTAGATGGTGGTCTCAAGAGTGAAAATCTTTTCCTCTGCACCAAGTATTTGCTCTTCGTATTCTTTTAATTCCTGAGTAATATATCGTTCTGCATTTACAAGTGTTTGTTTACGAATCCACTCAGCAGGTACTTTATCCTTGTGTGAATTACGAACTTCTATGTAATAGCCAAAGACATTATTGAAGCTGATTTTTAGCGATGTAATACCCGTAGTTTCTATTTCACGTTGCTGTATCTGCAAAAGATAGTCTTTGCCCGAATAGGCAATGGCTCGAAGTTTATCTAATTCTTCATTTACCCCTTTGTTAATTACATTTCCTTTGTTTAGAAGTGCGGGAGGGTCGTTTTGTATTTCTTTCTCTATCTTATCACTAATGATAGGACAAGGATTAAGCCGTTCACCTATTTCTTTTAAACTAGGTTCATCGGAAGCAAGAAACAAATCTCTAATAGGTTGAATAGCTTTTAAAGCGACCTTAAGTTGAACTACTTCACGAGGAGTGACGCGTCCTACGGCTACTTTGGATATAATACGTTCTAAATCGCCGATAAGGGCAAGCTTTTCTTCGAGTATTTGTTTTAAACTAGGATCACGGAAAAAATATTCGATAACCGCTAAACGGTCATTTATTGGTTTTACTTCTTTCAGAGGGAAAACCAGCCAACGGCGAAGCATACGCGCCCCCATTGGTGATATGGTTTTATCGACAATGTCAAGTAACGATTTTCCACCTTCATTCATCGTAGAAATAAGCTCTAAGCTACGTACTGTAAACTTATCTAAACGAACGTATCTGTCTTCTTCTATTCTTGATAGAGAAGAGATATGGCTTATCTGTGTGTGATGAGTTGAATCCAGATAATGAAGCACTGTTCCGGCAGAGATTATCCCGTCCGACAGATGTTCAACACCAAATCCTTTGAGGTTTTTGGTTTCGAAGTGTTTTAATAGACGGTCTTTTGCTGCATCTTGTGTGAAAATCCAGTCATCTAATTCGAATGTAAAGAAGCGAGCTCCAAAATATTCATCAAATAGTTTCTTTTTGCTGCGCTCTATCAATACTTCTTTAGGCGAAAAATTAGCAAGTAGTTTGTCTACATACTCTTTGCTGCCTTCTGCAATCATAAATTCACCTGTAGATATATCAAGAAATGATATTCCGAAGTTTTTCTTTGCAAAATGAATAGCACAAAGGAAATTGTTCTCCTTGTGGTTGAGTATATTATCATTGATTGATACACCGGGAGTAACCAATTCGGTTACACCTCTTTTTACCAGTTTGGTCGTTTGTTTGGGGTCTTCAAGTTGATCGCATATAGCAACACGTCTTCCTGCACGAACAAGTTTTGGTAAATAAGTATCTAAGGCATGATGAGGAAAACCTGCCAACTCTACAAACTGAGCAGCTCCATTGGCTCTTCGAGTGAGAGTGATACCTACAATTTCGGCAGTATCGATAGCATCTTGTGAGAATGTTTCGTAAAAATCACCCACCCGAAATAAAAGTATTGCATCAGGATGTTTACTCTTGATCTCAAAGTATTGTTTCATTAAGGGCGTTTCGGCTATTTTTTTCGACACAATTGTATAGTTTTTGTTATTTAGAACTATTCTATTTACTTGAATAAACAAAGTTAGAAAAAATCTGTAGATTATAGAAGTGTTCCTCTAAAGTATTAAAAAGGCAATTTCAGTCCGAAATAAAGCTCATCTTCTTAAGCTTGAACCTTCCCGCAGGCGTTGATTCTAATTCTCCATCAGATGTTTGAATGTTAATAGTGTACTTAATTGATGCTCCTTTGGGTTGGATTATTTCTTGTTGTGCCAAACTGTTATTAGCTCCAACAATATATGTATCTAGTGTGTTTCCTTGTTTGTCGCGACTTATAAATTGAGACCGTAAATTTCCATTGTAAGAGATTACATTAAAGAAGAACCTTATAGCATCCTCTGAGAAATTTATTGGCAGAGCCCAATTTTCTATTTGTAATTGGTATTCATTATCTTCTGTAGGATACGATGAGTTATTATCCTTTTGCATTTTATTGAGATAATCAATCTGAAAGAATGGAGACGAAAATGCACATTTATCTATTCTTTTGAGTGTGATGTGTCCTGCCGAATCAATCTCAAAACGAATAGTCGATCTATTTTCAATAGGAGTTACGTATCCTGATGAGCTGCAACAGTCACTTCTGAAAGTTGTAATAGTTAGAGTTGTATCAGGCTCAAAAACGTATGATTGCTGGAAAATTCCTCCATCACTTATTGGCGAATTCTCTAATATCAGTTCATTGTCTATCCCATTTATCAGTGTTTCGTCTTTGAAAACTAGAAGAGCCAAAAAATCTAGATTTCTTTCATCAAAATCATTATATATTAGAGTTTTTCGGATAACGAATAAATCATTTCCCTTATGATTGTCTATTTTTCCGATTGCATATATTTTTTCATCGGCGGAATCAGAGGTGTACAGTTTTTCTGTAAAGCTCTTTCTTGCTAAAAGGGAATCAGATGATCTTTTAGGTAAAAGATCGCCAAAATAAGACTTAAAGGTTGTATAATCGAAGTCGTTTTTCGTAGTTGTTTGAGTATTAAGTGAACCGTACACTATCGCAATATTAAAAAGTATAAAAAGTGAATATCGGTACATTTCGTTTTTATTATCTGTGTTTACTTAGTGTGATAAATATTTTTCTAAATATAATCAGATATATTTTATCTTGAAGATTTTGTGTTTATAAAGTTTTCAAAAGGACTTCCGGGGAGAAAAAGATTAGATTTATTTAAGTTTTATTTTTATTTATTTCTTAATGTAATGTTAGCTATCTAATTGATGTAAATGTCTTTATCTGTGAAATAACAAATGTGTCATTTGAACACAAATTGAGAAAATAAATGCATTATTCACAAATGAAGATGAGAATTACATGATAATATTTCATAACATTGTGCTTGGTAAACTCAAAGAGATATTTATGGAACTTTTATTCAAAGAAATAAGACAAATTATCACGCCGGAATTTATAGCCGACTCGTCTCGTCAATTTATGATAGATGAAGCTGTCCTGACGAGTTTGTCTGATTCTATTGTTGCTGGTATATTTGGAGCTCTTCTATCAAGAGGAGATAATTCTGTATCGGAAGATATGCTGGTTAGTTTTGCATCTCGTTTCGATGATAATGAAGAAATAAAAATATTTTCAATAGAAGACCAAACTAATTCGAAGACAGTAAATGCTATAATAGCTTGGGAGGATGGAGCTTTCGGAGGAAAACGAATGGAGTTTGTTTCTCTATTGGCTCAAACGCTAGGTGTTGATAAGGCTTGTGTAGAACAGATGCTGTTCAATATTGCGTATGTTTCCGCTATATATTTAGGAAGAAAGATAATCACTAAAGAATATACAGTAACGGGTCTGTTAGGGCAGATGCATGCGGAGCGAAACTTCTATTTAGGGTATGTTCCTTCTGGCTTAACCTCGTTGTTAGGCTTACCCTCTTTATTGACGCTAGGACAGAATCTCACGTCTGACGCAAAGGTTGTGAGTGATACTGTGTATCACGAGATTATGCATGGCAATACTCCGGTAAAAGAAAAAAAGAATAGTTGGTGGAAGTGGTTCTCTTTTAAGGCCGCTCTATAAATACACTATTTAATATTATACGAAATAAAACCCCAGTGAATTGATGTCCACTGGGGTTTTCTCTATATCTAAGTATTATGCTGACGTTTTATATCAGGCAGGCACTTTCTCCTCTTTACAAATATTTTGCATAACTAATCCTGCCAAAGTAAATCCGAATATGGCAGTAGCATGTGCTAAAGTTCCATTTATTTGAGCTTTGGTACTGCACCATTCGTGGTTAGCTAAATCGGGATTTCCCGGAGCCATCTTTGATTTTGGGCATAAACATTTCTCTGTTCCGCAAGATTCGTTTGCTCCTCTGTTCTCCAAAACCTCTTCGCTATATACGCAAAGGAATTTACGAGATGGCTTTTCGCTTTTCTTGAATTTACGGCGTAGAGCTGCTGCCAAAGGACATCCTTTTACTTGCCAAAACTCAGCTACCTTTATTTTAGTAGGATCCATTTTCAGGGCAGCACCCATTGATGATAATAATATCGCTTTGGTTTTTGTAGCAGTACGGATTAAGTCCATTTTATTGGTGAGACTATCTATTGCATCAATGATATAATCATACTCCTCAAGATGGAACGATTCTGAAGTTTCAGGGCTGTATATTTGTTGAAGAGCATTAATCTCGGCTTTTGGATTTATCTCTAGTAAACGCTCTTTTAAAACATCCACTTTTACCTGACCTACTGTTTTGGTAGTAGCAAGGAGTTGTCTGTTTATATTGGTAATACAAACACGATCAGAATCAACAATAGTTATATTTCTAATGCCTGAGCGTACCAAGCTTTCGGCACACCAACTGCCAACGCCTCCTACACCGAATATGATAATTCGTTGCGAAGCTATTTTATCCATAAGCGTATCACCCAATAAGAGTTCAGTTCGCTTGAATATTCCTTTTTCTATACCCATTTTTAGAGTTTACGTATATATAATTGATAACAAATAGGTCTGGAGACCTTAATTGTAGTAAAGATGGAAAGTGATTTTTCTTTTGATAGTTTAATCTTTCTGACCGTAAGCTAAATCTCCTGCATCTCCCAATCCTGGAACGATGTATGCCTGCTCGTTAAGCAACGGATCGATATCGGCTGCCCAAATAGTTGTAGTTGCATCCGGAAATTTTTCTTTGCAATAATCAATTGCCTCTTGGCTGGCAATAACTGTTGCTATATGTACATGTTTAGGCGAACCTTTAGTAAGAAGTGCATGATATGATAGTTCCATGCTTCCACCTGTTGCAAGCATCGGATCGGTAAGTATAAGCACCTTACCATCCAAACGAGGAGAAGCAATATATTCTATGCTAACATGAAAGCTTTCGTGATTTTCGCGATATTTACGATATGCCGAAACGAAAGAGTTTTCTGCATTATCGAAATAATTAAGGAATCCGTGATGAAAACCTAGTCCGGCACGTAAAATTGTACCCAATACAATTTTATCTTGATATAAATTAGCCGGAGCACTACCCAGAGGGGTTTGTACCTCTAGAGTCTCATAAGACAGGTTTTTACTTATTTCGTAAGCAATGATTTCTCCGATACGCTCTAGGTTGCGGCGAAAACGCATACTGTCTTGTTGGATGTTTACATCTCGAATTTCGCTGACAAAACGATTTAGAATCGAGTTTTGTTCAGACAAGTTTATTACTTTCATTTTTCTTATTTTGGCGACAAAGATATATCGAAAAAATGAAAATATGTTTCAGTGAAACTTTTTTTAAGCGTATATACCTAATTTATTGTTGAGGTAAGTTGCATATTCAAAAATAGTTGGAAGTGATTAGAGTATATTTTCGGTAATATCATAAGCTTGTTTTACCCTGTCGGCTATACCAATACCATTCCGTAGATTACCTGCTATGACTAAACCGGGATACTGCGCCTCTATTTTTTCAACGGTTTCGAATCTTTTGCCACTCGATTTTTCATACTGAGGGATAGCATGAGGATGACGGAATATCTTTATGAATTGAATAGCAGAAGTAGGAATTTTAAATAAACTATCTAAATCCTCTTTTACGATTTGTTCTATATTTGAATCATCTAAATCGAATATTTCGGGGTTTCTGATGCCTCCCATATAGATTGCCAATGTGGCGTATCCTTCAGGAGCACGATTCTCAAAACAAAAAGAGGGGAATAAGACTCCCAATATTCTTTGTTTTTCTTTTTCAGGGATCAATCCTCCAAATGAAATGTATTTATTGTCGATGGCTTCTTTATCTACACCTACTGCCACTTGTATAACTCTGGCATAAGTAAGAGTTGAAATGTTTTGCATATCGGCTTTGTCTACAAAAGGTAATATCTCGGGTAGGGCATGAGCTCCGACTGTTGATATGGCTTTGTTTGTAGTTAAAGATATTGGATTTCCGTCTTTGACGAAACTAACTTCGTATTGATTTCCATTTGGTTTTATTTGTATTTTTTCAGCAGAGCAAATGATGTTTTCCTCTCCAATTTTCTCAACTAGCTTTTCAACTAGTGAGCTAAAACCACCTTGTCCGGAGAATACTTTTCGAGAGGCTTTTTTATCCCTATCGGTCTTTACTTCTTTACTCTTTTTATAGGATCCACCAATGAAACTTCCATATTTTTGCTCCAAATTATAGAGTTTAGGTAAAGCATATTTTGTAACCAACTTAGTAGGGTCTCCTGCATATATTCCTGATATGAAGGGGTTAACTGCATAATCTACAAAAGACCGACCAATTCGTCTGGAAGCAAGTGATGCAACCGATTCTTCAGGATCAGTGCCTTTCTTTCGGAAGGGCTCAAAAGCTATTTTTATTTTGTCTGAGAATGAAAATAAAGGGGTTTTCAGAAAGCTAATAGCACCAGAAGGTAACGGATGCCAAGTATTATTTTTTAAGATCAAACGTTTCTCGGCATCACTATTGGCTGTCTCGGGTTGTATACCCAATAGCTCAAAAAGTTCAGCAATTTCAGGGTTGCCTATTACTCCTGTGTTAGGTCCTTCTTCAAATACAAATCCGTTTTCGTTATGCGAACGGATAGCTCCTCCCACACGCTTTTCTTTTTCGAGGATAAGAATATTGAGTCCTTTTCGTTTCAGATAAAAAGCAGTACTAAGTCCGGTAAGTCCCGCACCAATTATAATTGCATCGTATTTCATTCGATAGTTTCTTTGATCTTTATGTAAAGTTAAATCTTTACTAGACATTTGTCATTGTAAAGATTCTAGGCTATAATACTAGCTAAAGCAATAAAAAGGTCTTAGACCTTCAAAACAATATGATTGTTAAAAGCGTTAGTAAAAGTAGTCAAATAAAGAGAATGGAACAATCACCAGATATAGTGATTTAAGTTCATCTGTCTTTTTGATACATTTTATACCTCAAAGATCAATTTTCCTTATACTTATTAGCCTCTATTTAAAGGAAAATAAGAAAGAAAATTTAACTTTGTGTGATTGTGTTATCTTTAAGGCTTTAGCTCTGCTTGTCGGACAATTGAAAGCCATAAAGAGAATATTGGATTTGACAATAAATTTAAAGATCTAAAGAGATGAAAAAAATCTTATTCCTACAATATCCCAAATGTAGTACCTGCCAGAAAGCCTCAAAATGGCTCAAAGAAAATAATATAGATGTAGAAAGCAGACATATAGTAGAAAATAATCCTACTGTAGAAGAATTGACCAGTTGGATAGAACGGAGTAAACGACCTGTTACTAAGTTTTTCAACACTTCGGGAAATATTTATAAAGAACAAAATCTGAAAGAAAAAGTCAAAACAGAATCTAAAGAAGAACTAATCAAAATATTAGCAACTAATGGGATGGTTGTAAAACGCCCTCTTGTTATTGGTGATGATTTTGTGCTTATCGGGTTTAAGGAAGATGAGTGGGCTGCTCAATTGAAATAAAATTGTTTTACGGTATTATTCGGCTGTAAGTATTTACAGCGTTATTAGTCACAACTATCAATTGTACTTATACTAGCCAAAGTAATTGAATGGGTCTGAGACCTTAACAAACTTAGGGGATAGTATTCGACAAAGGAAAAAATAGGTTTAAGACCTTAAAATATGGATCAGGAACACAAAGAGACAGAAACGAATAAACCTCTTCGGAAAAAGAATTATATAAAGAAAGCGTTTAAGGTTTTGACTTATATAATACTAAGTTTTATTGCGTTAATTATAATCTTATACGGTGTCTTATCTATACCTGCCGTTCAGCGTAAATTGGTTGACTTTGCTCTGGGAGAGCTACGAACAATTTTAAAAACGGAGGTTCGAATAGATGGGGTTAGTTTAAGACTTTTCAATCATGTAAACCTTAAAGGTGTATATGTAGAAGATCAGGCAAAGGATACCCTTATTTATGCCGGAAACTTGGATGTGCATATAAGCCCTTGGTCTTTATTAAGGAACAAATTATTAATTAACGAAATCGAGTTGGAAGATGTTACGGCTAACTTGTCTCAGCAAACTTCTCAGTCTGATTTCAACTTTCAATTTATAATAGATGCATTTTCAAGTACTGATACTACGGCTGTTGATACAACAAAGAGCAGTTTAATAATAGATATTGTGGATGTTACCCTTAAGAATGCGAAACTTAAGTATGATATTCTTTCAGATACAATTACACCTGGTGTATTCAATTCGTCACATATAAGCATCTCGGATCTGAATGCTAATTTGAAACTACCCTCCATAGATCCAGAGAATCTTAATATCACATTGGTATCGTTGGCTCTAAAAGAGCAAACCGGTTTGGAGATTAAAGAATTAAAGGCACATCTTACTTCCGATAAAACAACTTATTATTTGGCAGATGCTTCATTGAGTCTTCCTAATTCGGTGCTTAAAATTCCTTCCGCACATTATAATTTGTCGACTAATGATGTCGCTCTTGTAACAGAGCAATCCAAGCTATCTCCTTTGGATTTAGTCCCTTTTATGACTAGTCTTAAATATCTTCAACATGATATTCTATTGGAGACTTCTATAAAAGGAAAACTACCATTGGTAAATATTGAGAATCTGCTTTTGAATTATGGGGACGAAACGAATATAAAAGCAAACGGTTCTATATCAAATTACGAACGATACGATTTGGCTGATTTAAGTCTCGATATAACCAGCTTTTTGATTACTCCTGATGCGATAGTTGATTTTGCTAAACTCGGCGATTCTACTTTTGTAGCACCTGACATGCTGAAAACTCTTGGAAATATAAGGCTTAACGGAAATCTCCAAGGAAAACTAAGCAATCTCAATATAAAAGCAGAAGCGTGGGCTAAACAAGGGGCTATACAGATGCTAGCCACTGGATCAGTAGATACCACTTTCCAGAATTACAATGTCAGAGCAAGACTACAAACGCAGAATTTCAATTTGGGCTCATTGTTAGCAGATCCCGAATTTGGACGCTTATCTATGAATCTTAATCTGAATGCATCACAAAGTACCAGACAACCTTTGAGTGCCGATGTAAAAGGACAGGTTAATGGTCTTCAATATCATAAGCAAAATTATAACGACATTCCATTTACAGCCTATTATAATTCGGCGAAAATGGGAGCTTGGATTAAGGCAGATCTTCCTGCTGGTAAGTTTGAGGCTAAAGCTGATATGACACAGGCCAAGATTCCTACAATTGATGTTGACATGAGCGTTGAAAAACTTCAAGTCGATCGATTTATAGATAGCCTACAATGGAAAAACCCTTTGCTGTCGTTTCATCTGAAAGGCAATATTATAGGACTGGATCCTGCTAAGATTCAAGGAGATGTAGTTGTTGAGGATTTTGTGTTCTCGCGTGATAGCTTATCTTTTATACCGGGTAGAATAGAGCTTAAAGCCGGAATGACAGATGAGTCGAAGAAATATATAAAACTGAGCACATCTTTATTGAATGCAAGCATTGAAGGTGAGTACAATTTTATGACATTGTCGGATGAAATTGCAATCATAATGAATCAATACTTGCCGGGAATATTTCCTCAGCCAAAATATAAGAGGCAAAGAAGTATGCAGAACGATTTCAACTTTAGTTTGGCTTTAGATAATACTGAAAACCTGACAGAGACTTTCGATCTCCCTGCGAATATAATAAAGCCAATGATTATAAGTGGATTGATTAATACTAAAGAAAACAAATTTAAAGCTACGGCAGATATGCCTCTCGTTGAATTTGGGGCATTGAGTATTCTGAATACGCGGATAGATATTGCAAATACCGACACCTTGATGAATTTACACGGTAATACGGTTCTGTATAATGGTTCGGAAAAAGTCAAGTTTGTATTAAATACTGATATAGAATCGGATTCGATAAATGCATTTTTAACAGCTAAAACTGATAGTGGAAGTATTAATATAGATGGAAGTATAAAAGCTTTGGCAAACCTAAGGACATCCGAAAGTGGAGAAATAATCTCTTACGTGCGTTTGTCTCCTACTGATCTGAATGTTGGTAAGCTTAAAATGACTCTTATGCCAGCCGAAATAACGAATGAAGGAACAAGAACCACAATTTCTAATTTTGGTTTTACTGTTGGGAACAACAGGATGTTGAGCCGATTCTTTGGTGTGGATGGCGTTGTCTCAGATCAAGAAACAGATACGCTGAACGTGTCGTTCTTTAATGCACATCTGGGTGATATATTTCAGGCATTTGATATAGGTAATGTAAGTGCAATAGCCGATGGCAATATAAAAATAATGAATGCGCTAAGTACTCCAGAGCTTTATACAAATAACCTCACTTTGTCAAATATTATCATATTTAATGATACCCTTGGCGATTTGTCTGTAAAGAGTCATTGGAGTGAAGAGGTGGGTGCAATTGGTCTTCAAGCTAAATTAGAGAAAGTTGGTTCACAAAGCGAGTTCTCGGGTTGGGTATATCCCACTCAAGACTCGTTAGATCTGAAACTAAACTTAGATCGATTGGATATTGCTTGGATACAACCTTTTGTTCCTGATATGTTGAATCGAGCTTCGGGTAGCATTAGTACGGGATTGAATGTTACGGGGCGTCTTACTGCTCCTCTTGTACATGGCTGGTTAGGGGTGAATGATGCCTATCTGGGGATTGATTATACTAATGTAACATATCATATTTCGGATACTATAGAGATAGAACCAAACAAGATAGGTTTTGATAATCTGATTGTTGAAGATAGCTACAAAAACAAAGCAACTGTAAATGCTTTGATGACGCATAAGAATTTTGAGGATATGCGATATACCTTAGACATGAAACTCAATAACCTGTTAGTCTTAAATACTGCCAATAGAACAGATAGTTTGTTCTATGGAAAAGTATTTGCGAGTGGAACGGTTAATGTCAAAGGATCGGATGATCTGATAGATATGAAAATGAAGATCACAAATGGACGAAACTCAAGTCTGAATGTACAGATTCCTCAAACATCGCAAGCATCAGTTTTCGAAAGTATAGTTTATATTAATGTGCCGGAGCAATCCGCTGTACAGCAAATTGTAGCCGAGATTCCAAAACCGTTACCTCTCCGTTTGTCTGTTAATTTGACGGTAACTCCCGATTTTCAAATGGGTGTTATAATCAATCCAGTAACGGGAGATGCTATGCAAGTGAAAGGATCGGGACTGATTAATTTTTCATATGATATGCAGTCCGAAGCCATGAATGCTTTTGGAGATTATATGGTATCTGATGGTTTTGTACGGCTTAGATTACAGAATATAAAGACACTAGAGTTCAAAATCAGAGAGGGAAGTAAACTTGTGTTTAACGGTGACCCTTTGAAAACAAACTTCGATATAACTGCTTATAGAAGAGTAAGAGCCGATCTTACAACATTAGATCCAAGCTTTGATACCGATCAGAGTAATTCGCCAAGGGTAGATGTTGATGCCGAGTTGATGATTAAAGGAAATATGGATAAGATGGATCTCTCATACGATATAACTTTACCTAATGCTAGTGATGAGCAAAAGCAGCGAGTAAGGAGTTTAATTGCTACTAATGAGCAGAAAGTTATTCAATTTGCATTTCTAGTAGCTACAGGTTCATTCCATAGTCAGAATGGGTCTTCTGTTAGCGGAAGTATGGCTGATGGTTTAGTTACCAGTATAGCATCAAGTGCTCTTTCGAGTGGTTTAAATGCCTTACTAGGAAATGCTTTAGGAGATAAATGGGCTATCGGGGCTAACATATCTTCAAATGATGGGTCATTCTCGGATGTAGATATGACGGTAAGTTTATCGCGTAAGTTTATGGAAGATAAGCTCGAATTTAATAGTAACCTTGGTTATAGAACAGACCAGTCGACAGCGGACAATTCATTTATAGGTGACTTTGATATTGCATATGCTCTTACCCGAAACATAAAGGTAAAAGTGTTTAATCAGACTAATGAGAGACTTTACAGACAAGCTGCTACCACACAAGGTATAGGTCTTGTTTATACCAAAGAGGCAAAGAGAATAAAAGAGCTTTTCCAAGCATTTAAGAAACGAAGAAAACGCCCCGCAAAGGAAACAACAGAAAGCACTAAATAATTACTAGTTGTGATAGAGGTTTGTAATATATCAAAAAGCTATGGCAGTCATGAAGTTCTTCGTGATGTAAGCTTTACTTTAAACAAAGGAGAAATAACTGCTTTCTTAGGACCCAATGGTGCTGGGAAAAGCACAACCATGAATATTATTACAGGAGTAATCTCTGCAACTAAAGGGCAGGTCTCTATCAATGGTGAAGATATACAAGAGAATCCCCGAAAAATAAAGCAAGGCATTGGTTATCTTCCCGAATACAATCCTCTGTATGAAGATATGTATGTAAAAGAATACCTTGAGTACGCAGCGCATATTTATTTGCCAAAGACTGAGGTAAAGCAACGAGTAGATGAGATGATACAAGTTGTGAGCATTGAATCGGAATATAGAAAAAAGATACATTCCTTATCCAACGGTAACAAACAGCGGGTAGGGCTGGCTCAGGCTCTTATTCATAATCCTGATATTCTTATCTTAGATGAACCTTCTAATGGATTAGATCCTAATCAACAAGCCAATATGATGGAGCTCATCGTTGAGTTAGGCAAATCAAAAGTTGTTTTATATTCATCCCACCGATTTGATGACGTGTCGAACATTGCTTCCCGTTACTTGGTCTTGAATAAAGGGAGTTTAGTTTTTGATGGTAAAGCTAGTGATGTAGTTTCGGTCAAAGACTTGTTCAATACATATTGTAAATAATTATTGAAGAGTTTGAATAATAACGAATCTTGGTTATTATATTATCCACAGTAATAAAAAGGTATAAGACCTTAATTTGAAAAATGAAAATAGTAGCAGACAAAAATATACCTTTCTTAAAAGGAGTGGCAGAAGCATATGGTGAAGTAACTTATTTGGCAGGAGCAGACTTCTCTAAAGAAGCTATTAAAGACGTAGATGCTCTGATTGTACGTACGGTTACACATTTTGGCAAGGAGTTGTTAGAAGGTTCTAAAGTGAAGCTTATTTGTACAGCTACCATAGGTTATGATCATATTGATACAGACTATTGTGATGCACATGGTATCAAGTGGACAAATGCTCCGGGATGTAACTCAGGCTCTGTTGAACAATATATTGCTTCCACTTTGATCGTTATAGCTCAGCAAAACGGTTTCTTATTGAAAGGTAAAACAATAGGAATAGTAGGAGTTGGCAATGTTGGGAAGAAAGTTGCTTTAGTATGCGAGGCTCTGGGGATGCGTGTATTAAAAAATGATCCTCCTCGTGAGGAATCAGAGGGAAGAAATGAATTTGTAAGTCTTGCTACTATCAAAAGAGAGGCAGATATAATTACATTTCATACACCTCTCATCCGTGAAGGAAAATATGCAACCCATCATTTAGCAAATGATAATTTCTTTGATAGTTTAGCAAAGAATCCTATTATAGTAAATGCTGCTCGTGGCGGTATTATTGATACATCTGCTATAAAAAAGGCTTTAATCGAAAAACAAATCTCAGGAACTATTATTGATTGTTGGGAAAAAGAACCCAACATCGATCTTGAGTATATGAAGCTCGTAGATATTGCAACACCTCATATAGCAGGTTATTCTGCTGATGGAAAAGGCAATGCAACCCGAATGTCTTTAGAAGCTATTGCCGAATTTTGGTCTTTATCAAAAGAGCCTATCGAAAAGATTGTAATACCTCAGGTTGAAAACCCGATTATAGATTGGAGTACTCTAAGTGGTAATAAGCTAGAGCAAGCTATTCTGATGACCTACAATCCGATGGAAGATCATAAGCGGTTGGTAAGTAATCCTCCTGATTTTAGTTCACTACGAGGTAACTATCCTCTCCGTCGAGAATACTTAAGTTATACAGTTGAAAAGGTAGATAATGCAGAAGATAAAGCCATATTGCAGAAATTAGGCTTTATAGTAAAATAGAAGTGCAGAAAAATTAAGTTGAGGGTATTTACTTAACCAAGCTTTTTTAGAATCTCCAATCCTTCTTGCCACTCTCCGTAACCCGATGCAGCATTGATATGTCCTGCATCTCCTATATTTATAAGTGTGCTACCCCAGCTTTTAGCAAAGAGCTCTACTCTTTTCATAGATACCCAAGGGTCATTGGTGCTTGCAACAACAACGGTATCAAAATTGATCTTCTCCAAACATATAGGAGTAAATCCACTTGAAGTAAATATATATGATGGAGATGGAAATTCGATATCACTTGGTGCAACAAGCAAAGCTCCTTTTATTTCCTTGCCAGACTGTTTCGCCCAATGTGCAATAGTTATACAGCCTAAGCTATGCCCGATAAGGATTACTGTTGATAGGTCGTATTTACTTACAACGTCATCAATATTTTTTATCCACTCGTGACAATTCGGAGCATCCCAACCTTGTTGCTCTATTCGTGTAAAATTATCTCCCGACTTTTCAAAGAAAGTTTGCCAATGGTCTGGTCCTGAATTTCCAAGTCCAGGTACGATGAAATAGTTATTCATAAAAGTAAGTGCTTAATGAAACGATTGAAATCTATAACTAATTCTAAATTTTACACTTCTAGAGTTTTTAGATAAGGTCTTAGACTTTATCTAATCAAGTTGATAAATTCTTCACGTGTTTTTGCTGTATTAAAAACACCTGTAAAGTCTGAAGTGGTAGTTGTTGAATTTTGTTTTTGAACACCACGCATTTGCATACACATGTGTTGTGCTTCTATAACCACCATTACCCCCATTGGATTAAGAGTCTTCTGAATACAATCTTTAATCTGAGTAGTTAATCTCTCTTGTACTTGTAAACGTCTTGCAAAGACTTCTACTACACGAGGTATTTTACTCAAACCTGTAATGTATCCGTTAGGAATATAGGCAACATGTGCTTTACCCCAGAAAGGTAGCATATGATGCTCACACAATGAATAAAAATCGATATCCTTTACAATAACCATTTGGCTATAATCTTCCTTAAAGAGCGCCTTTTTAAGAATTTCTTCCGGATTTTCGTTATAACCTTTAGTTAGGAATGTCATAGCTTTAGCTACTCTTTCTGGAGTATCAAGTAGACCTTCTCTGCTAGCATCTTCACCTAATAAGTCGATAACCGATTTGTAGTGAGTAGCCAACAGCGATATGTTGTTTTCTTCGTTATTTATTGAAGACATTTCTTTTATAATTAAGTATAATCTAAATTATCCTGCCGTTTTTATTCCACAGGAATTTTAATTACATCATCTACGATGCGCATTTCTCTCCCAAATCCCGGAAATTTAGCTTTCATCTCACTTAAAGCTTGACTAGCTTGCTCTTGTGTTTTGAAATTTCCAGCTCTTACACGCCATACGGGAGAATTGTAAGATACACTTACTTCCATGTTAGGAAATGACGATTGTATAGCTCCTTTTCTGTAGTTAGCTTCGTTTTTAGCAACCTTTTGGTCGTTGCCTGAATATACTTGAATTCGGTATCCCTTAGCTCTTATAAAGTTTTTAGGAGCATCAGTACTAGCACCATCCGAAGATGTGGATAGTTGGTTGGTAACAGTATTTGCACTTGATGCTACACTGCTTATCATATTTGCTCCAATAAGATTTTTGAGACCTTCGTCCTGATATATAACAATTTTTCCTTGTCCTGCCTTTGGAGTATTCAGATCATCAATGATAGATCTGCTCTGTGCGTTTGTGTAAGCACAGATAGAAAAAAGGCAAAGGAATATGTAAAATGATTTTCTCATAATGTGTTGTAATATAAATAATTGCCGAACCATGTATTGTTTAACAATCCATAAGATAGTTTGGTTCAGAGATTTTAGCTAAGTCGATAAACGTGTTTATTGTTATATTTTGTAATTATAACAATCTCAGGTTTTATTCTTTCCAAAGCAATAAAAAGGTCTGAGACCTTAAAGTCCGCTAATGACAAATTACTTATAACTGAAAAACACGGAGGAGATTAAAACATCTCCCCGTGTGATATTTATCTAAGAATTAAAGCCAAAATCAAAAAGCTTCGATAATTGGCATAAATTTGTCTACTTCAAGAGAAGCACCACCGATAAGACCTCCGTCTACATCAGGATTTGAGAAAAGTTCTTTTGCGTTTGATGCATTACAGCTTCCTCCATAAAGGATAGATGTATTATCAGCAACCTCTTTACCATATTTATCAGTAAGAGTTTTACGGATAAATGCGTGGATTTCTTGAGCTTGAGCCGAAGTTGCAGTTTTACCTGTTCCGATAGCCCATACTGGTTCGTAAGCTAATACAAGTTTAGAGAAATCAGCAGCAGAAAGATCGAAAAGAGCATTCTCGATTTGAGCTTTTACTACAGCTTCTTGTTTGTTAGCTTCTCTTTCTTCCAATACTTCTCCGATACAGAAAATAGGAGTAAGTCCGTTAGCAAGAGCTAAAAGTACTTTTTCTTTTAGGATAGCATCAGTTTCGCCATAATAAGCACGACGTTCAGAGTGACCTAATATTACATATTTTGCACCGGTAGAAGCTACCATAGCAGCAGAGATTTCGCCAGTATATGCACCCGAAGCTTTGTCTGCACAATTTTGCGCAGCCACTCCGATTTTTTGATCGCCAATAGCAGCAGAAGCGCTTGCTAAATGGATAAATGGAGTACCAAGTATTACATCACAATTGATTGTTTTACCCGCTAATGCTGTTTTAAGAGCATCAACAATAGCCAAACCTTCTTGAAGAGTTTTGTTCATTTTCCAGTTTCCTGCAACAATGTTCTTTCTCATAATGAAATGATATTATTTAGTTTAAAAAAATTACTATTCTAAGGTTTCAAACCTTGTTTCGTTACTTTGGCAAGTGTGTAAACCAAAGCATTTTATTTTGTGATAAGCAGTATTTACTGTTATCTAATTATTCTTTTGTTTCTGTGACGCTCTTTCTGTGATATATAAGTGCATCCAATAGTTTAATCACAACTAATGGTGTAAACAATATCAAAGCAAACATATATAGATGTCTGTCACTTTCTTTTTTAGTATCGGGCATATTGCCAAAAGGAAGTTGTTCTATCGGTTTGCTTAGTTGAGTCTCGGTTGGAACTTTCCTATCTGACCATTTATTTATGATCACACCGTTCTTTATCAGAATTAAACCCGGATTGGAACGTACAATTGTTTTCAAGCTTCGTTCATCTGACAAGCAGAAATCAAAGTTAGTAATATTTTCTTTTTCCAGTTGCAGAATAACATCACGAGGTGATGAGGTCAAGCAATAAAACTTGTACTGATGATCGCGGGCGTAATTATTAACATCCTCAAATGAGCTTAGATAATCTTGATTCATATCAGTCAAAGAATAGGCTATCATTAGGAATGTATAGCTGCTATCGCTCAAAACTTCAGTGGTTATATCTTCCTCGGCTTCTATCGCAGTCTTATCTTGAGTAAGGTATAGGCGGTTAATAGAAAAATCTCGAATCAGAGGTTCTTCTCCAGCTTTTATCAGTTTGCTTTGTCGATCTACAAATACCCATGTAGAATCTTCCCAGGGATAATTATCTTCTGTAAATTCTTGCTTAACACCATCTTTTTCGTAAATGAAGATATTCTCAAATACAGGAGCCTTGTCTTCTTCTACGGTCATGAGTTGAGGTATGTTAGCACCTACTTTGTAAGGTCTAAAATCTATAATAGGTTCATGTTTGATACTATAAATACAGAACGCGATACTACAGACAACAATGTAAAGGCCTACAAACCAGTAAAATTTTCCAGTAAATAGGTTTGTTATTTTTTGATGCCAAATAAGTACAACTATCGAACAAGCTAATAGAACGATATTTTTAAAGAAAGTTTGCCAATTGGTTATTATAAGTGCGTCGCCAAAACATCCGCAATCTTGTACGGGGTTGGCTATTGCCAGATACAATGTAAGTGGAGTCATAAAAAGCATCACAAGGAACAAAAGACGAGACGTCCATTTTCTGTAAAGCCCGAAGAGTATAAATATACCAAGGCAAAACTCGCCTGCACATAAAATAATTGACATTGGTAATGCTAAATCATGCAAACTTACCAAGCCAAATGATGTAAGGTAGTCTTGTATTTTATAAGTTGTTCCGAGTGGATCTATGGCTTTTACAAAACCCGAAAAAATAAATGTAATCCCGAGCAAGATGCGCGAAATTTCGACAACTATTTTTAATATAATGTTTTTTGTTTTTCCCATTAACTCATTCAATAAAGTTATTCACTGTCTGTCGGAAATTCGAGTTTTATCAAACCAAAAATAGAATAATTAATCATATCCATGTAATTGGCATCAATACCTTCCGATACTAATGTTTGCCCTTCGTTATTCTCTATTTGTTTGGTTCTGTATAGTTTTACCAATATTAAATCAGTAAACGAGCTTATACGCATGCTACGCCAAGCTTCGCCATAATCGTGATTTTTAGCAAACATAAGATTGGTAGTTTCATCTATATACTTATCATATAGAGTCATTGCTTCCTTTGTGTTCAAATCTACGTTATCAGTATGCTGAAGGTGTAACTGTATGAGACCTATAACACCATAATTAACGATACCTATGAATTCAGAATTTATGCCTTCATCTATTTTGCTTACACCTTTTTCTTCCAAGCTGCGTATTCTTTTAGCTTTTATAAGAATCTGATCCGTTACAGACTCAGGACGTAATATACGCCACGATGCTCCATAGTCAGTCAGTTTTTTCTCAAATAGGCTTCTGCAAATAGATATAATATGTTTGAACTGTTGTTCTGTATTCGGCATCTCTGTCATTATCTGAAATTCTTTTTTCAGGTATCAAACCTTTTTTATTGCTTTTGTAAATATAAAATCAACAGTTAGTTACAACTATTAATGTAGAGTTAGATATTTACCTTGAATTACTCTATACAAAGGTATGAAAAAAAACAAAAGCATAAGGTAAACCCCTATGCTTTTCTATATATTATAACCTGGTGACTTTTAAGATACTCTCAGACTTTTGCCAAGTCTTAAAGTTTCTTTGGTTGACATGTTATTTAGCTTGCATAATTTTTGAACAGTTACACCATGCATTTTAGCAATATGTCCCAAAGTATCACCTTTCTTGATTCGGTAATACGATACAGTACCTGTTGCATATTTGTTGGTGGTTTTTTCTGATGATCTGCTTGAAGTATTGGCTACAGATCTGGCTGCTCGTCCTGGAGTACCTAATGTACTTGTTTGTACAGTGTAGATGTCGCGGTGACAAACTTTATTCTCGAAATCGATAATATCAATAGGATTGATTGATCTGCCAAGGAAGCGTGTTTCGAAGTGTAGATGCGAACCAGTAGATCTTCCGGTGTTTCCTCCAAGAGCAATAGGATCTCCTGATTTTACAACATCGTTGTCGGAAACTAAAAATTTAGATAAGTGACCATAAACAGTTTCGAGTCCGTTAGGATGGCGTATTACCACATAATAACCGTAACCTCTTCTTTCGTATTCGCAAACTCTGATTTTTCCGTCGAATGCTGCATATATCGTATCTCCTACTTGTACCTTCAGGTCAATTCCGTGGTGAGTACGTCTACCGCGGCGTCCATAGTTGGATGTGGTATGACCCATAGTTGGCATTGTGAAATTGGATAAGTCGACCTTAAATGTTTCTGGCACGCTTTCTACCGAGCCATAAACATTTACATAACGGTTATTCCATACTCCACCATATAGCTCATCTTGTGGGATTTCATCCATATCCATGATACGCTCTTCTTGAGCTTCCTTGATAAGGGATAAGTCTCTTTTGATTTTTATACCATCAGCATACAGGTCGTTTGCTGGTTTGCTGTGTCTTTGCTTGTAGCTTAGCTCGACACGATTTTCGCTTTTGTCATCTTGAGGCGTTTGGGCAAAAGCACACAAGGGTAGAAATAAGAGCGTAGCTAACGAGTACGCTTTAATCGTTTTTAAATTCACGTTCAATAACTTTTTGATTTGTAACTGAATTATATCTCATCATTCGCATACAAATTAGGCAAGACCCAGAGTTTGTAATCGAATAGTTCGTTCTCATTGAAAAACCGCGAAAGTTCAATTTGAGCTGACTCTGCGGAATCGGATGCATGTACAATATTTTCCTGAGAACTGATTGAGAAGTCTCCTCTGATGGTTCCTGCTGTTGCTTCGCGTCCATTGGTTGCTCCGGTTATATTCCTTACAACTTTTATAGCGTCCACACCTTCCCAGCATTGAACAACTACGGGACATACCATCATCGAATTCTTAACCCGTTGGAAAAACGGTTTATCTTTTAAGTTAGCATAATGCTCGCTTAGTATGGCATCGTCCAACTGTATCATTTTCATCCCTGCTAATCGTAAACCTTTGCGCTCGAATCGAGAAATAACGTCTCCTATGAATCCTCGTTGAATTGCTGAAGGCTTTAGTATTATAAGGGTTTTTTCCATAATTAAAAATGATAAATTTGAACAATTAACACATCTTTATACCGATGCGCATTTTTCAAAGATAACATAATTATTTTGTTAATAGCAAGTACAAAGTGGTTTGTTTTCATGTATTTAACAGACTGTTAAAAATAGAAATCAATTTAATCTATTGATAAATAGATAGATACTCGTTGAGTGTTTTTGACAATTAAACAAAAGGTTTAGAACCTTAACTATTTTTAGAAATACATTGTGTCAAATGGTTTACATGTTTCTAATTAAACAGAACTTTTATGTGTTGTAAAACACTGTTTTTAAATGTCTTATTGAAGTTTGTTCCGACGTTTTATAAATATCACTTTCACTTTAGATTAAATTGGTGAGGGTATATTTGGAGACTTTTCCTATTTTTGTAAAACATCTATTTAGCTATTGATAATGAGAAACCTGATCATCGCAGATACACAAGATATAACACGCCTAGGTATTAAATCTATGGTGAGAGAGATTAAAGATATTTCTCAAGTCTTTGAAGTGGGCGATAAATCGGATCTGATACACATATTGTCGGAGAATGTAGATGCATTGATTATTCTGGATTATACTCTTTTTGACTTCGAATCTATAAATGATTTACAGATACTGAGTGAACGTTATCCAAAGTCTGATTGGATTCTCTTTTCTGATGAACTGAGCGATTCGTTTCTCAAGCAAATACAAGCAAACGATTTGTCATTTAGTATTGTTCTTAAATCGTGCCCTTTAACCGAAATAGATGCGACTATTGGTTCGGCTCTTGTTGGCGAAAGTTTCTATTGTAAAAGGGTTGATAATCATATGAGAACTTTGAGTCGTTCTTTAGAATCTGCCTCAGATCATAATCTGACACAAACCGAAAAAGAAATTCTGAAAGAAATTGCATTAGGACATACTACAAAGGAGATTGCTGCCGAGCGTCATTTGAGTTTTCATACTGTGATAACTCACCGTAAAAATATATTCAGAAAGCTGGAAGTCAATAATGTGCACGAAGCCACCAAGTATGCTATGAAGGCGGGGATTGTAGATGTATCAGAATATTATATCTAATAATTACTCTGTCTCTTGAGTGTTGCTTACTGCTCTGTAATTTCTCATCACCCCTGAATATTTGGCTCTCTTTACAGCTGACCCTTTAAATATTCGTTGATAATCTTCTACCGACATATTAGCAATACTTTCATGATCCATTGATAAGAATTCTTCCTTTGGTATAAATTCTTCAGTTGTATGAGGGCGTGCATATCTATTCCAAGGGCATATTTGTTGACAAATATCGCATCCGTACATTCTATTGTTCAGAAGTGGCACTATTGTTGGGTCTATCTCCCCTTTATTTTCAATTGTTTGGTAGGAGATGCATTTTTTTGCATTCAGCAAATGGGGTTGCTCTATGGCTCCTGTGGGGCAGGCTTGTAAGCATCGGGTGCATTTTCCGCAAGATAAACTAAGTGGTTTGTCATAGGATAGTTCTGCATCTATAATGACTTCTCCCAGAAAGAAATAAGAGCCCCGCTTTGGGATGATTAGCAGGGTGTTTTTACCAATAAAGCCTAATCCGGCTTTAGCAGCCCAATAACGTTCCAAAACGGGTGCAGTATCGCAGAATACACGTCCTTCGATATTTGGGATGAGCGTCTGTATATAGGCGAAAAGTTGTTGGAGTTTTGCTTTCATTACATCATGATAATCCTTACCATATGCATAATAGGCAAATTGAGGAACTGCTTCCGATTGCTTTTCGTGTGGATAGTAGTTCAATGCAAGGCTAATGATAGATTTTGCATTGTCAACAAGCAGGGTAGGGTCGCTTCTCTTATCTATGTTGCGAGCCATATATTCCATATCAGCATGGTAACCTCTGTTAATCCACTCTTGATAATGATTACTTTCTATAACTTCAATTTCTTCAGCTTCGCATATACCACAAGCATCGAATCCGATGGATAGGGCATAGTATTTGATCTGCTGAGAAATTGAATTTTTATCTAACATCTGAGGTTTTAGAATCTTATTGTTTGGTGATGCGTTCTATCCCTTGGCGAGCATACAAAGAAGGATCTATGGTTATTTCTTTTTTTGTTATTTTATTTCTGAATATAACAAAATCATATTCCTTAAAGCTTTTCTTCTTGAATTGAGAGTGCATGTCTTTTCCGAATAAGTGAAGTTTCCCTTTTACGGGTTTAGCTTCCCAAACTTCCGAAAGTTTATATTTATCAATCAAATAATTGCCTACACTTGCTGCAAAAGCAGCATATCCTGCTGCATTAGCTCTTCGTAGTAAAACTGTTTTGTTAGGGTCGTTTTCTTTGGCATCTTCGGAATAAGACAAGGCAGCATCCGTTATTTCTTGAGACAAGTCGATGATAGATTCAATATCGCCTGCCTGATTGCTATTTATATTATCCTCAATAAAGATCGCCAGATTTTTATCTTTAACCTTGTAATTTTTTCTGCTACCATCTTCTTTGTAAGTAACAGTTGTGCGATATATAGTTCCTCTGAAAACAAATAATGCCCCTACAATCAAAAGAAGGATAATAAATATTTTAGCGAAACGATTAGTTGATTTTTTCTTTTTCATAAATCATGTAGTTTTTAGGTCTTAGACCTTATTTACCAAGTAAGCCTTTAGTAACATTCCACCTGAATAGTAATAACTGTGTGCCTTTTTGAGGTGAGAATGTAATAATATATCCTATGTATAAAACCAAAGAAGCTACCCATTTGATACATTCATCAAAAAGTCTTCGTCTATATTCTTTTTTGGAGATGGATAAGGTACGTATACGCTCGCTTCTACCAATGGAGTAGGTGAGCTTATCGAAAAACTGATCGGTCAGTTTTTCTTTTGGAATGTGGTGATAGATAGGAATGTCCGGAAAATAATAACATTCAATATTATTTTTCTTCAAGCGGTTGAACATATCCTTGTCTTCGGCACCTATTAGTGAGTTGCCCTTGCGTCCGAGTTCAGTATTGTAATAACCATACTTTTCATAAAGTTCTTTTTTCGCAATTGTATGCCCTGTTCCCGGATAATTTTTCGCATCCAATTTTTTTGGAAGCTTTCCTTGATCGAAATACCCTCCTATCAATCGTTGGGTGAAATGCGACATCCATTTAGGTTGTGCTTCTTCGTAGATAGGAACAACAGGAGAGCCTGCAAGAACAGCATCCGGATAATTGTTCAGATGATTGTTTAGTCGCTTTAAATGTTCGGGGATGATAGTTTCATCGTCATCTACAAAAATGAGAAATTCTCCCCGAGCCTCCTTTATTCCTCTATTGAGAGCAAAAGAAAGCCCTTGATTCATTTCTTTGAAGTATCGGAATTGACGATCCAAATATTTTTGTTTAAACTCTTCACATATCGTTGCCGTAGAATCTGTGCTATTATTGTCTACAACAATGATTTCGTAATCGAGAGGGTTATATGTTTGTTCACAAACGGCTTTGAGTGTTTGAGCAATATATTTATCCCGATTATATGTGCAGGTTATGAATGAGAATCTCATATTTTAGTATACTTATCTTTTTTTCTGTAAAAGAGAGAGCCTATACTTCCAATAAGCAAAAGTATCAAAATACCACTACTAGCAGAAGCGATGGCACGTGCAGTATTATATGAATGAGGTTCAAATTTGAACTCTATCTCGTGCTCACCTGCCGGAACACGTATGGCGCGCAATGTCCAATCGGCACAGAAGTGTGTAGCAGGTTTACCATCTATATAGGCTTCCCATCCGTTTGGATAATACATTTCTGATAAGATTGCCAATTGCTCGCTTTTTGCTGATGATTTGTACTTAAGAGTATTCGGCTTGTATTCGGTTAGCTCAATTGTTGCTGTTGAATCGGGAACAATAGTGAAGCCTGATAGTTGATTCTCAAATCGTTTGTCTACTATAGCGGTAGAACCTACATCGAGCGTGTTTAATGCTTCAATCTCTTTATCGGCATTATCAGCAAAAATGTAGTTGTCTACAAACCAAGCATTACCCATTGCGTATGGGTTTTGTAAAGGAGCTTGTTCGGGGTGGAATATAATATATTTGGCATTAAGCATATTTAATGCTGTATTCTTTTGAAGAGAACCAATTATACTATCTATATTCTGAGAATCGAATGATTTGATTATTGAATTAATTTCACCTTGCAAACGGTAATCTATCAATTCCTGATAACGCTTCAATTTAGCGGCATGGTATCCTCCTATTGACTTATGATAGTAAGATGTCTTAGTTTCGTTAAACGGATTGTTCAAGTTCAGTACACGATACGATGGGTGTTTATCTTGAAGTATTGCTTTGTCGGCTTCCGTTTGGGGGAATGGACGATTTGCATCGTACGATAATTTGCTTTGGAACTTATCGTTGTTTAAATAGCGTTTGTCTACACCCCATAAATCGATAACTACCAAAAGTATTAATACAGCCGAACAATACACTGTAATCTTGTTTTTATCTCCTTTTAGCTTCAGGGTAGCATATAATATTCCGGCAGCTAAAATTATGTAGATCAATGAACGTAGGGCATCCGAAGATAATAAGTCTTTACGATCAGCAACAAGTGCAGAATAATACCAATCGGGAACTTGAGACATCCACTGACTATCGCCGGCGGTGGTAAAGTCGAATCCGAATATACCCGGTACTAACCAGAGTAGCAAGCTTGTTCCACCGGTAATTCCGGCAGATATATAAATAGATCTTTTAAGACTGTCTTCTTTGATTTCGCCATTGAAAAACTCTTTTATACCCCACATTGCTACTATCAGCATAGTAAGTGCAGGTATAATTAAAGCTGTGGATACAGCCCTGAATTTATTATACATAGGGAAGTGGTAAAAGAACCAATCATTGAACATCTCAAAATTATTTCCCCACGAAAGGAATATGAAGAAAATAGTTGCCACAAGGAAAATCCATTTCATGGGATGTCTAACAATGAGCATTCCTAATACAAATAAGAAACAAATGATAGCACCAAAGTAAACAGGACCAGAGGTAAAGGGTTGATCGCCCCAGTAAGTCTGAGCTTGTATTCCTGCAGAATCAACTTGCGCTTGCGGAGCATTTGCTCTGATTGCTTTATATAGGTTAGAGGATGGAGATAACATTCCACCCGAAGCACCTCCATGTATATCAGGAATCAAAAGTGATAAAGTTTCCATTTTTCCGTAACTCCATGCAAATGCATAATCTTTATCGAGACCCGATGACTGTTTTTCCGATTGAGTTGGTTGAGTTAATTCCGATTGTCCACGAGTACTTTCTTTCGACATCTCGTAATTAGCGTATATATTGCCCAGATTACAGAATATTGCAATAACAACACCAATAGCCAAAGCTCCGGTTGCTCTTAGTAATCCAGAGAAATTCTTTTTTAGAGCTTCGTTTATAAGTAGTCCTACATATATAAATGTGCACAATATTCCGGTATAATAGGTAACCTGCAAGTGGTTGTTCTTGATTTGTAGTGCCAGACCAAGAGCCATAAGAAGTCCCGCCAGCAGATACTTTCGCCTAAAGGCTGCCGCCAAGCCTGCTACAATAAGCGGTATATAGGCTATTGCCCAAGCTTTAGTTACGTGCCCGGCATCGATAATTATAATATTGTAAGAGGATAAAGAATAGGCAATGGCTCCCAATACTGCAGGAAAGAAACCTACACCCATGACACAAAATAGAATATAAGCCATTAGCATTCCAGCAAATACAGGTCCAGCAGTGCTGTTTCCCAAAGCCTTTAGAGGTGCTTCTAAATAATCCAGAAAGTTAGGCGCTCCTCCCCATATTCCGATTTGGTAAGCAGGCATTCCCGAAAACATGGAACCTGTCCATGCTGACGATTGACCTTCTTTTTCGTAATATTGAGCCAATTCGCGCGACATTCCTTTGTATTGTTGAACATCGCTTTGTTGAAGGACTTTGCCATCCAAAACAGGGCTGAAGTATATAAATGTAACAGCTAAAAAGCAAACAATAGCTATAACGTGTTGGAGTAATTTCTTAGGTATTGATTTTTCCTCTTGTATCATATTGTGTATGTATTTAAACGTGTCAGACTTTATTGGTGAATGAAAGTATATTTATTGATATATGCTTTATTTGTAATGAGCTATACTTATTTCTTTTTAAGTATGTAGATAATGGAACTACATCTGCGGGTACTGAATAGACTTTGAATGAAGAATAGAGATCCTTTAATTAATCCTACTAAACTCGCCGCGGATGTTCCTTTACTTTTTTCGCTTAGCATTGCTATATAAAAAGGATCAAAATACATTGGTTTCATCTTTTCGACCTTAAAATTATGCTTTTCCGCAAATTGTCTAAAATCATTGGGCGAAAAGTGCCACAAGTGGCGAGGTACATCATATGCTGCCCAATGCTGTTTGTATGAAATGGCATCAGCCGATTTTTTGTTGGGTAGTGCAATGAACAGAACACCATCATCCTTTAATATCCGATGCAGGTTTGCCATTGTATCATTTAGTTTTTCTATGTGTTCGAGTACGTGCCACATAGTCACCACATCTTTTATCTTGTCGGGCATTTGAAACAAGTAGTCAGAATCTTGGATATTAAGCCCGAATTTTGTGTGGGCATAATTCCTTGTTGTTTCCGATTTTTCTATGCCAGTTACAACCCATTTTTTAAGGCGCATAGCATTCAAAAAGTAACCTGTTCCCGAACCTATATCAAGCAGTGTTTCGGCTTGATCGGATGAGTATTTCGAAGCCATCTTAGTCTTTGACTTCAAAGATATTTTTCTGGCTTGATGATATAGTGAATTTATGAATCCTTGATGAGTGTCGGAATGAGAGATGTATTCGGGAGCATCATAGTACTTACCAATTTTCTCTTCGCAAGGGAAGTTTTGGGTAAAGGCGAAATTACATTTAGTACATTGATGTATTGAGAACTGTTCATTTGTTACTAAATGATCTTTACAAATAAGAGTCTCCGGACAATTGTTGTTGGCGCAGACGGGGCATGAATCTATGTGTATTGTATTCATCATAAGTAAGGCAGGTCTATGACCTCATTAGTTGCTTTAGTAAGAGTAAGCACAACTTTCAGCTATATAATGAATATTATATTCAATACTTATAGTTGCTTAATATGCACTCTGTTTAAGTTTTGACTTCTTCAATAAAAGTAGTCTTCTACATAGCTCGCAAAGGTACTAAAAATGTTATATGTTGCTTATTTCTCAATATAAGCATTTTAGTAAAAAAATATAATTAAAGTGCATGCCTTTTCATTTCGGAGCTTGAATGAGCGAAAAACAGAGGAATCAGTGGCTACACTTAGGCTTAAGTGTTATTTGGGGCTTTATTATTTGAGCTCCTTTCTAAAGAAATTGTGTGATGAAAAATAGAGTGCTTTCTTCTGAGAAAAAATAAAGGATTTAAGAAACAACACACAAAAAGACTAAAAGTTTACCTTTTTCTTCATAAGAATGAGTAATAAGGATAGATTTTCGTTTTTTTAGCTTTTCCTTTTTTATTAAATGCTTAGTTTTGCACTTTGAATTATCAGGTCGAATCCGTTTTGATGAAGAAGACTCATTTCTGTATATATACTTTTCTGTTTGTATTGTTTTCGTCTCCTTTTTGGGGAGCTCAATTGCATAAACAAGCTGAAAGCAACTCAAATATTTCGTTTTTGCAGGATTCGGTAACATCTGATCGTGCTCTAACGACGGATTCTCTACGCCCACAAGTCTCAGACTCAATAGCTCAAGATACAACCAAAAGCAAAAAAACTTCATTAGATGCACCGGTAGACTATTCGGCTAACGACTCTATTGTCTTTACTTCCGATAGTAGAGGTTTCCTATATGGTGATAGTAAGGTTAACTATCAGACAATGGGTATTCAAGCCGAGAATATAGCCATGAATATGGATAGTAGTATTGTGCATGCGACATATGGATTAGATTCAATTGGAGAAGAATTTGGCCGCCCTGTTTTTACAGATAATGGAACCGAGTATGAAATGAAATCGGTAAGCTATAATTTCAAGACAAAGAAAGGGTATATGACGACTATTATTACCCAACAAGGAGAAGGGTATATAGTAGCCGATAAAGCAAAGAAAAATGCTGATGATACATTCTTTATGTGTGATGGAAAATATACTACTTGCGACAATCATGACCATCCTCACTTCTATATGATGCTAACCAAGGCAAAAGTTCGCCCGAAGAAAGATGTAATCACCGGACCGGCTTATTTAGTTATTGAAGGGCTTCCTTTGCCATTAGCACTTCCTTTTGGCTTTTTCCCTTTCAGCGAGAAATATTCTTCGGGTATTATTATGCCATCTTATGGGGATGATATGGATCGTGGTTTTAACTTGCGTGATGGTGGATATTATTTTGCTATCAACGATAATATTGATTTGGCTCTAACTGGAGAAATATATACAAAGGGATCCTGGGGACTTTCTGCCAGATCTTCTTATAAAAAACGTTATAAATACAGTGGTTCGTTCAATGTTAACTACTTGTATACAAAGAGAGGAGATCGTGATATTCCTAATACATTCAGTGAGTCGAAGGATATGTCGATAGACTGGCAGCATAGCCAAGATCCGAAAGCAAATATGTTTAGAACTCTGGCAGCAAGTGTAAACTATCGTTCCTCTAGCTATAACCAGAATAGTTTAAACGTTGCTTTTACTCCCTCGGGAACTGAAAATACAAGAAGTTCAACTGTGACTCTTACCCAACGTTTCCCAAATTCGCCATTTACACTGACAGCCAATGCTACAGCTAATCAGGTGTTGAGCGACTCCTCAATTATGCTTACGTTACCTAACGTTACAGTTACAATGAGTCGTATTTTTCCCTTTAAAAGAAAAGAAGCCGTTGGTTCAGCTAAATGGTACGAAAAAATCTCTTTGAATTATACGGGTGATTTGCGAAATAGCATCAAGACCAAAGAAAATATGCTGTTTAGATCTAATCTGGTGAAAGATTGGCGCAATGCTATGCAGCATCGTGTACAAACCGCAGGAACTTTTAGTGTATTAAATTATCTGAATATAACACCAAGCTTTAGTTATAATGAAAGATGGTATACCCGTTCTATTAGTCAAAAATGGGATCCCGTACAAAATGCACACGTAGCTGCCGATACTACATTTTCATTTTTCCGTTCCTATGACTTTAATTATAATGTAAGTTTCCAGACAAGACTTTATGGTTTTTATGAACCTCTGCTTAAAATTGGAAAATTGCAAAAAATACGTCATGTATTTACTCCTTCGATTAGCTTTGGAGGTAATCCTGATTTTACCGATCCTCGTTTTGGTTCTTATAAGAAGTATTCATATTATGATGCTAATGGAGAATTACAAACGCATTTATATTCACCTTTTTCGCAAGAAATATTTACACCGTCAAGTGCCAGACAGCAAGGCAACATAAACTTTAGTTTTGAGAATAATATTGAAATGAAAGTTGGAACTGATAATGACTCGACTAAGATTATTAGTTTGATTGATAATCTGGGGGTAAACTTTAGCTATAATATGATGGCTGACGAGTTTAAGTGGAGTGATATTGGAACTAATATGCGGTTAAAGTTAAGTAAGAGTTTAACAGTCAATCTTAATGCTGTTTGGGATCCATACATGTATAATGAAAAGGGGCAAAAAATAGATCGTTTACTTATTGGAAATGGAGGTATAGCTCGACTAGTGAGCACAGGATATACAATATCACCTTCTATAAATCAGGATACATTTAAAAAATGGTTTGGTAAAGGAGGAGACTCTACTTCAAAAGATGACAAGAACAGAGATAATCCAGAAGCTGATCTGTCAGATGAAGATGGGGATGTTCCCGAAGATGATGGTCCTCGTAAAAGTCTTTTTGATAAAAAGGAGGCCGCGGGAGAGTTTGATCAGGATGGATTCTTGAAAAATGATATAAAATGGAATCTCTCTATTAATTATAATATGAGTTATAATTCGCAATTCGATCAGGAAAGAGAGAGATTCAAAGGTGTTATTACTCACAATTTGGGTTTTAATGGCTCTATCCAACCCACCAAGAATTGGAATCTATCTTTTAATGCGAGTTATGATGTTCCCAACAGTAGAATTTCATGGTTAACTTGTAACTTATCAAGAAACCTGCACTGTTGGAATATCACAGCAAGCTTTAATCCAATAGGTCCATATGCTACATATTACATATCTTTACGAGTTAATTCGTCCATGTTACAGGATCTTAAGTACGAACAACGTGGTCGGGCAACAAGTTATGATCCTGTTTGGAACTAATCGAGCATAGGAGCGATCTTTTTCGGATCTAATCCGTTATATTTATAGATGAAAATACTGTTATTAGGAGATTATAGTGGGTTACACCTTACGTTGTCTGAGGGACTAAAAATTCTTGGGCACGATGTAACAGTGGCATCCGATGGTGATGGCTTCAAAAACTATCCTAGAGATATTGATCTTAAACGTGAAAGCTCTAATCTGAAAGATACTTTATCCAACTTATTAACTATATCTTCGAATCTGCGTAACTTCAAAGGATATGACGTCGTTCAGATAACTAATCCCTGCTTTACTACCCAAAACATAAGAGTTAACATTGAGTTATATAGATATCTGAGACGACACAATAAGAAGATTTTTCTGGGTGCTTTTGGTGATGATTATTTTTGGATAAAAGCTTGCTTGGATCAAAAATATAAATATTCGGAGTTCTATATTGGTAACACAAAAAACACAAGAACGAAAAGCGACTTTTTAATAGAAAACTGGATAGGAACTAAGCGCGAGGATGCTAATATTGAAATAGCTGAGTCATGTAATGGTATAGTCGCATGTTTATATGAATACTACGAAGCATATAAAGATTCGTATGGTGATAAGCTTAAGTATATTCCTTTACCTATCAATACAGGGAAGGTGCTCTTAACAGAACTGCCCTCTACGGATAAAATCAATTTCTTTATTGGTATAAATAAGGCTCGGAACGAATTTAAAGGTACTGATATTCTTTATGAAGTTTTGCAACAGATTGCAGAATCATATCCTAATGACTCTAAAGTAACAAAAGTAGAATCTGTAATGTATTCGGAATACCTAAGCCGAATTAAAGATGCTCATGTTGTCTTAGATCAATTATATTCCTACTCTCCGGCAATGAACGGTTTACTTACCATGGCCTTGGGAAAGGTACTTGTAGGAGGCGGTGAGTCTGATATGTACGATTTACTTCAAGAGCAAGAACTGCGACCTATTGTGAATGTATATCCCGATCAGGAGGATATTTATAGAAAATTAGAAGATCTGCTACTACATAAGGATACCATCAAGCAACGAGCCAAAGATGGACGATTATTTGTTGAAAAGCATCACGACTATCTTAAGGTGGCTCAGCAATACCTTGATTTTTGGAATAGTAAATAAATACACAATTTATATGTCTGTATTTTTTTAGAGATTCGTTATCCTCATTATCAATTATCTTCTTCCATTTCTTTCACTTCATCTAAAGCCGACTCTATCTTTCTGATATTCTTCTTATAGAATAATCTGTAAAAGACTAGCATTATAAAGCATGCAATCACAAGTACAAGCAGATTATATATACAGAAAGAAAGCTTTCCTTGGTCAGATATAATACCTACATATCCATAAAAGAAAGAACCTAAAATAATACATAAGAAAGCTACTCCTACAATAAATTCTCTTTTTATATAAAGCTTGTATGTTGAGATTGTCTTTAATGAAAGCAATATATTGTCTTGTTTGAGATTAATGTTCTTCAAGAGTTTGACTTTATATAGTTGCCAAAAGAAGCTAATGATACAGGTACTCATGAAGAACCACTTAGTGAACTCGGGATAAGGAGCTCTAGGGAAATAAAGCGCATGAATATAAGGTGCAGCCATAAAAGGGAGTACTATTATCAATCCGATCATTTCGAACCACAGAAGTTGACTGAGAGCAGTTTTTCCTTTTTTGTGTATTATATTCTGTATGTTGTCTTTAGTGATGGCGGGAATGAATCCGTTATCATTCCATGCCTTCTTCATATTATCTAAGTCCATAGTTGATAACTTTACTCATTAGACATTCTCTTTAATTTTTCTTTTATTCTACTTATTTTAGTGGAGATATTTGTAACAGTAAGTCCGGTGATCTCGGCAATTTCTTTATACGATTTCTCATCTAGATATAAAAGAACTAATGCCCTTTCTATTTTACCTAATTGATTAATGAGTTTGTAAAGCTCTACTATTTCGTCATTATTATCAGGCGTGTTAGGAATATCAACCACTAATTCTACATATTGGGGCTTTCGTTTACTCCGGCGAAAAAATGTGATACAGGTATTTAATGCTATTCTATATATCCATGTAGATGGTTTGCTCTCTCCTCTAAAAGAAGGATATGCCTTCCAGAGACTAAGGATGATTTCTTGGTATAGGTCATTAATACTTTGATCGATATCTGCATAGAAAGATGCGACTTTATATATGATACGCTCATTTAGTTGTATCATATCCATAAAATCCTTTTCTATATCTTTATTCTGCATTTTATCGAACTTATCTTATAGGTCGCTAAAATATGTATTTAATCACATCTACTGTTTAAAAATGCAGATAAATAGCTTTTTTAGGTTATAATTCGGTATTAAATAAATATTTTGTTTTACTTTTGTACCACCAAATAAAAGACTCCGTAGCTCAGTTGGTAGAGCAATTGACTCTTAATCAATGGGTCGAGGGTTCGAGCCCCTCCGGGGTCACTTGTTGATCAGCCATTTACATATTATGTAGGTGGCTTTTTTTATTTTTTCTGACTCTTCCCATTTATTAAAACTCTATAAGGGGAGAACCTTTCCCTCTGACTAGGAAAGAGATAGTAATATCTACTCAAATCTATCATTCTTCTTAAAGGTTTAATCTCGCAGTTTTGAGTTTAGTCTGCAAATGAAAATTACACAATAAATAACATATTATAGTTTTTTTTGACAATGACTCAATTTTACTCCCTATTTGACTCATTTATCCCCGTTTTCTTCTTTTAGATATATCACCTTTGTTGAGCCTTATTTTATAAGTAAACATTTATCTAATTCCATTATGAAAAAAAACAATCATGTAACTTTAAAATGCAAGGATAGAGTGAGAATATTACATCGCTTTGTCTTGATTCTTGCACTTATGTTTATTGTGCCCGTAGCAATATTTGCACAGGAAAAAAGCATAACAGGACTAGTGACCGATTCTAAAACAGGAGAAGCCTTAGTTGGAGTTTCCGTTACTGTGGAAGGAGCACCAGCAGGTACTATTACCGATATAGAAGGTCGGTTTTCGTTGAAAGTTCCTGCCAATTCTACTTTAAAACTCATTTATATGGGTTATATAACACAATCAGTGCAAGTAGGAAACCAAATTAACTTGACTATTAAGCTAGCAGAAGATAGTAAGCTATTGGATGAGGTGGTTGTAGTTGGTTTTGGTACTCAGAAAAAAGTAAATCTCACTGGAGCAGTAGGTGTAGCTACTGCAAAAGATATTCAGGATCGTCCCGTAATGCTGGCAACCCAAGCATTGCAAGGTCTTGTTCCTGGATTAAATATCACTCAGAATAATGGTAGCTTAGAATCACGGGCAAAAATTAATATTCGTGGTACGGGTACTATTGCCGATGGGTCAACAAATTCTCCTTTAATCTTAATTGATGGAATGGAGGGAGATATTAATGCCCTTAACCCTCAGGATATTGAGAATATTTCAGTATTGAAAGATGCATCATCATCTTCTATTTATGGATCGCGAGCTCCTTTTGGTGTAATATTGATTACAACTAAAAAAGGAACTGCCGGAAAAACAGTCGTGAATTATAATAATAGTTTCAGATGGAATAAGCCTCTTTTACTTCCTCAAATGATGGACTCTTATACATTTGCGAACTATTTTAATGATGCAGCTTTAAATGGAGGCGGAACTGCTCATTTTGGTGATGCGTGGTTGGCAAATATATTAGCTTTTCAAAAAGGAGAGATAACTGCATCTACTGTACAAAACCGAAATAACAACCGTTGGGAAGAAGGATTCGACCCTAATGGAATCAATAATACAGGAGGTAATGACAATAGGGATTATTATAAAGAAATCTTCCGTTCTCAATCTATGGGTCAAGAGCATAATATGAGTCTTAGTGGAGGAAACGAGAAGGTAACTTATTATACATCTTTCAATATCTTGGCACAAGACGGATTGATGCAATTTAATCAGGATACCTACGATAGATATGCCGCAACAGCAAAAGTTGGATATGATGCCGCAAGCTGGGCAAGAGTTAATTATAGTAACCGCTTTATTCGCGACAAATATAAACGTCCATCTGCTATGACTGATGATCTCTTTGGCGATTTAGGACGACAAGCTTGGCCAACTCTCCCTTTATACGACCCAAATGGTTTTTTGATGCAAAGAACAGCTTTGGCTCTTAGAGATCAAGGAAATGATAAAGTAGAAACCGATAACTTATATCAACAAATTCAGTTTGTTTTTGAACCCGTTAAGCATTGGAGAACATTTGCTGAGGTTAATTATTCAATAAAGAATGCGAACAGACATTGGGATAAGCAAGTAACATATATGTATGATGTTGATAGCAATCCTTTTGTATGGTCTAAAAGCTCAAATGTACATGAGGATCATCTAAAAGAAAATCAAATGGCAATCAACTTATATACTGAATACACTTATACGTTGAATAAAAATCACAACTTCAAAGGTATGTTGGGGATTCAGTCAGAGAAGATGAAACAAACCAAATTTGGCTTACAAAGAGATGGTATCTTAGTTCCTGGCGTTAACGAAATCGATGGAACAAGCGGAACCGACTACGATGGTAATCCCGTAGTGCCATCAGTGAACGGATCGAGACAACGATGGAGTACTTTCGGATACTTTACCCGTATCAACTACGATTATCAGGGTCGGTATCTGGCTGAGTTTAACTTAAGAAATGACGGATCTTCGCGTTACAGAAGCGGCAACCGTTGGGTATGGTCTCCTTCATTTTCTTTAGGATGGAATATTGCACAAGAAGATTTCTGGAAACCTCTTCAAAATGTGGTAGGTACATTAAAAGTCAGAGGTTCGTACGGGCAATTGGCTAATCAGAATACCGATAATTGGTATCCAACATATGCAGCCATGACAGTGAAAGCCTCGGAAGGAGTATGGATGCAAAATGGTATTAAGCCAAATGTATCTTGGGCACCATCTACTTTGATCAATGAAAATCTAACATGGGAAAAAATCAGAACTACTAATATAGGTCTTGATGTTGGGCTATTCAATAATAGGTTGACTGGGTCTTTTGATTATTTCGTTCGTGAAACAAGAGATATGTTAGGACCTGCGCCCGAAAGACCTGCTATACTAGGAGTTGGTGTTCCTAAAGCTAATAATACCGACCTACAAGATAAAGGATTCGAACTTCAGATCGCATGGCAAGACCGATTAAATAATGGATTGGGTTATGGTGTGAGATTTAATTTAGCTGACTATCAAACAACAATCAAAAGATACCCCAACCTTACGGGAAATCTAGGCACATACAATGCCGGACGAAATATGGGTGAATTATGGGGTTATGAGACAATAGGAATAGCCAAAACTCAAGCGGAAATGGATGCACATTTAGCCACTTTACCTAATGGTGGGCAAGATGCTCTAGGTAATCAATGGGGAGCAGGAGACGTTATGTATAGAGATATTGATGGGGATGGTAAAATCAACAATGGTAGCAATACTTTGAATGACCATGGAGATTTGAAAGTGATAGGTAATACAACCCCTCGATACCAATTTGGTTTTGAATTTACTGCCGACTGGAAAGGTTTCGATATGAGAGCATTTTTCCAAGGTATTATGAAACGCGATTTCTGGAATGGAAATTATTTTTTCTGGGGAGCTTATGGAGGTGGAGATAAACAAACAGATACCGGAGGTAGTGGTATGTGGTGGTCAACAGGGTTTACTCAACATCAAGACTACTTCAGGGATGCAAGTACCAATTCGGTTGTAAATGGAGTGAATGATGTAAATCTTGATTCTTATTACCCAAGACCTTTATTTAATTCGAGTAAAAATACCAAGAGACAGACTCGTTACTTACAAGATGCATCCTATATAAGGCTAAAAAACTTACAAATTGGCTATACACTGCCAGCAGCTCTTTCTCGTAAACTGTGCGTATCTAAACTAAGAGTATTTGTTTCAGGGGAAAATCTGTGGACTAAGACAGATATGGCAGAAATGTTTGACCCCGAAACAGTAGATGGCGGATGGGGCAATAGTGGAAATGTGTACCCTTTGTCTAAAGTGTTTGCATTTGGTCTGAATATTAATTTTTAATTTGATTACTTATGAAACTATATAATTATATAACAAAGTTTTGTGCTTGCATGATGGTGTCTTCTCTATTCTTTGCTTGTACCGATGATCTTAATCAAAGCCCATTATCAACGATTCCGCCTGAAATATACTTTGAGTCCGAATCACAATTGGAGTCATATGTAAATAACTTATATGCTCCTAGAAACAAATGGAATAATGGAAATGATCAAGAATTTGATGTACATGGAAACTGGAGTTTTGGAACATTTGGGTTAGATAATGGTACTGATAATATGAATAACAAAACTTCGGCTAATCATTTTATTCCAGGCGAATGGCGGGTAGACCAAAATGATGGCGAGTGGGCATTCTCATTTATCTACAAATGTAATTATTTCTTGAAATTTGCACAGGAGAAACTTGAAGCAGGCAGAATAACCGGAACCAGAGTAAATATTGATCAATCGTTTGGGGAAGTCTATTTTTTCAGAGCTTTTGAATATTTCAAGAAGCTACAAAGGGTAGGAGATTTTCCTATTGTAACCGAGCCTCTTGCAAATGAAATGGAACCTCTTATTGAGGCAAGTAAAAGACAACCACGCACGGAGGTTGCTAAATTTATTTTGGCTGATTTAGATAAAGCTATTTCCTTACTAAAGGATGATGCTGATGGAGGCAGAAAAAATAGAATATCTAAATATGCTGCTTATATGCTTAAATCGAGAGTTGCGTTATATGAAGGTACATGGATGAAATATTTTAAAGGAACAGCTTTTGTTCCCGGAGGAGCCGGTTGGCCTGGTGCATCAAAAGATTACAATAGTGGTTATGCAATTGCTAATTATGATGCTGTAATGAATGATTTTTTTCAACAATGTATCGATGCATCTAAAATTGTGGCAGATAAATATCCATTGGTAACAAATAATGGAGTATTACAACAAAGTATAACAGATGCCGAAAATCCATATCATAATATGTTTGGAAGTACCGATTTGAGAGGTTACTCGGAAGTTATTCTCTGGAAACAATACGACCGAGGATTGGGTATAACGCATAATGTACCCATCGCAGCACAAACGGGAGGCTATGTAAACGGATTGACAAGAGGTTTTGTTGAAAACTTTCTTTTGGATAATGGAAAGCCTATATATGCTGATCCTGCAAGATATGGCGGAGATGATTACATAGCAGATGTAAGAAAAAATAGAGACGGACGTTTATGGCTGTTCTTGAAAGAGCCTAAACAAAAGAACCTATTGTTTAATACAGAAGGAGCCGGACGAGCTAATCCTATTGAAGATTATCCAAATATAACTTCGTCTAATGCCGAAGTGGGATATGGAACGGGTTATGCCATACGTAAAGGAGGTACTTTTGATGGTACACAATTTACAGACAATGGAGGATGTTATACAGGGTCTATTATTTTTAGATCAGCAGAAGCATGTCTAAATTACACGGAGGCTTATTACGAAAAGAATAACTCTCTGGATGGAGTCGCTACTCAGTATTGGAAGAACTTAAGAGATCGTGCCAAGGTAAATAATGATTTTAATATTACAATTGCTGCTACTGATATGAATAAAGAAGCCTTAAACGATTGGGGTGCATATTCAGGTGGGCAATTAATTTCTCCAACTCTTTATAATATAAGAAGAGAACGTCGCAGCGAGTTGATGGCTGAGGGGTTAAGAATGGCAGATTTACGGAGATGGAGATCTCTGGATCAGCTTATATCAAGACCTTACCATCTTGAAGGAATGAAATTATGGGGACCAATGAAGGCGTGGTATGTAGACGATAAAGGAGTTTCTATCCTTAAATACGGAGTGGTTGATGCTAATGTTAGCGGCCCCGACCAAAGTATTTATATGAGACCTCAGGAAATAAATCCAAACTCATTGGTGTTGAAGCAAGGCGGTTGTAAATGGGCTATGGCACATTATCTGTACCCAATAGCAATACAACACTTCTTGATAACCTCAAGTGGTAGTGCCGAAAATTCTCCAATATATCAGAATCCATATTGGCCTATGGTGGCAAATGAAGGAGCTATTCAGTGAATTGAATTAATAATTTAATAAAACAGAGACCTCAAGTAATGAGGTCTCTGTTTTGTGCTATTCTATGATTATATTAAACAGTATTTTTATTTGGTCTTGGCTTTCTCTGCTTCCAATATGGCTTTTAATTCAGCAACTATCTTTGGGTTTTCGTTAGCCAGATTCTTTTTCTCTCCAATATCTTTTTTCAAGTTATAGAGTTGAGGTTCTTTATTGTTTCCAAGTTCGGTGTTTGTCAACTTATCATAAGTAGCACCATTGCTCGGGTCGATATATTTCCATGTACCGTCTGATATCGAAAGCGAACCTGCTTGTTCAACAATGTATTTACGACCTTTTTTATCTTTTCCTAATAAGGTGTTCAATTGGTTTTGACTGTCGGGGGCTGCATCGGATGGAATTTTTCCTCCTATTAAACTAGAGAGTGATGCTAGAAGGTCAATTTGAGAAACCGAAGCATCAGAGACTCCTTCTTCTGTCTTCCCTGCCCAGCTAACGACGAATGGTACTCTTGTGCCTGCTTCAAAAATACTATATTTACCTCCGCGGAAAGGTCCCCATGGGCGATGATCGCCAAGTAGTTCTACTGCCCGATCGGCATAACCATCGTCTACTACGGGTCCGTTATCGCTTGTAAGTATAATTAAAGTATTTTCTGTTAGATCTAGTTTCTCCAAAGTCTCCATGATTTGACCTACACTCCAATCAAATTCAAGAATAGCATCTCCTCGAGGCCCCATTCCGCTTTTTCCAGTGAATCGAGGATGAGGAACACGAGGCACGTGTATGTCGTTGGTGGCAAAATATAAAAAGAATGGTTGGTCTTTATTGCTTTCTATAAACTCAATAGCATGAGAGGTAATACTATCTGCAATTGTTTCATCTACCCAAAGGGCGCTTTTTCCACCTTTCATATAACCTATACGTGATATTCCATTCACAATAGCTTGATCATGACCATGGCTTGAACTTGGCCTTTGCACATACAGCATATCAGGATTGTCTTTCCCTAAAGGTTCGCCTGCAAATGGTTTTTCGTAACTTACTTCTATCGGGTCATTGGGATCAAGATTCACTATCCGTTGATTTTCTACAAATACACAAGGTACACGATCGCCCGTGGCTGCCATAATATAAGAGTAATCAAAACCTATATCTTTCAGTCCGGGAGTTATATAACCGTTCCAATCCTGTTGACCGGCTTTGTCTCCCAATCCTAAATGCCATTTACCGATGGCTCCTGTAGTATATCCTGCATTTTTAAATATATCGGCGATGGTTGTTTGTTCAGGTTTAATAATCATACCGGCATCTCCCGTAGCTATTCCCGTATCGCTTCTCCTCCACGCATATTCTCCTGTAAGGAGTGAGTAGCGCGATGGGGTGCTTGTTGCAGCAACTGCGTGAGCATCGGTAAAACGTACTCCCTGAGCGGCTAATTTTTCAACATTGGGAGTGTGGATAGTCGGTTCACCATTACAACTGAGGTCTCCATAGCCTATGTCATCAGCCAGAATAATAATTACATTGGGCTTTTTTGTATTCTTCTTATCTTTCTTTTGAGCACTTACTGAAAGAGGCATCAATAAAAAGGCACTTATTCCAAAGATGGAAAAAAAAGGTTTTTTCATGAGAATTATTTTATTAGGTCTTTTCTAGTTCTGATCCTATTATTCGATCTTCATCTGTAGTTATTTATTTTTATAAACAACTCAATCTTTAGCTAAGGTAGTAAGAATAGGTTTGTATTTAAAAACATTATAGCAAATTTAAATATCTACGTATTTACTTGGTATCTTTTTTCAAAGTTAAAAGTATCTGTACTCAGAACTATACAGATCAGTCTTAAACAAAAGAAACTCCCGATAAAAATCGGGAGTTTCTTTTCAAATAAAGTTTTGCTTATGCTTTTTTTTTGAATATTCAATAGAATGGGTTGCTACGGTTACCTTTGTTTTTGTTGTATGAGTAATCTTTGAAAAAAAGGTAATAAAAAAGATATATCAAAAGAGCTGTGCCGCATACTATAGCTATGGTGACTCCCGATTTCCATACTATTTGCCAAGATATGGGTTGGATTCCCCACAGAGCCAATACCGTAAGGGTTGCACCTGTTAAAACAATAATTGTAGTAAGTATACCTATTAGCAATCTCATAATTAGTAATTTTAATTGGATTCTACATCAAACTTTCTTCTGCCTAAAATTAATGTGTAGTGTGTACCGTAAAAATAAGAAATAAAGATGAATATAGCCCTTGAAGCTTCAAAAAAGAAATGATTCTCTCTTGTTTCCTTCTTTTAGTCTGAAAACTGATAGATATTTAGGATTCTTTGAGTCAGAAATATGGAGCTAAAAGAGATATAATGACTGATAGTTATTAAATAGCTCATTTAATGGGTGTAGTCAGTTATTGTAACTCTGGTTTTTATGCAAAAAAAGTATTTACTTTGTCCATCCGAAAAAGAATAATGAAAGATTAGATATATTATGGCACAAGAAGACGTTTTTAAGAAGATTGTTTCGCATTGTAAAGAGTATGGGTTTGTATTTCAGTCCAGTGAAATTTATGATGGGTTGGGAGCAGTATATGACTATGGTCAAAATGGAGTTGAATTAAAAAATAACCTCAAAAAATATTGGTGGGATAGTATGGTACTACTCAACGAGAATGTTGTGGGTATCGATTCTGCTATATTTATGCACCCTACTATCTGGAAAGCTTCGGGACACGTAGATGCTTTTAATGATCCGTTGATTGACAATAAGGACAGTAAAAAACGTTATCGTGCTGATGTATTGGTTGAAGATTATCTGGCTAAGATTGACGATAAAATAAATAAAGAGGTAGAAAAAGCTGCCAAGAAATTTGGTGAAAGCTTTGATGCTTCTATGTTTCGTCAAACAAATCCACGTGTACTAGAAAACCAAGCAAAGCGTGACGAAGTACATGCTCGTTTTGCTAAGGCTTTGAACGATTCTGATTTGGAAGAATTGCGCAACATTATTGTTGATTGCGAAATAGTTTGTCCGATAAGTGGAACTCGTAACTGGACAGAGGTTCGTCAGTTCAATCTGATGTTTGCAACCGAAATGGGTTCTACGGCTGATGGTGCTATGAAAGTATATCTTCGCCCCGAAACAGCTCAGGGTATTTTTGTAAACTTCCTGAATGTACAAAAAACAGGACGTATGAAAATACCATTCGGAATAGCTCAGATCGGAAAAGCATTCCGTAACGAGATTGTTGCTCGTCAGTTTATTTTCCGTATGCGTGAATTCGAACAAATGGAAATGCAATTTTTCGTTCGTCCGGGTGAAGAGCTTGAGTGGTTCAAAATATGGAAAGAAACTCGTATGAAATGGCATAAATCGCTTGGTTATGGCGATGCTAAATATCGTTTCCACGATCATGATAAATTGGCTCATTATGCTAATGCAGCAACAGATATAGAATTCGAAATGCCGTTTGGATTTAAAGAAGTAGAGGGTATTCACTCTCGTACCGATTTTGACTTAAGTAGCCATGAAAAATTCTCAGGAAAGAAAATTCAGTACTTCGATTCGGAGTTGAATAAATCATACACTCCTTACGTTGTTGAAACATCTATCGGAGTAGATCGTATGTTTCTTTCTACTATGGCTGCTTCGTATTGTGAAGAAGTATTAGAAAATGGTGAAACTCGTGTAGTCTTGAGATTGCCTGCACCATTGGCTCCTATTAAATTAGGAGTATGTCCTTTAGTAAAAAAAGATGGTTTACCCGAGAAAGCAAGAGAGATAATCGATGCATTGAAATTCGATTTCAAATGTCAATATGATGAAAAAGACAGTATCGGAAAACGTTATCGTCGTCACGATGCTATTGGTACACCTTATTGTGTAACTGTAGATCATCAAACATTAGAAGACAATACTGTTACTATCCGCTATCGTGATACAATGCAGCAAGAGCGTGTTGCTATCAGCGAGCTGTCAGCAATAGTAGCTGATAAAGTGAGTATGAAAAGCCTTCTTAAGAATTTAGGATAAGAAACTGTTAATAATATATAGAAGCAGCCCTTGTTTATCAAGGGCTGCTTTTTTTTGAGTATAAGTTGAGAAAGATTGTTAATAAGGATCGTTTCGAGTCATTTTAGCTTCTTTTTGATTGATATTATTTCTTCTTTCATCGATGTGGCCTATGTTTTCTTGTGCTTATTGTGTTGGAAATTAATTGTTTGAATCTATGTTTTTTGTTTTTAACTAATTTAAAATGCAAATCTGATAAAAATATATTTCCTTTGTAGTGTCAATTAGACGCAATTAGAGGGGCTGAAGTTGTAAAATTTATGTTTTTATTTGAAGAGAATCTTGAAGAGGTTCTAATCTGAAGATTCTTAGAGGTTTTCTAAACTTATAGGAACTATAAGTTGTGGGTAAGATTATACTAGTCAATCGAAACCTACTTTGTTTGAAACACTCATAGATGATTATAACATTTTTTGCTTTTGTTGGTCTATCTGAGAACCTAAGAATTGAATATTGCAATGGGTGTTTATCGGCAAGCTACTGATCACTAACATTAGTCGTATTTTATTTTGAGTTGGAGTTCTATTCTCTCATAGTTGTTTGTGAAAGAATGTCCTAATTTTTAAAAAAGTAAATGTTAAACTCGATTAAGCTAGAAAATGAAGAAAAAAATCCTTTTTATTTTATTATTACTCACTGTAATGTTTAGAGCCAATGCTCAGGTGGGAATTAATACAGAAAATCCTAAAGCAACACTAGATGTTAGTGCTGCTAAAACAGACGGGACTACTGCTGAAGGAATTATTGCACCTAAATTGTCTCTTCAACAATTAGTTGTTAAAGATGCAAAGTACACTGCTGACCAAGTAGGTACAATTGTTTATGTTAACGATATATCGGGTACAGTCAGTACCAAAACCGCTAATATAAAGAAGGTAGGGTATTATTATTTTGATGGTACTTTATGGAAATCTTTTGATCAGGGGTGGGGTTTAACCGGAAATAGTGGAACTGATGGTGCTGTTAATTTCTTGGGTACTATAGATGATAAGGATCTGGTATTTAAAAGAGGAAATCAATTAGCCGGTTATTTGGGAGGTACCTCTGGTAATGCATCAAATAATACTGCATTTGGTGTAGGAGCACTTAGTCTTAGTGCAACTGAGATAGGAGCAAATGTGGCTATGGGAAACAATAGTTTACAAAATAATCTTAAAGGTGTTAGTAACACTGCCATAGGGCATAGCTCTCTTAGGAATAGTACTGGTGGTAGTGGTAACTGTGTAGTTGGTACTAGTGCTTTAATAGCTCTTACCACCGGAGGCGGAAATACAGCACTAGGGTATAAGGCTGGGATGGGACTTGTTTCGGGTACTAATAATATTGCTATTGGTGGACAAACTGTATTACCCGAAACTGCCTCTAATCAAATGAATATAGGTAATTTGTTATTTGCTACGGGGCTTAGTACCTCTACTGATCCAGTATCAAGAGTAGGAATAGGAACACCCTCTCCCGCTGCTAGATTGGATCTAAATGGAGATTTAATTATTAGAACAGCTAAGGCTTCAGCTACAAATGTATCTGTAGTTGTGCGTAATAATGATACAGGTTTGATTGGTGTACTACCTCAAACACATTTTACGTTGGTTGTGGCTGCCGGTGCTACTGCATCAATATCTACTGCATCATTGCCTTATCCGTCAGCAGGTTCCCTTGTTATAACTTCAGGTAACCAATGCGGTAGATTTGTGACTGCTATGTTTAGCGTTGTGGTGTCACATCCTACAGATTTTAGCCTTCCAATTGTATACCAAAATAGCATGGCTAGGCAGGTTGTGGGAATACCAACAAAAATAAACTCCTTCAAGTATCAGCTAAAGTTTCCGGAGGTAACTCCATGTCAAACAGAGGGAGGTACCACTCAGTTCGATTTTACTCTGGATACAAGCGTGCCGGGTCAGGTATCTATTACCAATAATGGAGATTTTGAACGTACTTATACTTTGAAAATTTCTCAAGTAGGATAATATTAATATTAAAGAGATTATAAATATAACGGCTTTATTTAGAGAGTGAGAATGATTTTTGAATCATTCTCACATTTATTTTATAGAGTATATGTTGATATTCACATTTTTTATATCAGACTTCTATTAAAAACCTCTATTTTTGCCACATAAATTGAAAATTAGTCTAATGAGAAAGAAATTATATCTTTTCCCTTTGTTCCTTTTAGTATTTTTCATGTTTACAACAACATCTTGTCTTAATAGCAATAATGATAATGATGTAGAAATAGATGAAGAGTGGAAAGCTTTAAATGAAACACGATTTGCAAAAGTCGCTAGCGATGATTCTTTTAATGCATTATTGTCTCAGTCGGGTAATGGTAAAGTATACTGGCAGCCATCAACAGTAATTACGGATGGTAATTCAGTAAGAATGACTGTTGAAGGAAGACCTGAATTTACTGATACGGTAGTTGCTCGTTATGAGGGATGGTATTTTGATAGAGATAATAAAAAAATAATTTTTGATTCTACAGAAAATCCATCACTAATATCTCAGATAAATTATACATATGGACTGTCGTCAAGTGTACAACCAAACTATACTAGATCACAATTTACAGTGAATAAAGTTATTGATGGTTGGATTACGCTTCTTCAAGATATGAAAGTTGGAGATGAGCGTGTTGTTTGCATCCCTCAAGAACTAGGGTATGGTAGTGTTGACAATACATATACTCCAAATGTAACAGGAGCTTCTACTTTTAAGATTATTCCTGCTTATACAACTCTTTGGTTCAGAATCAAGTTATATGAAATTATACCGATGAAACCTTTAAAGGACTAAAATCGGTCAAAAGATATCTAATAATAAACTTTCAATAGCCCTCACAACATCTTTGCGGGGGCTATTGTAGTTATTAACCATAATACTAAAGGTGTATTTTTTGTCTCCATCTATGTAATAACCTGCATAGCACTGTACATTGGCAATACTCCCACTCTTTACATAAAGTTTTCCTTGTAAACGAGTTCCTTTTAATAAATTTCTAACCGTACCTTCTTTTCCTGCTTTGGGTAATGATGTAAAGAATGCGTTTGAATACCTGCTCTTTGTTTGCATATACGCTAATATATCGCAAAGAATCTCGGGATTGATACTGTTTGATGGAGCTAATCCGCATCCGTCATAAATGTGTATTCCATCTGTATTTAGACCTTTAGATGCCCAGAAGTTGTTTGTTCTACTGATTCCTTCAATAAGAGGATCACTATATATATCGGTGTTGGAGCTGCGTCCAATGGCTCTCATTAAATGTTCTGAATAATGGTTGTTACTCTTCTCATTAACTACGCGTATAATATCTTTTAAGGAGGGAGATAGCTCTCTGTAAAAAGGAACTGCTTGATAGGAGGTTGCTCCATAAGAATTGTACATCTGCTTGAAATATTGTTGTCGTGCAGTTTCTATTGAATTTATTCTAAAGTTGTTTTGAGCTAATGTATTCGCAAGAGTTTCACCTAACACCATTCCCGGATCGGGAAAATCTCCTTTAATAATAAAAGATGATCTTTTGGTTGGAATATCTCCTACCAGCCTTCTGTGATTAGAGAATGGTTCTCCATTTATGTTACTATTGTCTTTGTTCTCGTAATTCAATTGCAGATTATTAGTGAATATAATATTCCTCATGTCAGGAACCGTTTTTATGATAACGGGACAAGTATCTGTTCTCATTGTATTCAGATACAATTGATAGGTATTGTCAAAAATACTAATACCATAAGCTCCCGAAGCAAAGTAGTTTCCCATGTCCTCTTTGAGCCATTTGGATGATATTCCGTTATAGCCGAAAAAATCATCGGCAATTGTAATGTCAATAGGATATTCAGGTCTAAATTTTTTCTGAATCTGTTGTACCCAATTCGCCAAAAATGCAGTAGGAGTATCAAATAGATACTGACTACCGAGAGTTGGATCTCCAAATCCTTTAATAATCAAGTGGCGGGAATTGTTTGGGTCAATGGATAGTTCTGTTGCAAATTGATAATTTTCACCTAATAATTCAATAGCGGTTGCAGTTGTCAATATCTTTAGAGTGGAAGCAGGCGTTAAAGAAGTAGCTTTGTTATATGATATGATCTCGTTTCCCGAAAGGTCTTTTACACAGAAGCCGATTGAAGCATGTTCGAATCCGGGTGTTTGTACAAATTTTTCAATTGCAGCATTATTTTGTGCGGAAGCATTTATTAAACAGAAGCTTAGTATGGCGATTAGGTGAAATTTCATATGATAAGAGTTGAATAATATGTAATAAATATTTTACTTTATTTATTAGAGTTATTGTTTCTGAAAAAAAAAATATCTTTGTAAAGATAAACAAATCGAAAAATAAGAAAAATTTCATGAGGAACAGTTTTGATAGGCCTTTTACTTTCGATCGGGTAATCCGCTTGTCTATAAGTGTGATACTGATCGGGCTTGGCATATATATGATTTATATTCTGAGAAGCGTGTTGCTTCCGTTTCTAGTGGCTTGGTTAATGGCTTATCTGCTAAATCCTGTTGTTCGTTTTATCAAAGACAAACTTAGGCTAAAGAAGAGAGTTGTTGCCGTGTTAATTACTTTTGCAATGCTCATTGGGGTGTTAACGCTTTTCTTTTTTTGTATAACACCTTTGGTGGAAAACGAACTTTATCAGATCAATAGTCTTATTACTTCATACGATCTTCAATCCTTTACGGTCAATGGTATGCCATTGAGCGTACACGATTTTATTGCTAAAAATATTGATTTCGATTCTCTCAGAAACGTCTTGTCGAAAGAAAATGCTTCTGATACAATTAGATATTTGATTCCGACTCTAGAAAACATGGTATCTAATAGTATATCTTTTATTCTCGGTTTTACAGTAGTGTTTATTATTATATTATATCTGATATTTATTTTATTGGATTATGATAAGATCAATAAATTGTGGATGGATCTTATTCCTCATCGCCATAGAGCTTTTGTTAGCAGAGTAACTGTAGATGTTGAAAGAAGTATGAATACATATTTCCGTCATCAGGCACTTATCTGTGTTATTGTGGCTATTTTATTTGCAACGGGTTTTCAGATAATAGGATTGCCTTTGGCCATAGTGCTGGGCATTCTTATCGGGTTCCTACATATGGTACCCTATATGCATATTATAAGTATAGTGCCTGCTGCATTATTATGTTGGTTAAAGGTTTCTCAAACGGGTGAGAGCTTTTGGGCTCTTATCGGATTGGTTATTTTACTCTATCTTGTTATCCAATGTATTATCGATATTATACTTGTACCTCGAATAATGGGTAAAGCTATGGGGCTCAATCCGGCTATAATATTACTGTCTCTTTCTATCTGGGGTTCACTTATGGGTATTGCCGGAATGATTATAGCAATTCCTCTTACTACATTGCTGCTTTCTTATTATCAGCAATTTATAGACTCAGAGGAAGAAGTAGAAGGGGGTATTTCTTCTGAAAAATCAGATAAAGAACTCTCTAATGAGTAGTTTTTTGTACCTTTGTCTTTAATAAAAAATTTAAGATTGAATTATGCAATTAATAGCAAAATTAATACAAGTATTGCCAGTCCAAACCGGAATGGGAAAAAACGGAGAGTGGAAAAAACAAGACGTAGTTGTTGAAACAGATGGTCAATATCCAAAGAAAGTATGTATCTCAATATGGGGTGATAAAGCCAGCGAATCGGTACTTCAAATCGGAAATATGCTTGATATATCTTTTGATGTAGAAAGCCGCGAATATAATGGACGTTGGTACACAGATGTAAAAGCTTGGAAAGTAGATTTAGCTATGCCTTCTGCAGGTGGTGCAAGTCAGGGAATGCCTGAATATGCTCAACAAACGCCTCCTCCTCCTCCTGCTCCTGCCGATTTTGGTGGTGGAGATAGTGCCGACGATCTGCCTTTCTAATTATTTGTTGAAAGCAACATATCGTTTTCTGAATCTTTACTCATAAAGATATAAGTATCTTGCTAGAATATTAAATAGTTTTTAGAACTTAGATTATGAAGAAGAAAGTATTGTCGGGACATAATTTTCATCGTGAGCCTTTTCAAGTATTAGATGATTTGTTTGATGTAACGTATCCTCCAACAGGACACTTCAAAAAAGATCAGATACTTGATATTATAGAGGATTACGAGGTCTTTATCCCAAATTTTAGCTTTTATACAGATAAGGAAATTATCGATAAAGCGAAGAATTTAAAGCTGATAGCTAACTTTGGTGTAGGATATAATAATATTGATGTAGAGTATGCAGCTCAAAAAGGAATTGCGGTGACTAATACACCCAATTCGGTTTTAGAGCCTACTGCCGAACTTTGTTTCGGTCTCATACATGCAGTTGCTCGTCGTATTGGTTTTTACAACAATAAGTTGCGTACGCCGGAAGGGCTGAGCTGGGGATTATATGATAATCCGGGAATAGCTATTTTTGGAAAAACGCTAGGGATATATGGTTTTGGACGTATCGGTCAGGCTGTTGCCAGACGTGCTATTGCTGCCGGAATGAATATTATTTATCATAATAGAAAACCTGTTGCAAAAGGTATAGAAGAGCAGTATAATGCTAGGTATGTAAGTTTCGATGAGTTACTTTCTCAATCTGATTTTATAACTATTAATGCTCCTGCTACACCCGAAACTTATCATATTATTGATGAGAAGGCAATTAATAAGATGAAATCAAACGCAATACTTATTAATACTTCCAGAGGTTCTACGGTTGATGAGGCTGCATTAATAAAAGCGTTGAAAGATAATCGGATATTTGGTGCAGGATTAGATGTTTTTGAGAACGAACCTCGTATCAACCCCGAATTTCTAACACTCGATAATGTTGTTCTGACTCCTCATACGGGAACTCAAACTATCGAAGGTAGATATGATATGCAACGCGAGGTAGCCGAAAATATAATAAATTTCTACAATGGAGGAGAAATTTCTAAGGTGAACTAAGTAAGCTGAAAAGTAGAATTAAGATAAGACGATTAAATAAAAAGCCCTTGTGAATCTAATTCACAAGGGCTTTTTATTTTCTGTTGTAATATGTTAATCATCAATATCCTCTTCCTCAATTAGCTGATAAACGGAATCGGGGGTATATTGGTTACCTTCTGCATCATAAATAATCCAATCTGTTAATACTTCAATCGGGTATGATTTAATATCGCCCTCTTTAAGAGAATCTATCCAATAAGGTGCATTAAGGAGTTTTCCCTCTATCTTTTTAGTATCAGCCGAAATAACACTGAACCATAGATGTTCTCTTTCGGTATTGTTATTAGCATTGTCTACTATTAGACCAAATTTAACGATGAAAGACCATTGATTTTGATTCTCTTCTTTTTTTCCAAATAACTTTTTAAAGAATGACTTTGTAGATGGTACTGAATGTTTCTCGAAAATATGTAGAAAGTGAAAGAAACGATCTTTAGCTAATCTGCTCATTCTTAAAGTTTCCTCAGTGGAAACAAATAAAATAGGATTATTGGCAAGAGTAGAGGCGTATATTTCGGGCGAAATAAGGTTTCCGTCTTCAATAGCAAAGAGTACGCCCGAAGGTTCCGAGTGTGCATTGGAGTCTCCCTCTCTATCGTGAAAGCCACCCAGAATAGGAGTCTTAAAATCCTTCAAGGCTTCTTCCCAACGAATCCAAGTCAGATTTATATCTAATCCGTCAAAACCTGCGGTAAATTTTTCATTTTCTTTTACCGGGTCTGATAGAAATCGTTTTACAGTATGGTTTACCAGATCATACATCTGTTGTGCACCATTAGTGGTATTTAGTATCTCGAGTTCAACAAGACCACATCTAACCAACCCATGTGTGTGAAACCAATATTCCGTTTTTTCTCCTTTTTCATCATATACTGCATGAAGTGCATATAAATAATCGGGCGAAGGTGGAATTTTTGAGGATGCTGTCAAACTTAGCCATTTTCCCGAAAGAAGTCGGAAAGACATAAAATCAATAACTAAACTAGCATCGGGTACTATGGCATCCAATACCTTTAGTTGAAGATGAAATGAATCGAGAGCTTTCGATCCAAAGTTTACAGCAGCGTTAATATATTTTTTTTGCGATAAAGCAATATTAAAATCATCTTCATTTACCATATTGGCAAGCCCGAATTCTTCAAGGCGAAGGTCTTCTACTGATAGTACCGATAATACAACTCTGTAAACCTCATTTAAGTATTCTATTGTAGCAATATATTCCTTTTCAACATGGTCGGGAGCTTGTGATAGTTCGAAGGATAAAAGGTTGAAGCCAATGGAGTTGCTGAGGGAGTGGTTGATGTAATCTTGAGTGAAAAGGCTTTCTTGTTTATAAGATATAACCCCCATAATTGAAGGTTGAAAGATTTCTCCTTCACTCAATAGCCTATATTTATTGTCGTTTTCCATATTTATGTCAAGTGAATTTGTAACCAAAGATAAGAATAATAGGGATAAATTAATCTTAGTTGGATTTTGAATTGAGGCTTTCAAGTCTTACAACACCTATATTACCTGAGATTTTACAATTCTTAAACAAATATGCAATATAACATATGAATAGATAGTCGTTTTTTGGAAAAAAAAATATAATTTGCGTTGTCTATCTGGAGTTAACCCCAATTTGGAAACAAACTAATACAATTTCTGCCATGGTTTTAAACGTAATTCTTCAAAGTTCTAATTTAGTCGTAGACCTTAATTGGATGTCAGTTGTATTTGCCGCAGTGCCTGTAATTCTACTTATCATTTTGATGGGTTTTCTGAAAATGTCGGGAGATAAGAGCGCACTTATAACATTAGCGACTACCGTTTTAATTGCCTTATTTGCATTCCATCTTCCTGCGGCAGATACGGGATTGTCAATTATTTATGGAATTCTAAAGGCTATATTCCCTATATTGATTATTATCATTATGGCTATATTCAGTTATAATGTATTGGTACATACGGGGAAAATGGAGGTGTTGAAAGAACAGTTCTCTTCTATATCATCGGATAAATGCATTCAGGTTTTGCTTCTAACATGGGGGTTTGGCGGTCTTTTGGAGGGAATGGCCGGATTTGGAACAGCGGTTGCTATTCCTGCTGCTATATTGATTAGTTTAGGTTTTAAGCCAATCTTTTCGGCAGTAGCCAGTCTGATAGCCAATAGTGTTGCAACTGGATTTGGTGCTGTAGGTACTCCCGTTAAAGTATTGGCGGAACAAGCCGGAGTAGATAACATACAGGTGTTAAGTACACAAGTCGTGTTACAATTATCACCCTTAATGATACTTATACCCTTTGTGCTTGTGTTTATGACCGATCCTCGAATTAAATCTTTACCTAAACATATTCTATTGAGTGTTATCGTTGGAGTTGTTTCGTTGGTAACACAATATATAGCTGCAAGATATATGGGAGCCGAAACGCCTGCGATATTGGGTAGTATTGCTTCTATTATTGCAATAATTTTATATGCTAAAATTACTGCAACAGATGAAGATAGAGAATTGAAAGCTAAATTTCCTCAACGTTCTTGGGGCGAGATAATAAGTGCATGGAGTGTTTATGGTTTGATATTGATATTAGTAATATTAACCAGTCCATTATTACCATTTAGGACTATGCTTGCTCCGATTTTAAGTACAACCTTTAGTTTTAATATATTTGATACTGTTGCACAGGCTGATATTGTACGTGCTGTGAAAATCTCATGGCTTATAGATGCCGGTGTTCTTTTATTCCTAGGTTCTATTTTAGGAGGACTAATTCAAGGAGCTAAAATTATTGAGCTGTTGAAACTATTAGGTAAAGTTATAAAGCAACAACGCAAAACTATCATTACAGTGTGTTGTCTTATTGCTCTTTCTTCGGTGATGGATTTCTCGGGAATGATAGGTGAACTAGGTTTAGCTTTGGCAATAACAACAGGTTCTCTATACCCACTATTCGCCCCAACAATCGGATGTCTTGGTACATTCCTTACAGGTAGCGATACTTCGTCTAATATTTTGTTTGGAAAACTTCAAGCTTCGGTTGGTAGCACTATTGGGGTCGATCCAAGTTGGTTGGCAGCAGCAAATACAGCAGGAGCAACAGGTGGAAAGATTATTTCTCCACAAAGTATAGCGGTTGCAACCTCGGCTTGTGGCTTACAAGGACGTGAAGGTGAGATAATGAAGAAGGCTATGCCTTTTGCTTTAGGATATATTGTTGTAGCAGGTCTCATGGTATATTTTGTTCCCAAATTGATGGGCACACTTATATTTTAAGGTCTCAAAATCCTTTGGTTACAAGAAGTGAGAGTGGATCTATGCATTCGCCATATATGACAGTTACATAGATCTGCTCCTATTAAGAAAAGCATATCAACTAAAAAACTATAATAGAAATGAAAGTCGGACTATTTATTCCATGTTATGTAAACGCCATATTTCCCGAAGTAGGCGTAGCGGCATATAAGCTGCTCGACCATCTGGGAGTAGAGGTAGATTATCCGATCGATCAAACTTGTTGTGGACAGCCCATGGCTAATGCAGGTTTCGAGAATGAGGCTATACCTTTGGCTCAACAATTCGAGAAGTTATTTGATAAGTATGAATACATTGTAGCTCCATCAGCGAGTTGCGCTGTATTTGTAAAAGAAAATTATCCTCGATTATTAGAGAAGGAAGGGCATCTTTGCCAAACTAGTGGCAAGATATATGACTTCTGCGAATTTCTGCACGATGTGTTGAAGGTGGATAAACTACCGGGAAAGTTTCCTCATAAGGTGAGTGTGCACAACAGTTGTCACGGAGTACGTGAGCTTCATTTGTCATCCGCTAGTGAGTTGAATATCCCCCGCTATTCAAAAATCAGAGATTTATTGGATAAGGTTGAAGGGATTGAAGTACTCGAACCGCAAAAAGTGGACGAGTGTTGTGGCTTTGGTGGTATGTTTTCCATCGAAGAACCCTCTGTATCCGTATGTATGGGACAAGACAAAGTAAAGAACCATATGGCTACGGGTGCTGAATATATTACGGGCGCTGACAGCTCATGCTTGATGCATATGCAAGGAGTGGTAAGTAGAGAAAAACTACCTATCAAGTTTATTCATGTTGTTCAAATTTTAGCTGCCGGACTATGAGTACAAAACATACAGAAGCTGCAAACCGCTTCATAGCAAATAAAGAACAGGAGACATGGCACAATGAGACTCTGTGGTTTGTTCGAGAGAAGAGAGACAAAATGGCTATGGATGTACCCGAATGGGAAGAGTTGAGAGAATTGTCGAGCAAAATAAAAATGCACACAATTACTCATCTTGATAAATATGCTGAAGAATTTACCAAGAATGCCGAAGCAAATGGGGTGATAGTGCATTGGGCAAAGGATGCTAAAGAGCATAACGAGATAGTATATAGTATCTTGGCAAGACACGAGGCTAAAAAACTGGTAAAAAGTAAATCGATGCTTACTGAAGAATGCCACATGAATCCTTATCTCATAGAGAAAGGTATTGATGTTGTGGAGAGTGATCTTGGCGAGCGTATTCTTCAATTAATGGATGAGCCGCCTAGCCACATTGTGATGCCTGCCATTCACTTGAAAAGGCAAGAGGTTGGTAAATTATTTGAGGAAAAATTACATACTGAAAAAGACAATAGTGATCCGACTTATCTGACTCGTGCAGCGCGTCAGCATCTACGAAACGAATTCCTTACAGCAGATGTGGGAATGACGGGATGTAACTTTGCTGTTGCAGATACGGGTGATGTGGTGGTATGTACCAATGAAGGTAATGCCGATATGGGAACATCACTTCCTAAAATACATATAGTATCAATGGGATTAGAGAAACTGATTCCCAATCATAAATCGTTGGCTGTATATTCTCGTCTATTGGCTCGTTCGGCAACGGGGCAACCTGTAACGTCGTACATGTCCCACTTCCGTAAACCACGCGAAGGTGGTGAAATGCACATTATTATTGTAGATAATGGCAGGAGCGATATTTTGGGTAATGACGAGCATATTCAAACATTGAAATGTATTCGTTGTGGGGCTTGTATGAATACCTGCCCTGTATATCGTCGTAGTGGAGGATATTCCTATACCTATTTTATACCGGGTCCAATCGGGATTAATTTGGGTATGTTAAAGAATCCCGAAGAGTATTACGATAACGTTTCGGCTTGTTCGCTGTGTTATTCTTGTAACAATGTTTGCCCTGCAAAGATTGATTTGGCTGACCAGATTTACAGATGGAGACAGAACTTAAATTCTTTAGGTAAGGCTGATAAGATGAAAAAGATGATGTCGGGAGGAATGAAATTTTTATTCACTCATCCTGCATTATATAAAGCAGGTCTGAAAATGGCTCCTATTATCAATCATATGCCTCGATTCCTTATTTATAATGGATTGAATGATTGGGGTAAAGGGCGCGAACTGCCTAAGTTTGCATCAGAATCTTTTACTTCGATGTGGAAGAAAGGTAAAGTTCAGAAGAATAAGTAAATAAAAGGGTCTGAGACCTTAAAAAGAATTAAGCTATGAGTAGTAAGAATGATATATTATCGAATGTAAAGCGACATATTAAAGTTCAATATGATATGCCCGATTTAGATATTGCTGCGATTCAATATCCCGACAAGCTCGAAAAATTTACTCAGATGTGTAAAGCAGTGGGCGGCGATGCTATGGTTGTAAAGGAAGGAGAAGATATAAATGCTTTGATACGTTCTCTATATCCCGAGGCTAAAATTATAGCCTCTAATCTGCCCGAAATCGATATAGCAACTATTAATCCTGATAATGTGGAAGATGCCCATAGTTTAAATGGGACTGATCTGGCAGTTATTCAAGGAGAAGTGGGCGTTGCAGAAAATGCTTGTGTATGGATACCACAGAATGTAAAAGAAAAAGTAGTTTATTTTATTTCCGAGTATCTGGTTATTCTTCTAGATAAAAACAAGATTGTACATAATATGCACGAAGCTTATGATCAGATAAAGTTTAATGATTATGGTTTTGGTGTATTTATTTCGGGACCGTCTAAAACGGCTGATATAGAACAATCATTAGTAGTAGGGGCTCACGGAGCTAAAGGTGTGATTGTATTGTTGAAATAGTACATCGTTTATATATAGAGAAAGGCAGATTATCCAATAAGATAGTCTGCCTTTTTCATATTAGCGATCTACCTTAAAAAAGGCGGCATAGAGATGACTAAATGTATTTAATAGAATGTTTTTTAGTTATAACTAGCTATGATTGTTATACTTGTAAAAATAAAGAAATAGGTATGTGAGCTTAATTGATTATCTTTGTAGTCGAGATTGGTTTAAAAATAAGTTATGTCAAAGAGAGCAAAAACATTTTCAGCACTATTAGAAACAAATAAAAAAGCTATTTCTAAGTTTTATTATAAGTATATTTTCCTGATTATTATATTCGGAACTATTCTTCTTGGGATCATTTTCTATAAACTCGATGCCCACATTATGCTCTTTGGAGATACTACGGCTGCGTTAGGAGAATATGTGAGAACAGTAGCAACCGTACTTGGAGGTGCCTTGGTACTTCTCGGTTTGTGGATTAACAACCGAAGGGTGGCAGAACAGACGCGTCAGAATAATATTAATGAAAGAGGGCAGATTAATACTCGTTTTAAAGATGCTGCAACATTATTAGGTAGCGATAGTGTGAGTTCTATACTGTCGGGTATTTATGCTTTGCATCAAATAGCTCTTGAAACTTCTATCGGTGATAAAGGGCAAAGAGGCTATGTGAATATTATACAAGATATTTTATGTGCCTATGTACGAGAAAACACTGATACGATACAAAACGAGGAGAATGGAAAAGCTTGGCGAATAAATAAAAAGCCTACTATTGTTATTCAAACTATTGTTAAAGTACTTTTTAAGAATGATAAGCAGGTATATAGTAATTTGATGACCGATTTATCCGATTGTGTTTTTGAGGGAATCAATCTAGATGAGGCTCATATTGCGAATGTTGATTTTTCGCGGACTAAATTTATAAAGTCAAGTTTTAAGAAAACAGCTTTTATTGCATGCTATTTGGAAGACGCTTTCATTGATGATGTGGATTTCACTGATAGTAGTTTTGAGAAAACTGTATTTGACTTATCTCACATTAAGAACATCTCTTTTGCGAAATGTCGAATTATACAATCTGATTTTTGGGATGTGGTCTTTAATAAGGTGAGTTTTAAGGATGCAGTTTTAGATAATTTGGATTTTAAAGACGTGGTTTTGGAAGAGGATGTATATTTTGAAAACACAAAATTAGAAGGATATTCACCAGAAGAAATTAAAACAAAATCGAGCATCATCACAAAAAGTTAATATCTGAGTGTAGACATAAATAAAAAAGAAGGAACTTAAATTTAGTTCCTTCTTTTTTATTTATAGTTTATCTTATACTATTTATTATTTGATAATAAAAGCATTTTTTGCACTTAGCTTCTCTAGATTTTTACCTATGCGAACAGACGCTTTATCGATATCATTCTCGCTGCTAGCTCTACTCTTGTTGTAACGAGAACTGCATTCTTTCTCTATTTCTATCGGAAATTTGGTGTAATAACGTAATGTATCATATTTTGCTTGAAAATGTTCAGCATCACTGTTTACTAATTCTTTGAAACGACTGCGATACAAGTCTAAATATTTTTGAGCAGGTTCGCAATCAACAGTTATAGTATCAGCAACAAATACAAAAGGCTTTAAATCACTCAATTTATAGTTGCTTTGTTTAAGAGCGAAACCTTCAGGTAAATTTTCACGTCCTACATAGTTGTAAAAGTCATTCTCTCTAAATAGCTTTGATTGAGGGGCAGTCGTTAAATTTGATTCGCCTTTAGCAATTACAACTCCATTCTTATAGGGTTCGGTTATTCCCAGATGCCAGAAATATTCGTATTGTTCAATAAACAGATGATCACTGATTACTTTAAATGGAACATCTATAGTATCTCCTGGTTGTATCTCGAATGGGTGCATATAAGCAGTCTTTATTTTTTCATATTCTGCACTACCTTCTTCCTCTTTGCCTCTTTCGAAATATATTTCGTGGAAGAAAATATAATTACTTAATGTAGGGTTGATAACGCACCCTTGATCATTGGGCTTTACAAAAAATTCAATAGATTCTCCATTATATGCCAAAGAGTGTCTTCCTGCAGGTAATTCTACGGTTAGACCAGAACTGGCTGGCAGATCATAAACGATTGAGTCAATTTTTACCTGAATTGCGTTGTCTGTGGGATTATCCATCCAGAATTGTTTAGATGGTACTTTACTCGATGGGTCACAAGCTGTGAACAAAAGAAGAGTTACAATAAAATAAATAAACTTCATAATAAATATATTTAAAATGCGTGTTAGCTACACAAAAGTAATTAATTTATATTTATCATAATAGTCATCTACGAAAAAGCAGACTATCCTTATCGAATAATCTGCCTTTGTATGTATGATGATCAGAATTTCTATCTTTCAATATAGAACTTGCAACTATCAATATCTATAGTTTCTAATGGATTAAATAATTTTCCATTAAATTCTCCTTCTAGAATATTCCCTTTGATGTATAAACGATATTCAAAGTAAGTCAAATCATCATTGTACTTATCACTGTAATTTCCATACTGAGTAGCGTAATTGGTTCCTGGAGGAGAATAATTAAATGTTACACGATCTAATTTTGACTTTTTTGAAATATATATCGAAACTGCATTATTGACTATAGAAAATGTTTTATCAATATATCCTGTATAATAGATACCTAAAGTATCCCCTTCAGAATTTAAATAATGAAAGGAAGTTATTTCCTTTAACTCTGTTTCAATCCCATTATAATAAATATTGATATAGCCCGATTTCAAGTTTAAACTCTTATATGGATCTGTTTCCTCATTGTCATCGCTACTACATGAAGACAGTAGCAGACAGAACAAAGTCAACAGATAGATAATCTTATTTCTAGATCGTATGTCAGACATAGTTTAATATTTTATGGGTTAAGACCCAAAGTTAATCAAATATTGAACTCTTATAGACTCTTTGACAATCGTTCTATCATGTCTTCACCAAGCTTCGATTTTATCTTGATATGCTCTAGAACGGCTTCAACAAAAGAATTTTTCTCAAAAATACCTCTAACCTGTTCGAAGTCTATTTTCTGATCTTTTTTATCTCCGTCCATTCCAAAGCTGGTATGAGTAGGTAAAGAGAATTCTTTTCGGGCATCTTCGTAAATCATTCGATCTAGTTTAACTACTGCATCTTTCCATTTCTCAACAATAGTTATAATGTCTTTGGCTGTAATTGTTTCTAGAGAAAGGTTAAAGTACTCTTGAATTTTATCCCAAGCCCATGTCCATTCTAAAGAATAATAATCTTTGTGTAGTTTTTCGAAAACAGCATTTATATCTTCAATCTGAGTCAGTTTATCAGATTCTATATCTTCTATTAGTTTATCTATCTCGGTACTTGGAGCTAAAAGCCCTGCCAAATCTCGCCATTTATTTAAGCCTGCAGAACTATCAGGTTTCAGGTATTCTCTGATTTCTTCATCATTGGTACAAGGACAATTACTTAGTCGTGAAATGATAGAGTTACCCAAAAATTTAGTTATAGCTATGTCGTAATACTTCAAGCCACTACGTAACGAAGAACCTTTTATGCGACAACCTCTGTATGTGTAATGTACTGATGCCTCTCCACAAGTGCTTAATAGTTCGTTTAATACTTCAATGCCTTGAAACATCTTTTGGACTGTATAAGGGCTCAGGAGGTTGAAATTGATCTGATCCATTTTGTGTGGATCTTTTCTCTTATCACGTTTAGGGAATTTCTGAGCATCACGAATAGTTCCTACACTACGAAGATTAACTCCGGGTACAAGTACCGTTTCGTCATCATGCTCTATCAGATATGAGAATGGCATCTTAGATGTATCCGAATTCCGATAATGGCGACCCATAACCAAAGAGAATGCTCCTATTTTAGCTGGCCACAATATATATGAATCGCTGGCAGTTTTACCGCCTCTTTCCATTACCCCTTGATGAATAGGTCCCAGTTTATACATGTGATTACTTTGATTGGATCCCGATCCTGCATTCATAAACGAATACATTCCCGATATCAGCAAAGTAGATTTATGATGTGTTACGGTATAAGGACCTGCAAAAATAGCACAAGCCTCTCCATTCTCACCTTGACAATTGCTGAAGAAAAGCGAATCGCTTGCCGAATAAGTATGTCCTAATTGACAGGCCTGACCTACAAAGCAGCGGGTAAGCATGGTTCCGTCTTCCACGTGAGAACCCGAACTGATAATGAAGTCTTTCAGCATTACATTATAGCCAATATGTACAGGATCGTGTTCGTTACTATTGATAGTTCCGTTTTCGAGGTGGCATGTACTTTCTATGGTAGCATAGTCTCGTATGCGTACATTCTTGATAGTGCCAGTGTTTATTATTTTGACATTATTGCCAATAGTTCCTATGCTAGAGGTATTTTGTTGAGTATACTGTTTTACTATTTCCTGCATTTTATGAATTAATACGGGACGATGGCGATAGAATGACATGATGTATGCAAACGAAGCGCTCAGTTTATCATGTATAATAACTTCTCTACCTCCCGTTTCATTCAGAACGGTAACTTCTATTCCATTACCGAAAGACGATTCGTTATCCACATACATCAATTCGAGATTGTGAATAAATACATTATTGCCAATTTTATAATTTGCAATGTAATTGTTTACGTCTGAGATAAAGGTGTTGTTGCCTATTTCGCAATTGTGGAGTGTTACATTCTTGATTCCCGAGTGCTTCTTTATTCCTCCCGGAAGTGTAAATTCTTTCTCGTAGATTCCCAGTTTTATTTCTCCCGAAAAATTTACTTGACGAATATAAGCTGTATTAAATTGGTGGTGAACAGATATATCATTCCAGTTTTTGGCAACACATCCTTGATTTTGTAGCTCTACGATTTCAGATTCAGTTAATTTTCTATACGCCATGGTATATGTATTCTTTTTGTTGCTTTGACTAAATTGTAGCTAGCAAAAGCCTTTTATTATTATCGAAATAAGTACTTATTTTAGATATAAAACGATAATTGTAGAATTATATTATAGAAAATTGAGATTTTCTTTCTTTTTGAAATAAACTGTTAATATTCATTTTTTAATGTGTTTTATCAGGTGCTGAACTTGTGTATTGATTGTAAAAGGATAGCTAAAATTTAAAGATAAAAAAGCCCATGATTTGAGTCATGGGCTTTTTCGTTTATCTGCTATTATCTGACCTAAATTTTACGGAACATAGATTGATTATAGCTTAATTAACCTAATGGCTACTCCTCCGCTTGTTGCCAGTTTTGCATTTAAAACAGTTTCGGCTGTGACCTCCATTTCCTGAATCTCTACAGGGTATGGATTGTTTTTATAATCTGCACCTTCACCGTCTTTAAATATCGTTGCTTTATATTTTGCACCTTTATCTAAAAAGTTGAGAGGTAAACTAAAGTCTCTGCTGTTGGCATTGGTTATGCTTCCAACAAACCAGTTCTCAGAATCACGGTCTTTGCGTACTATGGTTAAATACTCGCCTATCTTGGCTTCGGGTACTATAGTCTTAGACCATGAAGTAGGGCAAGAGGTTACAAAATCGAAAGCAGAATTATTCTCGTAATTTTCGATCATATCCGAAGCCATCTGCAAAGGACTGAACAGTACTACAAATAAAGCAAGTTGTTTTGCTAATGTTGTTTGAACGCGAGTTTCAGGAAATACCTTATTGGTGAAATTGAAAGTTCCCGGAGTAAAGTCCATAGGTCCGGCTAATCCTCTGGTAAAAGGAAGAATAGTTGTATGTTCAGGAGGATTTCCACCATCTCTCGACCATGCATCGTATTCTTGTCCTCTGAATCCCTCTTGAGTCATTAGGTTAGGCCATGTACGTTGCAATCCTGTTGGCATGGCAGGCTCGTGATTGTCTATCATTACGTGATATTTAGCGGCTGTTTCAATCACTTTTCTGAAATGGCGTACGCCGTATTGACTACTATGTCTCTCTTTGTGGTCTAGTAAAGGACTTACATATCCTGTTTTTACTGCATTCACACCGTATTTTTGATATAGGGCAAAAGCACTGTCTAATTGACTCTCGTAGTTAAGAGTTGCACCACCAGTTTCGTGATGTCCTATTAGTTTTACATTTTTAGATGCGGCATATTCGGTTATCTCTTTCAGATTAAAATCTGGATATGCTTTTGTGAAACTGAATTTATCACCTTCTTTTGTCCAGTCTCCATCCCAACCGAAATTCCATCCTTCAACAAGTACCCCTGAAAAATTATGCTTGGCTGCAAAATCAATATACTTCTTGGTATTTTGAGTCGTAGCACCATGTTTAGGTCCTTGTGACCATGTATAATCTTCCATGTGCATCCCCCACCATATACCAATATATCTTCCTGGGCGAATCCACGAAGTGTCTTCAATCTTTGAAGGCTCATTCAGATTCAGCATTAAGCGTGAAAGAAGTAAATCGCTTGCTTTTTCTGCAATAATCATCGTTCTCCAAGGTGTTACGGAAGGTGCTTTTGTGAATACTTTTTCGCCCGTTGACCAAGGAGTCAGATAAGCTTTAAGGGTAGTAGTTCCGTTTTCGGGTGTAAGATTCAACCCTGCGTAATCAGTGAGATTTGCTTCATGAATACTCAAATATAACCCGTCTTTGGTTTCCATAGTCAGAGGAGTGCATACAGTATCGAGGCTGCTGACCGGCGATGGTTTATACAGGTTTTCAAAATACAATGTACTTGTGGGTATAGACCATGCTTTATGATCGCCTGCAAGAGCAAACTCAGTTAACTCATCCATAATGACGAAGTCCTTTAGATTCTCTTGTTCGGGGAATACATAACGGAAGCCGATGCCGTCATTGAATATGCGGAAAACCACCGAAAACTTGCGCTTCAATCCGCCGTTTTCGTGCACATCAACTGTCATCTCATTGTAGGTATTATCCACTGTGATTTCTTCGCCCCACGGTTGATCCCATTTTTCACTGAAAGACGAATGTTTGATGTCAGTAATTGTTACATCTTTTCCTAACTCGCTGTCTTTAAGAACAAATCCGAGAAAGGATTTATTAAGAATAGCTTTGTCTTTTTTATCGACTGTATAATATACCTTCCCGTTTTCCATTCCGGCTTGTAATCGGATGCTCCCATCCGGAGAACTAACTGAGGAGTTTTCTTTTCTTGCACATGAAGTCAAACAAAGGAAAACGAGAAGGATATACACTGGTAATTGTTTCATAATACTCATTATTTTAGTAAGGTCTTATACCTTTTTATTATTTATAGTAAGTTATTTGATGGATCCGACTTCATCAATCAGAGCTTTTGCTTTATCATTTTGTAGTGATACCAAATAATAAAAGGCTTGATTGAGACTTTTGAGCTTTTGAGCATCATTTTTATAAGTTTCTTTCAGAGAATGAAGGCTATAAATGTTTTCTAGAACAGATACATTATAAGACACTCCTGCAAAATTTTGCAATTCGGTAAGATAATTGTATTTGAATTCCTGAGTAGGTTCTATCATCGTTCCTTCACCAAAATCATTCCAAGTAATTAACTGTAAATAATCTACCTTTTTATCTTGAGCCATCTTTAATAGATTCTTAAAAGTAGCTCCACTCTCATGGTTTATGTCTGCTAGTACGCTTTCGCCCCAACCTCCTTCTTTGTAGAAATCATTAAATCCGGGATATGCTCCGCCCATCAATATCTCTTTTCCTGTATATTTAGTTTCCATTGGTGTTGCATCGACCCAAATATATTCGCCTTCTGCATTCTTTATGTCGCCTTCATTGGTTGTTCCGGCAGAGTGTGCGTATAATGTAAGGAAAGTAGGCTTTGTTTTCAGACCAGAAAATATAGAACTCCAATCAGCTGGTTTTTTTATTTCCTGAGGTCCAAAGACCATTAATAGAGGTTTGTTATTGATCTTTATATAATTGTCTTTACTGAAAAAAGTACTCTCCAAGTATTTCATATCGGCTTTGGCTTGAGTTATTTTTTCGGCATCTTGTAAGCCTTCTCTCAGAGATTGATCTTCGTATACTATGGCAAAACTTAATCCTACTTTATCCAATATCTTGACAATAGCTTCTGTATTGTTTTTTATAGATGGGTAATCCCATAGATTACGTGTACCGTTCCAATCTATTAATATACCATCTACTCCCGAATATTTCATGAGTAGGAGATGATATTCTATCACGTTTTCATCACCCGAAGCATAAGGTCCGATAAGCGGGTAATAGTGCGATGCTATTTCACGTTTGCCGTTAGTATCCACGTTGTCAGGATTTTTATTTGCCATTGTCCAATGTTGTCCCCATGTGCCATTATTGGTCACTTTAGTTTCGAACCAAGGCATATAATGCACATATAGCTTCATCGGATTGGTTTTAGTTACCGAGCCGGGACTCAACTCCTCTATAGGTTTTTCTTTTATAACCGGTAGATCGTCCCTTCCGCAATTGCTGAATATAAATAGGGGGACGAAAAACAAGACTGTTAATAGTGCTTTTTTCATTTTCTCTTTTTTATTTAGTAATAGTAGAGACGCTATAAACAGCGTCTCTACTATTATTTTTAATTATAATCAGGGTTTTGCTTTAGATTAGGATTCAAATCTAATACCGTTTGAGGGATAGGATACACACCTCTAAAGGCTGGTGTTACACCTTTTTCCCACCAAGGTTGGAAGAAAGTACCGAAGCGTATATTGGTGGTACGGCGAAGACCTTCAAACACAAACTCATGTTTCCATTCTGTATCCAGACTTTCTAAAGTGAGAGTTGTTAAGCTTGGAAGACCTGCTCTATTACGTATTTCATTTACATAGATAAGAGCAGTGGCTGCAAAGCCTAAACGGAAGTTAGCTTCGGCTTTCATCATTAGAATTTCTGCATAACGGATCAACACCCAATCATTATCTCGTTCCCACTGATCGTCGGCTTGTATTTGGTATTTGAATAAACGTGCTCCTTCGTTTTGCAGGGCATTGGTATATTTGGTGAAATCTTCAGTATATATCAAAGGGTTACCATTATCCATCATAACGGTAGCTCCCGTAGCAAGGTTCTTTTGTTCACCTATAAGTAATGAACCGCGTCTTACATCGTTTTCATCAAATGAAGAGTATAAACCCGGTTGGGCACTGATACCATTACCGCACCAAGGATAAGCTCCAGTGGTGGAGAATGCAAATCGTTGGTTGTAATGGAAGGTCATTGAAGCCAGATAATTACCTACTGTTCCTTCTTTATGATCGTAAGGAATAGCAAAAATAATTTCACGAGATGTTTCGTTCTTTGTCTTGAAACTTGTGAAGTAATCCGACTCAAGAATATAACCTGTAACCTTCTCACTTGCATTGATACAATCTTGCCAACGTGGTGTTCCTGTGTATACTTCTGCATTTAGATATAGACGAGCCAAAAGGCTGTTTGCTACATTTTGAGTAAAACCTCCGTAACGAATAGTTGAGGGGAGCTTATCTAAAATATCTTTCAATTCATCTTCAACAAATTTGAATACATCGGCACGTGACGATTTAGCAGGTAGTTCCGATTCTTCGAAGCTTGTAACAATGGGTACACTACCAAACTGATCTAGTAATTGATAGTAATAATAGGCACGTATTCCTCTTAGTTCGGCTTTTACGATAGCCTTATCATCATCGGTCAGATTCGATTTGTCTACCTGATAGATGATTGAGTTTACGTTTGCTATTCCCTGATAGCAGTATTTCCAAGCACTTAGTATCATAATGTTATTAGCATTCCATGTATGATATTGTATTTGTTGATAGCGTCCTCCATCATACCAGTCGGTTCCACGGGTTGGAATAGTTGCCTCATCTGAAGCGCATTCTTCGAGGAAAAATACGTATTCGCAAGTCGGGAAGCTTATAGTTCCCCCTTTATCCGAGTCGTTGAATCCTCTCAAGGTAGCGTAAGCTCCACCTACAATGGTTTGTATTTCGGCTGCGGTTTTACCGTAATCGTCGGTTGTGACTTTGTCATACAGTTTTTCGTCAAGATCGGTACACGATGTAGAGAAAAATGCAGTCAATACTAATATTGATAATATTTTTGTTTTCATGATTTATCTTTTTCAAAAGTTAGAGGTCTCAGACCTTAAAAAGCTACGTTTAAACCAAAAGAGAAAGTGCGTGGGCGAGGGTAGAAGTTGAAGCGGTCGATACCCGGAGACTCTAATCCGCTTGCATTCACCTCAGGGTCTATACCACTGTAACCTGTAATGGTAAACAAATTTTCGCCTGTTACATATAGTCTGACTTTGTTTAACCCTAAGTTCTTGAAATATTTTACTGTATAACCCAGAGTCAGAGTTTGCAGGCGGAAGAAAGAGCCGTCTTCAACCCAATAGTCAGAGAATACAGGGTCAGATTTAATGCCACTGGTTAAAAAATCGTCAGGTACATTTTGAGCAGGTAAACGGGTTGGATCATACATACTCATATAGGTTGCATTAAGTACTTTTTGTCCGAACATTCCGTATGTAGCAACACTCATATCGAAATCTTTATATGTTGCACTCATCGCAAAACCAAGGTTTACTTTAGGTTGAGCACTACCAAGATATTCGTCAATAGGTTTACCATCAGCATCGGTATTTAGTATATATTTTCCTTTTTCGTCAATACCTAAACATTTCGGACCATAGAATGCTCCTACGGGAAGACCCTCTTTAATTATTTGAGCATATACTCCCGATAGACCTCTTAAGCCATGAAGTGAACCCGATTTAAGTCCAGAATCCTGAAAAACATCATTTGACAGTTTATCTATGTTTTGTTTATTGTACGATATATTGAAGTTAGCATCCCAGCTAAAATCTTTCCCTTTCATAATATTACCGTTTAATGATAGCTCAACACCTTTGTTCGAAAGAGTTCCTACGTTTGCAAGCATAGTTCCTACAAGATTAGGTGGTTGAGGTACAGGATATGTCCAAAGAAGATCATTAGTCCTTTTGTAATAGACTTCAACAGTAGCATTTATTCTTCTGAATAATCCAAAGTCAAGACCAATATTGTATTGAGTGGTAGATTCCCATTTCAGATCAGGGTTTACGTTTTGAATCGGTGCATACGATTTTTTCCATGTTCCTGTAAGAGGATCGTAGTAAGAAGCTCCGTTAGCTCCTAAAAGTGATAATGATTTATACTCACCTATGCCATCCTGATTACCCGTAACACCATATCCTAAACGAAACTTAAGGTTATCCAACCAGTTTGATGTTCCTTCCATAAATGTTTCTTCTGATACTCTCCAAGCAAATGAAGCAGATGGGAATAATCCCCATTTGTGATTTTTTCCAAAACGAGACGATCCATCCTTACGTAAGGTGGCGGTTGCCATATATTTACTCTTGTAATTGTAATTGGCACGTCCGTAGAATGAAACTAAGCTCGATTCGCCCTTGTAGGAATATACATCTCCCGCACGGTAGTCTCCTCCGGCAGCCAGATTGTTATAAAGAAATGCATCTGTATCGAAACCTCTTCTGGTAGCACCAAATCCTTCGTATACATTTTTTAGATACGAATATCCACCAAGTACATTTAGTTTATGATCGGTATTAAATTGAGTATCATAATTTACGAATGTTTCTAATTGCATGGTCTTATAATCTTCGAGAGCTCTTTCTCCACGACCTTTTTCTGCCTGACCATCCATTACTGCATAGGTGGGTAAATAAAACCTGCGTTGACGAGAATTATATTCGTATGATGCGTTACTAGTTGCTTTTAATCCTTCGATAAGATTAACTTCTATTTTTCCATATCCTAGAAAACGGTGACGAGAATCATCAGCAAAACGATTGTTGTTTAATTCCACAGGGTTTTCGGTATTTGTACCACCAATAGAAGTGTAATTTCCGTTCTGATCTCTTACGGGTACAGTTGGGTTTAAGTTTGCAGCACGCTCAAATATACGTGTGTCGATAGGGTTCCAATTGTCAAAGCTACCAGTCATACCCATCTCTAGTTTTAGATGCCTATCTAATCCATATTGATGGGCTGCAAGACTTCCTGCTAGACGTTCGAGACCGCTGTTGTCTATTACTCCTTGACTATCCAAGTATAATAAAGAGGCACTGAATCCGCTATTTGCATTAATATTACTGAAAAATAAGTTGTGAGATTGTGTAATGGCTGTACGTTGTAGTTCTTTTTGCCAGTCGGTATCAGCACCATAATCTATTGCACTTGTTACATTATTATCTCTAACATAGCCTCTCCATTGGTTTGCTGATAGAAGATCCATATTTCTGGCTGCTGTTCCCACAGCTACAAATCCGTTGTATTCGATGCTGCGTTTTTCGATGCCGCTAGCTGCACGTGTGGTTGTAACGATAATAACACCATTAGCACCACGAGAACCGTATATTGCTGCTGCCGAAGCATCTTTTAATACGTCTATAGATAGAATTTCGGATGGTTGAACGGTATTCATATCTACTCCTGGTATACCGTCGATTACAACTAAAGGCGAATTACCGGCAGAAAGAGATGTTCCCCCTCTTAATCTTACAGTAGCTCCTACAGCAGGATCGCCGGAACCTTGTGCTACAGATAGTCCTGCTACTTTTCCTTGCAACAATTGTTCTGCTGAGGTAACAACTCCTTGTCTCAGATCATCCTGATTTACGGAGGCAATAGCTCCCGTTAGATCCGATTTACGCATCGTTCCGTATCCGATGCTTACAACTACGGCTTCTTTAAGAGCAATAGCATCTTCGGATAGAACGATTTTCATGTTTTTTTGAGCTGGTAGCTTTTGGCTGGTAAATCCTATATAGGATATCTCGAGTATACTGCCTGGAGGACATGTTAATGTAAAATGTCCATCTAAATCTGTAACAGTACCTTGCGATTTGCCCTCAACTTTTATACTTACTCCAGTTAATGGATCTTGTGTGCCATCTGTTACAGTTCCTGAAACAGAGATATCCTGAGCAAAAGCTTGTTGCCCCATCATAAAAAGGGCTAACAGGAATAGGAATGGGCTGAGGTGAAGTCTATATTTTTTATAATAAAGTTTCATGGTATTCAGTTTTTATGAAGGTCATAACCCTCTTTGTTGTTTTGTAGTAACATAATAATTAGGTCTGAGATCTTAATTTAAATCAGATAGTGGTACTAGAGGAATATCCGTTTTGAGAATTTCTGCACCATTCTTATCTTTTACGAGTAGGTTAATTTTATCAATAGAAGGCTCATTACTTAGAGACTGAAATAGGTTTATATAAGCTTTCATCTCATCTTTATTACCTGCGAATTCTCCTGTTAGGGTTTTACTGCCTGCAGTGATTGTATAGATTAATCCTTGACTATTCTTTTCATTATTCTTTCTTATTAATGTAAGAATATCGTATTGACTGAATTTTTGAGGAAAGAATGAGAATATCGGATCTAGTGGGATGGGTACTCCGGGAGCTAACATTACAAAATTTTTACCACCTTCGTTTGTTCCTACTTTTGCCCAATCTTTGGTTGGGAATAAAAATTCGATGTTCTCCATAACGAAATCTTCACCCACTCCATAATAATCGCGAGGAATAAAGTCTATTTTATAAATATTGTTACCAATAGGTGTTAGTTTTGTCTTTTTCACAAGGTCTGGGTTGCTCATATTTGCCTCTACGATAGCTCCTGCAGCAAAATTATTAAGACCACTATGAAAGAATATTTCTTCGCCACCCAATCCGGTATGCGCTCCACCAACCCATAGCTTTTCAGCATTAACAAGGATTGAAAGAGGCTCATCTATATAAAATTTCTCAGGGAAAATTTGTACTGCCTCACCCGATTCTTTAAACGTTTTTATGTCTCCTATAGACCAAGGAACTTGAACTACGTCACTTTGTTTTTCGTTTCCTTTGCCCTTCAATCGCATCCAGAAACCCGAAGAGGCTTCGATATCGGCGACCGTTTTACCGAAGTATTTGGTTGGGGTAAGCGTTTTCTTCCAAAGCATGCCACTCACATATTCTAGTTTGGCAAAGTCAGAAGAGTTATCAAAGTTTCCGGCATCAGGCTCAGAGGGCGACCATGCCCAGAGATAAAGGTCTTGTTTTTCAGAGAATCCTGTTCCTGTCATATCAAAATACCAGGTTACTTCCTGATCAAGGGCATATATTACCGGATATGTCCATACTTTTGCAGGTGCTCCCACTTCATCTGTTGCAAAGCTGTTTTTGGGGATGAGTATGGCTACAAAAGTCAATAATGCTATTGTAATGTATTTCATGGTTTTCATGTTTGATTAATGAATTAATTGAAAGTATTTCACGGCTTTTATCTAAACCCGAACAAACTATGGTTCTTATACGAGCCTAAGGAATAGAAAGGTTTCCTACCTTATTATTCTATAGCAGGTGATAATTGATATACATAAGAGACAAAAGTCACACCTTTTGCTTTACGTGAGAATTTAAGCTCCAAAACTCTGTTTGTTCCGGGCATAGATGTTATACTCAATATTGCAACTTGGGTTGTTTTGGCTGCATCAGAATATAGGTTGATGATACTTGCCGATCCGTCTGTATTCTGGAAAGGAAATTCGAGAGCCCAATACCCTTCGGTTGGGAAGAATTTGGGAGCAGTACCTCCTATCTTGTAATCAGTAGGCTGATTGTTCGGGTCAACATTCAAGTTGATAGTGAAAGTTGAGAAATCGAATTGATCGGTTAATGTAATTTCGGTAGGAGTCTGCGAGTTGGCTTTAGCTATTTCATCTACTTGTTTTATAGCTGTTACAGCCCAATTACCATTGACCTTTTCATAGATTGTAATAGGTGCGACAAATGATCCGTCGTCTGTATCGTTGCATCCTGCAAAGGGCAGTACAACGACCATTAGAAGGAAGACATAAAAATGCTTTAATGTTTTCATGGGGTTGAAAGTTTTATTAATAGATTCTAAGTATATAGTTAACGGGATGCATTCCTTATGAATGGGGATATGCTCCAATACAAATGTAAATTCTATTAGAACAAAGTGTCTGTAACTAATAGAATATATAAGCCATTTTGAAAGTGTGATATAGTAAATGTGTTGTTTGTTAGTGTTTTATGTTTTTGGTGGGTGTGTGAGAATATAACCGGAATATCATGAAAATATAGCTGTTGTTAGCTTTTTTTCAGTATCCGGAGTCTTGCAGATTTTAAAAATGGAGCTTTAAAATCACTTTATAATGAAATGTGGGAAGTTGTGTTTACTCCTTTCAAAGGAATAAGAAAGTCTGATATTTTAGTTAGTCTGAACTGTTTTTATTTCCATTATTTTTGACTCGAAAAGTTCGTTAGCTATAATGGATTTATTTTTCACTTTGGTTTTATAAGTGTTGATTGTATTTACCGAGTAATTGAGAAATTTGGCAATACGTTCGCTATCGTGGATACCCAAACGAATAAGAGCAAAAATACGTATTTCGGGGGTTAACCCTTTGCTTATATCCATATCAAGGATATCATCAGGAAGAAACAGTTTTTTGTATTCGTCTACAAAATCGGGGAATAGTTTAAGAAAAGTCTGATCGAAGGACGAATACATGTTTTCTCGTTCTTTTCTTAAATCTGATTCTTTAAGAAAAGAGCGTATATCTTCATATTGTCGGGCTACTATCTTTCGGTTTACTATTTTGTATATATGCTCTATTCGGTCTATATATTCAGAGTCACTATAAATAGATTGTGTTATATACTCATCTTTTATTTTGTTGGCTTCCATTAATTTACTATTCGTGGAGAGTAGTTTTTTATTTTGCTCCTGAATAGTATGTCGTGCCAGCCTCAGTTTTTTTACTTGTTTATATATAATAATGGTAGTAGCGAGCAGTAATAAAAATAGTAAAGAAATGATGAGAACAGAGCCTATCAATATATTACGCTGTTTTTCGACCATCTCGAATCGTTCTTTTTCTATAATAGGAAGAATAGAACTGATTGATATTTTACGATGTCTTGCATTATATAAGTTAGCATCCTCCATTGCCAAACGGACATATTTATTGGCTTTGTGTACATCTCCCGTCTCATATAGTAGATTGGCAAGATTGCGGAGTGCAACCGTTTCTTTGGTTGCCGATTTTATGTCTCCTACAGAAGCCTCTATCATATAATGTATTGCCTTTTGTTTATCTCCTAATTCTTCATATATAAAACCTAAACTAGATGCTGCAATGGCATAAATATGATCGTCAACGTCTTTAGATGACTGGGCTAATGGAAGAAACATATCTATTGCACCTTTAAAATCGCGAAGTTGCATTAATTTCAAACCCTTTATAGACCATAGTTCGGGCGAATTCGGCGGAGTATATACAATTGCTGAGTCGCAGTATCTGTTACCTTCCGATATATATTGGTTTTTGAAAGGTTCTACATTATTATAATCTGCCATATCAAAGTAGAGCCTTGCCAAAAGAGTATAATAATTCTTTTTGACATCTGTACAAGCATTATTTATATCTACGGAGTTCATTATATCCGAAGCTTCTTTGAAAAGTCCCGATGAGAGATAGCAAAAAGCAATATGCTCTTTTGCATCAATTATTTTGCATGAGTCTTTTAACGAGAGGGCAATATCAAGGCATTTATGTGCATATACGTATGCTGAATCGTATTTGTACGATTTGTATTCATTGAATAGCGAGTTGTAATAATTAAGTCTGTCGGTGTTGTCAGATAATGCAGATAGTTCTTTTTTTAGAGTATTTATTCTATTTTCTTTCTGCTGAATATATAAGTCTCTTTGCTCAATTAGTTTATCTAACTCTTTTGTTGAAGAGTCAGTTTGGGGAGACGCATATACAGTGGCGCATAATACTATAAAGCAAAAGACAAATGCCAGCTTCTTCATGTTGATCAATCTAAGTATTAATGATAACACATCATTTGGTATAAATACAAATATAATATTTTTTAATAAGACTAATCAGTCATTGTGTTAGATGCTCTTTTTAGACTAAATAAAAATATTGGGTGAAATATTTTAAAGCCTAAGTCATACCTATGTACTTCCTAAGCGTTAAAAAAACTCTAAAATCTTATTTATTGTCTGTTTTTTTATTCGTCTTGTTTCTTGTTTTTACATCCTCGGCTCTTTGCTCTCTATAATTTTTAGGTGTTATTCCGTATTTTTGAGAAAACATCCTGAAAAAATTACCTCTATTGTTGAAGCCTACTTTATAGATTATTTCTTCTATCGACATATTTGAGGTTACAAGTAATCGTTCAACAATCTTTAATCTATATTCTTTAATAATATCACTAGGGGTTTTATCTGTAATATTCTTCAATTTACGATACAAATGGCGAGTGCTTACCCCTAACGATGAGCTAAGGAACTCAACCGAGAGATCAGGATTTGATATATTCTCGTCAATGATTTTCATTATCTTTTCGAAAAGAGCTTTCTCATCCTTGTGTATAAGGCGTCCGTCTTTAAGATCAAATGAGCTGAAAGCCGAATTGTAGTATTCTTTGAGGTTTTCGTCACGTTGGAGGAATCGGGCTACTACTTTTTCGAGATATTCAATGTTGAAAGGTTTGGTAATAAACATTTCTGCTCCTGCTTCTATTCCTTTTACCTGCATCTCGGGGTCGTTCTTTGCCGAAAGAATAATTATCGGAATATGTACTAGAAATTTATCTGACTTTATGGTTTTAATCAGCGATATACCATCAATATCAGGTAATATCAAATCGAGAATAATTAATTCGGGTTGATCTTGTTTCAGATAATCCAATAAACCTTCCGACGAATTTAATGTCACAATATTGTATTTACCTTCAAAGATTTCAGAAATAAACCACAGCATCTCTGTATCGTCATCTACAATGACAACCGAGGGTCTATTCTTGTCATGATGATGTTCTTTCTGCTCAAATGTGATGGGGATATCTATAAATAACTTAAGAGGCTCTATACTTATAGTTTCCTCACTAGTATTAGTGGTGAGCTTAGGTAGCAATACTTTAAATTGAGTGGTCTCATTAGGTGTACTCTTTACTTGTATCTCTCCATTGAGTAGCTTAACCAAACTATGACAGATAGCTAGTCCTAGCCCGTTTCGGGAAAATAGACCATCTTGGCCTCGTTTTTCGAAGTCGTCCAGTACTTTATACCGATCGAAAATAGTCAGCAAGTTGTCTTCACGAATACCTTTACCTGTATTGGTTATAGAAAATACGAGAGTTTCCTTCTCTATTTGAAGATCTATTGTTACAAAACCATTTTGAGGGGTATATTTAAATGCGTTTGATAATAGATTGGTTATTATTCTGACAAAGCTATTCGAGTCACAATTCCAATAAATTCCCGATGGAATATTCATTTGATAATCAATCTCTTTATTTTCTGCTATCTCAAGAAACAGATCTGCTATGCTTTTTGTTGTTTCTGATATTGGCATCTCTTTTATTTCCAAAGGTCTGTTTCCTGAATCCAGGCGTCTGAATTCTATTAACTCCTGTATCAGAGTGTTTAGTTTTTCTACATTGCGTTGTATTAACGATGCGTATTTCTGTATATGAGAATCGGTATTCCGATGACTTATAATCTTCTCGCAAGGTCCATATATCAATGTTAACGGAGTACATAATTCGTGTGTGATATTCGTAAAGAAGCGCAACTTCGACTCGTATATTTCCTCCTTTTGCTGTTCGTTTAATTGGGCTATGATTGTGTCTTTCTTCATTTTAACCCATTTCAGACTAAGTCTGATAGAAAAGAAAATAAGGCTAAGTATAAGGATGCTATATATAAAATATGCAATATCGGTTCTATACCATGGTGGTGTTATCTTGATTGTGAGAGAGTAAACAGGGCTTTCTTTGCCAGTTATTCTATTTTTATATTTTACGGAAAGGGTGTATTGTCCCGGAGAAATACTGGTGAAGGAGATAGTATTAGAGTTACCGTTTTCTATCCAATTAGGGCTCAACTGATCTAGTTTATAGTAATATTCATAATTATTGCCATTTATATAATCAATTGCAGTAAAAGAAATAGAGAAGAAGTTTTGGCTATAATCGAGCTCTAATATTTCGGAATCTTTGTCTTGTATAAGAAAGTCTGATATATTGTAGCTTTTCCCGAATATAGATAGGTTGTCAAAAAATATGGGGGGAGTATATTCTTTTTCTGTAAACTCATTCTTAGTTATTGTAATAAATCCGTTTACACCTCCGAAGTATAATGTTCCCGAAGTTTCATCTTTGTAATAAGCTCCATCACTGAACTCAATGACGTCTAATTCGTTTTGCTGTTTGTAGGTTTGGAATGTTTTCTCAATTGTATTGAATTTTACAATACCCTGATTGGTGCTTAGCCATAGATTATTGTCATCGTCCTCGAGAATCCCATGTATTGTGTTATTGGGGAAGCCATTCGATTCATTATAAATCTGTTCTTTTCCGTCTGCCAGTCTGATTAACCCGAAGCTGGTTCCAAACCAATAACCTTTGTCGTTTTTGGCAATCGAAAATATATCGTTAAGAGTTTGATTGGTATAATCTTTATCAAACTGAAATGTTTCGTATTGGTCTGTGGTGGAATTCATCTTGAATAGGCCATAGCCTCTATTTCCGAACCAGATGGTAGAATCATCTTCTTTGTAAATCGTAAAGAAATAGTTGTAAGAGGTTTCCCCATTATTTACGGTTATCCATCGAGTCCTATTTATTGTTGGGGCATCCTTTGTGCCTCCTATATTAGCTTTTATAATGCCTTCTCCAACAGTTGCAATCCATAGGGTAGAATCGTTTGCTTCACAGATAGCATGTACATACTTTATGCGGCTGTCTTCGGCGGTAATTTCTACTTTTTTTATTCTATTTTCTTTGTACGAATAGTAATTTATCCCCTCATCGCTTCCTATCCATAAGATATTACGACTACTTTTGGCAAAGGCAAAAACCGAATTATCATTCAAATTACTGTTTGTGGATAATATATGTTCTTTTTTGCTATCCTTAATATCCTTGTTAGGATCATAATTGGGTATTTTTATAATACCATCACCTTTAGTTCCTATCCACAGAGAGTTGTCTTTATCTACGAAGAGCGATCTTACGGGCTTATTTATAGGGTAACTGAGAGTATTAAAGATGGTAGATTTTATAGAATATGCATCTATATAGTACATATATACGCCCTGTCCGTCTGTTCCCACCCATATAATATCTTGAAACTTGTCTTTTATCAAGCAGAATATTCCCGATTTAATATCAATCTGACTTACCGAATAATTATTTTTCTGATCGGGTATGTTTTTAAGATGGAGCAAACCGTTAGTTTTAAAACCAATGTAATAATCGTTGTTGTGCTTTATGATTGCCGAGATTTCTCCATTATCGTTAATCTCCTTTTCTAGGTCGTATATATAATATTTCTTTTTGGTAAGAAGATCATATTCGTATAGAATGTGACTCTCATCAACAAAGTACACAGAATTACCCTCGTTGAAGCAAGACGAAAGTTTCTTATCATGCTCAAAGAGATTAGCGGATTTCAGATTAATCTTTTTGCCCTTCTTCTCTATATAATAGGATTTGCTGTTACCATCATTTGTAAATATCCATAGTATGTTATTGTCATCTACAACTGCCTTTAAAGTTGATGAATAACTGTTTTCTAGGGGATATTTTATAAAACGATCTTCACCTTTCTTTAAATAATAGATAGAATTGTCTTCGGTAATCGCAAAAACATCGCCTTGGGGACTAGTGGCTAGCTTGCTTTTGCCTTTAAGTTCTTTATAGGTTATTACCGTTTTTTTCTTTTTATTGAACTGATCTAGTCCATAATTTGTTTGAACCCACGATATATCATCTCCTGCTTCTATTATAGATTCGATAAGGTTGCCCGATAGATTGTTTTTTCCATTGGTAGGTTTATATACGCGGATATTCAGTCCGTCAAACATATTTAGCCCATCGCATGAGCCAAACCACATGAAACCATTATTATCTTGGCTGATAGAGAGGATTGCACTATTTGACAATCCGTTTTTGCTCGATAACTGCCTAAGGCTGTAAGGTTTTAAATCTTGACAGAAGGTGAACGTGAATATAAAGAGAAGCATGTACGCTTTCTTTAAGCTAAGGGTTGTATGCATGGTAATAGAGGTTCTGGTTTATAAGGATAAAGCAAAAATATTGGAAATTTGTCGTAAAATGAAGCTTCAGATCGACTAATATAGATGAAATAGTCCGATTTTGGGACATTCTTATCTGTTTTTAAGACATTGTCTCTCAGGGGTTCTATCATGTCCGAAAATCAGACCAATTGGAGCTTAAATATATGATAAGTTTGGGTTCCAATTAATTTTTGTTAAACCTATCCTAATACCTAAAAAATTATGCATGTACATAAAAAGTACTTTCTAAGGCTGTGCTGGCTGGGTACATTATGTCTGATCTCTGGATCAAACGTATTGTTTCCTTTATCAGCAGAAGAACATATCTCCAACACTACTAGCATTTCTCAACAAGCGACTAAACGAAAGATAACAGGAATTGTTACCGACCAATCGGGTCCATTAGTGGGCGTAACTGTCACTGTAAAAGGTTCTACCATAGGTACTGTTACCGATTTGGAAGGTGTATTTTCTCTGGATGTAGAAAATGGACAAACTATTGATATATCGTACCTTGGCTATGTACCTCAGTCTATAAGAATAACCAATCAGACAAATTTAAATGTCGCATTGAAAGAAAATGCCGCAGTTTTGGATGAAGTTGTAGTTGTGGGATACGGAACTCAAAAGAAGTCCGATATTACCGGTGCTATGGTTAATGTAAAAGAAGACATAATCAGACAGGCTCCCGTAGCCAACGTAGCATCGGCACTACAAGGTTTGGCTGCAGGTGTGCAAGTGCAAATGGAGGGTGGAGATACTCGTCCGGGTGCTGTACCCAAAATTAGAGTTCGTGGAGAAAGATCGATTAAAGCAGATAACGATGCACTTATTGTTGTTGACGGAATACCTTTTGCAGGAAGTTTAAATGATATAAACAACGATGATATACAAAGTGTAAGTGTTTTAAAAGATGCTTCATCTACTGCTATTTATGGATCGAGAGGAGCTAATGGGGTTGTACTTATTACTACCAAACGTGGAAGTAAAGGTAAAATTCAGGTTTCCTATAATGGTTTTTATGGAGTGACCAGTGCTATTAAAAACTTCGATGTAATGAATAGTGACCAATTTATCAGGCTTAAACAATGGTCTCAATATAATGCAAACCCAGATAAATATACAGGAGTGGACGATCCTGAGTTGATGAAAATAGGAGTTGTTTTTCGCGATCAAGATGAGATGGATGGTTTTAATGCCGGAAATAATACCGATTGGCAAGATCTGATTTTTAAAAATGGTATCAGAACCAGTCATCAGATTTCATTGAATGGAGGTAGCGAAAAAACATCTTACAATGCTTCTGTCGGATACTTTAAAGGCGAAAATAATTATCGTGGGCATTCATTCGAACGTATGACTGCTAAGTTTTCTCTCGATACAGAAGTTAGCCGAATACTTAGAGTAGGGCTTTCGTCTTTGAATACATTTACTAAAACGAAGGGTGAAGATGTTAATCCTATGGATCAGGCATTGAGAGCTTCTCCGTTTACAACTCCTTATAATGATGATGGATCTTTGAGAACTTATTTACCCGGAAGTGGTCAGAATGTATGGAACCCCTTACTTGACGAACAAGAAGGTGCAGTGGTTGATGATAGAAAAACACTTTCGACATTTACATCGGGATACCTTGAACTGACTTTACCCGAAGGTTTCAAATACCGTTTTAATGGAGGTATACAATTGAGACAAAACAACAGAGGTGAATTTCTTGCCTCTAATACTACCCGAAGAATGGGTGCTTTAAATAAAGCATTTTCTCAAAATGAATTTATTCAAGATTATACAGTAGAGAATATCTTGACATGGGATCGCACTATAAATAAGGTTCACAATATTTCGTTTACAGGACTATTCAGTTACGAAGACCGTATTCTTGAAAGAAACAGCATAGAGTCTTTTGACTATTATGATGATAATGTACAGCATCATAATCCGGGAAAGGCACAAGGAGCAATTACAGGAGGCGGAACTTTTGATAAATGGAGTATCTTATCTTATATGGGACGTTTGAATTATAACTTTAAAGAAAGATATTTATTTACTGCAACAGTTAGATATGACGGATCTTCTCGTCTGGCAGAAGGAAATAAATGGCATGCTTTCCCATCATTGGCTTTGGGGTGGAATGTAATTCAAGAATCTTTCATGCAAGAAGTAGGTTTCCTTTCGGGTTTGAAATTACGTGCAAGTTGGGGTAATGTTGGTAGCACGGCGATTGATCCATATCAAACAATGGCTCGGTTATCTGATAATAAATATCTATTTGGCACAGCAGGAGTAATGGGAGTATATCCCGGTTCTGTACCCGATAAAAGCTTAGGATGGGAAAATACTGAAACATATAATATTGGTATTGACTTCGGATTTTTATCGAATCGTATCAATGGAACATTAGAGCTATATCAACAAAATACAACCGATTTATTATTACCAGTAAAATTGCCAGCAACTTCGGGCTATTCCAGTTCATATCTAACCAATCTAGGTGCAACCCGAAATAGAGGAGTAGAGTTCAATGTGAGTACTGTTAATATAAATGGTGATGGGCAGAATAAATTATTGTGGACTACCGATTTTAATATTTTTGCTAATCGAAATAAGGTCGTGGATCTGGGAGAAGGTGTTACTCAAATTCCAGATGAAAACTTGTATTTGGGTAGAGATCGTTGGGCCATTCTTTCTCTAGAAGCAGACGGCATTTGGCAGGACACACCCGAAGACAGGGCTTTGGCTGAAACATTTGGATATAAAGTATCGGGCCCGACTTCTGTTATTGGTAATGTAAAAGTTAAGAATCACCATGTTGATTATGAAGACGACGGAGTGACTCCAAAGGCCGAACAAAAGATTAATGACGATGATAGAGTATTCATAGGAAGAAGAGCTCCTAATTTTGAGGGCGGTATTAATAACCGATTTGCATTAAAAGGATTTGATTTAGCATTCTTATTTACATTCCGCGAGGGAGGAACTCTAACCTCGGATATGCATAATAGCTGGATGAATGAGATGAAAGGTTCGTACAACAACCTGAATGTTGATTACTGGACTCCCGATAACACAAGTGCACGCTGGCCTAAACCGTCTGCTGCCGAGGTGCCGAATAAAGGTTTATTGGCAAGATACAGTGCTTCATATCTGAAACTGAGAAATATTACAATAGGATATACCGTGCCTAAGAATCTTTCTACCAGATATGGTATACAATCGGCAAGAGTATATGCTACAGCTTCTAATCTTTATACATGGTTCGATTCTCAATATAAGAAAGATGGGGGTATAGATCCTGAGACAACCAGTACTATAAATCTTACAACACCTCCAACCAGAGCTTTTGTATTTGGACTGAACTTATCATTTTAACTCTATAAGTAACGGTAAATATTAATTTTTACATTTTACAACTATAACTATCTCTCACTATTATACTTACCAGAGTAACAAATTGGTCTGAGACCTTAATTGAAATATGAACATGAAAAAAATAATATATCTGATAGCAATATCCCTGATGGTAGGTTCTTTTACTGCTTGTGAAGACAAATTAGAAGAAGAGAACCACGCTAATACCACTCAGGATTTTATGAAAACCCCTAAAGGGTTTAAAATGGGATTGACTTCCATATATGGAACTTTGAGAACAATGTATGCTTATGAAGAGGGAATACATGGTTTGATGAATCCCGGAACGGACGAAATAAAGCCTAATATGGCAGGTAGTAACAGAACTACGCATATAGGTAATTATCACCTCGAAAGTTTTAATACGGATAATGAATTTCCTCGAAAACTGTGGAATGACTCGTATACTAATATCAATACACTTAATTTTTTAATAGAAAATGCTCCTAATGTTGATACAGGAACCGCAGATTTAACTCTTGCTGAAAGAGATCAGTTTCTAGCCGAAGCAAAATTCTTTAGAGGCTTCTTCTATTTTCTCATGGTTGAGCAATTTGGCGATCTAACGGTAAATACAACCTTCAATACCGAGCCTAGAACATCGGCTGTACGTGAAGATATGCTTTTGGCGTACGATGTAATTATTGCTGACCTCGAAGATGCAGCTAAAGGATGTTCGCTTAGTCCTCAGCAAAATAGTTTACCTTCGGGACGTGTTTCGGCTGCTGCTGCACGTCACCTGTTGGGTAAAGTTTATTTGACATTAGGATGGGTATATGACAAAGATGCCTCTAAGTATCCCAATAATCCGCATAATAAATATTACAACCCATCGAAAGCTCAGGAATACTATCAAAAAGCATACACAACATTGAATGGTCTTATAACTGATGCTCCCGGACTTGGAATTTCTCTCATGCCCAAATTTGCAGACGTGTTTGATGAAAACAACGATGCACCATCAGGCAAAAACAAAGAAGAATTATTTGTTGCACGTATGGATTGGGATGATGACAATGTTTATGGTGGACGCACAACCCTGAACCATTATTTTGTAAACGGATACGATGCTTATCTGGGTGAACGTAATATAAATGACGGTCGTTCTTATTCGTGGAACAACCCCAATACTTATACTTATAACGCATTCAATAATAGAGATAAAGACACTCGTTATCAAGGTACATTCCAAATGGTGTGGTTTGCAACTAAAAAGCAAAACGGAGGAGCCATATCATATAATATTAATGGTGTAAAAGAATCTTTTGATTGGAAATTGACCACTATTGGAGATACTGCTATCTATTATCCCGGTTATAAAATGTCAGCCAATGACATAAAAGCTCGCACTCAACATAGAGGAGACAAGAACCAGTACATAATTTTCACTCCTGATGCTTATAACGGTACAGGTATTTTCCCTACAATAACAAAGTTCTTAGATAGAACCCGCGCTGTACCCAATGACAATTCAGATCGTTCTTACATTATTTACCGTTTGGCAGAAACCTATCTGTTGGCTGCGGAAGCTGCATATAAGTTGGGAAATAATGCAGATGCAGCTAGGCATATAAATGTTGTACGTGAGCGTGCCCGTAATAAAGAAAAAACTGTTGCAGGAGCTTTAGATGTAAAAGCGTCTGATATAACGCTTGATTTTATTCTGGAAGAAAGAACACGTGAACTTTTGGCTGAACATTGCCGCTGGGCAGATCTAGCGAGAACCGGAACCTTGTTGGAAAGAGTAAGAAAGTATGGAGAGGGGAATGCTCCGATAAATATACGTGAGAAGCATATACTTCGTCCTATACCCAAGCAACAAATAGACAGAGTTACCACGGGTACACCATACCCTCAAAATCCGGGATGGTAAGGTCTCGCACCTTTTTATTGGCTTCGCTAAATGTGCTTTGTCTATTGAAGCATGCCAACAACTGTTAGCCCTGCTTTGAAATGTGATGTTAAATATTTTCCCGTTGACGAGTAGATAGCGCTTGTTTACTCGTCAACTATTTATAAAAGAAAAAACAATGAAGAAAACACTTCTGGCAATTTTTTGCTTTTTGCAAGCCACTCTTTTTTTGACAATGGCTCAAAGCGGAGATTTGAAAAATTTTCCGAAAGGAACAGATCCGCTCGATGTAGGTCTGAGAGTATCTCAACGATATGTATCAGAGCCATTCAGAAACTTTGATGGTATAAAATCACCTCCCAATGAAGTAACTTATCCCGAAGTCTGCGCTTGGTTTGGAGCTTTGAAGTTTGCAAATGTCTCAAAAGACAAAAAACTCCTGAGACAACTCGAAGAGCGATTTTTTCCCCTCTTGGGAAGTCAAAAACACTTGATGCAAAAGCCCGATCATGTTGATCATACTGTTTTTGGATCAGTGCCTTTACAGCTATATATGCAAACGGGTAATGAATTGTATTACTATATAGGGATTGATTTCGCCGATCGTCAATGGCAGATGCCTGAATCGACCAAACATGCTGAACAATATCAGAATTTTCTAGACAGGGGTTTATCGTGGCAGACTCGTTTTTGGATCGATGATATGTTTATGATTTCTACCATTCAGAGTCAAGCATATCTGGCTTCGAAAGATAAGATATATATAGATAGAGCTGCCTATCAAATGACAGTCTATCTGGACTCGATACAACAGCCCAACGGATTGTTTTTTCATGCAAAAGAAGCTCCTTTTTTCTGGTGTAGAGGAAATGGGTGGATGGCAGCAGGTATGGCAGAACTATTAAAGAATTTGCCAAAAGACAATTCCGACCGTCCACGCATTCTGAGAGAGTATCAGAAAATGATGGAAACTCTTCGTAAATATCAGAATGAAGAAGGGTTATGGGGGCAACTGGTAGATCAGCCAGACGCTTGGACGGAAACTTCGGGGTCAGCAATGTTTACCTATGCTATTATTACAGGCGTGAAAAACGGTTGGCTCGATTCGAAAATTTATGCACCCATTGCACGTAAAGCGTGGATTGCTCTGAATACATATATCAATATAGATAACGATCTGCGAGAAGTTTGCATGGGAACCAATGTAGGTAACAGCAAAGAATATTATCTGGCTCGTAAACGAATTGTAGGAGACCTACACGGCCAAGCTCCTATACTGTGGTGTGCAACAGCTTTACTAGAAAAATAGGTCGTTGACCTTTTTATTAAAAAACACAATAGATGAAAAATTTACTATTATCAAAGAAATCATTTTTGATTTTATTCTCATTATTAGCCTATTGCTCTTTAGGAGTAGTAAGTCTATTTGCTCAAAAAATGGAATTAAAATCTCCAAGTGGAGAAATTAAAGTTTCGCTTAATGTAAAGGACAAAATTTATTATTCGATTGATTATAATAACGATCCATTGCTAAACGGTTGTTATCTGCAATTGGCTTTGGATACTGAAATTTTAGGTGAAAACCCTAAACTTGCAGGACAAAAACGAAGTGTGATTAATGAAAATATTAATCCCGTTGTGCCTCTTAAATACTCGACAGTAAGTAACAACTGCAATGTGTTGTTACTGAATTTTAAAGGAGATTATTCAGTTGAATTCAGAGTTTATAATGATGGAGTGGCTTATCGCTTTATTACCAATAAAAAGAAAGAATCTATCATAAGAGGTGAAGATTTTGTGATTAATTTTCCTTCTGACTATTTAGCGCATATGCAACAACCGGGCGGGTTTAAGACTGCTTACGAAGAAAAGTACACACATGTGCCCACTAGTAAATTTGTTTCAGAAGAGCGAAAAATGGCGGTTTTGCCAATGTTACTTGATACTAAGAAGCAATATAAAATACTGATCTCAGAATCTGACGTAACCGATTATCCATGCATGTTTCTTACTGCAACAACGGGTAATGGCATGCGATCGACTTTCCCTAAAGCTCCGCTTGAATTTGGTGAAGACGGAGACCGTAGCTTAAAGATTCTGAGAGAAGGCGATTATATTGCCAAAACAGCAGGTAAACGCAGTTTCCCTTGGAGATACTTTGTAATAACGAACGACGATAAACAATTGCTGGAAAATACAATGACTCTGAAACTCGCACCTAAGAGTCAATTGCAAAATACATCATGGATCAAACCCGGACAAGCTAGCTGGGAATGGTGGAATGATGCTTCTCCTTACGGACCTGATGTGAATTTTGTTGCAGGCTATAACTTGGATACCTATAAATATTATATTGATTTTGCATCCAAATACGGCATCCCTTATATTATAATGGATGAAGGTTGGGCAATGAGCACGCATGACCCTTATACCCCTAATCCCAAAGTGGATGTACATGAAATTATCCGTTACGGAAAAGAAAAAAATGTAGATGTTATCCTTTGGTTGACATGGTTGGTAGTAGAGAACAATTTTGACTTATTCAAAACATTCAAAGAGTGGGGAGTGAAAGGTCTTAAGATCGACTTTATGGACAGAAGCGACCAATGGATGGTAAACTATTATGAACGAGTAGCGAAAGAAGCTGCCAAAAACGAATTGCTTGTCGATTTTCACGGATCGTTCAAACCAGCCGGATTAGAATATGCTTATCCCAATGTAATATCATACGAAGGTGTGCGTGGTATGGAGCAAATGGGCGGCTGCTATCCCGATAACAGCATCTATTTACCTTTTATGCGTAATGCCGTCGGACCGATGGATTACACACCCGGAGCAATGATAAGTATGCAGCCCGAAGTATATAAAGCCGAGCGCCCTAATGCAGCAAGCATCGGTACACGTGCCTATCAATTGGCTCTGTTTGTAGTATTCGAAAGCGGAATTCAGATGTTAGCCGATAACCCTACGCTTTATTATCGCAATGACGATTGTACCCGTTTTATCACAAAGGTTCCGACCACTTGGGATGATACAAAAGTACTCGAAGCCAAAGTAGGCGAATATGTTATTGTAGCTAAGCGCAAAGCTGATAAATGGTTTATCGGAGGTATGACTAATAATAACGAGAAAGAAAGAACTTTTGAAGTAAGCCTCGATTTTCTGAATGATGCAAAATCGTATCAAATGACATCTTTCGAAGACGGTATTAATGCAGGACGTCAGGCAATGGACTACAAGATGAAAGAATCTTCGGTTAAAAAAGGAGAAAAGATAAGCATCAAAATGGTACGTAATGGTGGCTGGGCGGCTGTGATTCAATAATGGTTAGATTTATGACGTGCTTCACGGTAGAGACTCTGCCCTGCCCGTAAAATAATAAAAGCCTAACAGGGGATGGGGTAGAGCTCCACCCCTATAAACAAGGACTTAAACAGAAAACATGAAAAAGACAATATTAACCTTTCTGCTATTGTGTTGTGTACACTTCACTTTTGCGGAAAGCGGATACGAATTGTGGTTACGTTATCACAAAATTGATAATCCAACTCTTTTGGAAAAATACCAAAGTCAGAATAAAGGAATTGTTTTTCCAGCTAATTCCGACAGGCTTAAAGCTGCCAAGAAAGAACTAGACTTAGGACTGAAAGGATTATTAAACATTGATTTGGCGGATTCTCAAAGTCTGACTTCGGGAGGTTTATTAATCGGAACACCTCAATCTTCGGATTTGATTACCCGATCGACTTATGCTAAAGAAATAAACGCACTCGATCCCGAAGGATATATAATCCGCACAGCAAATATAGATGGGAAACAGGTAACACTTGTTGCTGCGAAAACAGATATAGGAGTCCTTTATGGAGTATTCCATTATCTGAGATTGATGCAAACAAATCAGTCGTTAGATGAGCTGTCAATCACCGAAGAGCCTAAATTGCAACTGCGGGTATTAGATCATTGGGATAATCTGAATGGTACAATAGAACGTGGATATGCAGGGTACACCCTTTGGGATTGGGCACGCCTTCCCAACTATAAATCGCCTCGCTATACCGATTATGCACGTGCGAATGCCTCTATTGGAATAAATGGAGCAGTACTAAACAATGTCAATGCGAATGCCAAAAGCCTCCGTGCCGAATGGATTATAAAGGCTGCTGTTTTAGCCGATGCCTTTCGTCCTTATGGTATAAGAGTATATTTGACAGCACGTTTCAGTGCCCCTAAAGAAATTGGCGGATTATCTACTGCCGATCCTTTAGATCCTCAGGTTAGGCAATGGTGGAGAGATAAGGCGAAAGAAATATACGAATACATTCCCGACTTCGGAGGTTTTTTGGTGAAAGCCAATTCCGAAGGTCAACCCGGTCCTCAGGATTATGGTCGCACCCATGCCGATGGAGCCAATATGATGGCTGAGGCACTCGAACCATACGGAGGTGTGGTATTCTGGAGAGCCTTTGTTTATCAGAACGAAAGGCATATAGACCGAGTGATGAATGGTTATGAAGAGTTTAAACCATTGGACGGAGCTTTCAATAAAAATGTATTTGTGCAACCTAAGAACGGACCGATCGATTTTCAACCCCGTGAACCCTTTCATCCATTATTCGGAGCAATGCCTAAAACAGCCTTAGCACTTGAGTTTCAGATAACACAGGAAAATTTAGGGCATGCAGGACATCTAGTATATCTAGGCTCACTCTTTGAAGAAACACTACAATCAGACACCTATGAAAATGGTAAAGGATCGACTGTATCGAAAGTACTTCAAAATTATAAAAAGACACATGGAATATCGGGAATTGCCGGTGTACCCAATACAGGAACTGATATTAACTGGACAGGACATTTGTTCGGTCAAGCCAACTGGCATGCTTTCGGACGTTTGGCATGGAATCCCGATATGACATCGAAAGATATGTCGGAAGAGTGGATACGAATGACATTTTCTAATGACAAAAAGGTGATTGCTCCTATACAGAAAATAATGTTGATGTCACGGGAGGCGGCAGTTAATTATATGACACCTTTGGGATTGAATCATATTATGAACTACGATACTCACAATGGTCCCGAACCTTGGCACGACGATCCGGTTTGGAGTGCATTTGATTATCACAAAGCAAGCGAATCGGGTGTAGGGGTAGATCGTACCCATACAGGAACGAATGCAGTAGGGCAATATCATCAACCATTGAGCAATCAATTAGATGATGTGAAAACCTGTCCGCCTCAATTTTTATTGTGGTTTCATCGGGTTGCATGGGATTATAAAATGCCATCGGGCAATACCCTTTGGAATGATTTAGTAGCACATTATTATCTGGGAGTGGATGAAGTTCATCAAATGCAGTCAATCTGGAATACATTGGAGAAAGATATGGATGATGAGCGTTTCGTTCATGTGAAATCGTTACTCGAATTGCAAGAACAAGAAGCTGTATGGTGGAGAGACGGATGTGTATTGTTTTTCCAACAATATTCAAAACTGCCTATTCCTGCGAAATATGATAAACCAAAACATTCATTAGATTATTATAAGCGGATTCCTTATCCATATAATTGGAAAGAATCGCAATATAAATAACACAGTTGTAGGGGCGTATTGCATACGCCCAATTATAGAATGTTTCTATTTTTTTCGGGCTTATGCAATACGCCCCTACGCTATTATCTGCAATAACTTTAAAAAGTAACAATATGAAAACCTCACAATATATACTGTGTATTCTCCTTTTTATAGGGGTGCTTTTTAGTCTGCGAGGACAAGACGCAAACGGAAACGACCCTTTCCGGACTTCTCCTCAGGGAACATTCGAACAAAGGCGGCAACAATATATAGACTATTGTTCAAAAGAAGGAGATACCGAGGGGCAAGGCGGAAGAACAATTATTTTCAAAGAAATAACCCGTGTTGCAGGAGGACTTCCTATTGATGAAAAAAAGGTACAAGAAACATTGGATGTAATTTATTACAACAGAGATTGTAATGACTTTACATTAAACGGACTGCTTCGTTTGGAGTATCAGAATCGGGAAAAGCCAATCCTGTCAAAAGAAATGAATGGCAAGGTAGAAGATTGTATTCTCGATTTCAAATATTGGTGGGATGATGCAAGACGTGATACTACCTACAAATGTTATCATACCGAAAACCATCAGGCATTGTATCATACTGCCGAATTGCTGGCAGGTCAATTGTATAAAGACAAGATTTTCAAAAATGGAATGACAGGGCAACAACATATGGATCATGCAAAAGAACGTTTGGTTCGTTGGCTCGATTTTCGTTTTCGTTTCGGATTCAGCGAGTGGCTTTCTGCCACTTATTACGATGTAGAAGTTCTTTTGCTGTGTAATTTGTATGATTATGCCGAAGATCCACTGATTAAATCGAGAGCGGGATTAGTTTTGGATATGTTGATGTTCGACCTGGCACTTAATAATTACAAAGGAGTGTTAGGTGCAACAACAGGGCGAATTTATGCACCTACGTTGCTTACGTATGAAAATCCTATTTCACCTGTCATGAAACTTGTTTTTGGAGTAGGGCAATATTTACCCCGTCATATTATGGGAAGCACTGCACTTGTGACCAGTAGCTACAGATGCCCCCAAGTAATAGAGAAAATTGGAACCGATTATTCGGTAAGAATGCGTAACCGCCAACGGAATAGTATTGAAGTAGCGGATGCTCCTAAATACGGGCTTTCGTATGACAGCGAGCTTGATACTCATTTATTCTGGGGTATGCAGGAGTTTATTCATCCTCTGGCTATACGTATGTCTAAACATATTTCGGAGACACACGATGCTTGGCCTTATCGCGATTACGACCGTTATATTAAAATTTACGATGATCAGATTGCTAAGTATGGAAAGGTGACGACTCCTGATCTCGATCGCTTTGCTCTGTCGGAAGCCAATATCGAAACATACCGCACACCCGATTATATGATCAGTTGTGCATCTGATTTTCGTCCCGGAGCAATAGGTTATCAGCAGCACCCGTGGCAGGCTACTTTGGGCAATAAAGCATTGGTATTTACCAATCATCCCGGATCGGAACACCTGAACGTTACACCTAATTATTGGGCAGGTAATGCCGTATTGCCTCGTGCAGCACAACATAAAAACGTAGTTGTATGTATTTATAATACTCCCGAAACCGAGAAAATACATTTCACACATGCTTATGTACCTAAAGATGCTTTTGATGAGGTTATCGAAAAAGGCTCTTGGGTATTTGCTCGAAAAGATGATGGATATATTGCTATCTATTCGCAGCATCAAACCCGATGGAAAGCCAATGATGAAGGTGTAATAAACGATCTGATTGCCGATGGTTTACAAAATATATGGATTTGTGAGATGGGTTCTAAACAAGAATCGGGAAGCTTTGCCAAGTTTGTAACCACTATCTCAAAATCAAAGGTTGTAACCAATAGTCTGGATGTTGCTTATAATTCGCCCTCACAAGGTAAAATTGAATTTGGTTGGACGTCTCCATTTAAAATAAAAGAGAAAGAAGTTTCCTTAAAAGGCAATTATCGTTACGATAATCCATATAGTAAAACGCTTTTCAATAGCCGCAAAATGGAGATTACAAAAGGAGGAGAAACTCTTATTTTGGATTTCGAGAATGGTAAGCAATCAATAAAATAGATATGTCCTCATAGAGATTATATGATAGAAGCATGTACAGTGCGCTCTTACAATAATTATAGCGATGAGTCTTTTTCTAGCTCGGTAGGCTCGATTTTTCTAGCTGTGAGATAATTAGATTTTTGATGCTGAATCAAAGTGCCAATTAGAAAGAAGGAGATACATGTCACTTTTATTACTTCTGTAACCTTTTTTAGATTTATGTTGTGATGGACAGTAATTTAGAAAAGGTTACAAAGTTACATACTAAGGCTCGCTAATTATTACCTTTGTTTACTAAGGTATATATAGTTGTTAGCTTATTGTATAATTTAATTGAGAAAGTAAGATAAAGGATATTACAATATCCTATATGTGAAAAATTCATATAGAGTGATATTTAATTTTATTTGAACAATAAACCTTTTTATCTTAGCTTCCGAGTTTATTAATCAGCTATTATAATTTATGATCTCAAAAGAGATAACAGTTAACCATTGTATTGAAAAATATTAGCAAAGAATCTTTAATAACAATAACCATGTTAAAACATACCTTAAAATACTTGTTCTTGGTTTCTTTAGTTGTTTTTGCAGTTTCATGTAAAAAGGAAGCAGCGAGGCCAACCAATATAAATTTAGAAAGAGCACAAGAAACATTAGAATCATTATATTCTCATTACTCGGTAGATAGTACTAATCTGCTTAGAGAAACATACCCTTTCAATGATAAGTATTCAGCCACCTATCTGGCATCGGCAGAGCAGGCAGATGTACCTAATGCTTATTCTTATCTCTGGCCTTTTTCTGGAACTTTTTCGGCTGTAAATGTATTGCTGGAAACATCGGGAGATAATAAGTACAAAGAAGTATTGGACTCTAGGGTATTGATGGGGCTGGAAAAGTATTTCGATACTTCAAGAACTCATTATGCTTACTCTTCCTATATTAGTGAAGCCCCACAGTCGGATCGATTTTATGATGATAATGTTTGGTTGGGGATCGATTTTACAGACATATACATGTTGACCAAAGAAGAAGCTTATTTGAAGAAAGCAAAACTCATATGGGATTTTGTGATAAGTGGAAGTGACGACAAACTTGGTGGAGGTATCTATTGGTGTGAACAAAAAAAGGAATCGAAAAATACATGCTCAAATGCTCCGGGAGCTGTTTTTGCTCTTAAGCTCTTTGCGGCAACCAATGATAGTACTTATTTCTTGCAAGGAAAGAACTTGTATCAGTGGACTAAAGAAAGTTTACAGGATTCTACAGACTATTTGTATTTTGATAATGTAAAACTGAATGGAGATATTGGTAAAGAAAAATATGCTTATAATAGCGGGCAGATGATGCAGGCTGCTGCATTATTATATAAGCTGACCCACGACAAACAGTATCTGGCAGATGCTCAAAATATAGCTAAATCTGCGTATAATTATTTTTTCGAAGATTTTAAAGATGAAAAAGGAGAACAATTTAAGCTTCTGAAAAAAGGAGATGTGTGGTTTACGGCAGTTATGCTTAGAGGTTTTATAGAACTTTACGAGATAGACAAAAATCCTTTGTATCTTGATGCCTTCAAAAAGAATCTCGATTATGCATGGAATCATGCTCGTGACGAGAAAGGTCTGTTTGATAAAGATTTGAGTGGGAGAAAGAAAGATGAATCAAAATGGTTGCTTACACAAGCTGCAATGATAGAAATGTATGCCCGTTTGGCTGCAACAAAATAACCGAAATATAATATAAATAAACAAAACATGGTCGTAAAGAGAAATCTAACAAAAAAAGTATTAGGATTGTGCATGTTGTCTGCTGTCTCAATAGGCAGTATCCATGCTTCCGATTTGGGAGTAAAAGCCGAAACGGCAGTAGTGAGTGATAATACAAAAGTATATGTAACCAATCGTCCCAACCCTTCGGAGAGATTATTTGAGTCGTCGGCTGTCGAAAATGAAATAATTCGTATTAAGAAATTGTTGAAAAATGCACGTTTAGCGTGGATGTTCGAAAACTGTTTTCCTAATACATTAGATACTACAGTCCATTATCGAGTACAGGATGGTAAGGATGATACTTTTGTTTACACAGGAGATATTCATGCTATGTGGTTACGTGACTCTGGAGCACAGGTGTGGCCTTATGTTCAGTTGGCAAATAAAGATCCAAAACTGAAAAAAATGTTGGCAGGAGTAATCAATCGTCAGATGAAAAGTATCTTGATTGATCCATATGCGAATGCCTTCAATGACGGTGCAGATCCTAACGGGCATTGGATGAGTGATCTGACGGATATGAAGCCCGAACTTCACGAGCGTAAATGGGAGATAGATTCTCTTTGTTATCCTATCCGCTTAGCTTATTTCTATTGGAAAGTTACGGGCGACACCAGCGTGTTTGATGCTGATTGGGTAAAAGCAATAGAGCTTGTATTACAGACATTTAAGGAGCAACAAAAGAAAGACGGAGTAGGTCCTTATAAATTTATGAGAGTAACCGAACGTCAGCTAGATACCATGTCTAATGATGGATTGGGCAATCCTGTAAAACCAGTAGGTTTGATTTCCTCGGCTTTCCGTCCATCGGATGATGCTACTACATTTCAGTTTCTGATACCTTCTAATTTCTTTGCAGTAACATCGCTACGTGAGGCTGCTGAGATTCTTACAGAGGTCAATAAAAATAAAACTTTGGCTAATGAATGTACTGCTTTAGCGAATGAGGTAGATACTGCCTTACAGAAATATGCAATTAATAATCATCCTAAATATGGAAAAATTTATGCATTTGAGGTAGATGGTTTTGGTAATCAACTGTTGATGGATGATGCAAACGTACCTAGCTTATTGGCTTTGGCTTATCTGGATGCAGATCGTATTAATGACCCCATTTATCAGAATACAAGAAAATTTGTATGGAGTGCCGATAATCCTTATTTCTTCAAAGGTACAGCTGGTGAAGGTATTGGCGGACCTCACATTGGTTATGACATGATCTGGCCAATGAGTATTATGATGAAAGCATTTACTAGCCAGGATGATGCGGAAATTAAAGAATGTATCAAAATGCTGATGGCTACAGATGCAGGTACGGGCTTTATGCACGAATCGTTCCATAAAAATGATCCTACAAATTTCACCCGTTCTTGGTTTGCTTGGCAAAATACATTGTTTGGTGAGCTTATACTTAAACTGGTTAATGAAGATAAAGTAGACCTGTTGAATAGCTTATAAAGAAGCATGTCTATCATAAAGAACGAGTTCCATTTCTTATATGAAATGGAACTCGTTGTATTAAATATTTTGTTGACGGAGTTATAATTTTTAGTTTGCTTTGCGGGCTTCAGCTTCCTTCGCTCTTTCTTCTGCCCTTTTAGCCCTTTCATCTGCTCTCTCTTCTGCTCTCTTAACTCTTTCCTCGGCTCTCTTTTCAGCTCTTTTAGCTCTTTCCTCGGCTCTTTTCTGAATTTCTAGTGCTCTCTTTTGAGCATCCTCGGCAATCTTTTGAGCTTCCTTATTTCTCTTTTGTGCTTCTTTGATTCTTATATTCAACTCAGCTTCGCTTAGTCTGGTAGAGGTGTTTGTATTTATAGTGGTATTAATATTCATATTAGTATTGTGTTTGTTGGCAATATTCTTGATATCCTGAATAGAAAAGTTTCCCAAGAATCTGATAATAGTTGCATCGGCTCCATCTTGTGTTATCATCAGCATCTCAGAGCTTTGATTCGACTTATTCTTTTTTACATAAAAAGCAGTTTTAGAATCCTCGTCTTTAATTAGCATTAGAGTTTCGTAATCTCCACCTTTTAATAACCCTTCTGACGCACTGGTTAATCGTTTCGAAGCAAGCTCTTCTTCTGCTGTATATATTTCAAGAGATTCTAATTTGCTTGCAATGTTTCCTATATCTACACCCGGCATATCCATATTGGGCATCATACCCAGCATCGATTTTGAAATATATACGACTTGAACTCCTTTAAGATTAGATAAACGGGAGAAGAGGTCATCATTGTTTTGTGGAGTTTCATTTATGGTATAAGAATATGTGTGATTGTTTTCTCCCTTTGATGTTTCACTTTTAACGTAGGCATAGGTATTTCCTTGGTTAGTATCACTCACCACAATATTAATAGAGGGTTGAGAAGGATTCACTGTCAGATTTTGAAAATCCAAACTCTCCAGATTAGATAGATTTTCAAGGTCGCCAAGATCTACCCAATTTAGTTGGTTTTCCATATTTGCAAGGCTTTCGCTAATTTCAACCTTCATGGCATCCATATCTAGGTCAATAGCGGGGATGCTTGGTGGTATCTTAGCCAGCTCACTAAATATCTCTGCTTGCAAATCATCCATGTTTATTACAATTTCAGATTGTGCCTTGCTAAGTGAAGTCACAGAGACTGCGATAAATATTAATACTATTAGCCTTTTCATAACTGTACGTCTTTATCTATGATATCGTTTACTTTTTCGATTTGTTTAATGCCCTTATTGAGTTTGCCAGATACAAGTAGTAACGTTTTCTGAGTTTCCAGATATGCCTCTTCCGGATTTGAATAGGTGTCTACAAGCATTTTATTGTTGTTTCCGTTGTTTCCAAAGTGTGCAAAGATACCTGCTGATAAAATAATCAGTACACTGGCAGCTATACTCATTGCCCATCTCACAGATTTACTAAGGTGCCTTGTTGGCAAAGTAATATGAGATGTTTTATGGCTTTCTTCTTCTGCTAAATTGTCAATCAGTGTATTTAGTCTTTCCTCTAAATGTGCAGGTACATTGTTTCGGTGAGCCGAATATAGCTTAAGAAATATTCTTCTTTCGTCCTCCATATCCTTGGGAACACTTTCTGTTTCAAAAAAATCAGAGAGTATTTTCTCTTCCTCTTTCGAAGTCTCTCCTTCATAAAATGAATGAAGTAGGCTCTTTATATCTTTAATGTCCATAATTGTAACTATTAAAAAGTTCCTTGATTTTTTTTCTGGCTCTCGACATCAATACTCTTACATTTACACTTGTCAAGCCCATTATTTCCTCAATTTCCTCATTCGAATAATCATCAAAGTGTCTTAGTTTTATAATCTTCCGCTGCTGTTCAGGTAAAAGATCTATTATAGTTTCTATATGTTTAATTTCATCAACGGTTTCTATTTCGTCCGAAAGTACCATACTGTCTGATATTACAGTATCTTCTGTTGATTGAAATAGATGTTTCTTTTTTGCTCTTAAAAAATCGAGACATAAATTACGGAGCAAAATTACACAATATGCCTCACTGTTTGTTACATCTCTTAATTCATCCCGTTTATTCCATAATTTTATGTAAGCTTCCTGTACAACATCTTCGGCATCGCAAGCATCCTCAAGAAGTCTGTACGCAACTCTATACAGCTTTTGATGATAGGGAATATATTTCTCTTTAAATGTTACAGCATCCATTTACTATGGAATATTTACTTGCTAATGTTTTTACTAGTTCCTCTTTGTTCCTCCGTATTCTTTCTTTATATCAGCTAAATCGCTTAGCTTAAAATTACCTTTTAGCCTGATTATGGTAGGATCGTTTACGGTGATTATAATTAATTCTTTAACCTTGCCTTTTTTACTTTTCGACATTATCAGCACATTATCATCATCGTCCTTTACTTTCATTAATACTTCATAGCCTTCTATCTCCAGATTTTCTATTTGTTCAGCAAATTGAAGCTTGGTATCTCTAGAACAACTTTCGAGATCGAGTACAGACATTGAGTTGATCTTTTTATTGAAATCTTTACTGCCCCAATTCACTATTGTTAATGATGAAAATAGAAATTTTCTCAGATTGACGTTTTCTGCATGCGGAGTTTTAGAAAATTCGGAAATAATATCCTCCAAAGTCTTACCTGAAGCCGAAAAACTAAGTATAAATGAGAATAAGTATATAATTGCTTTTTTCATAATGAATCTCTCTTTATACTAAAGACGTAACAAGAGAATAAAATGTTACAGCCCTCAAATATAAAATTTAATAATAATCTTTTTATCTTTGTATGCATAAAAGAATTAAGGTGCTAAACCTTTCTATTGCTTTGGTAAATGTATCAACCAAAGATTGTTACTGACTAAAAAAGTGATATTCTTTTATTTACCATTACTTAAATAACTATTCTCCTATGCTCGAAAAGATTATTATCCTCGATTTTGGCTCACAAACCACCCAATTAATTGGTCGCCGTGTTCGCGAACTGAATACATACTGCGAAATAGTTCCTTATAACAAGTTTCCTAAAGACGATGCTACTGTAAAAGGTGTAATCCTTTCAGGTAGTCCTTTTTCTGTAAACGATAAAGATGCATTTAGTGCCGATCTATCAGAAATCAGAAAGAAGTATCCAGTATTAGGTATTTGTTATGGAGCACAATTTTTAGCGCATACATCAGAAGGAAAAGTCGAAAAAGGCGATTCTCGTGAATATGGTAGAGCACATCTTGTGTCTATTGCCAAAGATCCATTATTTGATGGTATAGCTAAAGATTCGCAAGTGTGGATGTCTCATGGAGATACTATAACCGTATTGCCTGAGACTTTCGATATAATAGCAAGCACAGAAGATGTAAAAGCTGCTGCTTATAAAATACAAGGAGAACAAACTTGGGGAGTACAATTTCACCCAGAAGTATTTCATACAGTAGATGGAACTAAGTTATTGAATAACTTTTTGAATATCTGTGGTTGCAAAAAAGACTGGACTCCGGCTTCATTCATTGAATCTACCGTTGCCGAACTTAAAGCTCAGCTAGGTGATGATAAGGTTATACTGGCACTGTCGGGAGGAGTTGATTCCTCTGTAACAGCAGTATTACTAAACAAAGCAATTGGAAAAAACCTGACATGTGTATTTGTTGATCATGGTTTGTTACGTAAAAATGAATTCGAGAGAGTTCAAAAAGACTATGAGCACCTAGGCTTGCATGTTATAGGAGTTAATGCAAAAGAAAGATTCTACAAAGCATTAGCAGGTGTTGCTGATCCCGAAGAGAAGAGAAAGATTATAGGAAAAGGCTTTATAGATGTCTTCGATGAAGAAGCTCATAAGCTGAAAGATATAAAATGGTTGGGACAAGGTACTATCTATCCAGATATTATTGAATCGCTTTCAATAACAGGCACAGTAATTAAGTCACACCATAATGTAGGTGGACTTCCTGAAAAGATGAACCTGAAACTGGTAGAACCTTTGAAGTTGTTATTTAAGGACGAAGTTCGTCGTATTGGTTTAGAGTTAGGCATGATGGAACATCTTATCAAACGCCATCCATTTCCAGGGCCGGGTCTTGGTATCCGTGTTTTAGGAGATATTACTGCCGAAAAGGTAGAGATACTTCAAAATGCTGATGACATCTATATAAAGATGCTGAACGATTATCACCTATATGATAAGGTGTGGCAAGCAGGAGCAATCCTTCTACCCGTAAAATCAGTAGGAGTAATGGGAGATGAGCGTACTTATGAATTTACAATCGCACTTCGTGCAGTAACCTCTACAGATGCTATGACTGCCGATTGGGCACATTTACCCTATGAGTTCCTTGCTAAAGTCTCTAATGAGATTATCAATAAGGTAAAAGGAGTGAATCGTGTAGTATATGATATATCATCTAAACCACCTGCAACTATAGAGTGGGAGTAAACAGATGTTCTATATATAATAAGATAATAAGAAAGAGAAGCAGACCATAAAGTCGGCTTCTCTTTCTTTATAGATGTCGATTCTATTGGTTTTATTAAGATAAAAGGATTTTTTATCCATTTTGTAAATCTTTGATGTTAAATTTTCAGCCTCAAAATTTACCTTTTTTGCTTCTGTGATTGTAGTGTTGGTCAAGCTTTCGATGTTTTGAAAAAAACTTTCAAAATAAATCATGTTGTAAAACACTGTTTAAATAGCAGTTAAGCAAAAACGCGAAAAAACTTTCAAAAATAGTATATAAATTATTTGGAGTGTATTATAAAAGGGACTACTTTTGCACTCGCTTTACAACCGAGAGATGGTTGTTACCAGAAGCAAAAAGAAGCGATCATTGACAAGGTTATACATA